>CAJQOH010000001.1 GCA_905479915.1 uncultured Flavobacteriales bacterium
AGCTTTTTCTTTTGACTTTTTTCTCTTTTTCGTTGCAATTTCAACGCTGATAAACTCTCTTTAATCGTGATTTCAAATACTTTTCCCATACCTTAAAAATACACAAAATATAACGTTTTATGAAATTAATTTGGTATTATTAATCTCGCTATTGAACTACAAACTTGTAATTCTCTACAGCTGCGTTTAAGTACTTTAAAAAGTAAATGCCTTTTTCCAACTCAGACACATTAAATTCTATAGCATTTTCTTTTTGGATAAATGGAACACGAATCTCTTGCCCTAATGCATTCAACAATTGAACATCGTCAACGGTTATTTGCTCAGAAACATTTGCAACTGTCAAGACATCTTTAGCTGGATTAGGATAAATAGAGAGAGAACGTTTTCCAAAATTGTTTACGGAAACTATTTTTGAATACGAAGTACTTCCATCAAAATCGGTTTGTTTTAATCGATAATAGGAAAGATCTGAATATGGGGAATGGTCCCACCTTTGATAATCTAAGTGTGAATTTGAATTTCCTGCTCCACTAACACTCTCCAATGTTTCCCATTCAACCCCATTTGTAGAACGTTCAATCGTAAAATAATCGTTATTAATTTCTGTTGTTGTTTCCCAAGACACATCTACTTCACTATCTTTTAGAATAGCATTAAACGATAACAATTCAACAGGAAGAACAACTATATACCCAAACACCCTAGCTCTTCCACCAAGAGACCCTGCACTACCACTAGCAAGTATATCATGCCCATTACCACCTGTTGCCATTACTTCTCCATCATAACTTATTGCAACTGCTTTTCCATCATAATCATAAGCAGCTCCTCCATTTACATCTCCTCCGTATTGTACCCATGCCGAACCGTCCCACTCATAACTTCTGGTTTCTCCTGCATCACGAAGGCCACTATCATCATGTTGATAAGCACCAGTAATAAATCTAGTACCATTACCTGCTAATGCAACAGAATAACCAGAATATTCACCAGATCCCAACCCAGTAACATCTGCACCAACTTGCGTCCATACACCAGCATTATAATAATAAACCCTGACAACACCGCCAATAGCATAATTCTGATACCCTCCAATTGCAATAGTATCACCTGAAGAACTTAGACTAACTGAACGACCTGAATAATCACCAGTTACACCAGCAATTGCTGATCCATAAGGATTCCATGATGTACCATCCCACTTAAAGACACGGGTTATTCCAGAATTAGCACCAAGAGTATCATGTCTCATCGCTCCAAGAGCAACGATATCTCCAGCATCATTTATACTAGACCCTATTCCAAGGTAGTCATATGCCAAATAAGTATACCCCCCTGTTAATCCTTCAAGACTAGCACCTCTTTGCACCCAATCTCCTGTACCAGAATCCCATTCAAAAACCCTACCTCTACCAGCTCTAGTTTCTGTTCCTACCTTATAATTGTAAGCTCCTCCAACAAAAACGCTACCATCTGAATTCATGGCAACAGAAGATCCCATTTTAGCTCCAGCAAGACCGCCATCCACATCAGTTCCTTTTTGTGCCCACACAGTTCCATTCCATTCAAAAAGTCGGACATGTCCAGAACCAGAACCACCCCCATCATTACCTATTGCACCTACAGCAAGAGTGTTTCCATCATCACTCAATGAAACAGCCCAGCCAAAATCATCACCACTAGCTTCACCTGCAACACGACCCATTTTATCCCATGATAAAGTACCAGTATTCCATTCATAAATATCAACATAACCGTTAGAAGCGCCATCAACAGCACCAACAGCCACCCTACTTCCATCAGCACTCAAACCTACAGAGTAGCCAACATCGTCACCAGCCGCATCTCCCAACATATCACCCCCCAATTGTGTCCATTGACCAAAAGCACTAGAAACAAGTAGCAACATCACAATTAGTAATGTATTCTTAAATTGAATTAAATTTTTGATTTCATTCTTCATAACTATTGTATTTTAAGTGTTAAAAAATAACACTGCCAAATTTATTGGCGTACAATAGTATATGTCTAAAATTTATGTTGACATGGTGTTAATGCGATGTCAACGAAATGTCAATTTTCAATGAAAATAAGGGCTTAAAACTATAAAGATTCGATTTTTGCACTCAAAGAGTTCTTAGAGGAAACTCCCATTTTTTTACGAATTTTATGTCGATAAGTATCTACACTTCTAGGAGCCAAGTTCATCATAACTCCAATTTCTTTAGATGAAAGCTAAAGCTTTATTAGAGAACATATTCTTTTCTCTTTTGATGATAATGTTGGATACTGATCAGACAACACTGTAACAAATTGATTGTGGTTAGTTAGAATATATTCTTCTAATTTTTCCTTGTTGATAATAGCTCCTGATCGGTATTTTTCGTCAGAAACAGATTCTATTACATCCTCTTTATTGATAACTTTTAAAGCAATCTCAGCAATTATTCTGTCCTTATCTTCCATCTCCATATCCATAGTTCTAATTCTATTTTTTAATCTAGAATTAATGATATATGCAATTGCAGAAAGCAACAATATTGAAAGGCCTATCAAGCCCCAAATTAACCTATTAACATGTTGCTTTTGCTCTAACTCTCTAAGGGCCTTATCTTTTAATAGAATAGCCTCATCTTTTTGCTTTACCTTATATACAATTTCCAACCTTGAGATATCTGCCTCTTCCTCTACCTTACGCATAGAATCTGATAAGTGAATATAAGTAGATTGATAGGCAAAAGAATTCTGAACATCACCAATCGCTTTATAAGAATTAGCCAACATTAAATTAAAGTCTATTTTAAATAACATTTTTTTTGTTACACTTAACCCCTTTTTCGCATTATTGATACAGTCATTGTATCGCTCAGCTTTCAAAAGGCTTGCCGAATAATCTTTTAAAACAGCTGCTTCGCCATAAACATTACCAATCTTATTTAATCCGAAAACAGCTTCTTCATATAATGGTATTGCTTTATCGATTTCCCCCATACCAGAATATATCTCTGCTTTATTGTCTATCATAAAATACATTAAGCTTTTATCCTCCAATTTAGCTGCAAATACAATCGCCTTTTCTATCGCTTCCATGGCTAAATCATACTGCTCATTATTCATATAAATTCCTGCCAAACCTACATTAGATTGCATTATCGCTTCTTTATCTTTTAATCGCTCTCTAATCTGAAGACTTTCTTTGTAATAAATTTCTGCTTTATCGAAAACATTGTGCGAGAGATAGAGACCTCCTATCTCATTAAGAATATCACCAATCACCTTTTCATCACCTAACTCTCTGGATATAAAAAGCCCTTCAAAAAAGTTAGACAAAGCGTATTGTGTTTCTCCTAATCTATCATAGGCCATACCAATTCTCACTAAAGCTCTTGACTGACTTACTCTATCATCTATTAGTTTTGAAACTTTTAAAGCAACAAGACCATGCTCCAAACATAATTCTGGTTTAGTTTGATAACTGAATTTGCAAATTTCTAAATGTAAAGAAGTTTGTTTTTGAAGGTCTGATTCTGGTATTTGAGACAGCTCTTGAAATAGACTATCAATCTTCTCTTCTATATTTTGAGATTTAGAAGAGATTGTGAGTGCAATCAAAAAAAATAAGAATAGATTCTTATACATATCAAGTACCTTTTAAAGCCCTAATATAATTTTATTTCCTTATTTTTTTGTTGATTTTTAATAAAAAATAGAAGATTTTTTATCTCTCAGCACTACAAAACCTTAATTAAGTAGAGTACTTAAGGCATTTTATTTACCGAAACAAAACTACACTTCCTTTTTTTACAGCTTCAACCAACACCCCTTTATCGTAATAACTATACTTAACAATATAAAAATAAGTTCCCTCAACTGCCTCAGCACCCGATATAGTTCTACCATCCCAACTCCCTAAAACACTGTTCCATGAAAACATTTGATGCCCCCACCTATTATATATCTCTCCTGTAACAGATTCTAAGTTTGTTCCCACAACTACAAACGCATCATTATTTCCATCTCCATTTGGTGTAAATACATTAGGTATCACTACATCAACTGGACATTCCTCATATGTAAGATTAAGTACTACTACACTATCACAACCTGTAGATGCTCCAGCTGAAATAACGTATGTTGCACTAGTATTATTAGCTGAATAAGTGTTTCCATCTATCCAAACAAAGCTATTGCATGTAGTTGTTTGAGTATCAATAGCCATAGAAGTAGGGTTAACAGTTACAATAAAACTATTCTCATCTGTACAATTAGGAATTGTTCCAGTTTCTGAATAAACAAAAACTGACTGTGTTGTTGTTATGTTTGTTCCTACTGCTATTGGTCCTATCCCTCCTGTTGTAGTAAAATAATTATTGCCTATCGATAGAGCTGGCAAAATATAACCATCACAAAGAGCTGTATCCACAGGGTCATCTGCTATTGGGTTTGGAACAATAGTTACAATAAAACTATTCTCATCTGTACAATTGGGAATTGTTCCAGTTTCTGAATAAACAAAAATTGATTGTGTTGTTGTTATGTTTGTTCCTGCTGCTATTGGCCCTACTCCTCCTGTTGTAGTAAAATAATTATTGCCTGCCGATAGAGCTGGTAAAGTATAACCACCACAAAGAGTTGTATCCACAGGATCATCTGCTGTTGGGTTTGGAATTACGATCACCTCAATAGTATCTGTACCAGCACAGCCATTATCCGTTACAGTAACATAATATTGAGCTGTAGTATCTACAATAAGTGTCTGATTAATTGATGAATCACTCCATAAAAAAGTTGTTCCAGGGTTCTCTGCATCTAAAGTAATCGATGATCCTTGACAGAATGTAGTATCAGCACCTAAATCAACATCTAGATTTCTTACTCCTACCACAATAGTATCTGTTATAAAGGAACAATAAGGTTGTTCTTGTTGAAAAACAAGACTATCAATACCAAATGGTTTAGAATTTGGATTAATATTTCTAATACATATTGTAGCAGATGTGTTTGCTGCAGAATTCCATGTATTAAAATAATGTTCCCAAGTGTTATTTTCATTTTGAGCTCCATCTATTGTTCCATTTGATACTCCATTAATAAACACTTCTAATCTTGGAACATTCCCTAACCAAGATTGAGCATTATCTAAAACCGATGTCCAAAAAGAAAATTCGTAAGACTGATTAGGAGAAACCGTTACTGTTTGACACCAAACATCTTCGCCAGCTACTCCAGGGCCTTGAAAAGCAGCGAAATTTCCAACTCCATTTATTCCTAAACCATGATAGCCAGCATTAATAGTATTAGCATCGGAAGTAATAAAATAATCTCCCGCTCCCAATAATCCTGAATAATTATAATCACTAGAAAATAACGTATTTCCAGTTTGAAAATCATCATTAGAAATGAGATTAACTCCTTGAGTTTCTATCAAGCACCAATAAGTTCCTGCAGTATCTATCTTAAATATTGAGTCTTGATTAGCTGCCATATTTCCCATCCAATAATAATTACCAGTGTACCCAGGGGCTAATACAATAGTATCTGAACATACAGTAGTATCATTTCCTAAAAAGTTTAACTCCTGATTAGTTGATATCATATTATTTCCTAAAACCTGAAATTCTAAATCATAGGTATGATAAGTAGTTCCTGAAGAGGGAACCAACCCTCCTGCAGAATACTGTGTACCTGGAATATAAGGATCAACTTTAGGGGCTGTCCAAGTTCCATGGTAACGGCTAGAGTAAGCCGTTAAACCTACTGGGATTTCTATTAAAAAAGTATATTCTTCGCCAGACACTACAGAGAAAGGGGTCGTTAAAATAACATTGTTTTGCCCTGGTATAACGGTAATATTTTGTGGGCCAGAAACAATAGTCCCAACTGTTGGTTGATCTCCTCTATAAACAACCAAAGTCGTATTAAATGAGGTACGAATATCTGCTGGAGCAGGAGGAGCACTTCCATAATGCGCAAAATAAGTAGCACTAGTACTCATCCAAAAGTTGATTTGATTAAGATCTCCTTCCTGACATGGAGGAACCTTAAAACTTTGTGCCACATCTGTATTAAGCCATCCAAAACTACGCGTTCCATTAGGTCCTGGAGGGGTGTTATCAATAACTAATGTTTGAGCACAAGTTATTATAGGCAATAATAGTAATGATATTAATAGATGTTTCATATCCAAATTGTTTGTATTAAAAAAATCAAAAATAATCTTAGAACACTGCTTGATTAAAAAATTTATCACTACACAATCTCTACACAATAGAATATAATCACATAAACAGTCAACATTAGCAAGGCCTGAAAAACTACACTACAATAAATCTAGATTGGAAATAAAGATATGGCATCCATATGACCATACTTTTTTAATACAAAAAAAATCTCTTCAATAGTCAAAACTAAAATGATGTACGAGAAAAAGAATTATCTTCGCCAAAAACAGTTTTACATGGATTCAAAAAAAGTAGCTTTAATTATTTTAGACGGATGGGGGTTTGGAGATCAATCAAAATCAGACGCCATATTCAATGCCAAAACTCCTTTCTTTGACAATTGCTTAAAACAATATCCTAACTCAACTTTAAAAACTTACGGAGAGCATGTTGGTTTGCCCGAAGGGCAAATGGGAAATTCTGAAGTTGGCCATTTAAATATTGGTGCAGGAAGAATTGTATACCAAGATTTTTCTAAAATTAACAATGCCATTTCCGACAACTCTATCGCTCAAAATGAAACCATTCTAAATGCTTTTAAACATGCAAAAGCTAATAATGTTGCTGTTCACTTAATGGGTCTTGTATCTGATGGAGGAATTCATTCTCACCAAAATCATTTATACAAACTTTGTGAACTGGCTAACGAAAATAATGTAAACAATGTTTTTGTTCACGCTTTTACCGATGGAAGGGATTGTGATCCTAAAAGCGGAAAAAGTCATATTGACAACCTTGAAAAAAACCTTGCAAAATCTTCAGGTGTTTTAGCTTCTGTAATTGGTCGATATTATGCAATGGATAGAGATAACAGATGGGAACGAATAAAACTAGCTTATGACTTACTAGTAGAAGGAAAGGGTGAAAAAAGCACTGATTTAGTCAATTCAATTCAACAATCATACAACAACGGTTTAACAGATGAATTCATTAAACCTCTTGTTAAAGTTGATGAAAACAATAACCCTATCGCCACCATTAAAGAAAATGATGTTGTTATTTGCTTTAATTACAGAACAGATAGGTGTAGAGAAATAACTATTGCTTTAACCCAGGAGGACTTTACTGATGAAGCAATGAAAACCATTCCGCTTCATTATGTAACAATGACCAATTACAATCGGAACTTTAAAAATGTTCATGTTATTTATGATAAGGAAAACATTAAAAACACATTGGGAGAAGTTCTAGAAGCCAACAATAGAAAACAAATACGTATTGCAGAAACAGAAAAATACCCCCATGTAACTTTCTTCTTTTCTGGAGGAAAAGAGGCTGAATTTACAGGCGAAAAACGTTTAATGGCAAAATCCCCAAATGTGGCAACTTACGATTTACAACCTGAGATGAGTGCCGAAGAGGTAACTCAAAAAATATTACCTGAAATTGACAATCAAACTTCAGACTTCATTTGCTTGAATTTCGCTAATACTGATATGGTAGGTCATACAGGAATATATTCTGCCATTACTGCTGCGGCAGAAAAAGTAGATGATTGTGTTGAAAGAATTGTGAAAAAAGGCTTAGACAACAACTACTCCTTTATCATTATAGCAGACCATGGAAACGCTGATTATGCGATAAACGAAGATGGTTCTCCAAACACAGCTCACAGTGTAAACCCAGTTCCTTGTATTTTAATTGATAGCGATTATTCTACAATAAATAATGGAAAACTAGCGGATGTAGCTCCAACGATATTGGAGCTACTTAACATTAGTATTCCTGAAGAAATGACAGGAAATATCCTTATTTAATCAGACTAATACTTCCCTCAGGTTCGTAAATAATATTTTCAAAGGATTCTATATAAGCCTTGTAAACATATACTCCTGCAGGCACTTTTTTCCCTTTAAAATTACCATCCCATCCATTATTAATATTCTCTGATTCAAACAACAACTCACCCCATCTATCAAAAATCAACAGCTTAAATGATTTAATTCCCATTCCTTTAAACTTGAATTCATCGTTTATCCCATCACCATCTGGTGTAAATGAATTTGGCGCATAAAAGAATTGAGGAGGTGTTATCGTTTTCATAATGCTATCAAAACAACCATTCGCATCTTCTACTTTTAACCATACATCATGCTCTCCGTCACCAGAAAAAGTATTAATAGGATTCATCTCTGTAGATGCTTTTTCCTCAAACGTCCACCAATAAGATACGATATTGTAAAATGAAGAATCTGTAAACTGTACCCTGTACTGATCAATATACTCATGTGAAAAATAAGCTGTAGGACTTGCTACACTCACATTAACAGATCCTCCCATAACACTACCACAACCATCAGTAACTGTAACATTATAACTCAGGTCCATAGTTGGTGATACTTGTAAAAATGATGCTGTTGATCCTCCTGACCAAGAGTAAGTATAAGGTGTATTTCCTCCTGATGCTACAACAGATAAACTTGCTTGGCCACCCACACATATTAATGTATCATTGGACAATGTTATTTGTAATGGAGCATAATTAGGTACTGTTACTACAAAAGATGCTGTAGCACTATCATTAGCACAAGTATCTTTTATAAAAGCAGTATAAGTTGTCGTGGCAATTGGATTTACTGTGATATTGTTACCAGTAAAGCTAGTTGCTCCATCAGACCAATTAATTACTAAATTTTGTCCTGACCCTCCAGAAATATTCGCAACTAACACTACCGGATCGCCAGGGCAATTGACAGCTAAATCTGCATTTACGGTGATTCCTAGCGGAGTAAATACAGGAACTACAACTTTTACCGAATCAAATATAGAAGAACAGATATCAGATACTTGAACAGTATAAGTAGTTGTAGCAGCAGGTGTAACTTGAATAGTAGATGTTACTTCTGCAGTACTCCACAAATAAGTTTCCATACCATTCCCTCCAGTAACTCCGGGGTCCAACAATATTGTTTCATTTACACAATTCATGTTAATAGAATCTGGCAAATTACTTTGATACGTTGATGGATTAATTGTTACTAAAACAGAATCCAATTGTATTGCACCACAACTGTCTTGAGCTGTAAGAATATAATTTGTTGTAACTACTGGATTAACAGTAGACGGTATTGTATTCCCAACTCCATTATTCCAAGAATAATAAGTCCCTACTCCACCTGTAACAATTGCATTTAAAACAACTGGATCACCAGGGCATATGGTAACATCATTTGTAGTTACTGTATTGGATAAAGGGACAAAATTAGGAACAGTAAGCGTTACCGAATCTCTAGCTGCAGTACCACAATTATCCATAACATCAATATAATAAGTAGTGGTATTAGTAGGACTAACATATATACTACTATCTGTAGAGCCTCCAGGAGTCCAACTGTAAGTAAATGTTCCACCTCCACCAGAAGGAGTAACATGAAGTCTAATACTATCTTGAGGACAATATTTAGAAGCATCATTAGAGGTCACTAAATTTATTGCTGCAGGGGGAGTTACCGTAACAACAGAACTATCAACTACAACAAATTGATCGCATGAATCTGTTATTGTTGCATAATAAGTAGTTGTTACCACAGGGTTTACCCATATTGTATCTGTTTGAGCTCCCGTATTCCATCCAACACTATCTACTGGACCTGTATAATTTATCCATACTGGTACTGGGCCTGCACCACATATAACTGAAGTATCGTGCATGTTAGTTATATTTATTGGTAATCCAGGCAATACTGTTACTGTTACAGTATCTAATGCCGGTCCACCTCCACAGGTATCCGTTAATGTTACATAGTAATCTGTTGTGACTAGTGGGCTAACCCATAAAGAATCTCCTATATCACCTGTATTCCAAATAATACTATCTACTGGTCCTGTATAACCAACCCCTATCTTTACAGAATCAACACCGCAATTAATGGATATATCATTTGTTGAAGGTACAATTGGAGCTAGATCACTAATGTAAAACTTAATTTCTGTGGTATCAACTACAGCACAAATTGTTTGTATCAATTGAATGGTAACAAATTCAAGACCTTCAGTAGCACCATCTGCATTTGCAGGTATTACTAGGTAAACAGTGTCTTGTCCAGGTGCAAAAACAACACTGTCTGCAGTTGTTGGATAATCAACACCGTTAGTTGCTGATCCTCCTATCAAAAAGTTTACTGTATTACTACCATTTGTATCAGTTCGTGTAAAAGCTAAAGTAGCTTCTCCACAACCTTCATATATAATAGAATCTCCACCAGTGGTGTTAAAATTAGATTCCAAACTAATTACATTACTTGATAAACTGTTTGCCGCCAAAAACACTCCAGAATCAAACGACCAATCTGAACCATCAGCAATCGCCATTTTTAAATGATATGTTTGACAAGCTACTACAGCACTAGAAGCGGTTAAAGGTACCGTTAACCCATTGTATCTAATTATTGTCGAATCCGTGCAATGTGGAAGGCCAGGTGTAGCCCAACAATCATCACCATTACCATTACTTATATAGTATTGTGTATTCGTTAAACCTCCTGGAGGGCAATTTGTACCGGCACTCACCCCACCATTTACAGTATTAATAGCAACTGGCGTAGTTGTTCCTGGAATTAAAGCAATATTCTTATTCCCAACTATTCCAGGACCACTTATAAAGAATCCAAAAATATCGTTAATACTACATACATAATCTGGATACTCTTCAGAAGCAAAAACATATTGAAAATCCACCTGATTCCCTAAAGGAATAAAATCAAATTCCAATATACAAACATCATTTGTTGCTAAAGTATCTAAGCTCATTAAATCAGCATCATTCAACACTGTATTAAAAGCATGGCTTGCTAAATCACTATTATTAGGTCCTACCGCAGAGTATGGAATAAAAGCGGCTTGTGTTGCAGGGTTACAATTTGCTACCGCACTATAAATCATTCCTACTGGAATAGGTGGTGGAGTTGCCCCACCACCCCAATTGTTATATTCTAAAACTGTCATTCCCCCTGGATCTGTTAAAGTTAGTTCATGATCTAATTCATCACAACCTGCTCCACCAGTAGTTACATATTCAATATCTATAGTTGACCCTACAGGAACGAATATCTGAGTAGAAAACCATCCAAAATTGGCTGGGGTAATCGTATAATTCCCTATCAGGTTACCACCAACTTAAACATTAACCGAACCACAATCCCACTGATCAAAATTAGCATCTGACAAATTCAATGAGTACATACAGTCTTCAACTGGAGCAGCCATACCTGTAGATAAAAGTATTCCATCAGCTATTCCCACATTAGAATTAGAACTGTTAAAAACTCCGTAAGCTCCTTGATTACAATTTAAATTTACGTTACTAATAGTTATTCCTCCACCTACAATAGTATTTGCAAGAACAGAATCTGTAACATTATCATTTACCACCAATTGAGCAAAACTCATTTGAGCGAATAAAACAGCTAATATGACTAGTAATTTTTTCATGTGTGATTAGTTTAGTTATCTTTAAGACTGGTGAAAAGAAAAAAGGTTGCTATACACAGAAACCTTGTTTTTGAATTATTGAACTCCTAAAAGTCGCCCATGTTTTAAAAACTGGTGACAAATCACTGTTTTCTAACAAAATGTTGCAACAATAAAAATGAAATACTTAAGGTCTAGTACACATTTTCAATCCAAAACAAATTTTTACTACGAAGTACTTCAACTTAATTATATTTGTGGAAAATTTAAAATATGTCCAACATCAATAATTACATTTCAGAAAACAAAGAACGATTTCTTAACGAACTTTTAGATCTACTAAAGATCCCTTCAGTAAGTGCAGATTCTGCTTACGATGCTGATACAGCAAAAACAGCTGAAGAAGTTAAAAAGCGATTGGTAGAAGCCGGAGCCGATAACGTAGAAATTTGTGCTACAGCAGGACATCCTATTGTTTATGCAGATAAAATAATTGATACTAATTTACCAACTGTTTTGGTTTATGGACATTACGATGTACAACCTGCAGATCCAATAGATTTATGGGATAGTCCTCCTTTTGAGCCTGTAATTAAACCAACAGAAAACCATCCTGAAGGAGCAATTTTTGCTAGAGGATCATGTGATGATAAAGGACAGATGTACATGCATGTAAAGGCATTTGAGTCCATGATGAAAACAGATAGTCTTCCGTGTAATGTTAAGTTCATGATTGAAGGTGAAGAGGAAGTAGGATCAGAAAACTTAGGAACTTTTGTTAAAGAAAATAAAGAACGACTAGAAGCAGATGTTATTTTAATCTCAGATACTGGAATTATTGCGAATGACACCCCATCTATTACTGTTGGACTAAGAGGCTTAAGCTATGTTGAAGTTGAAGTGACTGGACCAAACCGTGATTTACATTCAGGATTATATGGTGGTGCTGTGGCAAATCCAATTAACATTTTATGCGAAATGATTGCTAAAATGAGAGACGATAAAAATCACATTGCCATTCCTGGGTTTTATGATGATGTTGAAATTCTTACAGATGAAGAAAGAGCAGAAATGGCTAAAGCACCTTTTAGCGTAGAAGAATATAAGAAAGCACTAGATCTTTCTGATATAGATGGTGAAGAAGGATACACAACAAACGAAAGAAATTCTATTCGACCAACAATTGATGTTAATGGAATTTGGGGAGGATACACTGGCGAAGGGGCGAAAACTGTTATTGCATCAAAAGCTTATGCTAAAATATCTATGCGTTTAGTTCCTCATCAAAATAGTGAGAAGATTACTGAACTGTTTACAACATATTTTAATAGTATTGCTCCGGCATCTGTTAAAGTAAAGGTAACTCCACACCATGGAGGAACACCTTATGTTACACCAACTAATTTTATCGGGTACAAAGCTGCAAAGCAAGCGATGCAAGATTCTTTCGGAAAAACTCCAATCCCAATTAGAAGTGGAGGAAGTATCCCTATTGTTGCTTTATTTGAAGAAGAATTAGGTTTAAAATCTGTACTGTTTGGTTTTGGATTAGATTCAGATGCGATCCATTCTCCAAATGAGCATTATGGTGTTTTCAATTATTTTAAAGGAATAGAAACCATTCCTTTATTTTACAAGTACTTTGCAGAATATCACAACGCATAAAGATGTATTTGTATAGTTAAACATGAAAAAGTTCCTTACATATTCTACTCTACTTCTTTTGGTTATTCAACTAACCAGTTGCCTAGAATATAAAGAGGTTGAAGTTATCAAGGTTGTTGATGTTGGTGTAAAAGATATCTCAATACAAGGTGTTGATGTTGAAGTTGCGATGCAAATTAAAAACCCTAACAAATACGATATTAGTATAATTGATTCAGATTTAAACCTTTTTTTAAAAGGCAATAAAGTAGGAAAGGCTTCTATCAAGGAAAAGGTTACACTCAAAAAAAAATCAAACAGTGTTTATCGCTTTATCATGCAATCTAGTTTAAAAGACTTAGCTTCTGGAGGTCTTCCGGCACTCATGGGTTTAATTTCTAGTCCAACAATGGAGCTTAGGGTACAAGGAGATATAAAAGCGCGAGCAAAGGGTATAAGTAAAAGTGTGCCGATAGATTTTAAGGAAAATATTACGCTCTAAACACGAAGTAAGTCAACGGAAAGACAATGATATACGTATGTTATAATAACGCCTATCAATTGCCAATTAAAAACGTGAATGAAGCATTAAAGTAGATTTAATAATTGAGTACTTATTGTAGACATATCTTTTCTCTTTCCATTCTAACATTGTTGGCTACTGTCGCATTCGGACAACAACAAAACCTTCCTCTAAATAGAGAATTTGGACTGGTTAATCAAAAGGTCTTTAATGACATTAACAGTAATGTTCACACTTCATTCCAACCAATTAATCAATCTTTTATAAAAAGCATTTCTGATTCAATATTATCAAAATCCGAACATAAATTCTACTTAGCAAACATCTCCAAATCAGAAAAAAAGCCCCGTAACTTTTTTAAGTGGATGTATCGATCGATGTTTTATGAAAACTTAATGATTGTTGATACGGGTAATTTTTATTTAACAGTTGATCCCTTATTTAATATTGAGCTAGGAAAAGATAGTGAAGACCCATCAGGGAAAACACTTTATAAAAATACAAGAGGTGTTATGGTTCGCGCAAATGTTGGCGAAAAGTTTTCTTTTGAAACATCCTTTTATGAAAACCAAATGGTATTGCCAGATTATTTAACTAACTACGCCAATTCAACAACAATAATTCCTGGACAAGGAAGATGGAAAGCTTTTAAATCAGACCAAGGATATGATTTTTCTTCAGCTTCGGCAAACCTCTCTTATTCGCCAAACAAACACTTTAACTTTCAATTAGGAACAGGAAAAAACTTTGTTGGAGATGGATATCGTTCACTACTATTATCAGATGCTTCATTCAATTATCCTTTCTGGAAAATCATAACCACTTTTGGAAAAAAAGATCAATTCCAATACACCAAACTAAACGCTTCCTTATCTTCTGTTACTCGAAGAGATGAGGCCTCAACTTCCGAAAGCCTGTTCCAAAGAAAAACAATGAGTACGCATTACTTGAGTTGGTTAGCTACAAAATGGCTAAACATTGGTTTATTTGAATCTACCCTATGGCAAACAGAAGATTCTTCTGGAACAAAACCATTGCAATGGCAACAGTTTAATCCGATAATTGGAGTTAATACTGCAACTACTGGATTTAATGATGTTAATCATACTGTTATAGGAACAAACCTAAAACTTAAACTTCCTTTTAAAGCAGTTATCTATAATCAATTTGTTTATGATGGTAGTTCAAAGTATGGCTATCAAGTTGGTGCTAAATATTTTGGAATACCCAACTTAACTTTACAAGCAGAATATAACAGTTCCGAAGCTTTTACCTACTCTTCTGATACTAGACTACAGACTTACTCTAATTACAACGAACCTCTAGCACATCCCACAGGTGCAAATTTCAAAGAGATTGTTGGTATCATCAATTACAAGTACAAACGAGTATTTACTGAAATTAAAATGAATTTAATTGATTATGGTACAGTTGGAAACAATATATTCTTTTCAGAAAACAACACTCCTCAAATAGTAGATGCAGATGGAAACATATTATCATTACCCGCTATATCTAACAAACTAACAATTATACAAGCACATCTTGGGTTTCTTATTAACCCTAAAAACAACATGAGTATACTTATTGGAATTAATAAACGATCATATGAAAACACCGCATTAAACTTTACAAATGAAACCAATTACGTTTATTTTGGCTTTCGCACATCATTAAGAAATTTATATGACGATTTTTAATAGACTATGCTAGAATTAATTTTGCCCATATTAACATCCTTTATGATCGTGTTACTTTCTACACCATCTTTTATCTTAATTGCTAAGAAAAAGCATTTATTTGATGATCCTTCGGATGATAGAAAGATTCATACTAAAAAAGTACCTTTAATGGGAGGTATGATGATTTTTGCTGGAACACTCTTCTCTTTTTTACTTTGGTTACCTATCAATGATATCGGAGTTATTCAATACCTCGTCCCTTCATTATTAATTATGTTTTTTGTTGGAATGAAAGATGATATTATTGGTACTGCTCCGGTAAAAAAATTAGCAGCTCATATAATCGTTGCTTTTATTATGGTATTTATGGCAGAAGTAAAACTAACAAGTTTGCATGGCCTTTTTGGTATCAGAGAAATTCCAGAATGGGCAGGAATTATGCTTTCAATCTTCACGTATATTGTAATAATAAATGCCTTCAATTTAATTGATGGAGTAGATGGTTTAGCTTCTGGTGTTGGACTAATCGCTTCAACCGTTTTTGGTTGTTGGTTTTATTTTGCTGGCGATTGGACTTATGCTGTTTTGTCATTTTCACTAGCTGGAGCGTTATTAGGGTTTTTAAGGTTTAATTTTAATCCTGCTAAAATTTTTATGGGTGATTCTGGATCACTTACAATAGGATTTTTAATTGCTGTAATGGCTATCGAGTTAGTAGAATACGAAGCTCAAGAACTACCTTATGTTATTAAAAACATTTCCAAACCTATTTTGTCCATGTCTATTTTGGTTTATCCATTGGTAGATACTATTAGAGTTTTTACCTTAAGAGCAGTAAGGGGTGTTTCTCCTTTTACAGCAGATAGAAATCATATTCACCATAGATTAATGGATTTAGGATTGGGACATAAACAAACAGTTATTATCATTTACCTATTTAGTTTACTTACAATTGGAGCTTCAGTTATTGCACAACAATTTGACCCAAGCTATTCATTTGTTGTTATAATGGGAAGTGTTTTACTATTAATACAAACACCATTTTTCATTAAGTTAAAGAGAAAAAAAACAGCAGCAAAAAAGGGCAATGTATAAACAAATAACCTACATATTATCCCTTCTATTAATCTTGTTTTGGAGCGAACTCTATGCTCAAAATTTTAACATTTCAAATGAACGAACCTATAGTGCCCTCTTCAATAAACATGTAGATACCTTAGATAACTTTCATACAAGTATAAAGCCCTTTGCTAAAAAAGAAATTACTGATTTTGACGCTGTAATTGATCAATATCAAACCAGCAAAAACGATAGAATTCGAAACAAACATTTAATTCAATCAGCACCAGGAAAATTCACTTTATCTCTTGACCCTATCATGAATCTAGGTACAACCCTAGAAAAAAATGACCTAATATCAGAAGCTTTAACAGAAGCTTCTTTTGGATTAAATTTCCAAAGTAGTTTTGGAAAAAAATGGAGTAGTCAAATTGCAATTTTAGCCGACAATTCAAAATATCCATCTCATATTAATGCCTTAGTAGAAAGTAAAAACATTAGTCCCGGATATGATTATTCTAAAGATGGAAAATCATTTTACGGACAAGCCAACATAACTTTTACAGCTGATGAAAACTTCACGTTTCAATTGGGTTATGGTAAAAATTTTATTGGTGATGGCTACCGTTCATTATTTCTGTCAGACAACTCAAACAGTTATCCTTATTTGAAAGTAACTGCCAACATTTGGAAATTAAAATACATGGCACTATACACCAATTACCAAGACATTAGAAATTCTAATGGCAATATGAAAAACTACTTTCAGAAATTATCTACAATTCATTACTTAAGTTTAAATGCGACAAAATGGTGGAATATTGGCTTATTTGAAAGCATCATTTGGCAATCACAAGAAGATGATTTTTATCGAGGTTATGATATCAATTATTTCAACCCTGTTATCTTTTTACGGCCTACAGAATATAGTCAAGGATCTTCTGACAATGCTTTACTTGGGGGAAGTATGAAATTTAAAATCAAAAAGAAAAACATCCTCTACACTCAACTAATTTTAGATGAATTTAAATTAGATCAACTTAAGGCAGGTACTGGTTGGTGGGCAAATAAATACGGGTATCAATTTGGTTTAAAGTCTTATGACTTTATGTGGATAAAGAATCTAACATTGCAATTAGAGCACAATATGGTTAGGCCATTTACTTACACTCACAGTGATTTCTCTACCTCTCCAACCCAAATACATACATTGCAGAATTATGCACATTTTAACGCACCGTTAGCTCATCCTTTGGGAGCAAACTTCAATGAATCGATGATTAGCTTAACGTATCAGAAAAAAAGATTAATTGTTGAAGCTATTTCAACCGTTGCTAAAGTTGGATTAGAAACTAATGATACTGCCAGTATTGGTCAAGATTTGTACATCCCAAATAACAACAGGGCAAATGAGTATGGAAATTACACTACACAGGGTTTAACCACTGACATTATTAATTCAACATTAAAAGTTTCATACATTATAAATCCTAAGTCGCAACTATTATTACAAGCTGGAATTACGAATAGAATGTATAAAAATAACATAGAAAATACTTCTACCAATATGATATTTATTGGTCTTAAAACGAATCTAGCAAATCGTTATTTTGACTTTTAAAACAGAATAAAATAGGCCAATGTTGAGAGGGCAACAATATAAAAAATAACTCTAGCATTCATTTTATTGCCTGTTCTATTTCTACTATAACTATTCCCCCAATTCTCTCTTAAAGTTGATTTGAAATCATCTGAATGACTTCTTTCTGCTGAGGAGTCTTTATTTACTTCTCTACCAATAGTTTCATACCGCTTTTTCATTTTCTCTTTTCGCTCATCATAATAACGAGGTTCAAAATAAAATTGATCTGGCTTTTTGGACCTAAATCCAAACATTGACGGTATTTTCGGAGCTTCCATAGTAATAGACGTTAATTCAAATTTACTAAAATAACGCAATCTCATCTCAAAAATTATTGGCTAATTTTACTTTAATGAATTTCAGACAATTACTAGAACAAGGACATTCCAAAACAAACACAACTACTATTGTTGATGAAGTTTGTGCTTCTCCTATAAAAATGGAAGAATTAATGACATGCTTTACAGAAGGTCCTGTTCAGATAACTCAACGAGCAGCATGGCCAATCTCCTTTATTGCTCAAAAACATCCAGAATTACTTAATAAATACTATAAACTATTCATTGAATTATTGAACCAACCGAATAAACATGACTCAATAAATAGAAATATTTTGCGTGCTTTCCAATTTGTAACTATTCCTGAAAAACATGAAGGAAACATATTAGACATTAGCTTTAATTTACTTAACTCCCCCAATGAACCAATCGCTGTAAAAGCATTTAGCATGACTGTTATCTTTAATTTATCCAAAAAATACCCTGACATTATTCCCGAACTTAAGGCAAGTATAGAAACGCTAATGCCCAATGCGAGTGCCGGCATAAAAAGTAGAGGGAAAAAGATTCTGAAAGCAATCCAATAATAATATTAGCTTAGTAAGAATTACTAAGCATTTACCTCATATCTTTGCAGTAATAAAACGTTATTATGAATATAGGAATTGTTTGTTACCCAACATTTGGTGGAAGTGGAGTTGTTGCTACAGAATTAGGGAAAGCTTTAGCTGCCAAAGGGCATAAGATTCATTTCATCACCTACCAACAACCTGTACGTTTAGATATTTTTTCAGAGAATATTTTTTACCATGAAGTAAAAGTATCCGACTACCCTTTATTTGATTACCAACCATACGAACTGGTTTTAACGAGTAAATTGGTTGACGTTGTGAAGTTTGAAAAACTAGACCTTTTACACGTTCATTACGCTATCCCACATGCTTCTGCTGCATATATGGCTCAACATATTTTGAAATCTGAAGGCATCAACATCCCTTTTGTAACTACCTTACACGGAACAGACATTACCTTAGTGGGAAAAGATGCTTCATTTGCTCCAGTAATTACTTTTGCTATTAACGAATCTAATGCTGTTACAGCAGTTTCTGAGAGCTTAAAACAGGATACCTTAAAACACTTTGACGTTAAAAGAGATATTGAAGTCATTCCTAATTTTATTTGTTTAGACCAATACAATTACAACGGAAATGTTCAAGAATTAAAAAAATCATTAGCTCCAAACAATGAGAAATTATTGATTCACGTTTCTAATTTTAGAAAAGTGAAAAGGGCAGAAGATGTAATTAGAGTTTTTGATATTGTACGAAAACAAACTCCCGCAAAACTTTTAATGGTTGGTGATGGACCCGAAAGGCGTAGACTTGAAGAATTATGTAGAGAACTTGATACTTGTCATTTAGTTAAATTTTTAGGAAAGGTAAAAGATACTGAACGTATCTTATCCATTTCAGATGTGTTTATTTTACCCTCTGAATCTGAAAGTTTTGGGTTAGCTGCACTTGAAGCAATGGCTGCTAAAACCCCTGTAATCTCAACCAATACTGGTGGTATACCCGAAGTAAATAAAAATGGTATATCTGGATTTTTAAGTAACGTTGGAGATGTTGAATCTATGGCTGAAAATACGTTGAAAATAATCGCGGATGATGCTACTTTAGAAAAGTTTAAAATGAACGCTTATGAGCAAGCGAAAGTGTTTAATATACATACTGTATTGCCCCAGTATGAAGATTTGTATACCAACTTAATCTCTAAAAGTTCTTAAACTCAATTGTTTCAGACTTTACATCAATTCTTTCTAAAAAGCTAACTAACAAATCAATATTGTTATTGGTATAAAATACTTTAGTGTTTTCTGAAGTTTGACTTAACAAGCCTTCCGAATCTAAAACGTTTAGCGTTTGTTTCGCCACTGCTTTACCAGAGTCTATAATTTCTATATTACCGGGTATTAACTCTTGTATTATAGGAATTAAAAAAGGATAATGTGTGCAACCCAGAACAATGTGATCTACTCCTTTATCAACCATTGGTTCAAGATACTCTATAAGCAATGGCTTTGTCTCTTCTAACTGCCCCTTTTCAATTAATCGAACTAAGTTTATTCCTTCCACCTCTATTATTTCTAACTGTTCTCTAAACTTACTAGAAGTAGTTAAGAACAAGTCACTATTTAAAGTTCCTTTAGTAGCCAAAACTCCTATTTTTCCTGTTCCTGATTGCAATGCTGCAGGTTTTGTTGCTGGTTCTATTCCAATAAAAGGAACATCATATTTTTCTCTTAAAACAGATATGGCATTGGTAGTAGCAGTATTGCAAGCAACTACAATTATTTTACACCCTAATTCTAAAAGATATGCTGTATTCTTTATACTTAAATCAATAATATCTTCCCTACTTTTTTCACCGTAGGGTGTATTTGCACTATCTGCTAGATAAATAACTGATTCATTAGGGAGCACTTTAATTATCTCTTTACAAATGGATAACCCTCCTAACCCAGAATCAAAAATCCCAATAGGCGCATTACTATTATTTCCATCTATATCTTTCATAATAAAAAAGCTCCTTAGGTCTTACCTAAGGAGCTTTAAAGTTAGAATAATTTCTTTTTATTCAATTCCTAATTTCGTTTTCACTTTAGCTAAAATGTTATCTGAATCAACAGAGTATAACACAACACCTACACTTGAGTCTAAGATATATGTATAATTGTTTTCTTTAGCTACATCGTCAATTGCTTTTTTAGCTTTATCTATAATTGGCTGCAATAACGTTTGTTCTTTTTTCTGTAAATCTGCTTCAGCAGTTTGTTGAAACTCAGAAATTCTTTTTTCTAAATCTGTAATTTCTTTAATTTTTGTTTCTTTAATAACATCAGTCATTACATCTTGCTTTCCTTGAAACTCACCAACCTTTGTTTCATACTCTTTTCTCATCACATCTAAAGTAGCTTTTAACTGATTTGCGTACTCCTCTAAATCTTTTTGAACAGCAGTTCTTTCTGGCATTGCAGTTAATAATTCGTTTGAATTAATATGACCTACTTTCACCCCTTTTTGACCCATTACTGTAGTTGACAAAGCAACCACAAACATCAATATCGTTATCTTAACTATTTTCATATTCCTTTAAATTAATTTGTTTTCAAATATATATTATTCTTTTGTTTCTCCCGGTTTATACCCCATCTTTTTTAATACATCATCACTAATGTTATATTTAGGGTTAGTATAAAGCATTGTTAAGGCACTTGACTTATCAAACACAACTCCTAACTTCTTGTATCCTGCAATATCACTTATTGCTTTATATACTTTATCTTGAACTGGCTTTACTAATTCTTTTCTTTTTTGAAACAACTCTCCATCAACACCAAACTTCTTTTTTTGATATTCTTTTGCTTCCTTTTCTTTTTTGATAATCTCATCCTCTCTTTTCAATTTCATGTCTTCAGTAAGCAAGATTTGCTCAGCTTGATAATTCTTATACATCTTATCAATCTCAGAATATCTTCTTTCTAATTGTTTTTGCCATTCTATTGAAAGTTTATCTAACTCACCTTGAGCATCTTTATAATCTGGTATATTTTCTAAAACATATTCAGTATCTACGTAAGCAAAACTTTGGCTATATGCTATAGATGTAGTTAAAAACAATACGGTAACTACTGCTATTTTTTTTAGGCTTTTCATTTGTTTAAACATAATATCTCCTCCTTAATTTAATGTTGTTAATAATCAACAGCTTTATCAAGATTACCATCCGTTTATATTTCCACCAATACTAAAGTGTATCTCAGTATTACTATTTGGATCTGTTCTTCCAGGAATTTGATCAAATCTATATCCCCAATCTAATCCTAACAATCCGAACATAGGCATATATATTCTAACACCCATACCAGCAGATTTATAAACTTCAAATGGATTTACTTGGTTAAAGCTATCCCATGAATTACCTGCTTCTCCAAATACCAAGCCATAAATTGTTGCACTTGGATTTAAAGAGAATGGATACCTCAACTCTGCAGTATATTTAGATACGAAAGTCGCTCCAGAATTTGGTGATAAATCTCCTGACCCATAACCCCTCAGTGCAATAACTTCTGTTGCTACAAATTGATTAACTCCAGTAAGACCATCTCCTCCAACATAAAACCTTTCAAATGGAGACGTTCCTAAATCTTTATTAAACGATCCTAAATAACCAAATCCAGCCTTAGTATTTAAAACAAATGCTCTTTTACCGTGTGTTAATTTTGAGAACCAAGAAGTTTGGAATTTCCATTTGTGATACTCAACAAATAAGTTTTTTTCTTGAACAGTCATTTCATCATAATCTGTTCCAGCTCCTCTAAACCATGAGTAAGGTATCGTATGTTTTAATGTTAATGTTGTGGTTGATCCAGTTGTTGGGTAAATAGGACTTGGCCCTTGCGAACTTCTAGAAAGCACATGCTTGAAACTCAAGTTATTTGCAAACCCATCAGCAAACCCATCCAATACTTGGTAGTTATCAATCACATAATACTGGTATGATGCTTCATTATATAAAGTGAAGAAATCATCCGGAAATTTCAATCTTCTTCCTAGCCCAATAGCACCACCATAAGATTTAAACGACTGTGTAAACTCACCGTTTGTATTATTTAAGTTAACGTGTGATAAGCTTATACTTAAAGAATTTGGTTTTCTTCCTCCCAACCATGGCTCTGTAAATGACATATTATAAGATTGAAAACCTAATCCTGTAGATTGTGCTCTTAAACTTAAACGCTGCCCATCTCCAGCAGGTAAAGGTCTCCATGCACCTTTTTTAAATAAATTTCGAGCAGAGAAGTTATTGAATGAAACTCCTAATGATCCAACTACTCGGCCTCCACCCCAACCTCCAGAAAGTTCTATTTGATCAGATGGCTTTTCTTCTAAAACATACTCTATATCAACTGTTCCATTTTCTTGATTAGGTTTTGGAGTCACTCCCATTGTTTCTGGATTAAAGTAACCCAACTGCATTAATTCTCTTTGTGTTCTTATAATATCAGATCTACTAAACAATTCTCCAGGAAGCGTTCTTATTTCTCTTCTAATTACATGATCATTTGTTTTATCATTTCCAACAATAATTACTCGATTAACTCTTGCTTGTTTTCCTTCATAAATTCTCATTTCGAAGTCAATAGAATCATTTTCAATTTTCACCTCAACTGGGTTTACTTGAAAAAATAAATATCCATCATCTAAATACAATGAACTTACATCTCTTCCATTTTGATTCATCATCAACCTAGAATCTAATGTCTTTTTGTTATAAATATCTCCTTTTTTAATGTCTAATATTCTATCCAACACTTTGGTGGAGTGAACAGTATTACCCACCCATTTAATATCTCTAAAATAATACTGGTTACCTTCTTCAATGTTAAGGTCAATACTTACTCTTTTTGGACTAACTCGATAAACAGAATCAGACACTATTGTTGCATCTCTATACCCCTTCTCATTATACTTAGCTACAATTGCAGGTTTATCATTACTGTATGTATTTGGAATATATTTGGATGTTGTAAAAATATTATACGATCTAGCTCTTTTCGTATCCTCAAGAGATCTTCTCAACTTACCTGATTTCATTGCATTATTCCCAATAAAATTAATGTCTTTAATTCGAACTCTTTTCCCTCTTTTAACATCAATTGAAAGAATAACATTATTAGCAGCAACGGTATCTCTAACTTGATTAATATCTACTTCCGCATCTAAAAACCCTTTTTTAACGTAAAATGATTTTACCGTATTCTTTGTGCTTATCAATAAGTTATCTGTAACTACTTTCCCTCTAATTAAATCTATTTCTTCTCTTAAATCTTTTTGCTTTGATTTTTTTACTCCAGTAAATTTAAACTTTGATAATCGAGGCAATTCCGTAATATGAAGATTTAAGAAGATTTTATCTCCTTCTACTTTAGTTGCCTTTAAAGCAACATCTTGAAATAGTTTTTGTTGCCATAATTTCTTTATAGCTTGAGTCGTTTTATCTCCTGGAACCTTTATTCTATCTCCAATAGCTAAACCTGAAATTGCTTTAATGGTTGCTGGATTAAAATAATTAACCCCTGAAATAGTTATTCCACCTATCTCATATTCTCTTGGAGTAGAATAACTGATATCTTCCAATCCCGAATTAATAGAGAATTGTGCCTCAACCAAACAAGGCATCAAAATTAATATTATGTATATATACTTTCTCATTAGCTCTATAATTGTTCGCTTGTCATTCCAAATCTTCTTTCTCGATTTTGATAGTCAACAATCGCTTCAAATAAATCTTCTTTCGTAAAGTCTGGCCAAAATTTATCCGAAAAATACAATTCGGCATACGCTATTTGCCACAACAAAAAATTACTTAGTCTATATTCTCCACTGGTTCTTATTAATAATTCAGGATCATTCATAAGATTAGTATCCAAGTAAGTATCAAAAACTTTATCACTTATTTCTTCAACCTTAAGTTTATCTTCTGATACATCTTTAGATATACTTTTAACAGCATTGATTATCTCAGATTTAGAACTATAACTTAATGCCAACACCAGACTTAATCCAGTATTGTTTTTAGTTTTCTCCATTGCCTTTTGCAACTCTTTCTCACAATTACCAGGCAAACTTTTTAAATCACCAATGGTTAACAAACGAACATTGTTTTTATTTAGTGCAGAAACTTCATTACTGATTGTCGCCACTAGCAATTGCATTAGAGCTGCTACTTCAACTTTGGGTCTTTTCCAATTTTCTGTACTAAAAGCATATAGCGTTAAATACTTAAGTCCTATTTCTCCAGCACCTTCAACTACACTTCTAACAGAAAGAACCCCGTTCTTATGACCAAAAATTCTTGGCTTACCGTGCTTTTTTGCCCAACGTCCATTACCATCCATAATGATAGCAACGTGTGAGGGCACTTCAGAAATATTTATTTGAGATTTATAATCCATTTAAAAACACCTATTTTAAAGGTCGGACAAAGATAGCATTATTACTAATTAATAACGCCTGGGCAGTTATCTCTTTTTGTTAAAAATTTATAATTAAGTGTAATTCCCAAAATCGAATACCAATCATTGTTTTGAGTATTACTTAATTGATAGCCATTATTATAAGTTGAAGGAAGCCCCTCAATTTTATCAGAAAATGTTTTCCTTAAACCCCACTCTATTCCTAAACCAAGATTATCTACAAAATTAAATTTAACCCCAAGGCCAAAAGGTATTGACGGACCTACAACATCTTCTTTAATTACATCTGTTATCTGCCCTTCTAAATCTGGACTTGTATAAAAAGCTGCAATACCAATAAAAACGTAAGGTGTAAAACTAGAAGTTGAATAATTGTTTATCTGGTAGGGAATGAAATTAAATTCTAAAATACCATACCCTTCAAGTAAATAAGTTAAAAATGACAGATCTCTGTATTCTCCAAATGTTGTTGAACTAATATTATCTGTAGCACCTAATTGAGCATAATTAAATCCTCCTCTTAAAGAATATCTTTTACTTAAATTTTTTCTATAAAAAATTCCTACAGAAGGGTTTACTTTATTGACTACATGAATTGCTGGGTTTAACTCACCTATATAATAGGACGTTCCAAGTTGAAAACCAAGTTCAGAATGTTGAGAAAATCCGGAGAATGCTAACAAACAAAAAAAAGCGAATATTATTTTTCGAAATCTCATCTTTATAATTATTCACTTTAAACGAAACTTTAAGGAATAAATTATGCAGGAAAATTTTAGAACTTAGGAAGGTTCCTTCTTCTTCTTACAGGCTTATAGTTGATAGAAATTATTCCCATCATGTAAGCATCCTTATCAGATTTATCTCCCCTTTGTTGTGGCTCCCCATAACCTCCATAGTTATAGTGATCAGATGGATCATGAAAATACAATGCATTTTCTCCTCCAGCCTCAAGTATTGCCTGAGGATCTTTATCTCCATCAGTATAATAATCAGTACTTACATCATCAATATAATCAGAGAATGTTTTTCTCATTGTCAATTCAAGACTAACACTCCAAGATCCAAAATGTCTTGATCTTGCACCACCGCTCAAATTTCTTCTAATTCCAATTCCATAAGGAATAACAGCTGTAAAACCACTATAATCTGAAGGCCCTCCAGGTAGTCCTTGCCCCTCTGTATTTAATGGTGCCAAACGATGCCACTCCCCGTTTCTATCTCCTTTTGGATCATACCATATACCACCAATTCCTCCTAATAAATACACCTCAAATCTAAACCAGCTTTTACCTCTAACGCCTCTCAAACTATATAAGTGACCTGATTTTTGCTTAATAAGCATATATTCTAATTGAGCAGAAAGTTCAACAATATCAGATTTAAAATTCAGCTCTCTTCTTGCTCTAGAAGGTTGTTTCGTCAATTTATCTGACCCACTAACCTTTGCATAAACTAAATTTCCTTTCAAATACCAATCCTTAGCCAACTGGTAACGATATCCTAAAGATGCTGCATATCGAGTTGCCTTAATTTCAAAATCCTGAACAAAATTAGTACCCACCTGATCTCTACCTCCTAAATCCCCAAGGAAATTAGTTGCAGCAAAACCAAGAGAATATTCTACTCTTTGTCTTTTCCACTTCTGAGCCTGAGACAACCCAGGTAAAAACAAAATGGTTAATAATATTATTATAATCTTCTGCATATTCTAGCTAAATAACCTAAAAAATATATGACTGTTTGCAAATATATTACTTTATTTATTAAAGACCCAAATATTAATCACTAATAATTTCTTTTATCAAAGCCCCATATTAGTTTTGTCCTTAAAGTATTTAAGAAATCATAATTTTTAAGTCGAACCAAATTTATTTGATGATTTGCTTTTTTAACCCTCAACTCACTGGACAAAGGAACAGATAAAGACCTAGAATCAAGTGCTACCAAAAAGTTTTCTGTCCTGCCTCCAATTTTCAGTGTCAATTCAGCATCATCAGGAACAACAACAGGCCTAACGTTCAAATTATGTGGAGCAATAGGGTTAATAATTATATTTCCTGAGCCGGGCAATATAATTGGACCATTACAGCTTAAAGAATAGGCTGTAGATCCTGTTGGTGTAGAAATAATCAATCCATCAGCCCAATAAGAATTTAAAAACTCATTATTTAAATAAACTTGTATGGTTATCATCGAAGAGGTATCTGTTTTCTGAAGTGTTATTTCATTCAACGCGTAATTAATATCTCCAAATAAATTATTTTCAGTCTCTAAACTCAACAATGTTCTTGTATCTAAATCAAAATCCTTAGACAAAACAGCTTCTATAGCATTGTCAACCTCTTCTGTAGCTATACTCGTTAAAAAACCTAACCTCCCAGTATTAATTCCTAAGATTGGAATACCACTATCTCGAACATAGGTAATTGTTTTCAGTAAGGTTCCATCACCACCAATACTAAATAAATAATCTACCCCACTAAGGTCTTCATAATCGCTAAACTGTTGAATTGTTTCATCTAAAGTTAAATGATTAGACAATCCTTTATAGAAAACGTCATGAACTAAAACGTTAACATTCTTTTCAATTAACTTTTGAAACAAGAGTTCAATAAACGATAAATATTTATCGTCTAATTTGTAGCTATAAATGGCAATTTTCACTTTTTACGAATGCTTTTTACAACGTGAAGGTAATCAATAATTTAAATTGGAGCTATGAAATGTAAAAAGAGTCCACTCTCATTTAATCTATTTATAGAAAACTCTGTTCTTAAAACCATATCATAATAAGTCACAAAGTCGATTGATAGCCCTCCTCCATATAAGAGCTCATTCTCTAGAGGGTTTATTAAATTATTTGCTTTAGAATCAACATAACCAGCATCAAAATAAGCTCCTAAATAAACGTTTAGAGGGATTTTATTAAACTTATCTGCCTTTAGTGTTTTAAAATGGAACGTTTTTCCTTCTACCAAACCATATCTTAATTGAGTTTTAAAAACACCAAAATGTTCTCCATCTATCACATACAATTCATAACCACGAACTAAATCATTACTAAATCCTAAACCCCTTCTCAAATAGTATGGAGCATCCTTAACAGCATATTTAGCCTTTAAAGAGCTTGCCATATAAAATCGATTTGCCAACTCCCAAAACTTTTTTAAATGTGTAGTAAAATAAAGAGAGTTTACTTCTTTATCCAATAGCCCTAACCCATTTTTATGTATTGTGAGATCATAATAGGAGCCTTTAATTGGATAATTTTTATTGTCTCTTTTATCTCTTTTAACCTTATAGTTTAAATTCAGAAACTCTGATTTAGTATTCCCGCTAGAAAGAAAATCAGGATTACGAAGAATCACAGAGTCAGCAAGGGTCACATTCTTGTATTCTAAATTAAAGTTATGTTTCATGTACAACTTTGGTCTTAGTTCATAACCAACAACAGAACTTACTTCCTTCCTAATGTAATCATTATCTGATCGGTAAAAAGCTCTCAAATTATTAATTGTGGCGTAAGGAATTTCTCGATTTCTAACATAACTAAACATCAAACTCAGTCCATTTGTTTTCTTTTTATTGATGTATGGAACAATATATTTTACACCAACCTTTTCTGTAAAACCTCCTTGTAAAAGCAACATAGCTCGTTCCTTTCTACCTCTAAAATTTTCTTTAGAAAGAAACAAACCATAATTCACTCTATCAAAATCTTTATTCTCCCACCATGTATTAAAATTTGTTTCTTCTACTTCAAAAATTGGAATAGGCCACCAATACCACCTTTCTTCTACAGTGATGTAAATCGAAATATTTTGGTCATCAAAATATACAGGCTCAACAGTTATAAAATTAAATAACGATGTATTAAATAAGTTACTCTCCGTTCTTTTTAAAACTTGATTTAACTCATCAATTGGAATTGTATCATTTATGTTAAAGGGAACTTCTCTAATTACAATGGCTTCCTTTGTTGTCTTATTGCCAATAACCCTAAACTCCTTTACAACAACAAAGCTGTTTGTGCTATCTTGAGAAAAACAAAAACAACAACTCTGTATAATGAAAATTAAACTTAATGCAACTTTAGAAACCTGGGAATACATTTTAAGGGTTTAAAAAACGCATAAACTCGTCATACTTTCCTTGTAAATCTTTTTGATATTCACTCTCACTGTAAGAAGCCAATACGGTATAATTAAATCGTTCGAACGTGTGTAATATTCTACTTATCTCAGCTTTATTAATTTTTAAAGTAACTTCTAATTTAGTAGAGTTAGCATGGGAGGTAATAAATGAAGCCAATATGTTTGCATCATCAGACTCTACCATTCTAGAAATTTCTGACAATGAATAATCTTTTATATTCACTTCTAATGTTAAGATACTTCCAGCATTAGAAACAGAAACGGCTTTAGAAAAGTGTTCTAATATATTACGAGGGGTAACAACACCTAAATATTGCTCATCACTATCAACTACAGGAAGTATACTCACCTCATGCTGAACCATAGTTGAAATAACCTCAAACATATGTCTCTCCTGTCTAACAGAAGGAGTCTTAAATGATAGATTGTAATCTGAAAGTTTATCATCTATATCATTTCTATCCAATATTTCAGACTCTCCAATTAAACCAATATACTTATTATCATCTACTACCGGAAGTTCGGAAGTTTTAAATTCTTCCATCCAATCTAAGGCCTTAACCCCTGTGTCAGAAAGTTTTAAAGGTGGTATGTCGTAAGATATTAATTCTGAAGCAATCATATTAGTCGAATAGTTTCTACTTTTGTATACTTATTATACGATATATCTACGCCAAAAGTACAAATTACAATGACTAAGTTAAGTGTAAACATCAATAAAGTTGCAACAATTAGAAACGCCAGAGGCAATAATTTACCCAACTTGGTTCAAGTTGCGAAAGATTGTGAAAAATTTGGAGCCCAAGGAATTACAATACATCCAAGACCTGATGAAAGACACATTACCTATCAAGATGTATATGATTTAAAGCCTAATGTTACTACGGAATTTAACATTGAAGGATTTCCGAATACTTCATTTATAAAGTTGGTTTTAGATGTGAAACCTGAACAGGTAACATTAGTTCCCGACCCTCCCGGAGTACTTACTTCAAATGCAGGTTGGGACACACTAAAACAAAAAGATTTTTTAAAAGAAGTTATAACTGAATTTAAAAGTGCCGGAATCAGAACTTCTATTTTTGTGGACACCGAAATTCAAAACATTGAAAATTCAGTTGATACAGGAACTGATCGAATAGAGTTTTATACCGGCCCATACGCTGATAATTTCAATAAAAATAAAGCTGAAGCGATTGCTCCTTTTATTAAAGCAGCTCAACTTGCGCAAAATTTAGGGCTAGAATTAAACGCTGGACATGATTTAAATCTTGAGAACCTCAACTATTTTAAAGAGCATGTAAATGGACTTTTAGAAGTTTCTATTGGGCATGCTTTAATTTGTGACGCGCTATACTACGGCTTAGAAAACACTATACAGAAGTACCTGAATTGCCTGAAATAAATTATTGGAACGCAAATTGCTATATTTGTTTTAGAATTTGACAATCAATAGATTATGAAAAAAACAAAAACAATAAGCTTATTAGTTCTTTTTATAGCCGCTATTGCATTTACATCATGCTCTAGCAACAAAAAATGCAACGGAAATCGTGGAATTAGAACCCCTATGGGAAATATGTAACAGGTAGTTTTCTGCCATCAAAATTTACTATCATGAACAATTTAAATAAAACAACTATAGCCATTTTTTTTAGCTTTATTATTGTAGCATTATCTTCTTGCAGTTCGAGTAAAGAAAGCGTTAAAACTAATGTTGAAGAAAAATCTGAACCTCTTGTTTTTACAGAGATAAATTCTGGAACCAATAGCGGTTACACTGAAAAAACAACTCAAATCATTAGCACTCAAAATGATTATGATCTTGCCTGGAAAAAAGCTTACAGCAACTACTTTAAAAAGCCAACACCTGAACCTGTAGATTTTGAAACTTCACAACTTATTTTAGTTTCTATGGGAGAACAAAATTCTGGAGGCCACAACATTAAAGTTAAAGCTGTTCAAGAAAACAGTGCAAACATTGTAATTACTGTTGAAGAATCTAAACCAGGAGAAACATGTGCTTCTACTTCTGTAATGACCTACCCTTATCAATTCGTATCAATAAAAAAAACAGATAAGAAAATCATTTTTGAAACTGTAAAGAAGACGATTGATTGTAATAACTAAGTTTATTACAACAATTTTTTAGGGGTTGTAGCTAAAAAATCTTTTAAATAATAAGGTTCAAAATAAGCTACATCTTCAAACTCCTTATTTTTAAATTTCTCTAACGCTATTTGATTTACAAATTGTGCTGAGGGCAACCCTTCTTCACTAAAAATTGCATTCGAATTATTGGAAAAGGTTTCTTGGCACTTGGCTGCTCCATCGCCAAAAAATAAAACTTCGTTACTTTTTAAATACGATGAAAAAGAGTTCTCATCAATAACTTTAGCAGTAATTGGTTCCACCATTTTATTTTGTTCGTCAAAAATAGCAGTATAAACTTCCATTCTTCGGGCATCAATCATCGGGCAAAGAAGTGAAGCTTTTAAAGCTGGGTTCTTTGCCATTGCTTGGAGCGTATCTACTGCAATCAAGGGCTTATCCAAAGCATAACACAATCCTTTTGCTACAGAAACACCTATTCGCAAACCGGTATAAGAACCGGGCCCTTTACTTACAGCTACTGCATCAATATCTTCCAGTTTCAAACTAGCTCTATCCATCACTCCTTGAATAAACGTAGTCAACTTCTCTGAATGAGAATATTCTCCTCCCTCTTCTTCTAGCGCAAGTAATTTATCACCATCAGAAATGGCTACTGAACAAATTTTAGTGGAAGTTTCAATTCCCAGTATGATACTCATTTGATGTTATTTTTATTTCTACTCTTCTATTGGCTGATTCCTGATATGGACTTTTAGGGCTGGGATACAACATTTGTGAATTCCCATACCCTTTAAAATCAATACGATCTTTAGCAATCCCTTTTTTAATTAAATAAGCCTTTACAGCATACGCTCTATTGTATGATAGCTCTTGATAGTCTTTCGAGTTTTTTTGCCCAGGCCCATTAACATGTCCCTCTACTTCAATTGCTACAGTTGGGTTTTGTTCCATAAAAGAAAGCAAAGCCCTCAAAGAACTTGTTGCTTTAGGCAGGAAATCGTAACGATTCCCATAAAACTGAATGTTTTTTAAGTTTACTTTTTTACCGGCTTCTATCTTCTCTAACTTAACCTCAGCTAAAAAATTAACCTTATTCTTTCCTATTTTAAACGCTTGCGACACTAACATGTAACCCTTTGCTGAGGCATCAACCAAAATTGATCGATTCTTCTTTGTCAACTCTTTTGTAAAGCTTGCCTGATCGTTTAATGCAATAACTGCCTTAGTTAATCCAGCAATACTTCCGAAAGCTAAAACTGAATCTCCTGAGGATAAATCTTTTACTTCTAGAGTGAAGCGTAATTTATCAGGAATCGCTTCTATTTCTTTTTCAACCTTCTTTTCTACGATAGTTTTAACTGGAGCTTTTACTTTCTTTTTTTTGGGATAATGAAGAATTAAGGTATGCTTTCCTCCTGCTCGTTTTGGATTATTAACTACCAAAACATATCTAGCCCCTTTTTTAACCCTTATAGGCCTACTATAATTGGCATTAACACCAGCTCCAACAAAACTTTCTTTTCCTTTTCGAGATAATCCAGTAATCGGACTACGAGACAAATTAGATCGTAATGCTACCAATTCATTATTGGCTACTTTTTTACAAAACCCTTTTGAATATTCATAGAGGATAAAATCCCAATCATCCTGCTTGCTTTCTGCTATAATATCAAAGGTTAAAACAGCATCTTCTTTTCCAACAATAAAATACCAAATGGAATTTTGCTCTTTTTCAAAAGTTTTAGAATCTTCTAAAGCATTTCCTGAAAACTCTTTTTTAGCTCCAAAACCTGAAATTGCTTTTGTATGATAAATGGTATCTTTTAAGATAAACATTTTATCACAATCTGCATTTTGACCAATTACTTCAGTAAAAAGCAAAAAGAGAAAAGTTAAAAGTGATATGATCGTTTTTTGAAACATTACCGCAAAGTTAATTTTAATTGAACGAATAAATAATGAAAAAAAACTATCTATTTCTCACATTCTTAATCTTTTTAAATGTATTTAGTTTTGGACAACATAAACTTGAAGAAGGTTCTGTTGTCTCTATTAAAGGAAAAACTTATCTTGATGAAATAATAAGCAAGGATGATAACGGTTTTTATGCTTATTGTTCTAGTGTTTATGGAGCTAAAAATAAATTAATTCTAAAACGATTTAATAATGATTTACAATTAGAATTTAGTAAAGTAATTAAAACTCCAAAAAATGGAAGTATTCCTACTTCAATAAAAAGTGTAATCTACCTTAACAATCAGTTAATTATCTTAGTAACTAGTCATAATAAAAAGTTAAATAGAAAAGATTTACTTGCATATTCAATATCACCACAAGGTGAAATCAATCTTAATCCTAAAATATTACACACAATAAATCCTAAGAAAAAAAGTAATGCCTCTTTTCAATACCAAGTATCTAAGAAAAACTCAACCCTTCTTATCTATACAAAATCTGAAGGCAAGCATTCAAATTACAAAGTATTTGACAGCAACTTAAATTCTATCTGGGAAAAAGATCAAATAGTCACAAACTCTAATAATTCCATATACAACTTCCTTTTATCTAGACAACAAATTTACATTCTTGATGATGATGGACATTTATTTACTGCAATACACTCTTCAAGTTCATACGAGAATATAAAAATACTTCACTACAATTTCAAAAAAGATAAGCTATTCAAGTATAGCATAGATGGTCAAGGCAATAAAATACTTAGCACCCTTACTTATGATATTAATGAAGATAACAAAACTCTCTTAATATCGGGGTTTTACACTGATAAAATATCAGATACCCCTACCCCTACATTTCAATACCATGGTACATACTATATGTCTATAGATTATTCTTTAACAACAACCAACACAAAACCTATTTTTTCTGCATTTGACAGTAGTATACTTAAAATGATTAATAAAGAAGAAAAGATTCCCAATGGCCTAAATGTTAGTATAGGCAAACCTTCTCAACCTACATTATATTCAGAAGAAGTAATTCCTAAAAAGAATGGTGGCGTCACCCTTGTGTCACAAAAGGTAGCTTGGAAAATTAAAACTTATACCAATTCCTCTACTGGAGTTACAAGTTTTAATTATAAGTTTTACCTTTATGATATTATTGTTATAGATATTGAGAGTGATGGAAATATTAACTGGACAAAAGTAATACCTAAAAAACATACTATAACAAGAAGCAGTCCTTCATTTTTCAACTCTTTTATAACATTCCGAAATTCGAAAACAAATGATTTGTATTTTATTTCTAATGACTACAAGAAGTATGGAACAGACCTTAATCCTCGAGAAAAATTCCCTATCAAATCACCAAATATTTCTTCAACAATAGTGAAAATCAAGAAAGATGGAGCAATACAAAAAAATTACTTATACCCTGAAGGAAAAAAAAGTAATGCGTATATCAGTACAGAATATCTCTTTAAAACATCTCAAAACAGCTTAATTATCCTAAAGAAACAAGGAAGAAAGAGAAACTTTTTAAAATTGACATTTTAAATGTAAAATAACGATTTGCCAAGAATTTCAACATTCCATATTGTTCGTTAACCAATAACCTGTAATTATTAAAAGATCATTTTAACACTAAGCTACAACATTAAAAAATTTTCGCTAAATAATATTTTCATAGGAGGGATTGGAACAATCCTTATAATAAGCGCATTACTAAAAATAATGCATTGGCCAAAAACAGAAATCCTAACCCCTGCCGCAGCAATTCTTTTTGGGCTAATAGCTTATTCATTTTTTAAAACAAAAAATAAAAACTTTAGAACCTATCTTCTAATCATTGTCTTTATTATTTGGCTAGGATCATTAACCCTCTATCTTCTCAACCAAGATAATCGAATAAACTTTCAACGATACCAATGGCTTTCAATTGGATTAACATTTGCTTTTAAAAAAGATAAAGGTCTTCTAAGTTTCATTCCATTTAGCCTAAACATAAATACAACAGTAGAAAAAATCATCCTTTTTGTATTAATGTTTTTGATTATCGGAGCTGCTATCAATCTTTTGCTATAGAAATTAACCGAAGATTATTACTACGTTACACTTTGACAAACTCAGGGCAATCTCTAAGAAAGCTATATTCAGCATAACAAATCAATCTCCCTAACCCTCTTATCCAAGAGGGAATAAAATAGAATTAATAATTCAAATTAGGGCTCAACCATTTTTCGGCATCTTCTATAGAAACATTTTTTTGCTCTGCGTACTCTGTGATTTGATCTTTTTCAATTTTTCCTAAACCAAAGTATTTGGCTTGCTCATTCCCGAAATAAAAACCACTAACAGAGGCTGTTGGGAACATTGCCAAGCTATCTGTTAAATCAACTCCAGTTAATTTAGTCGCATCTAACAACCTAAATAAATCGCGTTTAAGTGTATGATCCGGACAAGCAGGGTAACCAGGAGCTGGTCGTATTCCTTTATAACTTTCTTTAATTAACGCCTCATTATCTAAAGCTTCATTTGCGGCATAACCCCAATATTCTGTTCGTACTTTTTTATGCATCAATTCTGCAAATGCTTCTGCCAATCGATCAGCTAAGGCTTTTAAGAGTATTGAATTATAATCATCATGGTCTGCTTCAAAACGCGCAATGTGTTCGTCTATTCCTAAACCGGTTGTTACTACAAAACCGCCAACATAATCCTGAAGGTTAGAATCTTTTGGAGCAATAAAATCTGCCAAAGAAATACTCGGTACTCCTGCAGCTTTTTTAGACTGCTGTCTTAACTGTTGTAAATTTGCTTCACCATTATTTACTTCAATAATAGTATCACTTACCGAGTTTGCTTCCCAAATTCCGATTACAGCTTTTGCCTCTAACCAATTTTCATCTATAATTTGATTGAGCATTTTTTGAGCATCAGCAAAAAGTTTTACGCACTCTTCTCCAATAATTTCATCTTCTAAAATTTGTGGATACTTTCCTGCTAACTCCCAAGTTCGAAAGAATGGTGTCCAATCAATGTACTCTGATATTTCTTTTAGATCATAACTCTCAAAAACCTTACTTCCTAATAAATTTGGTTTTACAGGAGCATCTTTTTCAAAGTCGATTTTAAACTTATTTTGATGTGCTTCTGCGATTTTTAAGAATTCCTTTTTAGCTCTTCTTTTATTGTGTAAATCACGTAAACGCTGATAATCTTCTTGTATTTCTTTTACAAAACCAACTTTATGGTCGTTTAACAAACTCCCTACTACAGGTACACTTCTTGAAGCATCCAACACGTGAACTGTTTGTCCTTTATTAAAGTTTTCATCAATTTTTACAGCTGTGTGCACTTTAGAAGTTGTTGCTCCTCCAATCAATAGCGGAGTATCCATCCCTTCTCTTTCTAACTCTTTTGCAACGTGTACCATTTCATCTAAAGAAGGTGTTATTAAACCACTCAATCCTATAACATCTACATTTTCTTCTTTGGCTACTTGAATAATCTTTTCAGCGGGAACCATTACCCCTAAATCAATAATCTCATAGTTGTTACAACCTAAAACTACGCCAACAATGTTCTTCCCAATATCATGTACATCACCTTTTACAGTTGCCATCAAAATCTTTCCTGCAGATTGTCTTCCTTCACCTTTCTCAGCCTCAATGTATGGCAATAAATAGGCAACCGCTTTTTTCATTACACGAGCACTTTTTACCACTTGAGGTAAAAACATTTTCCCTTCACCAAACAAATCTCCAACTACATTCATCCCATCCATTAAAGGACCCTCAATTACTTCAATTGGTTTATCAAATTTCTGACGACATTCTTCAACGTCTTCATCAATAAATTCAACTATTCCACGCACTAAGGCATGAGAGAGTCGCTTTTCTACAGTTTCATTTCTCCATTCTTGGGTTTCTTTTTCTACCGCTTTTTTAGCACCTACCGTTTCTGCAAAATCAACCAACCGTTCTGTTGCATCATCTCTTCTGTTCAATAAAACATCTTCAACATATTCTAACAAGTCTTCTGGAATATCTGCATACACCTCTAACATTCCTGGGTTAACTATTCCCATATCCATACCCGCTTTTATTGCATGATAAAGAAAAGCTGAATGCATTGCTTCACGCACAACATTGTTCCCTCTAAAAGAAAATGAAATGTTACTTACACCACCACTTACTAAAGCTCCTGGTAGATTTTGTTTTATCCATCGCGTAGCTTCAATAAAATCTACTGCATAATTGTTATGCTCCTCCAATCCTGTAGCAACGGTTAAAATATTAGGATCAAAAATGATATCGTGAGCAGGAAAATCTAATTTCTCTCTCAGTAATTTATAAGCTCTTTCACAAATAGCAATTCTTTTTTCATAAGAATCTGCTTGTCCTTTTTCATCAAAAGCCATAATAATGGCAGCAGCCCCATATCGCTTAATCAGTTTTGCTCTTTCTAAGAAAGTTTCCTCTCCTTCTTTTAATGAAATAGAATTTACGATAGATTTTCCTTGGGTACATTTTAAGCCCGCTTCAATAACCGACCATTTAGAAGAGTCAATCATGATAGGCAGTTTAGCAATATCTGGTTCTGAAGCAATTAAGTTTAAGAAACGAGTCATCACCTCTTCAGATTCTAACATTCCTTCATCCATGTTTACATCAATTACCTGAGCTCCTCCTTCAACCTGACTTAAAGCAACAGATATTGCTTCTTCATAATTCTCATCTTTTATTAACCGCTTAAATTTTATAGATCCTGTAACATTGGTACGTTCTCCAACATTTACAAAGTTACTTTCTGGGCGAACCAGCAAAGGTTCTAAGCCACTATAATTGGGCAATGTTCCTTCTTGTTTTTTTGTTCTAGGGGCATATTTCTCAGCCACATCTGCCATCGCTCCAATATGATCGGGAGTTGTTCCACAACAACCTCCAATAATATTTATAAGTCCATCCTTAATAAAATCTTCTACTTGATTTGCTGTTTCTGGAGCTTCTTCATCGTATTCTCCAAACTCATTTGGCAAACCTGCATTAGGATAAGCGCTTACAAAAAATGGCGTTCGTTCAGCAATTGTTTGAATGTGAGGTCTCAATTGTTTTGCTCCTAATGCACAGTTAAATCCAACACTCAATAAATCCATGTGAGAGATAGAAATTAAAAAAGCTTCAACTGTCTGCCCAGAAAGTGTTCTCCCACTGGCATCAGTAATTGTTCCTGAAACCATAATAGGCACTTTATTTCCACTTTCTTCAAAATAAGTATCTACAGCAAACAATGCCGCTTTAGCATTTAAGGTATCAAAAATTGTTTCTATCAATAGTACATCAACTCCTCCTTCTATCAATCCTTTGGCCTGATCTTTATAGGCTTCAACCAATTGATCAAAAGTAATTGCTCTATATCCTGGATCATTTACATCTGGCGACATAGAAGCTGTTCTATTGGTCGGGCCCATGGCTCCAGCTACAAAACGAGGTTTGTTTGGTTCTTTAGCTGTAAATTCTGCTGCAACCTCTTTAGCTAATTTTGCCGACTGATAATTGATATCGTAAACTGCTTTTTCTAATTTATAATCCGCCTGAGCAATAGTAGTTCCACTAAAGGTATTGGTTTCAACAATGTCTGCTCCGGCAGCAAAATATTCTGCATGTATTGCTTTTATAATATCTGGACGAGTAATAGAAAGTAAATCATTATTTCCTTGTAAAGGAATTTCTGAATCCAAAAAAACATCTCCTCTAAAATCTTTCTCCTCCAATTTGTAACGCTGAATCATTGTACCCATAGCACCATCCAACACTAAGATTCTTTCCGCTAATATTTCTTTTATCTTACTCATATCCAAAAACTAAAAAACCCTTCTACTCAAAAGTAGAAGGGTTTAAATTTATATCTTTCTTACTTTATCTTCATTTTCGCTTAAAGCGAAAAATTAGGAATTGGCACCGGTTTTCCAATCCACCAGTTGGCGGACTTACAGTTGGTTGCCAAGGTTTCAAAGGGCCTAATCCCTCCACCTTTCTTGATAGTGCCGAATCGACACAGACAATTAATCTATTTCAAACTTAAAGAACGTGAGTGCAAAACTATCCACACTTTATATCAATTCCAAATATTATTGGGAAATACACACTTATCGATTCCTGTTAAAGAATATTGTTTGGATTAAAATTCCGCGTTCTTTGGTGTTCTTGGAAAAGGAATTACATCTCTAATGTTACCCATACCTGTTACAAATAACATCAATCTTTCAAATCCTAAACCGAATCCAGAGTGAGGAACAGTTCCAAACTTACGTGTATCTAAGTACCACCATACGCTTTCCATTGGTATGTTTTGATCTTTAATTTTCTGCGTTAAAACATCATGTCTTTCTTCACGCTCAGAACCTCCAACAATTTCTCCAATTCCTGGAAATAAAATATCCATTGCTTTTACCGTTTTACCATCATCATTTAGCTTCATGTAAAACGCTTTAATGTTTGCTGGGTAATCAGAAATAATAACTGGTTTCTTAAAATGTTTTTCAACCAAAAACCTTTCATGCTCTGATTGTAAATCAATACCCCATTCATCAACCAAAAATTGAAATTTCTTTTTCTTATTGGGTTTAGAATTTCTTAAAATTTGAACTGCTTCTGTATAGGTAATTCTTTCAAAATCATTGTTTGCGACAAACTCTAACTTTTCAAATAAATCTCCTGCTCTTTCTATTTGTGGTTTTGATTTATCTTCATCTTGTAATCGCTTATTCAAAAATTCTAAATCTTCTTTACAATTATCTAAAGCATATTGAACACAATATTTCAACATGGCTTCTGCCAAATCCATATTGTCATTATTATCTGCAAAAGCAACTTCTGGTTCAATCATCCAAAACTCAGCTAAATGACGGGTTGTATTAGAGTTTTCAGCTCTAAAAGTTGGTCCGAATGTATACACTTCACTTAAACCTAGGGCAGCTAACTCAGCTTCCAGTTGTCCGGTAACTGCTAAGCTCGTTTCTTTCCCAAAAAAATCTTGTTTGTAATCTACTTCTTTATCGTCATTTAAAGGAACATTTTTCAAGTCCATTGTTGTTACTTGAAAAGCTTCTCCTGCACCTTCTGCATCAGTAGCAGTAATCAATGGTGTGTGAATGTTGTAAAACCCTCTATTGTTAAAAAACTCGTGTATCGCAAAAGTCATTGCATGACGTACTCTCAAAATTGCTGCGAATGTATTTGTTCGAGGTCTTAAATGAGCGATCTCTCTAAGGTATTCTAAAGAATGTTTTTTTGGTTGTAATGGATATTCTTCAGGGTTTGCATCTCCTAAAATATTAAATGACTTTACTACTATTTCAATAGATTGACCTGACCCTTGAGATTCAACAACATTTCCGACTACTTCAATAGAAGCTCCAGTTGCGATTCTTTTCAGTTCATTTTCATCTTCCTTCTCAAAATCTATAACTGCTTGAACACTATTAATGGTTGATCCATCATTAATTGCAATAAAACGATTACTCCTAAAAGTTCTTACCCATCCTTTAATTAATACTTCTGATCCTATTTGAGGATTTTCTAGTAGTGCTTTAATCTTTATTCTCATCATCATTATATTTGTTCAAATGTAGTCCGGGCGAAATTAATACTTTTTTATCTCAAAAGCACAGCTCATTAAATCAGAATCTTACCACTTCCTCGATTTATCGTTATTACAAAAATTTTAACAAATTCGATTAAACTCGTTTTTTTTACGACAAAAAGTTGTAAAATATTTTGAATATAAGATATAAGGTTATAATATTGCATACTAAACTAACTGGTTTAATACAGTCAATTATGAAGAAGATATTTTTTGGACTACTTATTACATTATTTGCTTTTAGCGCAAACGCAACAGGAGTAATCGTTTTAGAGGGTCATTACCAAGGAAAAAACCTATACGTACAAAACCCATTTGCTGGAAGTGGAGTTGGATTTTGTACTTTCGAAGTAACCATTAATGGTGAAGTAACTACTGATGAAGTTAACTCAAGTGCTTTTGAAATTGATTTTGCTAATTTTCAAATGAAAGTTGGTGATCCAGTTATTGTAAAAATCAAGCATAAAGATGATTGTAAGCCTAAGGTTTTAAATCCTGAAGTATTAAAACCAAAAAGTACTTTCGAAATTGTTACTATGAAAATCTCTAAAGAAGGAGAATTTGATTGGACTACAAAAAGTGAAACAGGTAAATTAACTTTTATTGTTGAGCAATTCAGATGGAACAAATGGATTAAAGTTGGTGAAGTTGACGGAAACGGAACTACTGCAGAAAACAACTACCAATTTAAAATTACTCCTCACTCTGGTGAAAACAAGTTTAGAGTAAAACAAATTGATTATTCTGGTAAGCCAAGATATTCTCAAGCTTCAAGATTTATTTCTCCAATCGGGGAGATTTCATTTAGCCCAATTAAAGCTAAAGTTGATGTCATCTTTACTGGTGAAACTTTATTTGAAGTTTACGATAGCTACGGTAATATTGTGAAAAAAGGATTTGGTGAGAAAGTAGATGTTTCTAACTTAAAGAAAGGAATCTACTACTTAAACTACGATAACAAAACAGATACTTTCGTAAAGAAATAATCTGAATCATATAAAATTAAAATCCCGCTTTTAGCGGGATTTTTTTTGCCTAATAATTATGAATAAAATAGAACATATAGGAATAGCAGTAAAAGATTTAGAAGCTGCCAATGAGGTGTACACCAAACTATTTGGAGAACCTCCATACAAAACAGAAACAGTAGAAAGCGAAAATGTTTCTACTTCTTTTTTTAAAGTTGGAGAAAGTAAAATTGAATTGCTAGAAGCCACAGCTCCTGAAAGTGCTATTGCCAAATATATAGAACGAAAAGGGGAAGGAATACATCACATAGCTTATGCTGTAGATGATATTAAAGCTGAAATGGAAAGAATGAGAGCTGAAGGGTTTATTGTTTTAAATGAAGAGCCTAAAAAAGGTGCAGACAATAAATTGGTTTGTTTTTTACATCCCAAAACTACAAATGGAGTACTAGTTGAATTATGCCAAGAAATCAATGAATAACTCTTCTACCGTTACATTATTAATATAAACTGTATTAATTCCACATGCTTTTGCTCCTTCTAAATGCTGAGCAGAGTCATCTAAAAACAATGTTTCTTCTGGCAAATAATTATTTTGCTCTAAAACATACTTAAATGCTTCCTCAGAAGGTTTTCTTAACCCAATCTCGTTAGAGTAATACACAGAATAAAAAAGAGGGTCTAGCGCATCTAATTCAATATCTTTTTGAATTATTGAAGTAAATGCCCTAATATGTGTTTCGTTAGTGTTGCTTAGCAAAGAAGTTTTAAAGTCCTTTTTTAAGTTTAATAAAAGCTGTTTCCGCTTAACAGGAAAATCAAGCAACATTGCATTCCATGCTGTTAATATTTGCTCTTTAGTGAAATTAATTCCTGTTAGTTTTCGCAACTCATCGTGAAACTCTTGTTCAGAAATTCTACCCGTTTCAAAAGCATCAAATAGAGTAATTTGATTTGCTTGAGTAAAATGGTTGTCATAATCTTTCACACCTAATTTTACAAAAGCATTCTTTGTTAACTGATAATCTAAATTAAGTAAAACTCCACCTAAATCGAAAATGATATTCTTAATTCCCTTTAATTCCATAGAACAACAAAACTAGTAAAATAGTAAAGTTTATTGTTGGTTAACTGACAACTTATCCGTAAAATTGCAGTCTTATTCTAATTCATTTTAGAATGGGCCTATAGCTCAGCTGGTTAGAGCACCTGACTCATAATCAGGGGGTCCAAGGTTCGAGTCCTTGTGGGCCCACTTAGTAAAACAACCTTCATGCATCGCATGAGGGTTGTTTTGCTTTATAGGGACACCTAAGACGAGAAGTTTATCCTGAGAGAGGCACGAATCAAAAGGAGTCCTTGTAGGCCAAAATCACAAAACCCCTTAAGATCATTGATGTTGAGGGATTTTGTTTTATTAAAAGATATATTCCTTACAGGCTATTAACTATAAAAATTCCACATTACATGCGTTTTGTAGCTTCTTTTTGTACAGATTTTATCGATTTTCCAATTAATTTTAGACCCTCTAAGCCTATTATTCTTTAATAAACTTAGAAGTAAACAGTTGATTATCACCAATGATTCTTACAACATAAATTCCCGCAGGTAATTCTGATATATTAACAGTAATTTCTTCGTTAGAATCAATCAAACTCAATCCATAAACTAATTTACCAGTATGATCTATTATCTTAACATCAAAAGAACCTTTAGCGTTTTGTGGTAGTGTTAGGTTAATTGCATTTTTTGAAGGATTAGGATATGCATCTAATTCCTGTGTTAAAAAATCACTTTCTCTAACAGAGGTCGTTGATAAACAAGTAATACCAGAAGTAGGAATTGTTGCTGTTCCTTCATTATTATCACTTACAGGAGTTCCATAATAAGTTGTTCCTACATAAAAAGGAAACTGGGGTGTTCCTGCTACATCTACAGTAACAAAATAAGCATAAGTTCCATTAGGATATTCGGGTGTTACACAATATCTACCATTATGCTCATCCAAAGTACCTAAACTACTAATGTACTCATAATCCTGTATAAATGCTCCTAAATCCCATTGACCGCCATTAGTTACAGCCGGACCAGCAGAGCTAGCTGTAGACCCATCAGGCAAAAGAGTTCTAACTGTTATATTTCTTAATTGATAACTAGAAGTCATTCTACTAACTCCACTTGTATTATCTGTAGCTGTTGTATAACCAAATGGACCATAAACTGGAAATCCATCATTAGCAAAACCAACTATTGGAGAATGGACTGTGCCGGGGTCATCGTATAATCTAAATGGTGTTGAATGTGAGTGATACCTTCCGGTTTGTTGTGGATGAGCAGCAAAAGCAGTATCCAACGTTGGTCCTTCACTATAATAAGCTTCTCCAACCCAAACTCCATCTCCCATAGGGCTAGTAGATCCCGAACTAACTTGATAAGATTTTCCATCACTTAATCCGAACATTGGAATACCATTCGTTAGAACACCAACAATATTCTCTTCTGGCACTTGTTCAGTACCACTACCGGCTACAGGATTTCTAGGGAACTCAAAAGCGAACCCCTGAGCTGAAGGAGTATTTGGATTATTAAATTGCCCCATATCATTTGTCATTCCTTCTGCTTCAATCCAAACATTATTATTATCATAACAAACAGATAGCACATCTGCTAAATCAGAAGAGGCTACAAACGTATATGTCGGACTTTGCATACTTCCTGATGGCTGCCAATAAGATGATGTTTTATTTGTGGTATTAAGAATCCATGAATCAAGTTCTGGAGTTTGTGCGAAAATTGTTGATGTTGCAAAGCATAACAATACTAAAATATAATTTTTCTTCATCGTTTATTTTTTAATGATTTAAATATAAAACTCTTTAATATAAAAACACCCTACCTCAACAAAAAAACATTAATGATTCCCAAACAATTTTGTAGCGCAAGTATTATAATCTCCAACTATTAGGTAACATATAACCCCCCGTGCTTAAATTAAACCCTCCACCGTTTATTAAATTTACCTGCTTTAAAAGAGCATAGTTTTTGAATATATTTTACGCAGGTTATTACAAAAGAAAATAGCTTTAAACTGACTTCAAATCTATGCGAAATCTATCGATAAAAAGTATTCAAATTCAAGATAGGAATGGCTAGTTATTTTAATTAATATTGATAAAAGTATCTGGAGATAACCCTAATAATTATGAGTAAACCTTTTGTCATTTTTCTTCTTTTAATTTATACATCAACAAACGCGAACAATGTAGATTCTCTGTTTACAGAATATCAAAACGTACAAAACAACGACACCACAAGAGTTAAATACTTACTTGACGTTTTACCAGCTATATGCAACAAAAATGCAGATAGCGCCTTAGCAATAGCAAAAGAATCTTACGGTTTGATAGAAGAAATAAATCTTCCATTTTGGACAGCTAAATACCATTTTCATTTAGCTTTATGCTACCGCAAAAAAGAAAACTATTTTCAAGAACTTAAAGAATATAATAATGCCAGATCCTTATTAAGCACACACAACTTCAACACCCTTCTTGCTCAAATTTATCTTGGTGAAGGCACCGCCTACCTTAAAACAGGAAAACATCCAAAAGCAATTGACGCATTCTTAAACGCGATTAAATCTGCGGGTCAACACGACAACATTATAAAGTTTAAAGCATACTCCAATATAGGTATTGCACATCGACAAATGAATGAACCTCAAATTTGCATTAACTATTATCATAAAGCAAAACAGGAACTATTAAAAGAAACCAATCCTAATTTATTATTACTTGCAAAGTCTGACATGAATATTGCAAATATTTTCACGCAAATGGAGCGCCCGGATTCTGCTTTGCTTTATCATCAAAAAAGTTACGAAATATTTGTTAAGGAAAAAGCGCTTCTACCACAAGCCGTTTCATTAATTAATCAAGGTTGGATTCATTATGAGCTTGGAAACCACAAGGATTATTTAGAATACACCTTAGCATCAATAGAAATAAGCAAATCAAAAAACAACTTACAAATTTTAGCTGAAGGGTATAGAAGTTTTGCATCTTATTATTCCGAACAAAACAATACTAAAGAGGCTATTACTTATTGTACATTGTTATTAGATATTTCAAACAAATTAAATTCTAAGCAATTACAACTCTTTGCTTACGAAATACTATCAAAAATTTATCAAGGCGTTAACAAACATGATTTAGCAATGCAATATCTTCAAAAGCATATTGCGTTAAAAGACAGCATGATAAACGAAAAAAACACACGTGAAATCATTACTAAAGAGCTCAACTTTGAATTTGAGAAAAAAACATTGGCGGACAGCTTAATGTTTGAAGATGCTAAATTAATTAGAGATCTCAAAATTAAGGCACAAACTAAACAGTCCTATTATCTAATCTTTTTTATTGTTTTAATATTAATTTTTGCAAGCTTCATTTTTAACAGGTTTAAAAAAAGCCAAAAACAGCAAAAAATAATTGAACAACAAAAAGAACTACTCAATAAAGAATTTACACACCTTAAAGAGTTTGCAGAAAATGCTTCGCACGAAATCCAAACTCCAATGGCTATAATTCAATCTAAATTAGATTCTCTACTGCAATCATCAAACCTTACAGAAGAGCACATTAATCATATTTCAAGTGTCTCTAACGCTTCTCAAAGACTTTCTACGCTTAATAGATCTTTACTGCTCTTGTCAAAAATTGAGAACAACCAATTTAATGAAAAAGACCCAGTGAATTTTTCTGTATTACTTGAACAACAATTGGATGATTTAAAAGAAATTTTTATTGATAAAAGTCTTGACGTAATTCAAAATATTAAACCAGATATTACAATTGAGGGGAACCCTTTTTTAAGTGATATTATAATTTCGAACCTTCTTAAAAATGCTATTGCTCACAATATAAAAAATGGTTCTATTGAAATTACACTTAATGAATCCTTCTTGATAATTAAAAACACTGGACATGTATTAAATACGTCTCCAAAAGAATTGTTTAAACGTTTTAAAAAGCAGGGTAGTAGTGCACAAAGTACTGGCTTAGGTTTGGCTATCGTTCAAAAATCATGTGCTTTTTCAAACTGGACTGTTAATTATGAATATAGTGACAAACAGCATACATTAACTGTTTCTTTTAACCCTTAAAAGAGTCTTTAACAATAATTAATCCTATACCTTTCAATCTTATGTTTTGTTAAAAAATCAAGACAACACTCCCTATTTGACAAACTATATTCTCCCAAATTAAAAACCAATAATACCAAATTAATTTCATAAAACGTTATATTTTGTGTATTTTTAAGGTATGGGAAAAGTATTTGAAATCACGATTAAAGAGAGTTTATCAGCGTTGAAATTGCAACGAAAAAGAGAAAAAAGTCAAAAGAAAAAGCT
>CAJQOH010000002.1 GCA_905479915.1 uncultured Flavobacteriales bacterium
ATGCTATCGCTGAAATGCTGGCATATGATGGACCATATTTACTACATATTATGGTAGAAAAGGAAGAAAATGTTTTTCCTATGGTACCTAGTAAAGCAGCCGTTTCAGATATTATTTTAGATAAATCAATGATTAAATAATTGATAATTGATAATTGATAATTGAAGTTCTGAAAACGGAAAAACGTCTAACTCTCTAACTTTACAAACTTGTTAACTTTTATACTTTTAACTTGATAAACTTTTCAACTTGTTAACTTTCGACACAATCTGTTAATAACTAATCTTGATTTTTTAATTCACTTTAGATGCCGTTTTACATAACTTCGTGCAAGTAAAATTATAGCATTATGAACACATCATTATTAGATCCAATTGTAAACCAGAAAGTATCTGAAATGGCTGAAAACTTAGTCGGTTCAGAAATAATTAAACTAGCTGGAGAGGTAAAAGAAAAAATTAAACAAGGAGAAAAAATTTACAATTTAACCATTGGAGATTTTAACCCTAAAATCTTTCCTATACCAACTGAACTGAAACAAGAAATCATCTCTGCCTATCAAAATGATGAAACAAATTACCCAGCAGCAAATGGTGTTTTAGAATTAAGAGAGTCAGTTTCAAGATACTTGCATACAAGAGCAGGATTAGAGTATGATGCTGATCAGGTTTTAATTTCTGGAGGAGCAAGACCATTAATTTATGCTGCTTATCAAACAATATTAGACCCTGAAGATACCGTACTTTTTCCTGTACCTTCATGGAATAACAATCACTACTCACACTTAACTAGGGCTAAACAAATTTTAATTGAAGCAACAGCAGAAAATAATTTTATGCCAACTGCGGCAGATATCAAACCACACATAAGTGAGGCCAATTTAATTGCGCTATGTTCGCCACTTAACCCTACAGGAACAGTGTTTACTGAAGAAGGTCTAGCCGAAATTTGTGACTTAGTACTAGAAGAAAACAAAAAAAGAGGAAGCTCTAAAAAACCAGTGTACTTAATGTTTGACCAAATATATTGGCAGTTAACACATGGAGAAACAAGACATTTTGATCCTGTTTCTATTAACTCAGATATGAAAAACTACACCATTTATATTGATGGTATTTCTAAAGCATTTGCGGCAACGGGAGTTAGAGTTGGATGGGCTTTTGGACCCGTTAAACTAATCAACAAAATGAAGGCTATTTTGAGCCATGTAGGAGCTTGGTCACCAAAAGCAGAACAAGTTGCAACAGCAAGATACTTAGATAAAGATGATGCTACTGATGAATATTTATTCAAAATCAAAAATGATATAAGTAAACGATTAAATGCATTTCATGATGGATTTACTGCACTTAAAAATGAAGACTTTGAAGTAGATTCGATTCCTCCCCAAGCTGCAATGTACCTAACTGTTAGGTTCAATCTAACCGGAAAAACTACTCAAGATGGCAAAACATTAGAGTCTATTCCTGATGTTACGCAATACTTATTAGATGAAGCAGGGCTTGCTATTGTTCCCTTCTATGCTTTTGGAGCATCTAGAAAATCTACCTGGTACAGACTTTCTGTTGGCACTTCTGTTTATGAAGAGATTGACGAGTTATTTTCAAAATTAAAGGAAGCCTTAGCTAAATTAAAATAAGATGAATAAAAATAATTATTGCATTATAATGGCTGGAGGTATTGGAAGTAGGTTTTGGCCTATGAGTAGAACCAATCACCCCAAACAATTTATAGATATTTTAGGTACAGGTGAAACATTAATTCAGCAAACCTATAATCGATTCAAACTACTTTGCCCTGAAGAAAATATATATATCGTAACCAACGAAATATATAAAGACCTTACCAAAGAACAATTAGCCGGTATAAGCGATGAGCAAATTATTTGCGAACCTACAATGAGAAACACAGCTCCTTGTATTGCTTATGCAAACTATAAAATTGCTGCTAAAAATCCTGATGCCAACATTATTGTTGCACCTTCAGACCACCTCATTTTAAAAGAAACAGAATTTGTTCGAGTGATGCAATTGGCTCTTGATCATACTTCTAATAATGATGATCTAGTAACTTTAGGAATTTCTCCTAGTAGGCCTGATACAGGATATGGATACATCCAATATTTAGAAAACAACGATTCTGAAATTAAACCTGTAAAAAAATTCACCGAAAAACCAGATTTAGAAACGGCAAAACAATTCCTTGAAAGTGGAGACTTTTCATGGAATTCTGGAATGTTTATTTGGAGTTTAAAAAGTATTCAAACAGCCTTTGAAACATTATTACCTCAGGTTGACAATGTTTTTAAAGCAGGATTAGGAAAATATAACACTCCAGAAGAGTACGATTTCATCCAGACTGCTTATTCAACTTGCGATAGTATTTCTGTTGATTATGGAATAATGGAAGGTTCTAAAAATGTACATGTTATTAGTGCAGACATAGGCTGGTCAGATCTAGGAACTTGGGGGTCAATTTATACTCATCTGCCTTTAGACAATGAAAAGAATGCTATTGTAGGAGATAACGTAATGCTCTATGATTCTTCAGACAATATCGTAAACATGCCTAAAGAAAAACTGGTTGTTTTACAAGGCTTAAAAGATTACATAGTTGTTGAATCTAACGACACCTTATTGGTTTGTAAAAAAGAAGAAGAGCAAAAAATAAAGCAATTTGTTACTGACATTAAAGCAAGTAAAGACAAAAGGTTTTATTAATCCGACCCCGTCATTCCGGACTTGATCCGGAATCTCACATTTAAACAGATTCTGAAATAAATTCAGAATGACGCAGCTATTTGTTTAAAAGTTTACTTTTACCATCACTTATGAGTGAAAAACAAAATAAAGGAGACATGTCATTCTTAGACCATCTTGAGGTTTTAAGATGGCACCTGGTTCGATCAGCAATTGTAATTATGCTGTTTACCATTTTAGCTTTTATCTTTAAGGGGTTTATTTTTGACGATGTTATTCTAGCTCAAAAAAGTTCAAGTTTTTGGACTTACCAACTATTCTGTAAGTTTTCTCATTTAATAGGAAATGGAGATGCGCTCTGTATGGATGATATGAGTTTCAATCTGATCAACATAACAATGAGTGGTCAATTCTCTTTACACATCATAACATCAATAGTTGCCGGAATCATTTTAGCATTTCCGTATATACTGTTTGAGATTTGGCGCTTTATCATTCCGGCATTAGAAAAAAAAGAAAAAAGAAATGCTTTAGGATTAGTATTCTCAGGGTCTATCCTTTTTATGCTTGGAATTTTATTCGGATACTATTTTGTTTCACCACTTTCTGTTCAGTTTTTAGGGAATTATACCGTAAGTGAACAAGTTTACAATCAAATTACTTTAGGATCTTTTATTTCTACGGTTACAACAGTTACATTAGTTTGTGGCTTAGTTTTTCAATTGCCTTTAATTGTATTTTTCTTATCTAAATTAGGATTGCTTACTCCTGAATTTATGAAAAAATATAGAAAGCATGCTGTTGTTATTACATTGGTACTTTCTGCTATTATAACGCCTCCAGATGTTTCTAGTCAAGTTCTTTTAACTATTCCACTATTGATTCTTTATGAGTTTAGTATCTACATTTCTAAAATGGTAGTTAAGAAGGAAAAATAAGAAAAAGTTATTCTCGATACGCTTCGTACTCGAACTGACAATGATTTACACAATAAAGAATAAGATTGCTTCGTTCCTCGCAATGACGTATAAAATTCACTACTTTTAACTTATGATTTTAAGAGCCGACAACATTGTTAAGAAATATGGAAAAAGAACCGTTGTAAAAGGTGTTTCTTTTGATGTAAAACAAGGAGAAATTGTTGGTTTATTAGGCCCTAATGGAGCAGGAAAAACAACTTCTTTCTATCAAGTTGTTGGCTTAGTTCAGCCCAATTCTGGAGATGTTTATTTGGATGACAAAAACATTACCAAATTACCGATGTACAAACGTGCACAAATGGGAATTGGGTATTTACCTCAAGAAGTTTCTGTTTTTAGGAAACTAAGTGTAGAAGATAATATTTCAGCCATTCTAGAAATGATGCCTTTAAGCAAAGAAGAACAAAAAAGCAGGTTAGAGGAACTTATTGATGAGTTTAGCTTGGGTCATGTTAGAAAAAATTTAGGCCACAATCTTTCAGGAGGAGAAAAAAGAAGAACGGAAATTGCCAGAGCATTGGCTTCAAACCCTAATTTCATATTATTAGATGAACCCTTTGCTGGGGTTGACCCTATTGCTGTAGAAGATATTCAAGCCATTGTAGCAAAACTCAAAAAAAAGAACATTGGTATTTTAATTACCGATCATAACGTTCAAGAAACACTAAGTATAACAGATAGAGCCTACCTCCTTTTTGAAGGCGAAATTTTAAAAGCTGGTACTGCCGAAGAATTAGCTGCCGATGAACAAGTTCGTAGAGTTTATTTAGGGCAAAATTTTGAGTTGAGAAGGAAGGTATAAACATTAAACCTTAACATCCTTCAAATTCAATTGTAAAGTTGTACGACCATTCCAATGGTTTTCTTCTATATTGTAAGCAATACTAAAAGGTATTCCTTCATCCAATTCATCTAGAATAGCTCCCAAACCAAAACCAATACAATTAAATTTCACATTAGGGTTTTCCTCTTGAAAAACCTCCAAACGTAAATGGGTTTTATCCTCTCCTATTTTCCGAGAATTACTCGTCATAAAAACATTTTCACTCATAAAAACTGGCCGCATATTACCTGGACCTGTTGGTGCAAATTGTTTTAAGATAGTGTTAAACTTATCTGTTATTTGATGTAAACTGATTTTAGAATCAATGCTAATTTGAGGAATCAATAACTCAGGATCAATTTGTTCTGATACCACTTGCTCAAACTTCTCTGTAAAAGCCTCTATATTTTCAACCTTCATGGTTAACCCTGCCGCATATTTATGACCTCCAAATTGCTCTAACAAATCACTACATTCATCAATAGCATCGTACACATCAAAATCTTTTACAGATCGTGCAGACCCTGTTGCTTTACCTTTAGATTCGGTTAAAATAATAGTCGGGCGGTAATGTGTTTCTATTAAACGGGAAGCCACAATTCCAATAACACCTTTATGCCATTTCTCACTAAATAAAACAGTTGTCTTTTTATTCTGAAGCTCAACATTCTCATCAATTATTGCTAACCCTTCTTTAGTAATTGCTCTGTCTAACTCTTTACGTTCGACATTTAAATCATTGATATTAGTTCCAAATTCCAATGCTTTTGTTTTGTTCTCTTCCACCAACATTTCAACAGCCTTATTTCCTGTTTCAATTCTGCCCGCAGCATTTATTCTTGGAGCAATTGTAAAAACAACATCGGTAACAGTCAACTCATTTTTCAACTTTGCCAATTCTACCATTGTTTTAATTCCTAAACGAGGTTTCTCATTAATTACTTTAATTCCATAATGAACAAAAACCCTATTCTCTCCCGTTATCGGAACTATGTCAGCACAAGTACTTATGGCTAATAAATCTAAATATTCCATCAATTTAGATTCATCTTTTCCTTCTTTTTGAGTCCAAGCTTGCATAAACTTAAATCCAACACCACAACCTGATAATTCTTTATAAGGATAGTTACAATCTGCTCTTTTTTGATCTAAAACAGCAACAGCTTTAGGAATTTCATTCCCAGGTCTATGATGATCACATATAATAAAATCAACTCCTTTTTCAGTAGCATAATCAATTTTCTCAATGGCCTTAATACCACAATCTAAGGCAATAATTAATTTAAAATCATTAGCCGCAGCATAGTCAATTCCTTGGTAAGAGATTCCATATCCCTCCGCATAACGATCAGGGATGTAGTACGTAAGATTCTCATAATAATTCTTCAGATAAGAATAAACTAAAGCTACAGATGTTGTTCCATCAACATCATAATCGCCATAAACTAAAATCTTCTGTTTGTTCTTAATCGCTTTTTGAAGACGTTCAACAGCCTTATCCATATCCTTCATTAAAAAAGGATCATGTATTTCATCTAAACTTGGTCTAAAAAATGTTTTCGCTTTTTCGAAAGTATCAATCTTTCGTTGCAACAGAATGTTAGTAAGGGTAACATCTAAATTATTAAGCTCTCCAGAGAGTTTATTTACATCTTCTTGATTTGCTTGCTCATTAATTTGCCACCTTTTTTCCATAGTTATTCAAATATACTTTATTGAAAATCTAAAAAGTGTCTGTTCGAGTGAAATTTTTTATTGAAAATACCTTTTTAGTAAAACCATTTATTCTTGATACAATTTTACGCTGTAAAATCACTCGAATTGACAATGGGTTTTACCTATTCATTACTTGAGTTTGAACTCGAATAGATTCTTGGTGTACAAGCTCCAACATTTTCTTTATGAAATCATCACTCAAACCAACTTTGTCTGCTAAAAAGGATCTGTTTTTCAGAATTTGCTCCCATCTTTCCAATTGAAGAATGGTCACATTATTTTCTTGTTTATACTCTCCAATTTTCTGAATAATCGACATCCTTGAAGAGAACTTATTGATCAACTCCTCGTCTAATTCATCAATAACAGAACGCAATTGTTCCAATTTATTTATAAACTCTTCGCTTTCAGAATGTTTTTCACGAATAATTAAATTATTCAATAAAGCATCTAAATCTAAAGGAGTCAATTGTTGTTTAGCATCACTCTTGGCAACAGAAGGGTTGATATGACTTTCTATCATTAAACCTTCCATGTCTAAATCCATTGCTTTTTGAGCAACATGAGGAATCAACTCTTTATCTCCAGCAATATGGCTAGGATCACAAAACATTGGAATTTGTGGACACATCAATTTTAACTCAATTGGAATTTCCCACATTGGAGCATTTCTATAAGAAGACTTATCAAAAGAAGCAAATCCTCTATGCAACGCTGCCAGTTTATTGATCCCCACTGCATTTATTCGTTCTAGTGCTCCAACCCATAAGTTAATATCTGGAGTTATAGGGTTTTTCACAAACACAGGAATATCAACTCCTTTTAATGCATCTGCAATTTCTTGAACAGAAAATGGATTTACTGTTGTTCTAGCTCCTATCCATAGGATATCAATATCTTTTTTCAAACAAGCTTCAACGTGCTCCACATTGGCAACTTCGGTAGCAACAGGTAAACCAACTGATTGTCCTGCAGATTTTAACCAAGATAAACCTTCCTCTCCAACACCTTCAAAAGAATTTGGGCGAGTACGAGGTTTCCAAATTCCACCTCTAAGAATTGATATTTTACCTGATTTAGAAACCTCTTGCGCTGTTTGCAAAACCTGCTCTTCAGATTCAACACTACAAGGACCAGAAATGATTATTGGGTTATTATTCGGAAGCCAATTATGGGTTGGTTCTATGTTTAAGTCCAGTTTCATTAAACTATTATGCCGACACCTTTTTTTCTTGCCTATCTAATAATAGTTTCACATTGGCAACAATTGCTTTTTCATCAAATAAACATTCATCATACAACTCATTTTGAGTTCCATGATCAATAAATTTATCAGGAATACCTAAACGTTTTACTTCAGCAAAATAGTTATTGTCTGCCATAAATTCTAATACTGCACTACCCATACCTCCCTGAACACATCCATTCTCTACAGTTATTACTTTTTTAAACTTACCGAAAACTTCGTGCAACAAAATTTCATCAATTGGTTTTACAAATCGCATGTCGTAATGTGCAACGTGAATGCCTTCTTTTTCTAATTCTGCACAAGCAGCTACCGCTTTATTTCCAATATCTCCTATTGTTAAAATCGCAACATCATCTCCATTCTTAATTCTATTTCCTGTACCTATTTTAACCTTTTTAAAAGGAGTTTTCCAATCTGCTGTAGTTCCAGTACCTCTTGGATAACGAATAGAAAAAGGTCCGTTATTTTCTGCCTGAGCAGTATACATTAAGTTCCTCAATTCTTCCTCATTCATAGGAGCAGAAACAATCATGTTTGGAATACATCTAAAATAAGCCAAATCGTATGCTCCATGATGGGTAGAACCATCTGCACCAACTAAACCCCCTCTATCTAAACAAAATACTACGGGTAAATTCTGTAATGCAACATCGTGTATTACTTGATCATATGCCCTTTGCATAAATGAAGAATAGATATTACAAAAAGGAGTTAACCCTTGAGCGGCCATTCCTGCAGAAAATGTTACTGCATGCTGTTCAGCAATTCCAACATCAAAAGCTCTATCTGGCATAGCTTTCATCATAATATTTAATGAACAACCTGAAGGCATTGCTGGAGTAACTCCAACTATTTTATCATTCTTCTCTGCCAACTCTACAATAGTATGTCCGAAAACATCTTGATACTTGGGTGGCATAGGGTCTTTTGGAGTAATTTTAATGATCTCTCCTGTTTCTTTATTAAAGATTCCTGGAGCATGCCATTGAGTCGTATTCCCTTCTTCAGCAGGTTGGTATCCTTTCCCTTTTTCAGTAATACAATGCAATATTTTTGGACCTGGAATGTCTTTTAAATCTTCCATTACTTTAGCCATGTAGTTTACATCATGACCATCAATTGGTCCGAAATACCTAAAGTTTAGTGATTCAAATAAGTTACTTTGTTTGAGTAAAGTAGACTTTATTCCATGTTCTATTTTCTGAGCAATTGCTTGAGCATTTGGTCCGAACTTACTGACTTTACCCAACAAATGCCAAACCTCATCTTTTACTTTATTGTACGTATGAGAAGTTGTAATATCGGTTAAATAATCTTTAAGAGCTCCAACATTTGGGTCTATAGCCATACAATTGTCATTTAAGACAATTAATAAATTTGTATTCTCAACTCCTCCATGATTCATTCCTTCAAATGCCAAACCAGCAGTCATAGAACCATCACCAATAATAGCTACGTGTTGTCTATCCTCTTTTTTATACTGAGATGCTACAGCCATTCCAAGTGCCGCAGAAATTGAAGTTGAAGAATGTCCTACTCCAAAAGCATCGTATTCACTTTCTGATGGTTTTGGAAAACCACTTATCCCTTTATAAATTCTATTGGTATGGAATTGTTCTCGTCTTCCTGTCAAGATTTTATGTCCATAAGCTTGATGGCCAACATCCCAAACCAATTTATCATGAGGGGTATTAAAAACATAATGAAGAGCAACTGTCATTTCAACTACACCTAAACTTGCACCAAAGTGTCCTCCTTTTTGAGAAACCACATCAACAATAAAATCTCTTAACTCTTCACACAACTGTGGCAATTCATCTTCAGAAATTTTCTCTCTTAGGTCTTTTGGAATGGTTATCTTATTTAAAAGATCTCCAACTTTATAGTTACTCATACAAACAGTAATTTATTTAGCAAATATACTCAATTCTTGATGTATACTTAACACCCGAAACAACTTCTTATTATATTTTTAACTACTAATAATCAATAGTTTATGATTTATTAACAATTTCCAATTAAACCTTCCTTCATTTTTCTACTCTAAACTATATATTAACCAATAAAACCTATTTAATTATGAAAACATTAAAATTAACATTAGCAATTACCGCTTTAACTTTATCTACTGTAATTTGTCAAGCACAACCTAGAGCTGGAGAACATCCTTCAAAACCTAATAAAGGAGCTAAACTTGTTGAAAAACTAGGCCTTAACCAAGAGCAAGCTGATCAATTGAAAGTAATTCATGAAAAACAAATGTCTGAAGGTAAAGCCTTACAAGAAAAAATGGCCCCTCTCAAAGAAGAACTAAAAGCGTTAAAAGCTGAAAAGAAAGCATTGAATGAATCAAAAATCAAAGAAATTGAAGCGATTTTAACTCCAGAACAATTTGAGAAGTTCAAAGAAATGAAGGCGCACAGAAAAGAAAAACGAGAAAATAAAAAAGGCAACAAGTAATACGCTTACTAAAGGCTATTTATCTTTGATAGATAGCCTTTTTTTATTCCAATAGATTAATCACCTGCTTTTGAACATGCTTCTCTCCATCAGTTCCAACAGCAACAACAACAATTAGATATTGCCCTTGAACTAAATAGTTGCCTGATTGATCTTTCCCATCCCAAACATCATCTAATGAATTCATAAAATAAACCGGATTCCCTTTTGTATCTGTAATTTGAACCTGAATATTCTCAATATTTTTTCCTCTTACTTTAACAAAATCATTTTGCCCATCTCCATTCGGTGAAAATACATTTGGCAATTTTTGTAATGAAGAACTGTAATCTTTTTCTACAACAATTGTTTTGTGAGCATCTTTTGAATTTCCATTCTTATCTATCCCAGTCAATACAACACGATAGGTTCCCTCTTCTTCAAAAACATGAACAGGAGCATCTCCATTTACTTTTTCTGAACCATCTCTAAAATCCCAAAAATAAGTTTCGGCATTTTCTCCCAAAGCATCAAACTGCACGGTAAGAGGAGCTTTTCCTTTAATATTATCAACATTGATGTTCACTGACAAATTAATTACAGCATCTTTTTCTGCAACTACAGTAGTTTTTGAAACTGCCTTTTCTGAAGCAACTTTTTTCACTACACCATCAGTAGCAGCATCATTTTCAACCGCTTTTTGATTCTCAACCTCAACTTCACCTTTGTTGGTTTGCTGATTTTCAAGATCTGATTGTGATTTTTTATCTTCTGTAGAATCTTCGTTTATTTGAACTTTTTCCTCACTACTTGCTTTCTCATCTTCAATAACGATATTCCCTTCAACAAACTCTTCTTTAGCATTTTCTATAGCAACCTGTTGCTCATCATCTACAATTTCTGAAACAACCTTGTTTTCTGTAAGAACTGTACTTTTCTTATTTAAGTTTCCTGATACAAAATAAGCTCCTGTTGTAATTGCACCAACAGCAACAACTCCTGCTACAATCTTTAAAGCAATTGATTTTCCTACCACACCAGAAGCAACTGATGAGGCAGCACTTGAACCAATAGAACTTTGAATGCTCGTCCAAACACTTGGATCAACATTAGCTTCAAAGCCATCAAAGGCCTGCTTAAAAACTTCGTCTATATTTTCTAATTCGTTCTTCACTTAACTACTTCTTCTTTTAATAATATTTTTTGCAAATGAGCTCTTGCTCTTGAAAATTGAGATTTAGATGTACTTATTGAAATGTTTAATTCTTCTGCAATTTCTTTATGAGAATAACCTTCAATCGCATACAGATTAAAAACAGTTCTAAAACCTGTAGGCATACTATGAGTTATCTTTAATAAATCCTGTGCCGATAAAACATCAATTGCACCTTCATTATAATTTTGCAATTGATAATCCACCTTATCCATTTCAACATTATTCTGTAATTTTTTATTCTTACGAATATTGTCCAATGCAGTGTTTACAATAATTTTTCTAATCCAACCTTCTAAAGAACCTTTGTGGTTATACATCTCTAATTTCTCAAAGACTTTTATAAACCCCATTTGTAAAACATCTTGCGCCTCTTCCGCATCCTTAGAGTACCTTAAACATACTCCCATCATTCTTCTCGAATAAAACTCGAACAATTGCTTTTGAGCTAGGGCATCCTTCTCAAGACACTTATAGACCAATTGCTCTTCATTCATTTTCATTTATTCGATATTAAGATGTTTATTCGGGTAAAAAGGTTGCATTAACATTTATAAAGTTAAACAAATCCATCTACTAGTTTATTTTTACCTTTGGTTTTTAATCGTTAAAGAATAATGACAGAGGTAAAAGATAAAATGGACTTAATTCAATCTATATTTATAGATTCGAAAGAAAACTCATTAGCTACTTCTGATCTAAATACGCTCAACAAGTCTTTGCTTAAAACAAATCCAGAGTTTACCTCATTAGCATACGAAGCTGCTGCAATGGGTGTTGCAATAAATAGCATCAAACTCACCAACTCTTTAAAATCTTGGACTAATTTCTATCAAGAATATGGGCAAAATCATGCTGCACAAATTCATGTAGGGTTAGGCTGGGCATTATCAGAGCTTAATCTAAAAGCAGCTGAATACATTCAGAATCTTGAACCGATTTACAAATACAGGGTAATTGATGGTTTTGGTTATCATGAAGGAAGGTTTAAAAGAAGACAAGCAGTAAGAACACAAAAAATTCCAGTTGAATTGGATGAAAATGGTATACGTGCATACAACCAAGGTTTAGGACGAAGTTTTTGGTACACAGCTCAAGGAGAACCAGAAAAACTATCAAAATTAATAACCATTTTCCCAAAAGAACGACACTTTGATATGTGGAGAGGAGCTGGAGTTGCAGTTGCTTATGTTGGAGGGATTAATGCGTTAACGCTAAAAAGTTTACTTGACTACTCTCAAACGAATCAAAATGCTTTTAAATGTGGAATTGCATTAGCGATTCAAAGTCGAGAAAAAGCAACCACATCAACCAAAGAAACTGAAGTTACTTCTAAAAGCATATTCAATCTAACTTGTTCTGAAGTTGCTAAAAAGCTTACAGAATTAGAACAAAACGCTAATACAGATAACTTATTTTTTAATTGGATATCTCAAATTGAACAAAACATATGAAACTCTATCTCATACCTACTCCAATTGGAAACTTAGAAGATATCACCTTACGCGCTTTACGAATTTTAAAAGAAGTAGATGTAATTTTAGCTGAAGACACCAGAACATCTTCTAAGCTATTAAAACATTATGAGATTGATAAGCGACTGATAGCTCACCATCAACACAATGAACACAAATCTTTAGAGCGAATTATTGACGCTCTTAAAGCAGGAGAAACAATGGCGCTAATTAGTGATGCCGGAACTCCAGCAATATCTGATCCAGGTTTTTTATTGGCAAGAGAATGTATTAAAAATAATATTGAAATAGAATGTTTACCTGGAGCAACCGCTTTTACTCCTGCTCTCGTTAACTCTGGATTTCCTTGTGATAAATTTATTTTTGAAGGATTTCTTCCTCATAAAAAAGGAAGACAAACAAGGTTAAAACTATTGGCCGAAGAAACGAGAACCGTAATTTTTTATGAATCTACTCACCGCCTTCTCAAAACGTTAACTCAATTTCAAGAATACTTTGGCGAAGATAGACAAGTTTCAGTATCTAGAGAATTGACTAAAATGCATGAAGAAACAATTCGTGGAACAGTTAAAGAAGTAATTGAGTATTACAACAACAATGTAACAAAAGGTGAAATAGTTATAGTTGTTCATGGTGCTGAGAAGTAAGTCTTAACATTAATTAATACACTTCTAGCGCTCCTTTAATTTATCTTTTTTTTATTTTTGAAAAATGTCAAACTTAAAAGAAATAGCACAAGTATTTTTTAAATTAGGATGCTTTGCTTTTGGTGGACCAGCAGTCCATATCGCAATGATGGAAGAAGAAATTGTATCCAAAAGAAAATGGATGTCTTCTGAACACTTTTTAGATTTAATTGGAGCAACAACCCTAATTCCTGGTCCAAACTCTACCGAAATGACCATGCATTGTGGTCATGAACGTGGCGGATGGAAAGGAATGTTTGTTGCTGGCATCTGCTTTATATTTCCAGCAGTTTTTATTACAGGTTTATTGGCTTGGTTTTATGTTCGATTTGGAGATTTACCCAACGTAAAACCATTTATAATAGGCATACAACCAGCTGTTGTTGTAATTATTATTCAAGCAGTATTTAAACTCGGCAAAAAAGCAATTAAAAATGTAGAATTAGGAATATTTGGGGCAATTGCCCTAGGGCTTAATCTATTTGGATTAAATGAGATTTTCAGCCTTTTAATTACTGCTATTCTAGGAACAGCATACTTTTCCATTAAGAACAAATCTCAAGTAAACAGTATAAGTCCAATTCTATTAACCCTTTTTGGTACATCCTCTCTTAGCCTTTCAAAAATCACCACCCTAAGTGTTTTCTTAAGCTTTTTTAAAATTGGTGCAATACTATATGGAAGTGGCTATGTTTTATTTGCCTACTTAGATGCCGAATTTGTTGAAACAGGAATAATGACTAGAACAGCATTACTAGATGCTATTGCAATTGGCCAATTTACTCCAGGACCAGTTCTATCTACAGCAACATTTGTTGGTTTTCAGCTCAATGGTTTTTGGGGCGCAATAGCAGCTACTACAGGAATATTTCTACCTTCTTTTTTATTGGTACTATTATTGAACCCACTTATTCCAAAAATGAAAAAATCAATTACATTAAAAACCTTTTTAAACCTAATGAGTGTTGGTGCAGTAGCACTAATGGTTGCTGTAATCATAAAAACAGGAACTACTTCTTTATTGGATATCAAAAGCGCAAGCATTTTTATCATAAGTTTAGTTTTAGCATTTACAGTAAAAAAAGTAAATGCAATGCACCTTGTTTTATTAGGATCTATTCTAGGTTACGCCTCCTCTTTTATTACACTATGAGAGCTTTAGTACTTTTCATATTATCCTTAGTTAGTATCTCTCTAATAGCTCAAGAAAATTTAACTGAGATCAAAGATTTTGGAAAAAATAAAGGGAACTTAAAAATGTATACTTACGTTCCCGAAAATTTAGATCACAACAAAAAAATTCCACTTGTTGTTGTTATTCATGGTTGTACACAATCTGCAAAAATGATTGCCAGCGAAACTGGCTGGAATAAACTGGCCGATTCTTTAAACTTTATTGTTGTTTATCCTGAACAAAAGATAATCAACAATACTGCAAAATGTTACAACTTCTACCTAGGTTACAAAGCAAAAAAAGACAAAGGGGAAGTTGCATCAATCAAACAAATGATTTCGTATAGCATCAACAATTACAACATTGATAGCTCTAAAATATTTATTACTGGAATGTCATCTGGTGGTGGTATCAGCAATGCCATGCTAAATGCTTACCCTACTCTTTTTAATGCTGGGGCATTATTGGCAGCACCTTCTACATTATTTAGCCCCAATACCGAATCTCCAAAAAACCAACCAAGAGTTGCAATCATACAAGGTGCCAAAGATATGGTTGTTCCAAAATCAAACTCTAAACGAATTTTAAAGCAATGGCTCATAAAAAATCAATTTAACGAAACAGATTTTACCTTAAACGAAGAGTACTTAAACCACCCTTTGCTCAGTGCAAAACAATACTACAATACTGAGAAGCAATTAAAGATAATTCTTCTTATTGCTGAAGACATTAAACACAAAGTGATGATATCTCCAGGAAAAGCAATTGACCATGGCGGAAAAATGGATGTACATACCATAGATGTTAATTTTCATTCTACGTTTTGGATCGCTAACTTTTTTGGATTAACAGCCCAATAAAACTTTTAAAAAATGATTACTTTTCCAGTCTCAAAAGTAGATTATGGAAAATCAGTATGATGTAACAATTTTAGGTGGTGGATTAGCAGGACTTACGGTCTCTTTACAATTAAAACAAGAGAAACCAGACATTAAAATTTTGGTTTTAGAAAAACGTGAAGATGCCGCTCCAGAAGCTGCTTTTAAAGTTGGTGAATCTACCGTTGAATTAGGAACTCATTACCTAAGAGAAGTTCTTGGTTTAAAAGACTACTTAGATGCAGAACAACTACCAAAACATGGACTACGTTTCTTTTTCTCTCCTCAACACAAAGATGAAATTCATAAGAGGGTTGAACTTGGCCCAACCTTTTTCCTTCCTGTACCAAGCCATCAAATTGATAGAGGTATTTTTGAAAATGACTTGACAAAAATGTCAAGAGATTTAAAAAATGATGTACGCCTAAATGCTAAAGTTGAAAATGTAGCAATTGGTGATGAAACCCATGAAGTTACCTATAAAAAAGATGGCGAATCTAAAACCATAAGCACAAGATGGGTTGTAGATGCTACAGGAAGAGCAAGTTTCTTAAAACGTAAATTAAATTTTGCGGAACCCTTTGAACACAAGGTGAATGCCGCTTGGTTTAGAGTTGATTTTAAAATTGATATTGATACTTGGTCAGATGATGAAAAATGGCATTCTTATGTAGACAATGGACTACGCCATTTAAGTACTGTCCATTTAATGGATAAAGGTTATTGGGTATGGATAATTCCTTTAACAGAAGACAGAACAAGTGTTGGAATCGTTGCTGACGAATCTATTCACGATTTTAAAGATTATAACACATTAGAAAAATCATTGGCATGGATTTCTAAAAACGAACCTCAATTTGGAAAAGAATTAGACCAGTTAACAGATAAAATTCTTGACTTTAAATTAATGAAGCATTTTGCTCACGCTTCTAAAGAAACATTCTCTACGGATAGATGGGCTGTTGTTGGTGAATCTGGTCTTTTTACAGATCCTTTCTACTCTCCTGGAACAGATTTTATCTCTATTGGAAACACCCTAACTGCAGATCTTATTCAACATGATCTTAACGGAGAGGATATTTTTTATAGAACTAAATTCCATGCACAAGTATTTAGAGCCTTGTATGACAATTGGATGCCAATCTATGCTAACCAATATCCTCTTTGGGGAAGCTCTCAAATAATGATTAGTAAAATCATGTGGGACTGGGCTTCCTACTGGGGATTAAATTGTTTATTATTCTTAAACAATAGCCTAACCAATTTAGAACTAATGAAAAAATTAGTTGCTGGTCCTAAAGCATTAATGAACCGTTATGGGGAGTTAAGCTTACAAATGCAACGTTTATTTCAAGATTGGGAAGCTTACGATACTGCCGATTTAACAGACAACTATGTTGATCCTTTCGATGTAGAATTTATGAAAGTTTTACAAGAAGATATTGTAGAAAAACAAGTAGATGATGCTGAATTAAATCGAAAATTAATTGAAAACATGGAGCTATTAGAGTATTTTGCTGCAGAGCTCTTCAGACTTGTTAGTAATAATGCACATGGAACTTCTATGGACATACCAGTTGATCCTTATACCATGTCTTTAAATAATGACAGAACTCTAAAAAGCAAAAACAGCAAAGAGCTTGGTAGAAATAGTTATGTTGCAAAAGAACTGCTAAATCAGTGGATGTATCCGGAGCCTGAATAGAATAAAAAAGCCTCATAAAATGAGGCTTTTTTATTCTATATTTTATGTAGAACTTATTTCTTCTTCAAAACAGCATCCCAGCCCTGAGCACTTAACTCCTGCACCTGTTCGCTTTTAGAAACAAACTGATATGATCCTTTATCAGAAGTAATATGACCAATTACAGCTACGCGCTTTTGGTCTTTAATCTTTTCATAATCATCCAAAGAAATGGTAAACATTAATTCATAATCTTCTCCACCATTTAATGCACAAACCGTAGGATCTAATTTCATTTCTTCAGCAGCATTTACTGTTGTAAAATCGAGAGGTATTTTATTTTCGTAAATCGTACAACCTACTTCCGACTGTCTACAAATATGAATTAAATCTGAAGATAACCCATCAGAAACATCTATCATAGAAGTTGGTGTAACACCAATCTCTTCAAACATATCAATCACATCCTTCCTAGGTTCAGGCTTTAACTGTCTTTCTAAAACATAATCATATCCAGAAAAATCTGGTTGAATCTGAGCATTCTCTTTGAAAATTTGCTTTTCACGCTCTAACAATTGTAGCCCCATAAAAGCACCTCCTAAATCTCCTGAAACACAAATCAAATCATTCTCTTTAGCTCCATCTCTGTAAACAAGCTTCTCTTTCTCTCCTTCACCAATTGCAGTAATACTAATAATTAGGCCAGAGGTAGAAGATGTTGTATCTCCACCAACCAAATCAACCCCATAAATATTACAAGCCAACAAAATCCCTTCATACAATTCTTCCAATGCCTCTACAGACATTCTATTAGAAACTGCTAAAGAAACCGTAATCTGTTTAGGTGCAGCATTCATTGCATAAATATCAGAAAGATTAACCGCTACAGCTTTATATCCCAAATGTTTCATGGGCATGTATAACAAATCAAAATGAATTCCTTCTACCAGCAAATCTGTAGAAACAACTGTTTGTTTATTTTCATATTCAATAACAGCAGCATCATCACCCACCCCTCTTTTAGAGGATTTATTTTGCAATTTGATATTCTCTGTTAAGTGATCAATTAAGCCAAACTCGCCTAACTCTTCTAATTCACTTACTGGTTTTTCATTTTTATCTTCTAACATGGTGCAAAGGTATGAAAGTTCATAAAGTTAAAAAGTTTGTAAAGTCAGAAAGTTAGCAGTTTCTTTTCTACCTTAGCCTTTATCAATTTTTTAAGAAAAATATTATCCGTTACTAAACAACCATTTAAATGGCTCCTCCTCACTTTTGGAGTGTTATTTACAATCATTATCCTCCTTTCATTTACTACTCTTCCTTTTTGGATGTATTATGGTTTAAGTATTTCAGCTCAAAAACTAGAATCTCCACCAAAGCACATTGTTGTAATGAGTGGCAACGGAATACCTAGTGAATCTGGTTTAATGCGCACCTATTATGCTTCTGAAGTTGCAAAAAATCACCCCAACACAAAGGTCATCGTAACAATGCCTGGAGACACTACAGATACGACCTCTGCTTGCTACCTGATGAAAAAGGAGTTAATTATTAGAGGGGTTGAAAAACGCAGAATTTCTTTTGAAAATGTAGGAACCAATACACGGTCTCAAGCGCAAGAAATAAAAAAGCTTATTAAAGGAAATCCTGCAATAATAGTCATTACATCTCCAGAGCACATTTATCGTTCTTTAGCTACATTTAATAAAATTGGCCTAACAAAAGTAACTGGTCATGCCGCTTTTGAAGAAGCGGTAGAAGCCTCTTTTTTATTTGAAGATGATGAATTAGGAGGCAATAAGCTTATTCCAAAAATTGGTGATAACACTCAGATTCGCTACCAATTTTGGTCACATTTAAAATATCAAATCATCGTATATCGTGAATATACAGCCATTGCTTTTTACAAGTTAAAAGGGTGGATTTAGCAAACCCTTGACATTCCCCTTCTTTATTCCTATAAAAACTTTGTACAGTACCACATTTTAGGTATTTTTGCCTTAGTTTAGAATGAATCTAAATAAGAGATTATGATAACAGTTTCAGAAAATGCAAAAAACAAAGCCATCACACTAATGGCAGAGGATAACGCTCCAAACGGTAGTTTTATTCGAGTTGGTGTAAAAGGTGGTGGTTGTTCAGGTTTAACTTATGACATGAGTTTTGACCACATCATCAATGATGATGATAAAGAATTTGAAGACAAAGGAGTAAAAATAGTCTGTGATAAAAAGAGCATCTTATATCTTGCCGGAACAGAATTGGATTATTCTGGAGGTTTAAATGGGAAAGGATTTGTTTTTGTTAATCCAAACGCAAGCAGAACATGTGGTTGTGGTGAGAGTTTTTCACTTTAGTAAAATATAGATTGATATGAAAAAAGTTGTTGCATATACTGAAGATGAACTTGGAAAACAGTTAGAAGAAAACCAAGAGTATAAATATGGTTTTACTACCGATATTGAATCTGAAGTAATTCCTGTAGGATTAAACGAAGATGTTGTTCGTTTGATTTCTTCTAAAAAAAACGAACCTGAATGGTTATTGGATTTTAGATTAAAAGCATTTGCCAATTGGCAAAAAATGGCTGAACAAAAATGGGCACATGTTGATTATCCTGAAATAGATTTTCAAGCCATTTCTTACTACGCTGCTCCAAAAGATAAAGTTGATGTTGACTGGGATGATGTTGATCCAGAGCTAAAAGCTACTATGGATAAACTGGGAATTTCAATGGATGAACAAAAATCATTGAGTGGCGTTGCCGTTGATTTTGTTATGGATTCTGTTTCTGTAAAAACATCTTTCCAAGATAAATTAAGTGAATTGGGAATAATTTTCGGTTCATTTAGCGATGCTGTTCAAAATCATCCTGAACTCGTAAAAAAATATTTAGGATCTGTTGTTCCTAGTACGGATAATTTTTATGCTGCATTGAATGCTGCTGTATTCTCTGATGGTTCTTTTTGTTATATTCCTAAAGGTGTTAGATGCCCAATGGAATTATCTACCTACTTCAGAATTAACGAAGCAAATACAGGTCAATTTGAAAGAACACTTTTAGTTGCAGACGAGGATAGCTATGTAAGCTACCTTGAAGGATGTACTGCCCCTATGAGAGATGAGAATCAATTGCACGCTGCTGTAGTTGAATTGGTTTCTTTGGATCGTGCAGAAATAAAATATTCAACAGTTCAGAACTGGTACCCAGGAGATAAAGATGGAAATGGTGGTATTTACAACTTTGTGACAAAAAGAGGTATCTGCCACAATGGTTCTAAAATATCGTGGACACAAGTTGAAACAGGTTCTGCTGTTACATGGAAATACCCATCCTGTATCTTAAAAGGAGACAACTCTATCGGAGAGTTTTTCTCTGTTGCAGTAACCAACAATCATCAACAAGCAGATACTGGAACAAAAATGATTCACCTAGGGAAAAACACGAAGAGTACAGTGATTTCAAAAGGAATTTCTGCTGGCTTTAGTAACAATTCTTACAGAGGATTAATCCAGATCAATAAGAACGCTAAAAACGCTAGAAATTTTACGCAGTGTGATTCTTTATTGATGGGAGATAAATGTGGTGCACACACTTTCCCTTATATCGAAACAAAAAATAGTTCTGCAAAAGTTGAGCATGAGGCTACAACTTCAAAAATAGGGGAAGATCAAATATTTTACTGCAATCAAAGAGGGATTGATACTGAGAAAGCGATTAACCTGATTGTTAACGGATACTGTAAAGATGTATTAAATCAATTACCCATGGAATTTGCTGTTGAAGCTCAAAAGCTTCTTGAAATTAGTTTAGAAGGTTCTGTAGGATAAACCCTTTGAATATGAAAAAAATTATCATCATAATTACATTCATTTGTCTGACCAATATTATTCAGGCACAAGATGAAGCTGCCCGAATTAAACATTACAACACAGAAGATAATGTTGCTTTATCAGGCTATGACCCTATTACTTACTTTGCTAACAAACCTGTTCCTGGAAAAGAATCAATTAGTTACACTTACAAAGGAATCACTTATCGTTTTATAAATGATAAAAGCCTAGGTTTATTCAAAGCGAATCCTGAAAAGTATGAACCCGCTTATGGCGGATGGTGTGCTTACGCATTAGCTAAAGAGAAGCCAGTTTTGATGGAAGCTGATCCAGAGACTTATAAAATCGTAGATGGTAAACTTTATGTTTTTTACAATAGTTTCGGCATAAACACTGTAAAAAAGTGGAATAAAAACGAACCTAAATCAAAAACCTCTGCCGATAAAAACTGGGGAGATATCATTAAGAAATAAATGACAGCTATCAAAAACATATTGGTGATATTGATCTTATTTATAGCAACTTCTATTTCTTATAGCCAAGAAGCTGTTCAAACAAGAATTGCTCATTTTAATTTGAAAAAAACGATAGCGATATCAGGTTACGATCCAGTAGCTTATTTTTCAAATTCACCAACCAAAGGAAATCCAAAATTCACTCAGAAACATAATGGGATAACCTATTTATTCTCTTCTGAGAAAAATAAAAAAAGCTTTATAGCCAACCCTAATAAATACGAACCTGCTTACGGAGGTTGGTGTGCGTATGCAATGGGGCTAAAAAAAGCAGATAAGGTTTCGGTTAACCCCAAAACTTTTAAAATAATAGATAATAAACTTTATTTATTCTACAACAAACTAGGAATTAACACCTTAGAGAAATGGAACAAAGAAGGTGAAGAAGTATTTAAAAATAACGCAGATCGAAACTGGAAATTGATAATTTCCAATAGAGTTCAACGTTGAAAGGTTAAAACGTTTTTTAACGTTAGTATTAGAAAGGAACATGGCATCGTTTACAACATTTGAAGAAATACAAGCTTGGCAGAAGTCAAAAGATATTGCTTTGGATATTTATAAAATAACGAATGACACCTCATTCAAAAACGATTTTGATTTATCTCGACAAATGAGACGATGTGCAATTTCTGTTTCATCAAATATTGCAGAAGGATTTGAAAGACAGACAACAAAAGAATTTATACAATTTTTATTTATTGCTAAAGGCTCTTGTGGAGAGTTAAGATCGCAATTATATATTGCGTTTGAATTAGATTATATTGATACAAAAATAAAAGACAAACTAATTGATGATTGTGATTTCACATCTAAAATGATTAGTAAATTAATTACATATTTAAAAACAACGATTAAAAAATAGTTAAACAGTTTTAACGTGAAAACGTTAGAACGTTAAAACTTGACAAACGCTATATGTTAAAAATAAAAGATTTACACGCAAATATTGAAGACAAAGAAATTCTTAAAGGAATTAATCTAGAGATTAAAGCCGGAGAAGTACATGCTATTATGGGACCTAACGGATCTGGAAAGAGTACCTTATCTGCTGTTCTAGCCGGAAGAGAAGAATACGAAGTAACCAAAGGAGAAGTTGATTTTGGTGGTAGTGATATTTTGGAAATGAGTCCAGAAGATAGAGCCAGAGAAGGATTATTCTTAGCTTTTCAATATCCTATTGAAATTCCAGGAGTAAGTAACATTAATTTCTTAAAGACAGCAATTAACGAAACAAGAGCTCATAAAGGTCAAGAAGCTGTTACAGCAAAAGAATTTTTAGCATTGGTTAAAGAAAAATCTGCTTTAGTTGAATTAGATGCTAAATTAGCTTCAAGATCTGTAAACGAAGGTTTTTCTGGTGGAGAGAAAAAGAGAAATGAAATTTTTCAAATGGCTATGCTAGAACCTAAACTATCAATATTAGATGAAACTGATTCTGGATTGGATATTGATGCATTAAGAATAGTTGCAAACGGTGTTAACACCTTAAAATCTAAAGATAATGCAACAGTTGTTATTACACACTACCAAAGATTATTAGATTACATCGTTCCAGATTTTGTTCATGTACTTTACAACGGAAAAATTGTAAAAACTGGTGGAAAGGAATTGGCTCTTGAATTAGAAGAAAAAGGGTATGATTGGATTAAAGAAGAAGTTGACGCAGTAAGCTAAGAATTAGAACAATGACTACAACAGAATTGACAAAAAAAGACATGCTTTTAGAAAGTCTAAATGAATTGGATTTCTCTAATGAGCCTCAGTTTGCCCAAGACTTAAGAAGCAATGCAAAAAATGCATTAGAAAATTTAGAGTTTCCTACTTCTAAAACAGAATATTGGAAATATACTCGCATTGGGAAAATCATCAACAAAACTTACGGAATTCAGCATGAAGCTTCTGATTCCAATATAGCTATTACTCCTTATTTAATCCCTGAATTAGATGCAAATATTGTTGTTTTAGTAAATGGTTTTTTCAGAGCAGACTTATCAAAAATAGAAAATGAAAGTGGTTTAAACATTAGCAGTCTAAAAGATGCTGTTAATAATTCTAATCCTTTTGTAGAAAATAGTTTAGGTAAAATTGCCAAAGCAGAAAAAGAACTTTTTATCGCATTAAACACGCTTTGCTATACCGATGGTGTAGCTATCGAAGTAGACAAAAATGCGGTTATCGAAAAACCTATTCACATTCTTAATATTACGAATAGTGATAACCTTATCTCAAACACAAGGACTATTGTAAAAGCAGAGGAAAACTCTTCTATAAAAATCATTGAATCTTTTGTTAATCTTCAAGGAAATGAAAGCTTTACAAATAATGTTTCAGAATTCTTTTTAAACGCAAATTCTAATCTAGAATACAACAAGATTCAAAATAAAAATGGGGAAAGCTACCAAATCTCTACAGAGCAAGCTTACCAACTTAAGGATAGTAATTTCACTATCAATACAATAACACTTCAAGGAACATTAGTTCGAAATAACCTAAACATTGAAGTTGATGCCGAAGGTTGTGAAACCAACCTGAATGGCATTTATTTAGGAGAAGGAAAAAATCACACAGACAACCATACAATTGTTGACCATTTAAAACCAAACTGTAACTCAAACGAAGTTTACAAAGGTATCTTAGATGACAATTCTGTTGGTGTTTTTAACGGGAAGGTATTTGTTAGACCTGATGCTCAAAAAACAAATGCATTTCAGCAAAACAACAACATTTTACTAACAGATGATGCTGTTATTAACTCAAAGCCTGAATTAGAAATTTATGCTGATGATGTAAAGTGTAGTCATGGTTCAACCATTGGCCAATTAGATGATGAAGCAATCTTTTACTTACAAGCTCGTGGAGTGAGTAAAAGAAGTGCTATCAATATGATGATTACTGCTTTTGTTAAAGACGCTTTAGATAGAGTTAGCATTCCAGCATTGAAAAACTACATCGATTTAAAAATTGATTCACGATTTAATTAGTTAAAAGTTTATAACGTTTTAACGTTATAAACCTGATAAAAATTGAAATTTGATACATTCAAAGACCATATTAGACATAAAAGCTATTAGATCAGACTTTCCTATCTTAAGTAGAGAAATTAATGGAAAACCTCTAGTTTATTTAGATAATGGTGCTTCGTCTCAAAAGCCAAAGCAGGTTCTTGATACTATTTCTCGTTACTATGAGTATGAAAATAGCAATATCCATAGAGGAATTCACACATTAAGTCAAGAAGCTACAAATGCGTACGAAGAATCAAGAAAAACTGTTCAGACATTTATTAATGCGAAACTTGATCATGAGGTAATTTTTACAGCAGGTACAACCGAAAGTATCAACCTTGTTGCCGCAAGTATTGGAAAAAAACACCTCCAAAAAGGTGATGAAATCATTATCTCAACAATGGAACATCATTCTAATATTGTTCCTTGGCAAATGATTTGTGAAGAAAAAGGAGCTATACTAAAAGTAGTACCCATCAATGAGAAGGGAGAATTCTTAATGAATGAATTCGAGCAACTCCTTTCAGAAAAAACCAAACTAGTGGCAGTTACACACGTATCTAACACTTTAGGAACAATAAACCCTGTAAAAGAAATCATTCAAAAATCACATCAAAAAGGAGCTCTAGTCTTAATTGATGGCGCACAAGCTGTTCCTCACACTAAAGTAGATGTGCAAGATTTAGATTGTGATTTCTATGTTTTTTCTGGACACAAAATGTTTGCTCCAACAGGAGTTGGAATTCTTTACGGAAAAGAAAACATCCTTAATGATCTCCCTCCCTATCAAGGAGGAGGTGACATGATTAAAACGGTCACTTTCGAGAAAACAACTTACAATTGCCTTCCTCACAAAATGGAAGCTGGAACCCCAAATATTTCTGGAGGAATTGCCTTAGCATCAGCCATAGACTACATGAATTCAATTGGAATTGAAAAAATTGAAGCTTACGAACATGAACTATTAACGTATGCAACTGCTCAAATAAAACAAATTGAAGGTGTAAGAATAATTGGTGAAGCAAATAAAAAAGCAAGCGTTCTATCTTTTCTTGTTGAAGGCACACATCCTTCAGACATTGGAATGATAATAGATAAATTAGGTATTGCTATTAGAACAGGGCATCACTGCACAGAACCTTTAATGAATAGGTTTGAAATACCAGGTACGGCAAGAGCATCTTTTGCTTTTTACAACACTTTTGAAGAGGTAGATATTTTTATAACTGCTCTAAAACGAGCAATTAAAATGCTTTTATAATGACGATACAAGAAGCACAAAACGAAATAGTTGAAGAGTTTGCTCTATTTGATGAGTGGATGGACAAGTACGAACACATCATTGAAATAGGAAAAGACTTACCTATCATTACTGATCAATATAAAACAGAAGAAAATTTAATTAAAGGGTGTCAATCTAGAGTATGGTTACATGCTGAATTAAAAAATAATAACATCATATTTACAGCCGACAGTGATGCTATAATTACTAAAGGAATTGTTGGTTTAGTAATTAGAGTTTTTTCAAACCAAACACCACTAGATATTGCACAATCGGAATTGTTTTTTATAGATCAAATCGGATTGAAAGAACATTTATCTCCTACTAGGAGCAATGGTCTCTTAGCAATGGTGAAACAAATAAAAATGTATTCAATTGCATTTCAAGCAAAAGCATAAAAGATGGAAGAAAACACAGAACATAAAAAAGAAATTTCTAAAAAAGATGTTGAAGGATTGGTTATAGAAACACTAAAAACTGTATATGATCCTGAAATACCTGTTGATGTTTATGAAATGGGATTAATCTATGAAATAAATGTTGATGATGATTTCAACGTTAAAATAGTTATGACCTTAACATCTCCTTCTTGTCCGGTTGCTGAAAGTATGCCTGAAGAAATCAGACAAAAAGTAGAAGACATGTGGAGCGTTAAAACAGCTGAAGTAGAACTTGCCTGGGAACCTACTTGGGATAAAGACATGATGTCTGAAGAAGCAAAATTAGAATTAGGTTTTATGTAAAGGCAAAAAACAAAACTTTTCCCTTTTAAAAACACAACAATTATGTAATAAACTAAGGTTTAGCATCCTCAATTTTCTATTTAAAGCTTTTCTAAAAAAGTTAATACTTCTTTACAACAGAAGAATTTCATAGTAAAATTCTTAATCGTACTACAATCATAAAATCATCCGTTAGACATATTTTACTATAGGCATTCCAAAAATAAAAAATGTAAAAACACCTAACCTTACTTCAGTATAAAAACATTTTGTTCAGTTAAAATACAGCTCACGAACTTGATTTATGTAATTTTGATAGCTAACCACTATCAGAATTAATGAACTTTACCAAGATAATTGCATTCTTTATTTGCTTTTTTACTTTCATCATGAGTTCATTTGGCCAAGGACCATGTAGCAACCCAACCCCCCCAGCTTGGTGTATTAATGGTGGTGGACCATGTGATGGGAACAATCCCCCAGCCTGGTGCAATACTAACATTCCAATTAATAATGAAATCTGGACATTAGTTATTGCTGGATTATTATTAGGCATCTATATAATAAAAAAAGAAGCCAAAACTCCTCCCCCTACATCATAATCTGATTTTTTTCAAAAACTTGCAACTATTCCATCGCAATACTCGTATTAATACGAATACATAGTATATGTATACACAAAGACATTTTACAGTTTAAACACCTACCATTTAGGTTTATTACCTACTTTAGTAAAGTATAATATATATACTCTTATGAAACATATAGCAATTTTTCTTCTATTATCGATTTTTACCTTTTCTGGGTATTCTCAAATTTCAGGAACCCAAACTGTTGGATCTGGAGGAACATACACTACATTTAAGAGTGCAGGGGGAGTTATCCAAACCATAAACAATGATGCTATAGGTCTTAATGGAAATTTAATTATTGAAGTAATTTCTGACATTACAGAAACAGGAAACAATCAACAATTAGAGGGAACCAAACTAAATGGGTTTACTTTAACAATTCGACCAAGCGCTGCTATTAGCAGAACCATAACGATTAATTCAAATGGAATTCATTTCCAAAACTGTGAAAACGTAGACATTGACGGATCATTTGGAGGTTCAGGAAGATTTTTAACTTTCTCAAATCCAATAGACAATGGAGAAGCTTTTGAAATTGACACAAAAGCCAATAATTTCACTATCCAAAACTGTATCATTGAATCTAATTCTGATCAAACTACTGAAGGAGCAATAGATTTCGCTACTACAACTGATCCTGATGGATATGACAACATAACTATTCATAACAATTTAATTAGAGATGCTGCTGGACAAAACACACTAGAAAATGGAATATACCTTCCAGAGCCGACCACAGCTGGAGTTATCCATGACAATATCACAATATCTGACAATGATTTTGAGCTTACAGGAAAAAGAGCAATCTTTCTTGATACAAGAGGCAATACTTCTGCAACAATTACTAACTGTTCAATAATAAGAAATAGTTTTTACAGTGCCTCAGCACTAACTCTTACCACTAGACAAGAATTTATTAGAATAGAAGAAGCTGATGGTATAACCATAAGTGGAAATTACTTTGGTGGTACATTAAGTAAAGCTAGTGGAGGAAATTTAGTCGTTAATTTTGGTACTTTAACAAGGTTTAGGCCAATATACTTTGCTAGTTATATCAATACCACAAGTACTAATACACTAGATAGTAACGTATTTAGAAATATTCAGATACTAGGAAGAACAGACGCTGCCTGTGATGTTTTTCTAATAGATTTAGATGCTGGAATTAATACAGTAGGAAGCACTTTTGGAAATTTTATAGGAAATACAACTGTAGATGCTACAACTACTCCAAGTATAGAGTTTATCTCTAGGTTTGATGGAAGTGACATGAGAATAATTGATTTAGCACAAGATCAAACTAACCAAATAAACAACAATACTATCGGAGGCTTAAGTTATACTACCGACCAATCTCCTGCCACTACTGGAGAATTAAGAGTCATTTTTGTTAGTGGAACTAAAACCTTAACAATAGATGGAAATCAAATTGGAAGCACTACTCAAAACAGTAATATTTACAAAACCACAGATGGACATTTTTATGGAGTTTTCGCAAGTAACCAAGGAGTTGCAAACCTAACTAACAACACTTTAGCAGGAGTTGTAGCAAATGGCAACTTTGGAAATATCGGAAATTTCACTGCTTTCAGGTCTAGTAATACTTCAGTAAAAACGCTTACTGGGAATACAGTTGGAAATACAGCTATTGATGCTTCCTCTGCACCAAACATAACTGTTCAAGCAAATGGTGGAGATGCAAACTTTTACGGAATATACACTGGAGGCGCTGGAACCACAGTAAGTATTGCGAACAATACCATAGGGGGCATAGCTGCCTCAGCGGTTGCAGTAACTGAAGATCTAAATCTTTATGGGATTTACACAACAAGTACTCAAACAGGAGATGTTTCTTTATCGAACAATACATTTGGAAGTATTACTCAAAATGCTAACATTCACCAAAGCTCAAGAGGAAATATTCGTGGATTATACGTTAATTCAGGGGCAGCAAATTTAGATATGAGTTCCAATACAATTGGTGGAATTAAAGCTGACAATGAATTTGGCGACAATGCTTTTTATGCGATCTACCTAAATAACAGAAGTTTTACTGGAGCTGTTACAGTGAATAACAATACAATAGGATCTACATTAGTAGATGCTACGTCAAATCCTAACATTGATTTATTTATTGGTTTCCCTGATGTATCAACCCCTACAATGGGAGGAATGCTGATTGCTCCAAATGCAGCAACATCCACCACAATTACAGGAAATACAATTGCAGGATTTAGAATAAGCTCTGCAGCAATAACTGAAACAGCATATTTAAGAGCTATTCAGACCAATAGAGACCCACTAACCACTTGGACAATCTCAAATAATTTAATTGGAAGTAATACACAATCCAATTCAATGGTGCAAGAAACAAATCAAGATGTTTATGCAATCTATAGCTCAGGAAAAGGAGATCATATTTTTAATGGGAATACCATTAGAGGTTTTAAACTTCAAAACAATTCCAATAGTGTTTTTAGAGGAATTTTTCATACCGAAACGACCAACTCCAATGTAACTGTAAGTAATAATACTATTGGAGACAATACAGTAAATGCATCTACAACTCCTAGTATTGACATCAACAACAATGCTGCTGCAGGAACAGAATATTCTTACGGAGTTTATGTTAGACAAGGAATTAACGTTTCTATTACTGGTAATGTAATTGGTGGTGTACGAATGACTTCAACGGTAGGTAATGAGCTAAGTGCATTTAGAGGTATATTCCATGGAAATGGTGCTACTACTGGTACAGTAACTATCTCTAACAATACTATCGGAAGTTCTACAATTGCTAATAACATTTATAAAACCTCAGATGGAGACCTGCATTTGATATACCAAGGAGCTAATACTGTTTCTGGAACTATGACTGTTTCTTCAAACACAATCGGTGGACTTGGATCTGGAGGTAATTTCGATGATGATATTAGAGGTATCTACATCAGAGGAACAAGTGCTGGAACAACTATAGAAAACAACATTCTTACGAATTGTAATATAACAAATGGATCTTCTAATGCTGGGTACTTCAGTGGAATTCACACGGATGCAGGTTCAAATACTATTAATAACAATCAAATCACATCAATTGCCATTGATGGTTCTTATGCTGGAGCTGTGTTTAGAGGTATTTTTAGTAACTCTCCTACTTCAGGGCAAGTTATATCAAACAATACTATTGATAATATTTCACAAACCAATTCATCAACAAATAATAACTTAAGAGGAATTCATTTAACAAATTCTGCCTCTTCAGGTATTATGTTTAATAATATTATTTCTGGAATGAGTCAAACTGGGTCTACTTCTAGAGTGATATTTGGTCTCTATGTTTACAATGGTAATTGGGACATTTACAACAACGTCATTTTATTAGGGGATGGTTTATCTGCCAATCTAAACCTTTATGGTATTTACCACAGAAACAATACAACTACTTCTACCTGTAACTATTGGTACAACACTGTTGAAATTGAAGGTACACAAACAGGTGGCAGAACAACTTATGCTTTCTGGAGATCAAATCATACCAACAACATTCAAACAAGAAACAACTTATTCACAAACAATAGAACAGGTTCAGGATCTCATTATGCTATTAGAAATCAACTAGCATCAACTCCATGGGATTCCGACCATAATGCTATCTATTCTTCAAACTCAGCTACTATTGGAATGTGGGGATCTACCGCAAATGATTTTGCTACATGGCAAGCAAACTCTGGAGCAAGCAACTCTGTTACAGGTTCTGTAACTGTTGACGCAACAGGAACTCCAAGCTCAGCTTCTGATTGGGGTGTTGTTGATGGAAGAGGAACTCCAGTTTCTATATTAATTGATTTTGATGGATTAACACGTGATTTAGTTACTCCAGATTGTGGAGCATATGAACAATTATTTTCATGGACAGCAGGTGACCTTGCAAATAAAACGGATTGGTTTGATGGAGACAACTGGTCTGGGGGAGTGATTCCAACAAATCTAAATAATGCATTAATCCCAACAAATCCTACTGGAGGAAACTTTTTCCCTGATATTAATGCTGCTGGTGCGGAATGTAATAACCTTACAATCGAAACTGGTGCAAGTGTTACCATTTCAGGAACTAACTCTTTAGACGTATACGGTTTATGGAACAACAGTGGTACGTTCACAGCAAACCAAAGTACTGTTAGCTTTCTTGGGGCAATTCCCCAAACAATCAACAGTTCATCTGCTCAATCCTTTTACAATATAACATTAAACAATTCTGCTGGGTTAACTACTGTAGATGCAGATCATGATTTAGCAGGAACATTAACACTTACTAACGGAGAATTTAATACAGGAGGGAATGTTTTTACACTGATCTCTGATATAACGGGAACAGCGCGTATCGCTGAAATTACAGGAGGAAGTATTTCTGGTGACATTACCATGCAACGATACATCGCTGCTGGTTTAACTGACTGGAGGTTCTTAACTTCTGCTACTTCTAACATGACCCTTAATGAATTTACTGGTGATTTTGAAACCAGTGGATTTCCTGGAGCTTCTTCTCCAAATTTCCCTAGTGCTGCGAACCCTTGGCCTTCTATTTACTTTTATGATGAAAGTGTTGCTGGAGTGCAAGACAATGGATTTACTGCTGCTACCAACATCACAAATACTGTTGGTGTGGGAGAAGGTCTTTGGGTGTATTGTGGTGATACAATTACTGGAACTCAACCGTTTTTAATTGATATGACTGGACCAGTAAATACTGGTAACATTAACCTTCCTATTAGCTTTTCTAATGGAACTCATGCTGATGATGGTTGGAGTATGGTTGGTAACCCTTATCCTTCTGCTATTGATTGGGACGATAATGTAAACATTACAAAAGTGGGTATGGATGATGCCATATATATCTGGAACCCTCAAGAGGGTCAAATGGACAGCTATAGTGGTGGTGTAGGATTATTCGATGCTACAGCAACCATTGCTTCTTCTCAAGCATTTTGGGTTCAAGCAACCAATGGTTCTGCTAGTCTACAAGTTACTGAAGGAGCTAAAACAACAGGGGGGACTTTCATCAAATCAAGTACTCCTCTTACTATTGTGGCAACAAATAATACTGGGAGGGATCAAACAAAAATTAATTTCCAGCCCAATGCTTCAACAGCCTTTGATTCTTCCTATGATGCTTACAAAATTAAAACAACAGTTCCTGGCTTACCAACAATTTCTACTATCATGCAGGATTCATTAGAACTTTCTATCAATCAATTGGATCAACAAACTATTGATATCCCAGTTAAATTAACAACTACAGCTTCTGGGATACATACTATTGATATCAATGGAATTAATAATTTCTCCAATGCTTCTTACATCATTTTTGAAGATTTATTTACAGGAAATATTTATGATTTAAATACTGTTTCTTCTGTTACTGCATTTATTCATGACACTACACAAACTGCAAGGTTCTTGATTAAGTTTGGGTACAATGTAGCTACTGATATTGAAGATCTATTGGGAGAAAACACAACAAACAAACCAGTGGTTTGGGCACACGACAATAAACTCTCTGTAAAAGGTGAGGATATTGAAAATATAACTGTTAGAAATATTTTAGGTCAAACCTTATTTGAATCTAACACTGAAAAAATATTCAACATTGAGCACTTAAACACTCAAGTACTAATTGTTTCTGTTACTCAAAACAAACAAATTACTTCTTCTAAAATTCAATACATCAAAAAGTAGCAAACTCATTATTTTTTGAGTTAATTTTGGTGTATGAAAAATTTACTTGTAACAACAATTTTAACCTTTATCTCTATTAGTGCGTTCGCTCAAAAAGATGGCGAATGGATTAAAAAGAATGCTAAAGGAATAGTTATCGAAAAAGGGAATTACGAAAACAAAACAAAGAGTGGTAAGTGGACTTATTATTACCATGACGGACTTCCTTCATTAGAGGCGACTTACACTTTAGGAGTTTTAAATGGACAATCTAAGAGATATGATTTAACAGGAAATGTTATTGCCAGCTTAAACTATGTTGATGGAAAAATAACAGGTAAACAAACCTATTTCTATTCAAATGGAGAAGTACTTTCTACTGGAGAAATGATTAATGGACGAGAAATCGGGCCTTGGAAGTATTATACTCCTAATGGTGATGTTGCAGGGTATGTTAAGTTCGAAAATGGAACTCAAATTGACGAGCAGGCTAAGAAAAAATAAAATTATTTCACAATAAATCTCTGGCTATACAATTGATTTTCTGAGGAAGCTGTAATTAAGTATACTCCTGGAGGGATATGTGACTCTATTGGAACACCTATTAACTTTCCATCCTCCACATTCATTATCATCTTAGAATAAAATTCTCTTCCCTTAATATCTCTCATTACCACCAACAACTCCTCTTCAAATATATTAGAAAACTCAACATTTACAGTCTCCCCAACACTAACGGGACTAGGAAATAAATTAAGAATACCATTACCGGAAGACACATTATTTTCAAACTTAACAGGTACTATATTAAAATATTCAACCTTATTGTCATAATCTGTTTGTTTTAATCGATAATAAGATAATCCAACTAGAGGTTCATAATCTATATCAAAATACTTTTGCAGCTGATTACTATTCCCTGATCCATCTACTATTGATACTACTTCCCATATCTTTCCATCAAAACTTTTTTCAATGGTAAAATAATCATTGTTTATTTCTGTTGCTGTGACCCATTGCACATCAACTCTATTACCATTTATATTTGCTTCAAAACTGATCAATTGAACGGGTAAAACACCAGCACTCCCATAAGTTAATGGGCCTACTTTTCTTCCATCACTCGCGGTCCATACTTGATTTCCTCCTATTTCTAAATAATTTGAACTTCCACCACCACCACCAGGTGACATTGATCCTCCAGATTTTAGCTCAAACGTAGATCCATCGTCCAATTTCAATTTTTTACCTGTTTTAAATCCCAAAGCACCATAAACAACTATATGAACAACCCCACAACCCGTTAGATCAACTGTATTGGCAACATAAACACTATCACCAGCTAAAATGGTTATGCTATCAACACAGCCAGGAGGAGCTGATTCAGGCATACAAACCCATGTAGATGCACTACTCCACGTACCTCCAGTACCAGTTGTAGTACACAAATTGAGCTGTAGAAAAGCCCATTAGAATCAAAAGTAATATGTGTTTCATTATAGATCTAAATTGATTGTAATAGTTACAATATACGACAAATATACATAAGTATATATACTATTTAATAGTGAATTAAAAAGTCTGAGCAACAGAATATTTTACTTTACAACAAATCTCTGACTGTACAATTGGTTTTCTGAAGAAGCGGTAATTAAGTAAACTCCAGGTGGTATAGTTGATTCTATTGGTACACCTATCAATTTCCCATCCTCTACATTCATAATCATTTTAGAATAAAACTCTCTTCCTTTTATATCTCGCATTACCACCAACAACTCCTCTTCAAATATATTTGTAAACTCAACATTTACAGTCTCTCCATGTCTTACGGGACTAGGGAATAAACTAATCACTCCATTGTCTGAAACAACATCTTGAACATATCTTACAGGAACAATATTAAATCGTTCATATTTTCCGTCAAAGTCAGTTTGTTTTAGACGATAATAAGACACTCCTTTTATTGGCTCGTAATCTACTTCAAAATAATTGCGCGTCTGATTACTATTTCCAGCCCCAACAACTATGGCAATTTTTTTCCACTTTTTACCATCTTTACTTCTTTCAATAGTAAAAAAATCATTATTTATTTCTGTAGAAGTTACCCACTCTATATCAACCTGGTCTCCATTTATATTTGCATTAAAACTAAGTAGATCTACAGGTAAAGGGCTAACAGAGTTTCCTAAAAACATTTCGGTGTTAAGATTCGTCATTGTTAATGTTTTTGAAGAAGTATTGAGTGTAGCTCCAGCATCTATCCATGTTCCATCCTCATTATCATCTCTCTTACAAACAATCATTCCTGCTTCAAAAGCTCCCAATTGAAATGCATCGTTCTCTCTATAATAATAGGTTCCAGTATAAGTTGGAGAAGTTCCTCCAGTTTTAAATACTCCAAAATATTGTTCATTAGCTCCTCCACCAACAATACCAGTTACATCATTTGGCAACTCATTAACATGGTAAATATGAACTCCATCTGGATTATTAGCAACAGATGAAACACTTAAACTATCTCCTTCTGGAGACTGTAAATAAACTTCTTGCCCTCCCCAAGAACCAGTATAAAGATAAGTACTTGAATTCCCTAGAGATGCACCTGAAGTTACCCAATCAGAACCAGCAGACATATTGGTTAATGTACCGTCAAATCTATTAATAGTATGACCCGATAACGCAGTTCCTGAAGACTCATCAAAACGATAATAAGCTTCCAAATTAGCCTCATTACCAACCAACTTTTTACACATATCATCCCTAATTTCGGACTGAGTTCTTGCTACCGACCACGCTCTAACCTCGTCTATTTTACCATTAAATTCATGAGAAACAATGTGCCCTCCACCTATTCGCAAATTATTTGTATTGTTAATTATATTACCTGATCCAGATGAAGAAATAGTAGCATCCAGCACGCCATTGATGTAAACAATTAAATCTGACCCATCATACGTTGCTGCAACATGAGTCCATGTGCCAGTCGACAATACTGATCCGGTTACTTTATTATCTGACCCATTATCTATATAAAACGTTAAACCTGCCGATGTTAAAGTTAAACCTAAGTTATCATCAGAAGAGCCGCTTTTATGAATAATAGCGCCCTCATTTGCATTATGCCCAGAAGGAGATCCATTGGTACGAATACTAGTTGGGTTAACCCATGCCTCAACGGTAATTGCACTTAACCCATCTATTGCTACATCACCAATATCAACATAATCATTAGAACCATCAAAATCTAAAGCATTCCCTGACCCTGGGCCATTATCTATAGCTTCTCCAGATACAACGATATCATCAAACCTATGTTTATCGTTCCCTGAATCACTTGTAGTTAACACGGTAATAACTACATTAGAACCAATTAATCCTGCAATAGTATTCGCTACATCGTCAAAATCACCATCTCCGTTTCCATTTCCAAATTCAATTGGTCCGCTCTCATCAATATTATAAAAAGTTTCAATTTTATCACCGGCCTCACAAGTAATTTCATTTAAATTCAACGTAATTGTCACATTAGTATAACCGGTAATCGCAATAGATTCAGAAGTCCAAGTAGATACACCATTTCTCTGTATAAATGAAGCAGAACCAGAAATTGGGCTAACAGTACGTACCTTATTTGCCGAAGCAGCCCCGTCATGAGACCAATCAAGTGCAGAATTCACTGTTTGATTATTTACTGCAACTCCAGCATGATCTGCATAAGATTCAAAGTCTTCACTCCAAATAGTAGTCTGTGAAAAGGCATTAGATAGGAAAAATAAGGGCAGAAAAAATATAACTATTCTTTTCATAATGATAGTGTTTTTTTTAATTGAGTACATATAAATACGCAAAACCAGCACAATAAGTTACGTGTTTGTACGTTGGTGCTTCTTTTTAAAAGTTTCTCTTTTATGTGAAAACCAATTATTACCTATTTTTACAATAGTATTGGAAAATTCAGCGCTTAAAAATATCATTAAAACACTGCCAAACAATCCTGGTATATATCAATATTATGATAAAAATGGAGTAATAATTTATGTAGGAAAAGCTAAAAACCTTAAAAAAAGAGTTTCTTCTTACTTTACTAAAAATCAAGTTGGTAAAACTGCTATTCTAGTTAAACAGATTATTGACATTAAAACTATTGTTGTAGGTTCTGAAATTGAAGCCCTTTTACTAGAAAATAACCTCATCAAAAAATATCAACCTAAGTATAACATAATGCTTAAGGACGATAAAACCTACCCTTGGATCTGCATTAAGAACGAACGTTTTCCGCGAATTTTCTCTACAAGAAATATCATAAAGGATGGTTCACATTATTTTGGACCCTATGCTTCTGTTAAAATGATGAATACCGTTTTAACGTTAATTAAAGAGTTATATCCATTAAGAAACTGCAACTACAATTTATCTAAAGAAAATGTTGCAGCTAATAAATTTAAAGTCTGCTTAGAGTACCATATTGGAAATTGTAAAGCACCATGTGTCAACAAACAAACTGAAGAGGATTATGCTATTTCTATTGACCATATAAAATCCATAATAAAAGGAAATATTAATAGCGTTACCAAACACTTAAAACCTCTAATGCAAGGGTATTCAGATAATTTACAATTTGAAAAAGCCCAGCTTTTAAAAGAACGAATTGAAACACTTGAAAACTATCAAAGTAAATCTGTAGTTGTAAGTCCAACAATCAATGATGTGGACGTGTTTTCTATTGTTTCAGACGAAAAATATGGATACGTAAATTATCTCAAAGTAATTAATGGTGCAATTATTCAAGGGCATACGATAGAATTAAAAAAGAAATTAGATGAAACCGATGATGCATTATTGCAAATTGGAATTGCAGAATTACGTCTTCGTTTTGAAAGTAACTCAAAAGAAGTTATTGTTCCTTTTCAACCAACTTTAGAAGACGATAACATTCGATTTTTAGTACCTCAACGTGGTGACAAAAAGAAATTGTTAGAACTTTCTGAACGCAATTCAAAATACTATCGTTTAGAGCGTAACAAACAAAAAGCAAATGTAAGTCCAACTAGACATTCAGATAGAATCTTGGATAAAATGCAAAAGGATTTACGAATGAAAGTAAGGCCTGATCACATAGAATGTTTTGACAACTCTAACATTCAAGGAACAAACCCTGTTTCTGCCTGTGTAGTTTTTAAAGATGCTAAGCCAAGTAAAAAGGATTACCGCCATTTCAACATTAAAACAGTTGAAGGTCCGGATGACTTTGCCTCTATGACAGAAGTCATTTACAGAAGGTATAAACGATTGTTAGAGGAAAAGCAACCTTTACCTCAGCTCATAATTATTGATGGAGGAAAAGGACAGCTAAGCGCCTCCCTTAAAAGTATTGACAAATTAGGCTTAAGAGGAAAAATCACCATAATTGGTATTGCTAAAAAATTAGAAGAAATCTACTTCCCTGGAGACCCCGTTCCATTATATATTGATAAGAAGTCTGAATCTTTAAAAGTGATTCAATACCTAAGAAACGAAGCTCATCGTTTTGGAATAACACATCACAGAAACAAAAGAAGTAAAGCCGCAATCACCTCCGAATTAGATAAAATTGAAGGAATTGGCTATAAAACTGCGCAGCAATTACTTTGGAAGTTTAAATCAGTAGCAAGAATTAAAAAAGCCACACTTCCTGAATTAGAAGACACTATATCAAAGAAAAGAGCAAAAGTGGTTTTCGATTTTTTTAATTAAAACCCTATTCCCCTAAGGTGAGATTGTTTTACTTCGGCTTTGCTCAGCATAAACTAACCTCGCAATGACGTATACTGCTGACTTTGAAATCATTGTAAGCTTAATTTCAGAACTCCTAGTTAGCCCAAGAAATAAGTTTTTTTTGTCAAAAGTTGTATATACAACTTTTAATTATTTACTTTGGATTATGGAATTCAAAAACATAGAACAATTTAATCCTCGAGAATGTATTTCTGGAAAAGTGAAACGTTTAAATAGGCTGACTGCAAACATTTTCAGAAAGTACTTGTCTCCTTTTAATATTACAGATAGTCAATTAACCTTACTGTTTATACTTTCAAAAAAAGGAAAATGCAATCAAAAGGAAATGACAGAAATTACTTGTTTAGAAAAATCATCTTTAAACAGAAACTTAACCCGATTAGTAGAGAAAAACTATATCTCTAAACAAGAATTTCCTTTATTACAATTAACTCACTCAGGGAAATTCTTTGTAGAATCCATCGTTCCTGAATGGGAAAAAGCAATGACAGAAATAAAAGGATTGATTTCTGAAGAAGGATTAAATGGAATAAATACCGCATTAAATAACATTACTAAAAACTCATAATCATGATTTTAAAAATCGGATATCTTAGTTTAACAGCATTAATGGTAATCCTTATTTCTATAATGGGGAAAAGTGCCATTAACAAAACTGTAACAGATAAAAAAACAAGACAGAAAAAGTCACTTCTGTTAGTCGGAGGGTTAATTCTTTGGCAATTATATCAATTAGCAATTGGGGCTTCAGGTTTTTTAACTGACTTTTCTTTACCGCCAAGGTTTTTGTTCTGTTTAGTATTGCCCGCATTTTTATTTACAGGAATATTCTTATTCAAAAACAAGAAAAAAGCTTGGGTAATGGCAATTCCTGAAGAATGGTTGACCTACATTCAGTCCTTTAGAATTTTAGTAGAAACCTTATTTGTTTATTCCGTTTCAGCAGGAGTTTTACATCCTATTGTAACCATAGAAGGATATAATTTTGATATGGTTTTTGGTGCATCCGCAATAGCAATGTGGGTTTTTACTTACAAAATAAAAGTCTTCTCTAAACAACTATTAATACTTTGGAATTATTTAGGTATAGCTGTTTTAGCATCTGTAATCTTTTTATTTGTGAGCGCTGTTTACTTCCCAAACATTTGGGGTGAAACTGAAATGATGCCAAAAGCATTTGCTACAGCACCTTATGTTTTAGTAGCCGGGTTCTTAATGCCTTCTGCTATTTTTATCCACGTTTTATCTATTATTCGATTGAGAGGAGAGTTCAAAAAATAAAAAAAGCCCAACTCAATGAGTTGGGCTTTTTTATCTGCGTCATCCTGAAGGTGGCATCCTGAATCTGTCTAAGGGTTGATTCAGGAAGACTAAGATTCATCGCTTCATTTTGTTCTGAATGACAATGGTTTTATCCTACCAGCTGTTTACTTGAAGGCTTGAATTTTGTCAAGACAATTCCATCAACAGCAGCTTCGTATTCTTCCATAGTTGGTGTTCTACCTAAAATTGTAGAAAGAACTACTACCGGAGTTGATGACAATAAAGACTCTCCTTTTTTCTCGCCAGAATCTTTAACCACTCTTCCTTGGAACAATCGTGTTGAAGTAGCCATTACCGTATCTCCAGGTTCAGCTTTTTCTTGATTACCCATGCATAAGTTACACCCTGGGCGCTCTAAATACATCATGTTTTCATATTTAGTACGAGCTGCTCCTTTTGGTGCATCATCATTAAATTCAAAACCAGAATACTTCGCTAATACTTCCCAGTCACCTTCTGCTTTTAGCTCATCAACAATATTATATGTTGGAGGAGCTACAACTAAAGGAGCTTTAAACTCAACTTTACCCTGCTGTGATTCAATGTTTTTTAACATTTGAGCCAAAATTTGCATGTCGCCTTTGTGCACCATACAAGAACCAACAAATCCTAAATCTACTTTTTTAGTACCGCCATAATAAGAAAGCGGACGAATGGTATCGTGCGTATAACGCTTAGAAACATCATCGTTATTTACATCTGGATCAGCAATCATTGGTTCAGCAATTTCATCTAAATCAATAACAACTTCTGCATGGTATTTAGCATTTGCATCTGGTCTTAAAGATGGTTTAATCCCTGTTTTAAGCTCAGTAATTCTTGTTTCCGCTTTTTCAACAAGACCTTTAAGTACTTGTTTAGCATTATCCATTCCTTTTTCAATCATGATTTGGATACGACCTTTTGCAATCTCAAGAGATTCAATTAACGTATCATCTTCAGATATACAGATAGATGCTTTTGCTTTCATCTCAGCAGTCCAATCTGTAAAAGTAAAGGCTTCATCTGCTGTTAAAGTTCCGATATGAACTTCAATTACACGACCTTGGAATACGTTTTCGCCTCCAAATTGCTTTAACATTTGAGATTGTGTTGCGTGTACTACATCACGGAAATCCATATAGGCTTTCATTTGTCCTTTAAAGGTTACTTTAACTGACTCTGGAATTGGCATTGAAGCTTCACCTGTAGCAAGTGCTAATGCAACTGTACCTGAATCTGCTCCAAAAGCAACACCTTTAGACATACGTGTGTGCGAATCTCCACCAACAATAATATCCCAATCACCAACAGTAATATCATTCAATACTTTATGAATAACATCTGTCATTGGAAAATACTTTCCTTTAGGATCACGACCAGTAATTAAACCAAAGTCGTTCATGAAGCTCATTAATCTTGGAATATTTGCTTTAGACTTATCATCCCAAACTGAAGCTGTATGACAACCTGATTGGTACGCACCATCTACAATTGGAGAAATAACTGTCGCAGCCATCATCTCTAATTCTTGAGAGGTCATTAAACCTGTAGTATCTTGAGAACCTACAATGTTAACTTCTGCACGAACGTAAGAACCTGCGTGTAAAGTAGCACCTGAAGTTCCTACTGCATTTTTATTAAATATTTTTTCTACAGCTGTTAAACCTTGCCCTTCAATAGAAACCTCTTTTGGAGCAGCATAAACTTTTGGTACCTCGATACCTAATAATTTAGCAGCAAATGTTTGTAATTTTTTACCGAAAACAACAGCGTACGATCCACCTGCTTTCATAAACTCCATTTTTTGTGGCGTAAATGCAGCAGAAATATCTTT
>CAJQOH010000003.1 GCA_905479915.1 uncultured Flavobacteriales bacterium
TAAGGTTGATGTCTCTTCTATAAAATCCAATTTTTGGTATTCTTTTTATATGTCCAAACTCTGCAGTTGCAAATAATAATAAATTATCAGGTCCTATTATATTCTCTAATAAGTTTTTATTTAAAATTTTAGTTCTAAAAACTCCATGTATAGCAGTGCAGTAGGATAAATTAGAAACAACTTTATACATTCTATTTCTTGCATGGTTAAAGTTGGTTGTGTCAATAGGACTACCAGCATCATCCTGTAAATTTTCAAGAGTAACAGTATCAGAAAAAAACACAGAGTTATGATAGACCATTACTATACTTAAATTTTGTTCTAATACCTTAATTGAATTTTCAATGTAATTTTTAGAAATAATATCATGTGCTCCTAACCACATAAAATATTTTCCTTTTGCTACTTTTTTTAAAAAATTAAAATTATCAGTTGCTCCAATGTTATCTGTATGTTTAATTAATTGAATATTACTATTTTGTTGTACTATTCCATCTATAACTTCTAAGGAGGTGTCTGTAGAGCAGTTATCAGAAATAATTATTTCGATATTTGTATAAGTTTGGTTTACTGCAGACTCAATAGTGTTTAATATGTATTTAGCTTCATTATATAAAGGAATACCGATGGTAACTAAAGGTGTATTAGAGGTATTATTCACTTTATTCTCTTTAAAAAAGCACTAGGCCAATAGGTAACACGCTCTGTAATAACTCCTTCATTAAAAGGGAATGTTGGTTCATCAATGATAAAATTATCATTCTCTTTTACAAATTGTTCTAATGCTTTTTTTGGATTGTTCGTATCCCAATCAGGATTTGTTCTTGGTGCTCCAACTACATTTTCCATGACACCATCGGTAGCAACAATATAAGAGCCTACAGAAACCATATCTCCATACATGCGTAATTCCTTAAGTACATGGTCATATGTGTGATTAGAATCTAATAAAACGATCACAGTTTTGTCTTCATCCGTAAGCTGAGTTTTTACTTGATTTACAATACTCTCATCAACGGAGCTTCCTTCAATCATAGTAATGTAAGGGTATAAGAAATGCTCTTCTATGGCTTTTCTATTGTGTTCTCTAATTTCAATATCTATTCCAATAATTCGACCTTTTTCAATAGTTTTACATAATCCCGCATAAAAAATTAACGATCCTCCATGAGCGATTCCAGTTTCTATTATTACATCTGGCTTTATGTCAAAAATTACTTCCTGGGTTCTAACCATGTCTTCTGGTAATTGAATAATTGGTCGTCCCATCCATGCAAATGAATAAACGTACTTAGCATCCCAACCGCTTCTTATCCATGCGTTAGATATTATTTTGAAAGCCTCAGGACTTCCAATATTATACTTTTTATCTTGAAATATTACTATTCCTTCTTTTTCATCAATTTGTATCATGATGCTCTATTTTTATAGTTTATAATTAGCTCTTGGAGCTGATTTATGATATGATTTGGTTTAAACGAAAATTCGTTTTCAATATTTTTTATTGATATTTCTGGAAAAACTAAGCCTTTCGATTTTGGTGTAAGTTCTAGTTTACATCCAGTCACTCTAGCAATTTCTTCAATTATTTTTTTATTAGATACGTTTTTCCCAGAAGCTAGGTTGTAAATTCTATCTTTTCCCTTAGTGGAGATGTTATAAAGCATTTCCAATACATCATTTATATTAATATAATCCCTATAAATGTTTAGCGGTTGTTGAAGTGTTATTTTGTTTTTATTAATAGCCTCTCTAATTAGGGAGAACAAAAAATTATCAGATCTAAAATCGTTACCAACAACATTAGAAAGTCTGACTACTCTAATTTTTTCATTTTGATTAGAAAGACATATAGATTCGCCCATCAATTTTGAGATATTGTACAAATCATCAAGTTGGTTAGGGTTTACTTTTAACTCAGTATCTTCATTGGATGTCTTACTATGATTATATACTCGGGTAGAGGAGAGGTATAAAAATGAATCAAAGGATGTAGTATTTAAAACTTCTAATAGTTTACATACATGCGCATCTACAGTATCACGGTGTCTTGTTCTAAAATCCGCTGTTAGACCAATACAATAGATTACGTGTCCCAAATTTTCATCTGGATAAAATACTTGGTCTCTTTTTGGTATATAGCATTCTTGATTTCTTTCTTCTAAATAAGAAACCAAGTTTTCACCAATAAATCCAGATGCTCCCAGTATTGTAAATTTCACTTTCTCGATTTTATTTTTTTTGCTGGGCTACCAGCATAAATACTATATTCTTCTATATCTCCATTAACTAAAGAGTTGGCTGCAATAATACATCCTTTTCGAATAATACTACCATCTAAAATAGTAACATTAGCTCCGAGCCATACATCGTCTTCTATTATAACCCCATTCTTTGATGATTGAAATCCCTGTTTTCTCATCGGAATATCTATTGACTCAGCATTATGATTAGTTGGTACTATGTTACAATTTGGGCCAATTAATACGTTATCTCCGATAGTTATTCCATTTCCAGAGTATAACACACATCCTGAATTTAGGTAAACATTTTTACCAATAGTAATATTCCCTGTTCCTCCAACATGTTTTATTTTAACGAAACTGTCTATAACGCAATTTTCATCAATAGTGGTATCTGTTCCTCTTGAAGAAACCTCAATTGAGACATAGTCAGCTATTTTTACTGAAGGATGAAAATGATTAGCCATTGTTAATGTTTTTGAAGATTAGGAATGAAAACTACGAATTCGCCACCCCATTCTTTAACGTATTCTAATTGTGTTATTATTTCTTCTTTAATGTTCCAAGGGAAAATGAGAATATAGTCGGGTTTAGTAGTTCTAATTATTTCTTCTGAAACTACAGGAATATGACTTCCAGGTAAAAATTTGTTTTGTTTTATCGGAGCGGCATCCACAACGAAATCGATCATATCAGCTTTTACTCCCGAATAATTTAGTAAGGTATTTCCTTTTGCTGCTGCACCATAAGCTGCAATTGTTTTGTTTTCTTTTTTAGCGTTTAGTAAGAAATTTAAGAAGTTATATTTTACACTTTCAACACGTTTTTGAAAACCAGTGTAGTAATCCGCCTCTTTCAATCCTGCGTCCTGTTCTTTTATGAACATTTGATGAACACTTTCTCTTATTGCTTTAGATGTGTCATCCTGATGTTTTGCAAATATTCTGATTGACCCTCCGTGAGTTGGTAGTTCTTCGACATGAAATAATTCCAATCCTTGCTTTTTAAAGATTTTAGAAACCGTAGTGAAGGATAAATAGGAGAAATGCTCGTGGTAAATGGTATCAAATTGATTGTGTGTTACCAATTGTAATAAATGAGGAAATTCCATAGTTACCATTCCTTCTTGTTTTAAGGCTATTTTAAGACCTTTAACAAAATCATTTATATCTGGAACATGAGCCAATACATTGTTTCCCAATAATAAATCTGCTTTACGGTTTTCTGAAACTAATTGATTAGCTAGTTGCTCTCCAAAGAACTCAGTGATGTTTTCTATTCCTTTTTCTCGAGAAACTTTTGCAGTAGATTCGGTAGGCTCTATTCCTAAAACATTAACTCCTTTCTCTTTGAAATACTGTAATAAGTATCCATCATTAGAGGCAATTTCAATGACTAAGGAATTCTCATTAATTCCAAATTCATTTATCATTTTTTCGGTATAAGTTTTAGAATGTTGTAACCAACTCCTAGACATGGATGAGAAATAAACATATTCTTCAGAAAAAATGTCAGTTGCTTTTTTAAATTCATCTAACTGAACTAATTTGCATTTATCACATGTATAAACCTTTAAAGGGTAATGTGTTTCTCCTTTTTGTAAGTCTTCTTTACTTAAAAAAGAATTAGAAGGAGGAGCATAGCCTAAATCAACAAATACATTATTCAAATGACTATTACAAAATCTACAATTCATAAATCTATTCCTTTAAAATTATTACTTAATAACGGATAATTTTGATCTTTTTCTGAAATTACTTTAATCTCAAATGGCAATTCAATATCTACTTTTGGGTCGTTAAACCTTATTCCTCTATCAGCTTCTTTATGGTAACTCTCAGTGTGGTGATAGATGAGTTCTGTATTGTCTTCCAATGTCATAAACCCATGGGCCACTCCTTCAGATAGATAAATCATAATTCTATTTTCAGCACTTAATTCAATCTTATCATACTTTAAGAAAGTATCAGAACCTTTTCTGATATCCAAGAAAAAGTCAACAACGCTACCTTTTATACATCGTATTAATTTTCCTTCTGAATGTGGAGGTAATTGATAGTGCATACCTCTAAACGTTCCCTTTTTGTGATTTATGGAGTGGTTCATTTGTGTAAAGCTCAGCTTCCCAACATGCTCTTTAAATTCGTTCTTACAAAATGAACGAAAGAAAACTCCACGATCATCCTCAATTGGTTCTGGTTCTACCACAAAACAGCCTTTAATATTTGTTTCACGAAACTGCATCTAAATAATCTTCAATTTGTTGTTTAGTGAAATCATTTTTATTCGATTCTTTATACCATTGAATGGTTTTGTCAATAGCTTCTTCTGGACTATATACGGGCTTCCAACCTAAAAGATCTTTTATTAATGATATATCTAGCTTTAAGATACCAGCTTCATGTACTTTTTTTTCTCCTGTAGTTACGTATTCACCCTTCCCCCAAGTTTTTATTGCTCTTTGTACGAGTTTCTCTACTGTTAGTACATCATCTACTTTTGGTCCAATGTTAAAGGCTCTTGAATATTTTTTAGGATCCTTATCTATAAGAATTCCTAATTTTAAATATACAAATAACGGTTCTAGTACATGTTGCCATGGCCTTATTGATTTTGGGCTCCTTAATACAATTTCTTCTTTTCTGGTAAGTGCTCTAATTATGTCTGGAATGATTCTGTTTTCTGAGTAATCACCACCACCAATTACATTTCCAGCTCTAACACTTACAATAGCTTTTTGATGTTTTGGAAAATCATTCACGTTAAAGAAGGAATTTCTAAAAGAGGAAATAACTAATTCTGTACAAGCCTTACTGGCACTGTATGGATCATATCCTCCTAATCGATCTTCCTCTTTGTAAGGGCGTTCCCATTCTTTGTTTTCATAAACTTTATCAGTAGTGATTACAACAACAGTACATTTTTGATTAAGCAGAGTTATCGCTTCTAAAATATTTGCTGTTCCAACCGCATTTACTTCAAAGGTCTCTGATGGAATACTGTAGGACCTTATTACCAGTGCTTGTGCTGCTAAATGGAAAATGTAATCTGGTTGAAAATCGGTAATTACTTGTTTTAGTTTTTCTTTATCCCTAATGTCTCCTATAATACTTTTGCACTTTGAGTTTCCATCAATTTCGTTGTAAATACAATTTTTAGTTTCGGGCTCTAAAGCATAACCTAATATATCGGCTCCTAAGGTATCCAAAATGGCAACTAACCAGGCTCCTTTAAATCCTGTATGACCTGTAACCAGGACTTTTTTTCCTTTATATTCGTTGTGTATAATCATATATTATTTCCAGATTTTCCATTTAGGATTATCTGAATTCCAAATATTCTCCAATTCAATTTTATCCCTCATGGCATCCATACATTTCCAGAAACCTTGATGCTTATAAGCCATTAATTGCTGGTCATTAGTAAGGTTTTCTAGTGGTGATTCTTCCCACATGATATCGTCAATTTTTGGATCATTTAGATAGTTAAATACTTCATTTTTAAGTATAAAGAATCCTCCATTTATCCAGGTGTCGCCTTTAGGTTTCTCACGAAATTCATTTACCTCTCCATTAACTTCTATCTCCATACCACCAAACCTGGCTTCTGGCTGAACTGCTGTTAGAGTAGCAATTTTACCATGCTCTTGATGGAATTTAATTAAACTTTTAATGTCTACATCTGATACACCGTCTCCATAGGTTAACATGAAATCTTCTCCATCAAGATATTTTTCAATTCTTTTTAATCGACCAGCCGTCATGGTCTTATCACCTGTATCAACTAGAGTGACATTGAAAGATTCTGTTTTTGAATAATGTACATTTAAATTATTATTATTTAATTCAACAGTTACGTCAGAGTTATGTAAATAATAATTCATAAAATATTCTTTGATCATATACCCCTTATAGCCTAAACAAATAATAAAATCGTTAAAGCCATGAGCTTCATAAATTTTCATCAAATGCCATAGAATTGGTTTTCCTCCAATTTCTACCATTGGTTTTGGTCTTGATCCAGTTTCTTCAGAGAGTCTTGTCCCTAATCCACCTGCAAATACTACTACTTTCATGCTTCAAGTTTTAAAGTGCTATTTTTTATTTGAGGTCTAAATTCACCAGGTATTACATCAGTGTATGGTGTTTTTCTGAATTCAATATTTGATTCTTCAACTTTAAATGTAATAGCCGGATTAATATGAAATTGGACATCGGTACCAGGGTAGCATGTGATAGCAATAGATGCCTTAAATATGCCAGTGTTAAATGTATATTTATTAATAATAAATGTAGTTTTATATACTCCTTCAGAATTTATAACTGTATCATAGGTGGTGGTGGTTATAAATAAAATTTGATCTTGTTGGTTAAAAAAATGTAAATTAGGGTAAGAGGTAAATCCCTTTTGTTTTACCTTATAAATTAACTCAATTCTAACTTCTTCATAAAGATTGAATGTGTTAATTTTTTCGTTGTTTATATTCAATAATGAATATTCAAGTAAATCTATTATATCTCCCCCTGGATAACTTTGATTACTATATTTCTTATGTGCAATTCTATTCTCATTGTTATTTTCCGATAGATAGTTTTTAACAGCTTCATCACTATTTCCTGTAAAAGAAATAGATCCATTTCTAAGAGTAATTCCCTTGTTACATAAATTTTTAACAGCCTCCATATTATGACTTACAAAAAGAACTGTCCTACCTTGGTTAGTACTTACATCTTGCATTTTGCCAATGGCCTTTTTTTGGAACTCCGCATCACCTACTGCTAATACTTCATCTACCACTAAAATTTCTGGTTCTAAATGAGCTGCAATCGAAAACCCTAAACGAACAGTCATTCCTGAAGAATATCGTTTTACAGGTGTGTCTAAATAGCGTTCAATTCCAGCAAATGCAACTATTTCGTCTAACTTAGACTTTATTTCATGTCTATTCATTCCCATGATGGTTCCATTCATGTAAATGTTCTCTCTACCTGTCATTTCTGGATGAAAACCTGTGCCAACTTCAAGTAGCGATGCCAATCTTCCTTTAGTCTTTATAGTTCCTATGGTTGGACCAGTTACTTTTGATAATATTTTAAGAAGAGTAGATTTTCCAGCACCATTTTTACCAATAATACCTAAGACATCTCCTTTTTTAACTTCAAGATTAATATCTTTTAGTGCCCAAGCATATTCAGAAGTTCCTTTTGTTGCTCTATCGTTAGTCTCTCCAATTTTAAGGTAAGGATTTTCTTTGCTGCGCACTTGGTGCCACCAACGATTTAAATCGTGACTAATTGTACCACTACCAACTTGTCCTAAACGGTATTGTTTAGATAAATTTTCTATTTTTATTACTATGTTAGACATTGTTTTTATCGATTTTTAGTTTTAAAAACAACTTAAATGGTATCCATAAAGTCTTTCTCTGTTTTATTAAAAATTAAGGTGCCAATAGTTACTATTACAAGAGTAAAAATAACGGTATATCCTAAATACCACCAACTAAAACTTCCTTGACCTAAAACACCATAACGAAAAGTTTCAATGATGGAAGTCATTGGGTTTAGGGCTATAATCCATTTGTATTTTTCAGGCATACTTGATAAAGGGTAGATAACAGGAGTGGCGTACATTAACAGTTGTACTCCAAATTGTAGTAGGAATACTAAATCTCGGTATTTGGTAGTCATAGATGTAATTATCATTCCAAAACCTAAGCCTAAAGCCCCTAAAAGAATAATTAATAAAGGAAATAATAGAATTTCTTGATTAAAGTTTATAGTAACATCTTTAAAGAAAAAGTAAAAAGCTAAAAAGCAAATAAATAGTAAAAGTTGGATACCTAATTTTAAAAGATTTGATACAATAATAGACAAAGGAGTTATCAGTCTGGGAAAATAAACTTTCCCAAAAATATTTTGATTGTCCCTAAATACGGTAGCAGTTTTGTTTAAACAATCGGCAAAGTAGTTCCAGCAAATAGTTCCAGACATGTAAAATAAAATTTTTGGCAACCCATCGGTCGAAATGTTTGCCACTTTACCGAATATAAAGGTATAAATTAATGCTGTAAAAATAGGTTGAATAAAAAACCATAAAGGCCCTAAAATGGTTTGCTTGTAGATGGTAACAAAATCCCTCTTTACAAACATGAAGAGTAAATCATTATAATTCCAAACTTCTTTTAGGTTTAGAGAAAAAAGATTCTTTTTAGGTGATATAAGAGTGTTCCATTGCTCTTTGTTATTCATTTATATATATTTTTCGGTAAATATACCACTTATCTTAAGTGTTGTGTATTAAAATTAGTTGCTTTTTTGATGGTTTATTTATAACGATTTAATCCCCTTAATGGTTGGTAGTCTTTTTTCTGATTAGATAGCTCATAATTTTTTAAAAAAAGATATAGTATGCTTAGTGTTTACTCGTTTTTTATAGTTGATTATTTGTAAATTTGTTTTTCAAGAAGAGGTAATTTAATTCATCAAGTTAAATTATGAGTTGTTTAGTGAATTAAGTTGTTTCTTCATCACCATATCCATACCCATATCCATACCCATAGCCGTATGAAAAGCTGTACTTCCCATACCCTATTTTCTTTTCTTGAATATCATTAATTATGATACCACATTTATCGTGATATTTTTCTAATTCGTTACAAATTTTAGAGAGGTTTGGAATTTTTGTATAGCCTTGTCTAGCAATTAATAAAACAATATCAGAGATGTCAATTAACAATCTAGCATCTGTTACAAGGCCGATGGGGGAAGTGTCTATAATTATTCGATCGTATTTTGTTTTAAGGGTGTCAATTAATGTATTGAATTGAGTTGATGATAAAAGTTCGGAAGGGTTTGGTGGTATAGGGCCAGAAGTAATTACATCTAAATAATTGTGATTTGATTTTTGTGTAGCTTCTTCAATAGTTACTTTACCGATTAACAAACTACTTAAACCTTTGTTGTTGTTAATTTCAAAATCATCAAAAATTCTTGGCTTACGTAAATCAGCACCTATTAAAAGCGTTTTTTTATTGAGTAAAGCGTAAGAGGAAGCAATGTTCATGGAGCAAAATGTTTTTCCTTCACCTCCAACAGATGAGGTTAATAAAATTATTCTGCATCCATCTTTACGTGACAGGTATTGAACATTCGTTCTAATAGTTCTGAAAGCTTCAGAAATTAACGATTTTGGTTTGTTAAGAAGTAATAAGTTACTTTTTTCAGAATTGCGATTAATATATCCTAAAATGGGAATAGTAGTGTTTTGTTCAACATCAGACTTGTCAATTATTTTATTGTTTAAAAATACTAGTAATGTAATAATAAATAAACCAATTAAAGTCGCTGTAGTAAGATTTTTATTATATATGCTAGAACTGCTTGGGCTAGTTTTGTATACTCGGTAACTGTTTGCATAATCTAATACTCCTGCTTTAGCAATGTTAGAGGCTGTTGCAATTTCTGCTTCTTGTCTTTTTTCTAATAAGTAGGTATATAACTTGTTTTGAATACTATAATCTCTAAAAGCAATAGTGTAGTTTCTTTCTGTGGAAGGAGTTTCTAATATTTTTTGTTCTAAAAATTCAAGTTGATTTTTAGCAATTAAGAGATCATTTTCACTTTTATTCTTTAGCGAGATTAAATTTTCTACTAAAATTGCCTTAGAAATCATAATGTCATTTTTTAGTAATTTCATAGCTGTATTCTCTTCCTTAACAGTAAACTTAAGTTCTTCTCGTTGAGAGTATTTCGCAATTAAATTAACCATTAATTGATATAATACACTTCCGCTATTTATAAAGTAAGGAATTACTATTCCTCTAGCATCATCATTTTCTTGAATATATTCGATTGTTTTTTTTGAGAAGGAAATGGTAAAATCTAATTCTAGTTTTTTCTGCTCCAGTTCGGTTATTTTATTAATTATTTCTTCACCACGATAATCTATTCTTTTAGAACTAGCATTTTTTTTAAATGCCTCTAATTTTGTTTCTGCAATAATTAATGAATTAGCAACAATATCTATTTGCTCATTTACAAAGTTTAATGTATTAACCCCTTGTTCATTTCCTTGGTTAATACCATAATCAATAAAGCTTTGCATGATACTATTGACCATATCTGTTTCTTTTTCAGAGTGTGTGCCAGATAGAGAAATAATCAAAATAGAAGAGGCTTCATCTAAATCAACATTAACTCTGGTCGAATTACGATAGTAATTTGCTAACTGATCAGGATTATTAATTGAAAAAGCATATTTTTTTTCTTCGTAATTGTGGGGTACATCATTTAGATTAATTGAAATATTATTATCGAATAAAGAAAATGGAGTATCAAACGAATGTTTTTTTCCCATGTCATTTTCAAAACCATCACTTGAAATTGTAAACTCTTTATCAGATAAATATTTTATGAAAAAAGTTTTTCCATAAATAGATTCATTTGCAATAGAATCAAAATTTACTTGAAAAGGACTAGCTTTATAAATTTCAGTCTTTCTTACATTTCCTATGTCATAGTAGTTTACTTTTAGGCTGTTTAGATTTTTAACAGCACTAAGCATCAAAGGAAAGGATTTGATAATACCAACTTCGTTTGCTAAGCGATTTCTTTCATTTACAATTTCCATACCAGGTAAAAAACCATCAGCACCATAACCTTTCCATTCTTCTTTTACTAAAACTCTTCCAGAAGCAGAGTAGGAGGGGACATTGTATCTAACTTTGTAAAAGCCATATCCAAGGCCTAGAATCAACGCTATTAGTAAAATATACCAATACCTTACTCCCTTAAAAAAGTAAATTTTTAGTTGCTCAATATTAAGACCTGTAGTTTCGTTGGCATTCATATTTATATATTTCTCAACAACAAATATCTATTTTATATTTAGATTTCTGTTATTCAGACTGCAGTTTTTGCTTTTAAAATAAAACACTAATTTTGATTTGTATGATTAGTATCAAAAATGAAAGCTAATAAATTTATAATATTTTTTCTATTAAAAGCCACAGGACTTTATTTGTTATGGTTCCTTATTTACGATTTGTGGTTGAAAAAGGTTGGTCTATTAGATGACTTAATTGTGGATAATATAGTTTATGTTGTCTATAAGATTTTATCAGGGTTTAATTACGTTGTTCATATTGATCACCATGATATAGGATTGTTAAATCCAGCATCTAATGTTACAATAGCAAATTCATGTGGAGGATTAGAAATGCTAACTTTATTCTCGGGGTTTGTAATAATTTTTGAAGGAAGTTGGAAAAATAAAATATGGTTTATTCCATTGGGAATACTTGTTTTACATTTTATGAATATACTTCGAGTTATAGGACTTATTCTAACGGGAAATTATTTAGGATTAGAGGTTTTACAGTTTAACCATCACTATACATTTGCATTTATTCTATATGGATTAACTTTTATAGGTTGGATGATTTGGGTGAAATATTTTTCTAAATTGAAGTCTTAATAATAAATGATTTCCTCAAATAAAATAGTTTCAATTTTAGGAGTTATGCTACTTTTAGTAGCTGTATATTTTAGAGAAAATATTCTACTACAAATAAATGCTTTGTTAGCTAATGATACTTATAATTACTCACTAGCGTTTAGTTTTTCGAACGTCATCAAAGAGTTGCCTGTACAAGAGTTGCCCAAATGGAAGTGGATAATATCGTTGTCCTTTACTTTTTTTATAGCTATAGTAACGATCTTTTCATTACATACTTGGTTTAGAAATACCACTTATACTAAGCTTATGTTGATGATTTATTTAGTTGTTTTTGGAGTTATTTTTTTAATTGGAGTTGGAGGGTATTTGTTCAATCAATTTGATGCAATATACCCTTTACTGAGAAGGATAATAGGTATAGTTCATTCTCCTATACCTTTTATCTTTTTATTTATTTTGTTTTATAAACAAAGTACTTTGAAAAAGTAAAGCAACCTCTTGTTTTTTAGTGTGTACAAATTGTTGAAAATTTCTACACCTTTTTTTAATTTCTTTTCAGTTTTCAGAACAGAATAGTTTTATCTTTGTGGCTCTCTAAAAAAAAGTAGATTATGGGTGCTGATAAAGAAATATTCGATTTAATTGCTGAAGAAGCAGTTAGACAAAAAGAAGGTGTAGAACTTATTGCTTCAGAAAATTATGTTAGTGATGATGTAATGGAAGCGATGGGAAGTGTGTTAACTAACAAATATGCTGAAGGATTACCTTTTAAAAGGTATTACGGAGGTTGTGAAGTGGTTGATGAAATTGAAGACCTAACTAGAGAAAGAGCTAAGCAATTGTTTAATGCTGAATGGGTAAATGTTCAGCCACATTCAGGTGCACAAGCAAATGCTGCTGTAATGTTAGGTGTTTTAAATCCTGGAGATAAAATTTTAGGGTTTGATTTATCACATGGTGGACATTTAACACATGGGTCTCCAGTAAACTTTTCAGGAAAGTTATATAAAACAAGCTTTTACGGTGTAGGACAGGAATCAGGAACTGTTGATTATGATGCAATGGAAGAAGTTGCATTGGTAGAGAAGCCTCAATTAATTATAGCGGGAGCTTCTGCTTATTCTAGAGATTGGGATTATGCAAGAATGCGAGCTTTAGCAGATAAAGTTGGAGCCTTGTTATTAGCAGATATTTCTCACCCCTCAGGATTGATAGCAAGAGGATTATTAAATGACCCTATGCCTCATTGTCATATTGTTACAACTACAACTCATAAAACATTGCGTGGGCCAAGAGGCGGAATGATAATGATGGGGAAAGATTTTGAAAACCCAATGGGTCATAAAACGATGAAAGGAGTTACTAAAATGATGTCTCAAGTTTTAGATGGAGCTGTATTTCCAGGAACTCAAGGTGGTCCATTAGAACATGTAATTGCTGCTAAAGGAGTTGCTTTTAAAGAAGCAATGTCTGATGAATATATGGGTTATTGTATTCAGGTAATGAAAAACGCTAAAGTAATGGCTGAAGAATTAGTGAAAAGAGGTTATGGTGTTATTTCTGGAGGAACAGATAATCATTGTATGTTAATCGATTTAAGATCTAAAGATATCACAGGGAAAGAAGCAGAAAATTTATTGGTTACTGCAGATATTACAGTAAACAAAAATATGGTTCCTTTTGATGAGAGGTCTCCATTTGTAACTTCAGGTATTAGAGTAGGTACAGCTGCTATTACTACAAGAGGGGTTAAGGAAGATGAAATTGTGAAAATTGTAGAGTTTATAGATAGGGTGATTACCAATAGAGATGATGAAGAGGTTATTGATGAGGTAAGAGCTGAAATAAATGAAATGATGAATAAATACCCATTATTTCAATCATTAACAAAAACAGTAGCATAATGATAAAAGCGAACGATAAAAATATAAAAACGTGGTTGGAAGTTTCTGAAAATTCAGACTTTCCAATTCAAAATATTCCTTTCGGAATAGCTAAAGCAAATAATGAAATTTTTGTAGCAACTAGAATAGGAGATACTGTAATTAATATTTACAAATTGGCTCAAATGGGTTGCTTTAGCAATATTGATGCAGAGTTTTTCAATGAAGATAAGTTGAATGACTTTATGTTGTTAGGAAAGCAAGCAACTAGAGATGTTAGAAATGAAATTTCTGATGTATTCAATCTAGAGAATAAAGACAAGAAGGATGAATTACAACATGTTTTAACTGCTGTAAATGAAGTGGAGATGTTAATGCCAGTCCAAGTTGGAGATTATACAGATTTTTACTCAAGTGAGCAGCATGCCTTTAATGTAGGTTGTTTATTTAGAGATCCAAACAATGCATTGTTACCAAATTGGAAACACATTCCTGTTGGTTATCATGGTAGAGCAAGTTCTGTTGTTCCTTCTGGTTTAGATTTTCATAGACCTAAAGGCCAAAAGAAACCACCTACAGAGGAAGTTCCTGTATTTGGACAATCCAATTTGTTAGATTTTGAATTAGAAACAGCTTTCTTTACGTATGAAGGTAAGCCGTTAGGGGATTCAATTACAACTGCAGAGGCTGATGATTATATTTTTGGAATGGCGTTGTTTAATGATTGGAGTGCACGTGACATTCAAGGTTGGGAGTATGTTCCATTAGGACCTTTCTTAGGAAAGAATTTCGCATCACATATTTCTTGTTGGATTGTTACTTTAGATGCTTTAGAACCATTTAGAACAGCAGGTCCAGTTCAAGATCCTAAAGTATTGCCTTATTTAGAATATGAAGGAGATAAGCATATTGACATTAATTTAGAAGTTTTAATTCAGCCAGAAGGGAGTGAAGAAGCTTCCGTTTGTAAATCAAATTATAAGTACATGTACTGGAATATGAATCAGCAATTGGCACATCACACTATTAATGGTTGTGATATTAATGTAGGTGATTGTTATGGCTCAGGAACTATTTCAGGGCCAGAAGAAGGACAATTTGGATCTATGTTAGAAATTAGTTGGAAAGGAACAAAAACAGTTCCTATGAAAGACGGAACTGAACGTAAATTCATTAACGATAATGATACCGTAATTATGAGAGGTTTTGCTCAGAAAGATGGAGTTAGAATTGGATTTGGTGAAGTTAGTGCGAAAGTTCTTCCTGCTAAATAGAAAAAAAGACTAAAAAACAAAAAGCCCTTATATGTTACATATAAGGGCTTTTTGTTTTTTAATGGTTGTTAAGTTCTTGAGTTATTTCTTGTATCATATTTAAAAGTTCTCCATTAAGAGAGAAAATGATCATAAAAACAACATATATTAAATATAAAACAGATAGAGATAACCCTACTATTGCACATATTTTTCCGGCATTCATATTTTTAAATGATTTCTCAGTATAAAGCTCTGGTGAATTTAGATAAATATTACGGCCTTTGTGCGCTAAAATAAGTGCGATAACTCCTAAAATTATACCGATTATTCCATAACAACAACAAAAAACGATTGATAATATTCCGAGTACAAGTACTCCTGTAGCGTTTGGAATTTCTTTTTGAGTAACTGAATCTATAGGTTGACTTTCCATAATTATTATTTAATAAAAAAAGCCTCGAACAATTCGAGGCTTTAAATGTAATATATTTTTATTACTCAGCTGATTCAGCAGCAGGAGCAGCAGTTTCTCCATTGTTGTATGTCGCACTTCCAAAGCCTAACATAGGCCAGAAGATTCCTCCTAAGAAAAATAATCCAGCTCCAAATCCACCACCTTTTCCGAATCTCTTAGCTATTTCTTGAGTACATTGCCACATAGTGATTAATCCATAAATAGGGATTAATACTGACCACCAGTCTGTTCTTCCTCCAACTCTATAAATAACAATGATGTTATATATGGGAATAAAAATTGCCCAACCTGGCTGTCCAGCTTTTGCAATAGCTTTATAAAATCCTACAAGGATTGTTATGTAAATGGCAAGCATTAAAATAGTTCCGATCATAATTCTTAAGTTTTAGTTATATATTTAATTAGTTAATGACCAATATATAAAGATAATTGGGAGTGTACAAATTTTATCGAAGAATAATTATTAACAATCTATAAGATAATGTCGTTTATCGAATAACTTAGTCCTTTTTAATAGCGTCTTGTAGAAAATATTATACTTTGTTAATATCTTAATTTTAGCCTAAATTAATTGTTCCAAGCATTGAAATTAGGAGTGTTTGCTTCATTTTTTGTGATTGAATAGGTTTTGAAGTAGATTTTATTTTCACCTATCAATTTAATTTTTTCAATAACCCCCAGTTCCTTTTTTACTGAAAGAGCTTGCTCGTTACCTTTAAAGTAGGCGGCCCACTTACTTAAGTCATTATTTATCTTGATTCCATTAATGGCAATGATTTCATCATTAATAGATAACCCTTTGCTTTCAGCAAGAGAATTTGGATAGATAGAATCTACTAAACATTTATTGCTTTCATACTTTACTTTAAAACCTAAGTATGATTCATTATACTTTTCTGAGGGTTCAATTTTTAAGTCACATCCAATATAGTTAAGAGATGATTTTAACTGTTCAGTATAGTTTTCAGTTCCATGTAAAAAGTTGTTATGAATTTCTGTATAAGAAGCTTCTGATACTTTTTCTACAATATCTTTATAGTTTTGATCGGATACGCCTTTCTTTTCTTTTGCATACTCTTGATATAAGATTTTCATTACATCGTTTAAAGATTTTTTGTTCGCTGTGTTTTCAAGAATAAAAATATCTGTCATAAATGCTATTAAAGCACCTTCAGTATAAATAGAACTTTTTCTGCCTGGAGTTCCTTTTACATAACCGTCTAACCATGTATCAAAGGAAGATTGGGCAACTGAATAATTTCCCACACCAAAATTATTAAAGTGTCTTTCTAAAAGTTGATTAAATGTTTTGCTGTATTGTTTCCAATTAAACACTCCAGAAGTCAATAAAAATTTATCACCATAATAAGTAGTAATCCCTTCATCTAAATATCCTAATTCGGTATAATTTTCTTTAGAGTAATCGTAAGGAAGCATCTCGATAGGCCTTATCTGTTTTACGTTCCAAGTATGATACAATTCGTGAGAACTAACACCTAAGAGTTCATTGTACCATCCTTCTTTATTCATAATGTCATAAGAAGGACCTAAAGAAATTACGGTAGAATTAGAATGTTCAACCCCATGATAAGTTCTATGTGTTAGAATTTGAAATAAGAAATGATATTCATTAACGGGAAAATCTCCAAATTTTTCGATTTGTGCAACAGAGAACTTTCTAAAATCTGTTTCTAATAATTTCCAGTCTGGTTTACATTCTCCTTGAAACCATAAATGAAATTTAACACCACTTTCATCATAAGAATGATGTTGTAAACTGTTGCTTGCAATAAGAGGGCAGTCTGCCAATTCATGAAAACTTTCACAAAGAAAAGTATGTTTAGATACTTCTTTTAACCCTGAAGCAACTTCGTAGTCTTTTGGGATTTGTAACTCCAATTCGCATTTTTCATTTATTCTGCTAGGAACATATAAAAAACAATTCACTCCATTGATATAGAGTTGTTTATCATCTAGATAAGATGATCCAGCATTTATTTCATTGGCATAATAATTATATTTAATATGAATTGTTTGGTTACCCTGAGTTTCAACTTGCCATAAATCTTTGGTTAATTTTTTTGATGGAAGAATGTTCCCATTTTTATCAAAAGCGCACCATTTTTGAATGTTTTTGGCAAAATTTCCTAGCTCATATCTTCCTGGTCGCCATGCTGGTAATTGTATTTCTAAAAGGTCTAAATTTACATTGTCAATAATGAATTCAATGTCAATGTAATGGTTGTTAGGTTTTTGGTAAGAAACAATATATTTCATTTTTAAAATTTAAAGATGGAAAGCTAAAAGTATAAAGGACAGATTACTTTATGAACTTTCTACTTTAAAACTTTATAAACTTTCCAACTTATTGACTAAATTCGCAATTCGTTAATTTGATAAAAAATAAAAATATATAGATATGAGTTACGATGTTATTGTTGTAGGAACTGGACCTGGTGGATATGTTGCAGCTATTAGAGCTTCTCAATTAGGATTGAAAACAGCTGTTGTTGAACGTTCAGAATTAGGTGGTATTTGTTTAAATTGGGGATGTATTCCAACAAAAGCTTTATTAAAAAGTGCTAATGTTTTTGAATACATTAACCATGCTGCTGATTACGGAATTAATATCAAAGATGCTAATGCAGATTTTCCTGCTATAGTAAAAAGAAGTAGAGATGTTGCGGCAGGTATGAGTACTGGTATTCAATTCTTAATGAAAAAGAATAAGATTGATGTTATTGCTGGAACAGGAAAAGTTAAAGCAGGTAAGAAAATTGATGTTACTGATGCTGAAGGGAAAGTGACAGAATATGCTGCTAACAACATTATTATTGCAACAGGAGCAAGATCAAGAGAATTACCATTTTTACCACAAGATGGAAAGAAAATAATAGGATATAGAGAAGCACTAGTTTTACCTAAATTACCAAAGAAAATGGTGGTTGTAGGTTCTGGAGCTATTGGTGTTGAGTTTGCTTATTTCTATAAGGCAATGGGAGTAGATGTAACTATTGTTGAGTTTATGGACAATATCGTTCCTGTTGAAGATGTGGATGTATCTAAGCAATTAGGTCGTTCATTTAAAAAGTCTGGAATTAATGTAATGACTAAATCTTCTGTGAAGAGTGTTGATACTTCTGGTTCAGGATGTAAAGTATTAGTTGAAACTAAAAAAGGGGAAGAAACAATTGAATGTGATGTTGTTCTTTCTGCAGTTGGTATTAAAAGAAATATTGAGAATATTGGATTAGAAGAAGTTGGTATTGCAACGGATAACGATATTATTATTACAAATGATTATTACCAAACAAATATCCCTGGTTACTACGCAATTGGTGATGTAGCTAAAGGACCGGCATTGGCACATGTTGCTTCTGCTGAAGGAATTATTTGTGTTGAGAAGATAGCAGGAATGGATGTAGATGCCTTAGATTATGGAAATATTCCAGGGTGTACTTACTGTGCTCCAGAAGTTGCTTCAGTAGGAATGACTGAGGCAGCAGCTAAAGAAGCTGGATATGAATTGAAAGTTGGTAAATTCCCTTTTTCTGCTTCAGGAAAAGCAAGTGCTGCAGGACATAAAGATGGATTTGTAAAATTAATTTTTGATGCTAAATATGGAGAGCTTTTAGGAGGTCATATGATAGGAGCAAATGTTACTGAAATGATTGCAGAGATTGTTGCAATTAGAAAGTTAGAAACAACAGGACATGAATTGATTAAAACAGTTCACCCTCACCCAACAATGAGTGAAGCGATTATGGAAGCTGCTGCTGCTGCTTATGATGAAGTAATTCATATGTAAAGAGAAGAGTAATTACTCACAATAAATAAAAATCCCTCTTCAATTCTGTAGAGGGATTTTTTTATATATTTAAAAAATGTTGAGCTATTTTAAAAATGTAGAAAAAGATGTATGGGTAATGATATTACTTGTATTTATATCTGCTTATACTATTTTTAATATGAAACATTGGAATAAACCTGACAGGATAATTGTTTGGGATGTAATAAGTTATTACGGTTATCTTCCAGCAACATTTATTTATGATGATGTTACCTTAAAAAATCCCAATGAAAAATTTGAAGAATATGAGCATACTTTCTGGTACAATAAAACAGAAAAAGGGGAGAAGGTGTTCAAAACATCTATGGGGATGGCCATATTGTATTCCCCTTTTTTCTTTTTAAGCCACATGTATACTCTTATTACTGATGGAGTAGCAAGTGGGTATTCGCCTACTTATAAGTTTGGAATTGCTATGAGTAGTTTATTTTATTTAGTTCTTGGTTTATTTTTTATGCGAAAAATACTTCGGAAATTTTATAGTGGAAGTGTGGTTTCATTGACATTATTATTTGTAGGGCTAGGAACAAATTTTTATTACTATACGGTTATTGGTGTAGGTATGCCTCATATCTATTTATTGGCTTTATTTTCTATTATAATTTATTTATTAATTGAATGGTACCAAAGTCCAACTATAAAGTTGAGTGCTTTTTTAGGGTTATTGGCTGGGTTGATAATTTTAGTAAGGCCAACTATGTTAATAATAGTTGTGCTGGCTCTTTTTTTTGGAGTTAATTCTTTCGAGAAATTAAAAGAAAGAATGCTTTTTTTTAAAGCGAATTTATTGAAGATATTGACAATACTTGTTGCTGCTTTTTGTATTTGGGTTCCTCAATTTTTGTATTGGAAAATATCAGCAGGAACTTACTTGTTTTACTCATATACAGAAGAAGGATTCTTCTTTTCAGATCCACAGCTATTAAACGCTCTTTTTAGTTATAGAAAAGGATGGTTGTTATATACTCCATTAATGATTTTTTCCTTATTAGGATTCTTTCAAATGTTCAGGAAAAAAGATCAAAATGCGCTTTCTGTGGTGTTAACAGTTGTCGTTTATTTTTATGTTGCAAGCTGTTGGTGGGATTGGTGGTTCGGAGGCAGTTTTGGTTATCGTACAATGATTGAAATGTTACCTTTATTGGCTTTTGGGTTGGCCTATTTTATTCATCATTTATTAAGTGCTGTTAAGTTTTATAAACTGCCAGTTTTAGCTTTAATGTTTTTGTTGTTAGGCTTTAATTTATTTCAAACCAGACAGGCACATGAAGGGTTGCTTCATCATGATTCTATGACTAAAGCCGCATATTTTAAAATATTATTTAAATTGCAATCTCAAATATCCAGAGAAGAGGTTGAGCCATATTTAAAAGAACCTAATTATGAATCAGCAAGAAAAGGAGAAAGAGATCTGTAAAGTTGTATGTGTGGAATTGTAGGAATAATATCTTCTAATGAGAAAGAGCTAAGTAAAATAGCTACAGCTACGCGTACATTATCTAAAAGAGGTCCTGATAATCGTAGTACAACTAAGTTTACTAATCTATCACTTGGCCATGCCCGTTTATCTATTATTGATACTTCGAAAGGAGCTAATCAGCCATTTACAGATGCATCAGAACGATATACGATTGTTTTTAATGGAGAGATTTATAATTATGAAGAATTAAAGGAAAATTTAATTCTTGAAGGTGTTGAATTTACGACCAATTCGGATACAGAAGTACTATTGCAATTGTATATCAGATATGGGTCAGATTGCTTGGAAAAGTTAAATGGATTTTTTGCTTTTGCTGTTTTTGATAAAAAAGAAAATTCACTTTTTGTTGTACGAGATAGAATGGGAATTAAACCTTTGCTTTATTATTTTGATGGAGAACAATTTATTTTTGGATCAGAACTTAAAGCAATTTTAACGTTTAATATTAAAAAAGATATTGATAAGGTTAGTCTATTCAATTATTTACAATTTAATTATATCCCTACCAATTACTCCATAATTGAAGGGGTTAAGAAGTTGAAACCAGGTCATTATATTTTTATTAAAAATATTAATAAGTTAGATAATGAGATAGAAGAGGAAATGTATTATGAAGTTCCTTTTAATACAGAAGATACTATTCAAACTAATGCTCTAAATTATGATAAAGCACAAGAGATGCTTTGTAGTTTATTGGATGAATCTGTTCAGAAAAGGTTGGTATCAGATGTTCCTGTTGGTACTTTTTTAAGTGGAGGAGTTGATTCTTCTATAATAAGTTTATTGGCTAAAAAGCACAAACCAGATTTACAAACTTTTTCTATTGGATTTAAAGATGAGCCATTTTTTGATGAAACAATTTATGCAAATGCAGTAGCTAAAAAAATAGGAACAAAGCATCGTGTTTTTTCATTAACCAATGATGATTTGTATAATGATTTAAATAATATTCTAGACTATTTAGATGAGCCATTTGCAGATTCATCAGCCATTGCTGTTTATTTATTGAGTAAACGGACAAAAGAGTATGTAACAGTTGCTCTTTCAGGAGATGGGGCAGATGAAATGTTTTCGGGTTATAACAAGCATATGGCAGAGTATAAATCTCGTCATCCTGGAATTAAAGAGTCTTTAGTGAAAATGGGGTATCCTATATGGAAAAATCTACCAAAATCAAGAGGCTCAAAGTTTACAAACATCAATCGACAACTTTATAAATTTAGTTTGGGTTCAAAACTTACAAATAAAGAGAGGTATTGGAAGTGGGCATCTATCATTAATGAAGAAAAAGCCAATTATTTATTAAAAGAAGAGTTGATTTTCAATCCTCAAAGAATAAGTGATACTGCTTTTGAATATAAAAAAAGAAAAGAAGATTTATTAAAGAATATTCGCAAAGAAGGGGATATTAATGATGTATTGTTCTCAGATATGCGAATGGTATTGACAAATGATATGCTGCGTAAAGTAGATGCAATGAGTATGGCAAATAGCCTGGAAGTTAGAACACCATTTTTAGATCATCGATTGGTTAATTTCGCTTTTTCATTGCCTGTACCATTTAAAATTAATCAAGATATGAAAAAGAAAATCCTTCAAGATTCATTTAGGAATGAACTGCCAGAAGAGATTTATAAGCGACCAAAACATGGTTTTGAAGTGCCTTTGTTAAGTTGGTTTAGAAATGAACTAAAAGATAAGATTGAGAATGATTTATTATCAGATAGTTTTATAGAAGAACAAGGAATATTTAATGTAGCAGCTACAATAGCCTTGAAAAAGCAATTATTTTCTAATAATCCTGAAGATGCTCAGGCAACTGTTTGGGCTTTAATAGTGTTTAATACATGGTGGAAAAAATACATTCAGAATTAGTGGAGGGAAAAAAGAAAATAAAAGTACTGAGGATAATTAATCGTTTCAATTTAGGTGGACCAACCTTTAATGCAGCTTATTTAACTAAGTATCTAGAAGGTGATTTTGAAACTTTATTAGTTGGGGGAGTTAAGTATGATGAAGAAGAGAGTTCTGAATTTATTTTAGAGAAATTAGGAATAACCCCTGTTGTAATACCTGAAATGAAACGGAGTATTAGTTTTAAAGAAGATAGGATTGCATATCAAAAAATAATTAAAATCATAGAAGAATTTAAGCCTGATATTGTTCATACTCATGCATCAAAAGCAGGCGCTCTTGGTCGATTAGCTGCTTCTAAATGTAAAGTTCCTGTTGTTATCCATACTTTTCATGGACATGTTTTCCATTCTTATTTTGGATCATTGAAAACATTGTTTTATAAAACAATTGAAAGGTGGTTGGCTAAGAAGTCAACTAAAATAGTTGCAATAAGTGATATTCAAAAAAAAGAACTTTGGGAAGATCATGGAATTTGTAAAAAAGATAAGATAACAGTTGTTCCTTTGGGGTTTGATTTGGATAAATTTCAAAAAAACACAGAAGAGAAAAGAAAATCTTTTCGATTAAAGTATAAAATTTCTGATGATGAAGTGTCTATAGGTATTGTTGGAAGGCTTGTTCTTATTAAAAATCATCAGCTATTTATTAACTCAATAAACAAAGTAAAAGATAAAACAGCTAAAAAAATCCGAGCATTTATAATAGGTGATGGAGAAGAGAAAGAACAACTAATTCAACTATTAAAACGTATTGATCTCGACTATGTAGAGTGGGATAAAAATCAAGAGGTATCTACAGTTACTTTTACCTCTTGGATTAAAGATATAGATTGGGCTAATGCAGGATTAGATATTATTGCATTAACCTCTCTTAATGAGGGTACGCCTGTTAGTTTGATTGAGGCTCAAGCTTCAAATAAACCGATAGTTACAACAAGTGTTGGGGGGGTTAATAATATAGTTTTAGAAAATGAAACAGCGTTTATTACAGATAGTAATGATTTAGAACAATTTTCAAATGGGCTATTAAAACTAATAGAGAATGAGGATTTAAGAATTAAAATGGGTGAAAAAGGATGGGGTTTTGTAAAAAAGGAGTTTCATTATTTACGACTGGTAAGTGATATGAGAAACCTTTATTTTTCGCTCATTAAACAATAAATAAAAAGGAGTGTTTTTTCCACAGATTTCCATAGTTTTGTTGAGTTCTAAATAATTATAGAAGAATGGTTTTGAGAAAGTTAAAAAATATAACATGTTTATTACTTGTTGCTTCATTGGTTGCTTGTAATTACAATTCAAGTGTAATGCTAAAAACAGACAAAGATTATTCTTTTGATCCTGCACCATTGAATGAATCAGTAGAATATGTTATTTCACCAAGTGATGTTATAGAGTTTAAACTTTATACAAATGATGGTAGTATTTTAGTTGACTTTACAGCTATAAAAGAACAATCTGTTACTACATCTGGTGTAACGAATTTTAGATATTTGGTTGAGTTTGATGGTTTGGTTAAGTTACCTGTAATTGGAAGGTTAGCTTTGAAAGGAAAAACGATAAAAGAAGTAGAAGAATTGTTAGAACAGAAATATTCAAAGTTTTATATTAAACCTTTCGTTCAGGTTCAAGTTGTAAATAAAAGGGTAACTGTTTTTCCAGGAGGAAGTAGTAAGGCAAGAATTATACCTTTAACAAATAATAATATGAATTTGTTAGAAGCGTTAGGAGCTGTTGGTGGGTTAACAGAATTGGCAAAAGCTAAAAGAATAAAGTTGATTAGAGGAAGTTTAAAAGATCCTAAGGTTTATTTATTTGATTTGAGCAAAATAGAAGGAATTAAAGAAATTGATTTTGTGTTACAGGCAAATGATATCATTTACATTGAACCGCGAACTGAAAATCTTCAAAAAATAATTAGAGACGTAGCACCAATAATAAGCTTAATAGCAAGTACATTAACGTTGGTGTTGGTAATTAATAATATTAATTCCACGAATTAAATTCTAAGATGGAAGAAAATAGTTCTTCAGATAATATAAACGAAGCAAAAGCAAGAAAAAGATCAAACTTAAATACAGAGTCTGATCCAATATTGTTTTTTCATTTATTGAAACAACATGCTTTATTCTTTCTAGTAATCATAACTTGTTGTGTCTGTGCTTCTTTTGTATACTTAAGATATACGGCTCCTATATATGAAGCGAAGTTGGTTTATCAAGTAAATTCTTTGAATACAGCCAACAAAGTCTTAAATGTTGGGGGGAATTTTCAGGAGTCAAATAGTTTGGCAAAAGATGTGGAAATTTTAAAGTCAAAGCTTTTGTTTAAGAGAGCTTTGCATAAGATTCCTGTAGATGTTAGTTATTATAATCAGGGAGAAATTCTAGTCAATGAATTGTATAGAAACTCTCCAATAAAAGTAGATTTTGAAATTAGAGACTCTTCGGTAATTGGTGAGCACTTTTTTGTAAAATTTATTAATAAAAATACATTTCAATTGGTTTTAAATGAAGTGGTGCTAGGGGAGTTTACAACTAATTCTAAAATAAAACTTCCTAAAGTAGATTTAACGGTTACATTGCTAAAAAGTGCTGGGTATGAATCCCTTAAAAATGGGAGTTTGTATTTTAGAATTAACAATTATGTAGGGTTGGCTAATGCTTGGATTCACAAATTATCCGTTTTTCCATTGAATCATTCAGCTAAAACAATTAACATTTCTTTTCAAGATTATAATCCTGTAAAAGCAAAGGATATTGTTACAGCAGTTGCGAATGAGTACATTCTCTATGATATAGAAGAAAGGAGTAAGGGGTCTAAAAATGCACTTCAGTTTATAGATACACAGCTAGATAGGTATTATAATAAGGTGAAATTATCTGAAAACAAGATTAAGGACTTTCATAAAGTAACAAATTATAACTCCATGGATCGTTCTTCATCTTATTTTGAAAGAAGTAATAGGTTGGAAAATGATTTGATAGATATTGATTTACAGCTATCGGTATTGAAAGAAGTTAAAAAGTCGATTTCATCAAATAGTGAGAGTGTAGATGTTTATGATTTGTTACCTATATTAGAGGGTACAGACTATGCAGGTGGAATTATGTCATTGATTACAACCTTAAAAGAGTTGCTAATTCAAAAAGAAAATTTACAATTTGAAGTGACTAAGGATAGTGAAATTGTAAAGTCTTTAGATCATAAAATAGAGATTCAACAAAAAATTCTTTTCGAAAGTATTAATTCGTCTAATGAAAAATTAAAAGTAAAAAGGGATCAATTATTACTTAAGATAAATGAGGTTGAAAATAAATTTCAGAGTGTTCCTGCTGAAGACTTAGAGTATGCAAGATTGCAAAGAGTACTTTCAATAGATGAAAAGTTTTTTACTCTTTTGATGGAGAAACGAACTGAATATTCAATTTCTGATGCAGGATATGTTTCTGAGCATATAATATTAGATGTTGCAAGAGTGCCGAAAACACCAGTCTTTCCTAATAAAAATATATTTGTCGCTTTTGGGGTTATAATCGGATTTGTTTTAAGCTTAATTTTACTGTTGTTTAAGTATATAACAAAAAATACAATTTCCTCTATTGATGAAATTGTAAGGCATTCTTACACAGGGATTACTGTTTTAGGAATTGTTCCAAAATACAAGCATGACATACCTGTTTCGCAATTAGTAGTTAATAAGAATCCAAAATCCATTATTGCAGAATCCTTTAGAGCTATTCGATCTAATATGCAATTTATAGATGGAAGAGAAGGTAAAAAGTTATTAGCGGTAACATCAACTGTATCAGGAGAAGGGAAAACATTTTGTGCTATTAATATTGCTGGAATTATTGCTTATTCTGGAAAGAAAGTGGTTATCTTGGATTTGGATATGAGAAAGCCAAAGATTCATTTGGGATTTGGAGTTGAGAATAATGTGGGAATGAGTACACTTTTGATTAGGACTAAAAAAATATCAGAATGTGTTCATCATAGTGAATTGGAGAATTTAGATTTTATTACATCAGGGCCAATACCACCGAATCCATCAGAATTAATAATTAATGGAGAATTAGATAATATTATAAAAGAGCTTCATACTCAATATGATTTTGTGATTATAGATAATCCTCCTGTTGGTCTAGTTTCTGATGCAATGGAAATATTAAAAAAAGCAGATTACCCTATTTATGTTTTTAAGAATGAATACTCTAAAAAGTATTTTGTAAATAATGTTGATAGGTTGATATTGGATAATGGAGTTAAAAAACTATCTATTATATTAAATGCCGTAGAACATGGTAAAAGTGCTTATGGAGGAGGTTATGGTTATGGTTATGGAGGAGGCTATGGTTATGGAGGAGGTTATGGCTATGGTTATGGTGGTTACTATGAGGATGAACCAAAACAAAAAACGAGTCTATTTAATGGTATGTTTGGTAGAAAAAAGTAGATGTAAATGAATTTTAGTAGGTTAGAAATTGAAGGTTTAGTTGTGATTGATCCAAATGTTTTTGAAGATGATCGAGGCTACTTTTACGAATCTTACAATAAGGAAAAGTTTGAGCAAAATGGAATAAAAGATGTTTTTGTTCAAGATAATCAGTCATTATCTCAAAAAGATGTGTTGAGGGGATTACATTTTCAAAATCCTCCATATTCTCAGGCAAAACTAATTAGAGTGATTCAAGGGAGTGTTTTGGATGTTGCTGTTGATTTAAGGAAAGATTCCAAAACTTATGGTGAACATTTTTTAATTGAGTTGTCAGCAGAAAACAATAAAATGTTTTATATCCCTGCAGGTTTCGCGCATGGATTCTTAACCTTAGAAGATGATACTATTTTCTCTTATAAATGTAGTAATGTTTATAATAAAGAGTCTGAAGATTCAATATTGTGGAATGATAAAAGTTTAAATATTGATTGGAGAGTAGATAACCCTATTTTATCGGAAAAGGATAAAGAATCTAAAAGTTTTAATGATTACGTAAGTTTGTTTTAAGATGGATTTTTTTTCATTTAAACATATACTGTTTTTTTTAGGAGCCTTAATGTTTTCTATATTGATTAACAGTATTATGCTGAGGTTTGTTAAAACACTCGGAATAAGAAATGAAGGTGATGCTGTTATTAGATGGAGTGATGATGTAAAACCTGCACTTGGTGGATTAACGTTCTATATCATATTTTTATTATCTATTATTTTACATTCTTTTATATTCTCATATTCAGGAGATAATATTGATTTTAAATTTACCGGTATAGTTGGTGCTACTTCTTTAGGCTTTTTGATGGGCCTGTCTGATGATGCTTATAATACTCGCCCGGTATTAAAGTTTTTAACTCAATTGTTGTGTGCCGGTATTTTGATATACTCTGGAACGTATATCAATATTTTTGAAAGTCAATTGTTAAATTATTCATTAACTATTCTCTGGGTAGTGGGCTTGATGAACTCAATTAATATGTTGGATAACATGGATGGTATTACGACTATAGTTTCTCTTGTAATAAGCTTTACTATTTTAATTTTGATGTTAACAAATAATGATTTTAATAGTTTTGGAACAACAATAGTTATTGGCCTATTGGCATCATTGTTGGGCTTTTTATATTTTAATTGGAACCCTTCTAAAATGTATATGGGTGATACAGGAAGTCAGTATTTAGGTATATTGTTGGCTGCTTTAAGTATCAATTATTTATGGAACCCTGTAACAACTGAAGAGGTTTCTATATCCCGACAGCTATTAATACCACTACTATCTTTTATTATTCCTATTGTTGATACAACAACTGTTGTTATTAAAAGGTTAAGAAAAGGAAATTCACCTTTTGTTGGAGGTAGGGATCATACGACCCATCATTTATCTTACCTTGGGTTATCTGAAAAGCAAGTTGCTGCTGTAATTGCATTGATTGCAATTGTTTCATCAGCAATAGTTGTTTATGTGATATCTAATATTAAAGTATGGACTCATTGGCATACTGCAGTTTTTGTTGCGTATTTTTTACTTGTTTTTGGAGTCTTATTCGCAATAGCTAATAAAAACATCAATAAGTCAACGAATGATTGAAGATGAAGGTGAATTTATTGAAGTAATAGGTTCTAGAGTTCATAATCTTAAAAATATTTCTGTAAATATTCCTAGAAATAAACTTGTTGTAATGACAGGTGTTAGTGGTAGTGGAAAGTCTTCATTGGCTTTTGATACTATTTATGCTGAAGGCCAGAGAAGGTATTTGGAAACTTTTTCCGCATATGCTCGAAATTTTCTAGGAACGATGGAGCGTCCAGATGTAGATAAGATTAGCGGGCTTAGTCCTGTTATTGCTATTGAACAAAAGACTATTAGTAAAAACCCAAGATCAACAGTAGGAACTATTACAGAGGTCTATGATTTTTTTAGGCTTTTATATGCTAGAGCTTCAGAGGCTTATTCATACAATACGGGGGAGAAAATGGTAAAATATACCGTTTCTCAAATTGTTGACTTAGTTATAGAAAGATTTGATAGTAAAAAGCTAATTATTTTAGCACCAGTTGTAAGAGGGAGAAAGGGGCATTATCAAGATTTATTTAATCAAATTTCAAAACAAGGATTTGTAAAGGTTAGGGTTGATGGAGAGCTTGTGAATATAGTGCCTAAAATGAAGTTGGATCGTTATAAATCTCATGATATTGAGATTGTTATTGATCAAATAAAAGTTAAAAAAGAAGATAGAAATCGTATTTCTGATGCGGTTAATTTAGCTATGAAACATGGTAAAGGTTCTATCATGGTCTTTGATGTTGAAGATGATAAGTATTCTTTACTTAGTAAGAATCTAATGTGTCCAACAACTGGTATTTCATATGATGAACCTGCTCCTAATTTATTTTCATTTAATTCACCCTATGGAGCGTGTAAAAAGTGCAATGGTTTAGGATTGGTTTCTGAAATTGATATTCAAAAAATCATACCGAATAGAAAAACAACAATTAAAAAGGGTGCTATAGTTCCTTTAGGGGAGTACAAAAATAACTGGACTTTTAAACAGGTTGAAGCTATTGGTTTAAAGTATGGATTTACTTTAAATACTCCAGTTGAAGATATTACTGATGAGGCGATAGATTGTTTGTTGAATGGGTCAACAGAGACAATTACTGTTAAACAAGATGTAGCAGGTGTAAAATCAGATCATAATGTAGAGTTTGAAGGGATTGTAAATATAATTATTCGCCAATCTGAAGAAAACAAAAACAAATCGATAGGTCGATGGGCCAATAATTTCATGAATAAGGTTACCTGTGCCACATGTAAAGGTAGTAGGTTGAAGAAAGATGCTATGTATTTTAAAGTGGATGACAAATCTATAGCTGAAATTGCATCTTTAGATTTAGAATCTCTTTTTACTTGGTCATCATCTTTAGAACAGAAATTGACTAAAAATCAAAAAGTAATTGCAAGAGAAGTTTTAAAAGAAATCAATACCAGGTTACAATTTTTACTAGATGTTGGGTTAACATATTTGTCATTAAATAGAAGTTCTAGAACACTTTCTGGAGGGGAAGCACAAAGAATAAGATTGGCTACTCAAATAGGCTCTCAATTGGTTAATGTACTTTACATTTTAGATGAACCCAGTATAGGTTTGCATCAAAGAGATAATCAAAAGTTAATAGCCTCTTTAAAAGATTTAAGAGACATAGGGAATTCTATAATTGTTGTAGAGCATGATAAAGACATTATGCTTTCTTCAGATTACATTATTGATATTGGCCCAAAAGCAGGTGTGCATGGAGGTGATATTGTCTCTGAAGGTGCTCCTCAATTTTTTTTAAAAAACAATACAGAAACAGCTAATTTTTTAAGTGGTAAAATTGAAATAGCTATTCCTAAAAAAAGAAGAAAAGGAAACGGTAAGTATATTCGATTAAAAGGCGCTTCAGGGAATAATTTAAAGAAAGTGAATTTAAATATTCCCTTAGGGAAACTGGTATGTGTAACAGGGGTTTCAGGTAGTGGTAAATCAACATTGATAAATGAAACTTTGTATCCAATATTAAATCACCATATATACAAATCAGTTAAAAAACCTTTGCCTTATGAGTCAATAAAAGGGCTAGATAATGTAGATAAAGTTATTGATATTGATCAATCGCCTATTGGTCGGACACCTCGTTCAAACCCTGCTACGTATACGAATGTTTTTACAGATATACGATCACTTTATAGTAATTTGCCAGAAGCTAAAATTAGAGGGTATAAGCCAGGCAGGTTTTCTTTTAATGTAAAAGGTGGAAGGTGTGAAACTTGTAAAGGAGCAGGGATTAAAACAATAGAAATGAATTTTTTACCTGATGTTTATGTAGATTGTAGCGATTGCAATTCAAAAAGGTACAATAGAGAGACTTTAGAGGTAAGGTATAAAGGGAAATCAATAAGTGATGTATTGAACTTGACTATAAATCAAGCAGTAGAATTTTTTGAAAATATACCTGAAATAGTTCGGAAAGTTAAAAGCTTGCAGGATGTAGGTTTAGGGTATGTTCATTTAGGACAGCCTTCAACTACTTTGTCTGGAGGAGAAGCTCAGCGAGTAAAACTGGCTACAGAATTGGCTAAAAAACAAACAGGAAAAACATTTTATATCTTAGATGAACCCTCAACAGGGCTTCATTTTAATGACATTAAAATATTTTTAGAAGTTATAGATCGCTTAGTTGATTTAGGAAATTCTATATTAATTATCGAACATAATATGGATATAATTAAAGTGGCTGATCATGTTATTGATATTGGTCCCGAGGCAGGTTTAGGGGGAGGAGAAATTGTTTTTGAGGGAACCCCAGAGGAAATAATCCGTAGTAAAGAGAGTTATACAGCTAAGTATTTACTTGAAGAACTAAAATAGAAGATTATGACAGAAGAAGAAAAGAGGATAAAAAATAAGTTTAAGAAAAAAGATTGGAATGAGATAAAGACAAATGATTCTTGGATCATTTTTAAGGTGATGGCAGAATTTGTGGAAGGATTTGATACTATGGCTAAAATTGGTCCATGTGTTTCTATATTTGGATCAGCAAGAACAAAACAAGATAATAAGTATTTTAAAATGGCGGAAGAGATAGCTGCCAAATTAGCTGAGAAAGGCTATGGGGTTATTACTGGTGGTGGGCCAGGAATTATGGAAGCTGGTAATAAAGGAGCTTTTGAGGCTGGAGGAAGATCTGCAGGTTTGAATATCGAGTTGCCTTTTGAGCAGTTTAATAATAAATACATTGATTCAGATAAGCTTATTAATTTCGATTACTTTTTTGTTCGAAAAGTAATGTTCATGAAATATTCTCAAGGATTCATTGCTTTGCCTGGCGGTTTTGGAACTTTTGATGAACTGTTTGAAGCGTTAACACTTATTCAAACTGGTAAGATTGGAAAATTTCCGATAGTACTTGTTGGTAAAAGCTATTGGGAAGGCTTGGTTGATTGGATAAGTAAAGTAGTATTAGAAACAGAGGGGAATATAAGCCCAAAAGATATGGATTTGTTTGCTCTTGTAGATACAACTGATGAGGCTGTTAAATATATTGATGACTTCTATAGTGATTACTTACTCAAACCTAATTTTTAGTGTTATTAACATTTGCATGTTTATAAGTGGAGAGCCTGTTTCTCTAATCCCTTTATATATATAATAGATTTGTAGGTGAGTGGGTTATTAACAATTGTTAATAACGGCTCATGAAGTTCGGTTATACGAATAATTGTTTTATATTTATTGCACTAACGCAATAATTTAGCAACTATGAAAAAGTTTATTTTACTATCCACAATTACTCTATTAGCAATAGGAGTTACTTTTGGTCAAAGTAGTACTTCTAACGGACTAAAATATATCCCTTCAATTGGTGTTCATGGAGGAGTTCTTTCCTATATGGGTGATGTAAAAGGGGCTCAAGGAACTTCAATTTATTCTTATGCGAAACCAGCATATGGATTTTACTTAGAAAAGAAGATTGGTAGTATTTTTGGAGTTTCGGTTAACGGAACCTTTGGCAAAATTTCTAAAAGTCAATTGGATGATGATGTGTTCTTAAATTTTGAAACAAGCATCATGAATTTTGATGCAAATTTATTGTTAGATTTTGATAATGGAAAAGTGATTAATGAAGGTTCTTTATTTTCTCCTTTTCTATCATTTGGAGTTGGATACCTCGCTTTTGATCCAAAAGGAGATTTGTCTTCTAATGGAGTAGCGTATAATCATTGGAATGATGGGACAATAAGAGATGTTGCTCAGTATGTAGCTGGTTCAGATACTTCTTCAATAGTGTTATCTAGAGATTACGAATATGAATCTTCATTGAAAGATAGTACAGTTAACTATTCAAAAACAACCTTCACTATTCCAATTAGATTTGGATTAAAATTTGAATTGTCAGACCATATTGATGCAAGAATTTCTGCAGCTTACATTATAACTATGACCGATTATCTAGATAATGTTGCTGGTGGAGGTAATGATAATATGCTATACACTTCTTTTGGATTGCAATACAATTTTGCAGCTAGTGTAGATGAGAATGATAAGTATAAAGATTTTGACTTTTCAGATTTAGATAATGATGATAGTGATGGTGATGGAGTACTTGATCATAAAGATTTATGTCAATCAACTCCAGAAGGAGTGAAGGTTGATAATAAAGGATGTGCATTAGACGGTGATAATGACGGTGTGCCTGATTATAGAGATAAAGATTTAAATACTCCAGAAGGAGTTATTGTAGCTATTGATGGAACTACAATAACAGATGAAATGATGGCTGAAAAAGAATTGATGAGAGATTCAGTAATTACTGAATATAGAACTTTTAAGGCTGAAGATTTATCTGAAAAAGATATAGAAGATATTCAAAAACAGTATGAGGAGGCTAATGGTAGTACTTCAGGTAATAATACTGGTATTTCCCCAAAATTTAAAGCATTAGATATTAATAAAGATAACTATATATCGGCAAAAGAAGTTACTGGTGCCATTGATGGTTTCTTTGAAGGAAATAATAATTTATCCGCTAAGGATCTTAATACATTGATAGACTTTTATTTTGATCAATAGCACAATAATAATATGAGATGATAAAACAGTTAATTCTATTAATCCATGTACTAGGATTATTTTTCTACCAACTAATATTTACAGGAGATATAACTGTTAATCAGAGAGTTCCCGACTCTATCACTCAAGGGAAAGAAGCGATTATTGAAGTTACAATTAACAAAGGTAATTTACCTGGATTTGCTAAGGTGCAGCAAGTTTTTCCAGCAGGGTTTACTGCGGAACCTATAGAAACAAAAGGCGCTACCTTTTCTTTTAAAGATGATAAGGTGAAATTTATATGGATGGCACTCCCATTAGAGGAAGAATTTACTATTTCATATAAAATTACTCCAAACGAAGAAACTGCCGGAAATTTTACTTTAGGAGGTAAGTTTTCATTTATATCAGAAAGCGAAAGAAAGAATATTGAAATACCTGTAGCTAATTTTGCGGTAGTAACAGAAGAATTAGTTGCAGAAGTAGTTCCTGAAGAAGAAGATAAAGAGGAGGAAGTTGCTATAGAAGAACCAGTAGAAGAAGAACCAGTAGAAGAAGAGCTAGTGGTAGAAGAGGTAGAGGAAGAAGAAGTTGTTGAAGAACCTGTAGTTGAAGAGCCTGTTGTAGAAGAAGAAGTAGCTATTGAGGAGCCTGTTGTTGAAGAGGTTGTAGAAGAAGTCCCAAATGAAGAAGAAAATGTTATAAAAATTGAAACAATTAAGTGTACTAGAGTTGTAGAGAATGTTGAAGAAAGAAAATATAAAATAACAATTGAAATAAATAAGAATGGGATTGAAGGGTTTGCGAAAATAACAGAAAGTATACCTGAAGGATTTATTGCAAAGGAAGTTGATTCTAAGGGAGGAGTTTTTTCATTTAAAGAAAATACTGCTAAAATTTTATGGATGGCTATTCCTAAAGAAGAAACATACACTGTTGAATATACTCTAGAAGCGAATACTTCAACTCTAAATGGAACTTACAATATTAAAGGAGACTATTCTTATTTAGAAAATGATAAAACTAGTAAGTATACTATTGATGGATCTAGTTTTGATTTAAATGCTACAGAATTAATTACAGAAGTTACGCCAGAAGAAACTGTAGAAGAGGTAGCTGTCGTTGATGAACCCGTAGTTGAAGAGGTTGTAGAAGAAGAACCTGTAATAGAAGAAGTAGTTGCTGAATTACCTAAAGAAGAACCAGTAACAGAAGAAATCGTTGAGGAGGATGTGGTTGCAGATAATTCATCTGATATCACAACAACTCCAAACCCTGAAAACGGGGTTACTTATAAAGTGCAAGTAGGTGCAGGACATAAAACCGTTCCAGCAACTTACTTTAAAACTAAGTTTAATCTACAAGATAATGTAAGTACTATAAATCATGAAGGTTGGATTAAATATCTCGTAGGTTCATATAATGAATATAAAATGGCAAGAGACAAAAGAAATAAAGTAAGAAACAATGTTAAAACTGCTTTTGTTACAGCTTATAATGTAGGCACGAGAATTACAGTTCAGGAAGCATTAATGATTTCTAATCAAAAATGGTTTAAATAACTTTTGTATCTTTAATTTATTATCTTCGTATCAGTTATAGATTAAAACTTTATGCTAAAACGGTTAACATTCTTAATAGTTACACTTTTATGTTGCACTTCAATATTTGCTGTTGGGGGAAATGATTCTATTGTAGATACTGAAGAAGAGACAGTTAAGGAAATGTTTTATGGACCTACAGTTGGTTTAGGGATTGGTATGTTTAAGTTCTATGGTGATATTCTAGATGCAAATTACGGCAACCCTTTAGTGAGTAATATTGGTTATGATCTACATGTAAAACAACAGTTAAATCGTTTTTTAACAGCTAAATTCTATGTGCTTTTTGGAACTTTAAGTGCAAATGAAAGATCGGTAAGTAGAAATTTAAATTTCCAATCAAAAATAACTGTTGGAGGTTTTGCGTTAATGTACAATTTTGATCAGTTTTTAAAAGAAGATAGAATTATAAGTCCTTATGTGTCTTTAGGGATAGAATCTGTAGAATTTCATTCTAAAACAGATTTATATGATGCCAATGGTGAGGAATACAATTATTGGTCGGATGGATCTATAAGAAATATAGCAGAAAGTGATCCAAATGCATCTAATGCAATAATTATTCAACGTGATTATTTGTACGAGACTGATTTAAGAGAATTAAATTATGATGGATATGGTAAATATGCAGAAAGAACATTTGCTATACCATTTGGTGTAGGAGCAAAAATGCATATGACTAAAAATGTAGATTTTACAATAGGAACGTCAATGCATTTTACGTTTTCTGATGTAATAGATAATATTGATTCAAAAAGTACTGGTGAAAGGCTAGGAACTCAAACTCAAAATGGAGGTAACGATAACTTTTTAATGACCTCTTTCTCTTTAAGTTATAACTTCTTAAAGCATGAAAAACATGAAGAAATTGAAGAGTTTGAAGAACTTCCAGACTATAGTGCATATGATACAGAAGATGAAGATGGTGATGGGGTGATTGACTTTGTTGATGAATGTCCATGGACTCCTGAAGGGGTAGAGGTAGATGAGAAAGGATGTCCGTTAGATAAAGATGGTGATTTTGTTGCAAATTATAAAGATGATGAGTTAGAAACACGAGATGGAGCTCCAGTTACTCAAAGTGGTGTAGAGATGACAGATGATATGATTTATGAGGCATATCAACGTTATTTAGATTCTACAGGAGCTTTTGCAGAAGTAGAGACTAGAATTATTGCAGCTGAAAAAAGTAAGAATACTAAAAGATACAAGGTGCAAGTTGGAGAGTTTACTGAAGCTATAGATGCAGAATTAGTAGATAAGTTTTTAAGTTTACCAGATGTTGAAATTAAAACGTTTGGAGATAGTTTAACAGTTGTTGGTGTAGGCGATTATGATAATTTACCAGCAGCTATTCAGCGTAAAGTTCAATTAACAGAAGAAGGCTTTGATGCAGCTATTGTTGTTGAAGAAGAGAAAAATGGAATGTTCAAGTCTGTTGGAGACGAAGCCAATAACATGTCTGTAGATGCACCAAGCTCTACTATTGATTCTCAAGGATTAATATTTAGAGTTCAATTGGGAGCATTCTCTAAACGTTTACCAAAAAGCTATTTGGAAAATGTGAAGAATGTTATGGAAATTAAAGCAGATGATGGTTTATGGAAATATTTGTATACAGGATCATTTAGAACAGTGGAGGAAGCTGCTAAAACAAAAATTAGTCTAGCAGTAGATTATGGTGTAGAAGATGCCTTTATTGTATCCTATAAAGATGGTAAAAGAATATCATTATCTGAAGCTGGGGTTATATCTTCTCAAAAGGAAAATATAAAATCAACTAACGCTAAAAAATATGATAAATCTGAAGTTAAATTTAAAGTACAGATAGGAAGCTATAAAAATCAATTGCCAACAGAAGTGTTGAGTAAGTTTATGAGTATGGAAGATGTAGAGCAAACGGAATTGGATGGTGGTTTAAGTAGATATACTGCTGGGGGGGAGTTTTCAACTTATGAAGAGGCAGAAGCCTTTAAAAATAAAGTTGCATCTGAAGGACTAGCAGGGGCATTTATAATAGCAACACATAAAGGTGAACTTATCTCTGTGAACAAGGCTAAGGAGATTTTAGAAGAGGAATAAATATCAAACAGGTAGATAAACATAAAGAGGGGTTAGAAATTTTCTAACCCCTCTTTTTTGTATGAGAACCTTAGGGTTACTTAATAGGTTGGTTCTATTTTGAGTCTTAATATTATAGACTAAGGAATATTGTACTATTGTATTCAGGCTAAATTTTGAATGGGTGTTAGGATAAGAGATCTAATTTATTTACTCCTATTATCTTAAATAGATTATAGGAGTAAAGTTATTGCTTAAACATTGGATTTAAGGCTTTATTCTTTTATTTAATGATAAAAAAGTAGTGAGTGTAGAGAAAGGGTATTTGATTAGGAAATTTAGCCTTGTATTCGTTTTGTGAATGTAATTAAAATTAGAACTACTTAGTGTAAGGTAATTTAAATGTTTTCATAATCCCATTTCTATCAGAAACGTTTACAAAATAGATTCCAGAGCTATAGTTATTAAGGTCAAACTTAATCTGATTGGAATTAATTTTAGAGGCATAAATATTTTCTCCAAGAGCATTGCTAATGAAGATGAATTGATATTCAGAATCTCCTAAATATAAATTTATAGCATTATTGTCAATCCATGATTTAACTTTATTACTATTAATTTCATTGATACTAGTTGTAGTTCCTGTAACTGTTATAAGACGGTTATAATTTTCACTGCAATTATTATTAATGCTAGCAGTTAAATTAACCAAATAAGTTCCTGCTTGGGTATAAGTATGTGTTGGGGAAGAAAGGGTAGTATTGGAGCCATCATTAAAATCCCATAAATAAGTTGTAGCCTTTGTAGACTGATTATTAAAAGTAATGTTCCCACCATTATTTAAGTAAACAGTATCACTAGTAGTTGTATAATAGCTTGTAATTAGGTTAGGAGAATTTACAGTAATGTTATTTGTAGTATTACCACAAACAGCATCCGTAGTTTCTATTGTGTAATTTCCTGCAGCAATGTTTAGTAGAGAGTCGCTGAATATATTTGTGCTACTAGAAATAGTGCTTCCATTGCTATCTTTCCATGTGATATCAAAAGTGTTTGTACTGTTTTTGGTGTAAACAATTTTACCATCTAAACTTCCATTACAATTAGCATCGGTTACAGCAATATCAACTGGAGCTCCAACGTGCAATAGGAAACGAGCTGTAGTGGTAGTGTCATGTATAAAAGTTGTAAAAGAGCTGTCTGTATTTAAGTTGTAACTAATTCCTGTAAATAAATCTTCTAATATCAAGCAGTTAGAATTACTAAAATTGGTTACATTTTCAATGCTAATAGTATGAAGTCCGCTAATTCCTGTAAGTATTTTGATAGGAATATCAATCTCTTGTTTTGGTAATTGGTTAATAGAGAACTCTTCATTATTTGTGATACTTGAAACAACAGGTATGTTAGTATTTACTGACGATATTTTTTGAGCATCATATTTAGGGTCAAAATTGTTAGTAGCATTAGCTTGGAAGTTAATAGCTAATTCATCAGCTCCAAAATTGTTTCTAGCTTTAATTCTTAAAGGAAACACTTGAGCAACTTTAAGAAAAGCACCATCATTTGTTGATTTACATGCTTCAGTTAACTGTATACCAGCGCCACTTCCTGTGGCTTGCACCCAAATAGCTTGAGAAGAAGCAATATATCTTGATCCTCCGTTTGTTCCTACTCCTCCTGAATAACTAGCAAACTGACTTAAGTCAGGGTTCCAAATGTAAACTGCATCATTAATATTTGTTTTTACGATGTTAGGATTAGGAGAATCCCAATCGATAGTAGAAGCATATGGATTTCCTAGTAAGTTCCATCCATCATCATTCACTAGACCAGAGTTGGTATAGGTCATAGGTAAATTAATCGTTCCAACATTTGGAGGACCGGTAATATCAATAGTAAAAGGTTGAGTTCCTATAATTGTATCGCCACACCAAACCCATACACCAACGCCCACAGGAATTGAGTTGGTTGCATTTGTAGCTGCATTAAACCCATTGTCTTGGGTTCCGGTTACAGTTTCATCGTAAAAATAAATTGACGGCCAAGGGCTTGCAACACTAGGCCAGTTAGGTGAAGTAGCACCAGTATATCCACTTGTCTCAAAATCATCATTAAAATCAGCTAGAGTAGCTCCACTTACCGCTGAAGTTAAGAATCTCCATTCCGTAGCACCTGCATCTACATAACGTTCCATAGTCATATTGTTGGAAATAGGGTTGAAAAAAGTACAGCTGGATGTTGTATTAAACACATTTGTACCAGTAGCGGGAGTTGTTCCATCTGAAAAAATAACAGATCCTCCTTGTGATAGGGTGTATGAGTTTTCATTTTCATAAGAACCGGCAGTATAATTTAATTGAACGTTAGAACCAGGTGAAGCAGAAAATTCACTTGTAGAATTGGATCCGACAGCAAAATACGAGCCTTGTGTAACACCATCAATTAAAACAGTAATAAAGCCACCATCCCAACTGTCTCCATAAGAGTCAGTCATGTCTAATACGTATAAACATTTTGGAGTTATTTCATTAATTCTTCCGGTACCAGAGGCGTCAGACATTATTGTTAAAGAATTATTAGTGTTGAAAGATCCACTCCCAATATGAATGTCTAATGTTCCATAAAGGTTTATACTACCTGTGGTAATAGAAGCTCCATATGTGTTATCAATAGTTAAGTTATACAGATCTTGGTTTGTTCCACTATTTATATTATTGGCAGCGTCTCCTTTTAATGTTACTGTTCCAGAATTTGCCGTAAAAGTTCCGTTAATGGTCCAATCTTCATAAATGTCAATGTTGTTGGTTCCACTAATAGTTAGACTAGCTCCGCTATTAATATTTAAATTTTTACATTCGGCTCCTGAGGATCCTATAGAAGGCATACGTGGGGCTGTATTTGGGATAGTAACATCCATATCTGAATCAGGAATTCCAGCATCCCAATTAGCTGCATCAAACCAATCAGTACTGGTAGATCCATTCCAGTCAGACTCTGTATCGAAAATAAGTTGAGCTTGTGGTTTATTTGTATTTAATGTTGCAGGAGTTGTTCCACATATACTCCCTGTATTATCATCACGAGAATATTTATAACCATCAGTAGTACTATAAATCCTACAACGTCCAGATGCGCTATAATTTGGTTGTACTTGAGACCAGCAAATTTCTACTGCAATATTTCGGTTCCCATTCCAACTAAAAGGGGTGTCAAACACAATCATGTCATAGCCCCCGGCAGTAGGAGCATATGTAAATGCATTTTTAACAGTGGTCCATCCACCTGCTCCCAAATTATTGCTTACATCAGTAGCATTAGTATGTTTTATCTTAATAGTATATCCAGGTATGTCATAAATTGGCTGACTAGTAATATAAAAACCCAATTGAGTCAAATCCTTAGCTCCACTGGCTCCAGCGGCATTTATTTCTGCTGCAGTATAAATAAATTGGCTAACTTGTCTACGATAGTAAATATTTACAGGGCTAGCTGTGTAAAAACCATTTATGCTTGTTCCAGAACCTAGTTGTATGATTTGTGCGTTTGAATCAGAAAAACACAAGATAATAATCAGCGTTAATAAAAAGCTTTTTACAATACTTGATTTAACCATGGAACGGTTATTTTTTTCAGGTAGAGTAAAGCTCTTCTTATGTTCACTTTTATTTGTCACTTTTTATAAATATATGTATTAGTCCGGCTAACTTACAGAGTGTTAACACTGTACTCTACGTAAAAATAAGTATTTAAACCTGTTAAATCAATAGGTGTTAATACTTATTTTGTTAAACTTTTTTTTATAAACGAAGTTTTTGTTAAAAAGTTCCGAAAAATGGAGAGTTTTTATTGCTTTTAATAAAACGTATGAAATGATATTCAGAGCTTATAAATAAAGGGGGGATAGCCCTTTATTGAACAGGGAAAAATGAAATATAAAATGTTTAACAGCTAATTATGCTCTTGTAAGAAGATCAATAGAAATAATTGGTGAATGTCTGTTTTTTGACAAAACTATTTAACATCACCTCTGTTGGCAACATAAATTTCCCACTTGTCTAATGTAGCATTCATATCTTCCGGTAAGTCAGATTCAAACTGCATCCATTTTCCTGTTTTTGGATGTTCAAAACCTAAGGATTTAGCATGTAATGCTTGTCTTGGTAATATTTTGAAGCAGTTGTTTACAAACTGTTTGTATTTACTAAAAGAAGTTCCTTTCAGGACTCTGTCACCACCGTATTCTAAATCATTGAATAGCGTATGGCCAATGTGTTTCATGTGAACGCGAATTTGATGGGTTCTACCGGTCTCTAATTTACACTCTATTAGAGTTACGTATCCGAATCGTTTTAACACTTTATAGTGAGTAACAGCATGCTTACCATAGTCTTCTTCTGGGAAAACTTCCATTACTTTTCTATTTTTCAAAGACCTACCAACATTTCCAGTAACAGTACCTTCATCTTCTTTAACATCACCCCAAACAAGTGCGTTATATCTTCTTTCAGTTGTTCTGTCGTAAAATTGTTTTCCTAAATGCGTTAATGCATGATCATTTTTAGCAATAACCATAATCCCGGTAGTGTTCTTATCTAGTCGATGAACCAGCCCTGGTCTATTTGCTACATCTGTTTTTGGTAAGTTCTCAAAATGATAAATTAAACCGTTCACTAATGTGCCGGTATAATTACCATATCCTGGATGTACAACCATTTCAGATTGTTTGTTAATTACAATAACATCTTCATCTTCATAGATAATATTCAATGGAATATCTTCTGGGATCAACTCAATTTCTTGTGGAGGGTAGGCTAGTTCTACAGTAATTTTATCTAATGGTTTAACCTTGTAATTTGATTTTACATTCTTCTTATTCACAAAGATGTGACCATCTATAGCTGCACTCTGTAATTTACTTCGTGTAGTATTTGGAATGCGATCCATTAAAAATTTATCAATTCTTAAGAGCTCTTGTCTTGGATCAGCAACAAAACTATAATGCTCGAAAAGGCCATCATTATTTATAAGATCTTCCGATTTTTCTTCCACAACTATTTAGATATAATGATTTTTTTTAGGGTAGATTTGTTCGATTCATTATTGATAAAGCGAATAATGTAAACCCCATCAGCAACATTAGAGATGTTTAATTTATCACTGAAATTAGATTCGGTTTCAATAATTATTTTACCATAAATATCTAATAGCTGAATATGATAAGAGTTGTTAGGGATATCAAAATAAATAGTTTCTGATGTTGGGTTAGGGTAAACTTTAAAATCATCTTTAAGATCATTTTCATTTATACTTACTGTAGGATCAGGAGTACTTCCAAAAACTGGTCGAAGCATTAAAGAACCACTAAAAGAGGCATTTTGCCAAGTTCCAACAGAGTTATAAAAGACCTTGTTGCTATTGTCTGTATTTACGTCCCAACCAACATTTAAGAATTCAGAAGAAATTTTTTCCCATCCAAAATAATAAGTTCCAGGAGTAAGGTATAATGGTATGTCTAAATTATAATTCAAAAATTTATTAGTACTAGAGTAAGTAGGACTGGTAAACAGTGTTGCTGCCTGAGAATAAACCTCTGCTTCAGGATTTAAACTGCTCCATACTTTTAAACGAAAAGTTTGAGCACTTAAATCGTTCATTATTGGATTAAAATAGATTTGAAAAGCCTTAAGAGTATCGCTCTTTTTGATGTTAAATTCATGTGCTAATTTAGATCCAATACCTTGTACACCATAACCTTGTTCTGCGCTTCCATCATCGTAAGCATAGTAGGAACCGAATACCTGATAGGAATTTACAGTATCATTATCTGGCTTTATATCAGCAGGTGTAATAGTAAAGTAATTTTTTATTTGAAAAACCTTTGTTGATGAAGCTTCCGAGGGGAAAGAAAAATCATTAATAGGAGTATTGTATACGGCCTGAAGTTCAATTAGGCTTGAGTATGCTGCTGCATTTTTAGAGGATGCTATAGTTGGATATAGTTCAAGCAATGGACCAGCACCATTATTGTCTATTACTTCATATTTATAAAATACCGCATAAGCAGAACTATGATTGTTTCTGTAAGTAACATCCATAGCAGTATTCATTGAGCCAATTGTATCAGTTAAATAGTGTGCCCATGGCATTGCGCTGAATTCTTGTAACATGTTGTGATGATTGGTAATAAAAGAAACATCATTTAAAGCGGTATCAGCATGGTTACGATTGTCATTTAGATAAATATAATCGATATGCCAGTGATCTACATTTCCTGATAATGTTGCCCAGTTTACAAATCTAAATCTAAATTCATTGTTATGAAAAGCGGTATCTACAGGAACCATAACCTTTTCGAAAGGTTGGTTCGGCATACCTGGCATTCCCCAAACTCTAACCCAATTGCTATCAGATTGTCTAAAAAACTCTAATCTTATGCTGTCTTGTGTTTCAGGCTTGTTTCCATTACCTTGGGGTTGATAATAAAAACTCAGAAAGACACTATCAATTATGGTTGTTAAATCGATTTGTTTAGATGTAAGACTATCAGCTGTGCCATACGCAGTAGGGTTTGTGAAATTATATGGAGTACCTGAAGCATCTAAACCATCAAGCGTTGCAACACCATAAGTAATCGGGTTGTCTGGGAAATTAGAATTAATGTAAACATCCATATCTTCCCATAGGTTTGCATCTGGAAAAATATAGTTTTGAGAAAAGTCATCAATAAAAGGAAGCGATAAAGCTGTTTTCTTAGATTGTTTATTGTTTGATAAAAAAGGTGAGTTAGGGTTGTTCTTATTGGCGTTGTAAAACTCTCCTAGAGCATTATTTCCGCTAAGTTCTAGTAAAGTATCTTGAGCTGAAAGATTACTACATAAAAATAGAATGCTTAACGATATGAAGAGTTGTTTAATCATTTTACGGTATCAGTAATTGTTGTATCAATAACTGGAGGGTTAAAATTAATTAAATTAGTATCACAAGTAAAATATAAATCTACAGAACTTCCCATGTTAATTGCTACGTTTTCGTTTCGTATTGGATTTTGACGATAAACTTTTGCATTCAAAGTATCTTTTGATGTCTCACATTTACAATTTTCATAATCGCTAAATCCTACACTTAACGAAGAAATCATTAATTTATTTTCTGCTTCTTCTTTTGTTGATCCTATTAAGTAAGGAACCATTATTTTTTCATCACTTTTGCCTATCCCAATAGTTAAAAGAACAACAGATCCTTTTTTTACTTTATCATCTAATTTTACTTCTTTACCATTAATTTCTTGCCTTAAAACACAATTAACACACTCTGAAGGCATCGGTTTTGTTTTTACTTTAAGACCATAGCTATTTAATTTTCCTATCGCAAGCCTTAATGACATATCTACAACATTAGGCATAGATATTTTTGGCGCAGTAACTTTAGAAACAGTAATGTAAATGGTTCTATTTTCCTTGACTAGATCATTTTCTAATGGGTTTTGTTCAAGGACTACACCTGCATCGGCATCAGCAATATAAATAGAATCAAGTATAGCGTAACGAAGTTTTTTCTCAGTTAATATTGATTCTGTCTCTGCAATTGTTAATCCTTCTAGTGGAGGTACAGAAATGGTTTCTCCATGAAGTGTGTAACTGTCAATAAACTTAAAGATGCCCCAAATAATTAAGACAACAAATAAGCTAGAAATGACTAGGTTAATTAAAAAAGCTCTACTGCGTATAAATTTAAACATTCAATTAAATACATTATTGATTTAAACGAATAGCAAATATAGCTATTATAACGGATAGCTTTTAGATTTCAATGTTATAACTTATGCCGTAAATATGATTGTGTTTAAGATTTCTAACATTAAACCTATTTTCAAACATGTAAAATAATTTAACGGCATTACGTTTATTGATTTTATAGGATGTTCCTAAAGAAATTCGAGTACGGTTTATGACTTTTTCATCATTAAATTGATAATAGAATTCATAAGCAATAAAAGGAGATAGATTCTTTTTCAACTTATACTTAACAGATACTTTGTTTCTACTAAATGTAGGATTGTTTTCGTTTGGTAAAGCGTTTTTTGTTTGAATTTTTGTCCTAAAAGCAAAACGAAAATCATTCAACTTATATTTATAGGTAAGGCCAATATCAATTCTGTGTCTGATATCATAGTTGGCAGATTCATAATCATTGTCTCTATTAAAACGATAATTTGCGGCCACATACAGTCCTTTTCTTATCTTGTATTGGACACCAACCTCAGAAAAAACTTTATCTACATGGCTTGAGTTTTCATCAGTACGTAACTCTTCACTAAATGAAAATTTAAAATCATTGATCTTTTTACTTATACTAAGTCCTCCCCAAATTTTAGCATCGCTAACAACTTGGGCTTTAGTAAAGAATGGGAATAAAAGTAATATGAAGATTAAATTTTTATTCATTTTTACTACTTACAGATGTTGATTCATCATTAAAGCTATTGTTGGGGTTATCTTCATTATAATAAATAATGACTTTTGCAGTATCTCTTAGAAAATCAATTCTACCTATTTGAACTCTGTTAATGTCTAACCCTGTTCTTTCTCTTAAATCAGCAATTAATTTGTCATGGTTTTCAGGCTTCACATTTTCTATTTTTTCATAAGTAATCGATTTTCTTGATTCATGTTTTAATAAGAAGACTTTTTCCAAGAAATATGCAGCTATAACAATACTAATGTTTACTAACATTAATTCTGCAAAACTGACTTTTTTCCCTGCTAATGAATTAAGTACTGCAACAGCAATAACCATAAATAGGTAAGTCATTTCTTTAATAGGAAGTTGTTCTGTACGGTATCTCAATATTCCAAAAATGGCAAATAATCCAAACGCAAAAGCCATATTCATTTTAACATCATTCATTACAATACATACAAAGAAGATGAGGATATTAATTAAGAAGAATGTTGTTAGATAATCTTTTCTTCTATGCATTGGAAAGTAAATAACTCTTACCAAGGTGAAGACAACTGAAAAGTTAATTAAAAAGCGAATGATCATTTCAAAAAAGTCATCGTAGTCAATTAATTTAGTACCTAGGATAGGTATTTTTAGTAATAATTCGTCAATCATTTTTTTAGTTTATTAATTTTTAATATTCGTTCTTTAAAATTATTTTGTTTTAAATTTTCATGTAATAATGCCGTGCCAATACAATATTTACTCATACCACTTTGCCTAACATGTTGTTTTCGTATCGCTTTAATAAAATCTGAATTGCTAGATGCTTTTTCTTGTTTTACTTCAGCAATAATAATATGTGGTATATTCTCTTCCTTATCATTAGAAAAAGATTTGAATCCTAAATTGAGATCTATGGTTAATCTTTCGTTAGCTGTTTTGTGTACAAGTGTTAATCGAGTAAAACTATTCCATAAAACAGGAATTATTTCTTTATTATCGAAAAAAGAATAGGAATTGTCAATAACAAATTGTTTGGATGAATCTGAAAGATTCGTTTCAATATCTTTTGTTTTAGTTCTTGCTTTTATTGTTCTGCTTTTATTGTTCTTAAATTTTACTTCAAGATAATTCAAATCAGATTCTATGTATTTTCTAAATCTTACTTTAATTCTATTTGCCTTTCCATTATGGTGTCGGATATAGCTTTGTAAATCTTTAGTATCGTAATAAAGTGTTTTGTAGCTGTTGGTTCTTTTTTCTTTGATTTCTAGAATTGAATAAAATTCTTTGATCTCATTTAAAACAATAGGAAGAATGTCAGCATTAAAAACAAACTTTGTATCAGTTCTGTTCTGAAGTTTCACTCTATCCATTTCTTTTAAAGAGATTGGATCTAACTTTTGTAATATGTTATTGAGTTGATCCAATTATTTCACAACTTCAATTGTTCCAACAGAAGCATCTTCATTTTTGCCAATATCAATGGATTTTATAACTGTAGTAACTCCAGATTGTTCTGTTGTACTTTTTGTGTAGGCATAAACTTGATAAGATCCTTCTCTTAAATTTGAAAACTTAAAGGTTCCATCATAATTTGTTTTCATATCATCATCATAAATATTATCCTTATCTCCATATATAATGTATACATCGTATTCAGGAGCATTATAGTCGCCTTGTACACCACCAGTATCGTCAGTTAAATGAACTGTTCCAGAAATTGAAGACCTACCACCTTCACCTTCCTCTTTAGTACAAGAGAATAGCGTTAAGGCAATTGTGCTGAATATAAAAAAGTACTTTTTCATAGTTAATTTTGTTATGTTTGACTCTTCAAATTTAAAGAGGTTTAAAAGTAATATTAATAAATTATTAAAAAGAGGTTAAATGATTAAAAAGTCATTGAATATCGATTACCTAGAGTATACGTCTATTAACGATTTAGAAGGCGATTGGTTGGATTTAATTCATGAAGCTGATAATAATTTAGAAAATGCTTATGCTCCGTATTCAAATTTTAAAGTTAGCGCTGTTTGTAAAATGGCTAATGGCCATATTGTAAAAGGGGTAAATCAAGAAAATGGAGCTTACCCATCAGGCTTATGTGCGGAAAGGGTAGCTGTTTTTGCTGCAAAGTCGCAATTTCCTGATCAAAAAGTTGATAAAATTGTAATCACAACAGCGGATACTACAACAGTCCCTGTATCTCCCTGTGGAGCATGTAGACAGGTGTTAATTGAATATGAAATGACTCAAAACCAACCAATTGAATTGGTTATGAAATCAGGAGATTCAAAGGTTTGGCAATTTAAAAGTGTTAAAGATATTTTACCTTTTGCATTTAATGGAGAATTTTTAAAGGAAAAAGGTTAGTAAAACAATGAATTTAAATGTTTTATTATTTTAAATTTGTGCGTTAATATTAAAATTATGGCAAAAGAAACGAAGTTTACAAAAGAGCAATACTTAAGCTGGTATAAGTCTATGTACTTAATGCGTAAGTTCGAAGAGAAGTTGAGTCAACTTTACATTCAACGTAAGTTTGGAGGTTTTTTACATTTATATATTGGTCAAGAAGCTGTTGTTGCAGGTGCAGTATCAGCAACAAAACCAGAGGATAATATGATTACGGCTTACCGTTGTCATGCTCATCCAATAGGAAAAGGTACTCCTATTAAGTATATGATGGCAGAGTTGTATGGAAAAACAACAGGTTTATCAAAAGGTAAAGGTGGATCTATGCATATGTTTGATGTAAGTAGGAAAGTGTTTGGAGGACATGGAATTGTTGGAGGTCAAATTCCTTTAGGAGCTGGTTTAGCTTTTGCCGATAAATATAAAGGCAATGATTTGGTTACGATGTGTTCTATGGGAGATGGAGCGATTCGTCAGGGAGCTTTGCATGAAGCTTTTAATATGGCCATGACTTGGAAATTGCCTGTAATTTATATTATTGAGAATAATAAGTATGCAATGGGTACTTCTGTAGAAAGAACATCTAATGTTACTGAGTTATATAAGATTGGATTAAGTTACGATATGCCTGGTGAAGCCGTTGATGGTATGGATGTTGAAGCGGTTCATAATGCAATTGCTAAAGCAGCAAAACATTGTAGAGATGGTAAAGGACCTTATTTATTAGAGATGGAAACGTATCGTTTTAAAGGACATTCAATGTCTGATCCACGTAAATACAGAACAAAGGAAGAAGAAGCTGATTATATAGATAGTGATCCTATTACTAAAGTCTTGAAGGTTATTAAGGATAAAAAGTACGCTTCAGAAAAGCAATTGGAGAAAATTCATGAGGATGTAAAACAAGAGATTTTAGATGCAATTCAATTTGCAGAAGAATCTCCATTCCCAGAACCAGAAGCAATGTATGAAGATATTTATGCAGAACCAGATTATCCTTTTATTAAAGATTAAATAAATAAGTGAAAAGTAAAAAGGGTTAAATTCCTTTAACTTTAAAACTTTAAATTGAATAAAAAATGGCTGAAATAGTTAGAATGCCCAAATTAAGTGATACCATGACTGAAGGTGTGGTAGCAAAGTGGCATAAAAAAGTTGGAGATAAGGTAAGCGAAGGTGATTTGTTGGCTGATATTGAAACGGATAAAGCAACCATGGAGTTTGAATCTTTTGTAGATGGAACTTTATTGCATATAGGAGTACCTGAAGGAGGAACTTCTCCTGTTGATACTGTCTTAGCCATATTTGGAGAAAAAGGTGAAGATTTTTCTACTTTATTAAATGATGATGCACCAGCTGCAGCAGAATCTAAAGAGGAGACTCCTGTTGCTAAAGTTCAAGAAGAAGCTACAGCAGCAACTATTGATGTTTCTGGAATTAATGCGAATGTGATTAAGATGCCTAAGTTAAGTGATACTATGACTGAGGGTGTTGTAGCAAAATGGCATAAAAAAGTTGGTGACAAAGTTGCTTCAGGAGATTTGTTAGCAGACATCGAAACGGATAAAGCAACAATGGAATTTGAATCTTTTGAAGATGGAATTTTATTACATATAGGAATTGAAGCAGGAGGTAGTGCTCCAGTTGATGAAGTTTTAGCAATTATTGGTGAAAAAGGTGCCGATGTTGATACGTTACTTAAAGCAAGTAAACAAAATCAATCTTCTAAAATAGAAGAAGCTCCAGTTGTTAAAGAGGCAGCTGCAAAAGTAGAAACGGCTAAACCTCAAACTACTGCTCCTCAAACTCAAAAATCTACTGGAGCAAGAGTGATGGCATCACCATTAGCTAAGAAATTAGCTGCAGAAAAGAACGTTAACTTATCTATGGTTACTGGAACTGGTGATGGGGGTAGAATTGTAAAAAGAGATATTGAAAATTATAATGGAGGTGGTGCAACTTCAAATTTTGTTGGAGTAGAAAGCTATACAGAGGAACCTGTTTCTCAAATGCGTAAAGCAATTGCTCGTTCTTTAGGAGGAAGCAAATTTTCTGCACCTCACTTTTATTTAACGATGGACATTGATATGGATAATGCTATTGCAGCACGAAAATCTATCAATGAAGTAGCACCGCTTAAAATCTCATTTAATGATATGGTAATTAAGGCTGTTGCGGCAGCACTTAAAAAACATCCTGTTATTAACTCTGCATGGCAAGAAGATACGATTAGAAGAAACGAACATGTAAATGTTGGTGTTGCGGTTTCTGTTGATGAAGGACTTTTAGTACCGGTTGTGCGATTTGCAGATGGTAAAACGTTGAGTCAAATTTCTACTGAGGTAAAAGATTATGCTGTAAGAGCAAAAGCAAAACAATTACAACCTGAAGATTGGGAAGGAAGTACGTTTACTATTTCTAACTTAGGTATGTTTGGAATTGAACAGTTTACTGCAATTATTAATACACCGAATGCATGTATTTTAGCTGTTGGAGGAACCAAACAAATACCTGTTGTTAAAAACGGAATAGTTGTTCCTGGTAACGTGATGAAAGTGACTTTGTCTTGTGATCATAGAGTTGTTGATGGTGTAGCAGGATCTATGTTCTTAAATGATTTTAAAAAGTATATGGAAAACCCAGTAGTTTTATTGGGAGCTCAGAATATATAAAAGAAAATATCAATAATAGAAAGCCTCTTCATTATTTAATGAAGAGGCTTTTTGTATCTTAGTAATATGAAACCTATAATTAAAGTTAAGATGGATGGCTTTCGAGAAGCTATCCAATGGATAATTCGATTAGGAATACTATTTATAATAGGTATCCTTATTTATAAAATATATCCTATTAATTCATTCTTTGTAACAATATTTGGGAGCATTATTTTCGTTTTCGCGATAATTATTCCCGAGGAAAAAATAATGACAGACGAAGATGTTTTAGTGGTTTCAAAATTCTTTATTTTTAATTTATATAGAGTTAAAAAAGTTATTCGATTAGATAATGTGAAAAATGTGATTGTTGCAGGGAATCACCATAGAACGACTAATATAAATGAAATTATAATGCCTTATATTACAAATGGATACTCTTTCAATGAGATAAGAATTATTTTTGAGAATGGTGATATTCAAAAATATAGGTCTGCTATTTATTTTGAAGAACTTATTAAGTTAGAATCTAAATTGAATGAGCTTATTGAAGAAAAAAATAAGCGAAATAGCTTTTCTCAACCTATTTATAGAGAAGAGTAAATGTCTAACCACTTTTTAGATACAAAAATTGAATTTTTAAAAGGAGTTGGTCCTAAAAGGGCTGAAATCCTAAGGAAAGAATTGGGTATATCTAATTATAGACAGTTGATGTTGTATTATCCTTTTCGCTACATTGATAAATCAAAGTTATTTAGGATAGCAGATATTAGTTCTGATGAGGTTCACATTCAGTTAAGAGGAAAAGTAGTAGAACTTAAAAATTTGGGTGAGCGAAGGGGAAAAAGATTGGTAGCTACTTTGAAAGATGATTCTGGAGAAATAGAATTAGTATGGTTTAAAGGAATTAAATGGTTGGCATCATCCATTGTTATTGGTAAGGAATATGTGGTATATGGTAAGCCATCTAAATATAGCAACCGTTACAATATAGCGCATCCTGATTTAGATGAAGTAGACAGTTCATTAATCGCAAATAAAGTAACCTTAGAAGCTGTTTATCCGAGTACAGATTTGTTAACTAGATTAAACTTGAATTCAAAAGGAATTCATAAGATTCAAAAGAACTTAGTTGTTCAATTAGGAGGTAAAATTCAAGAGACTTTACCATTTCGGATTTTAGAGCAATTGAAACTAATTAGTAAGGAGAAAGCTATTGTTAATGTTCACGCTCCTGAAAATGAGCACCTGTTGCAAAAGGCACGTTATCGCTTAAAATTTGAAGAACTTTTTTATTTGCAGTTGAACTTGCTTCGTCAAAAAGTAATTAAAACAGATAAGATAAAAGGACAAATTTTTAATAGGATAGGAGATTATTTTAATACATTCTACAATGACAATTTACCTTTTGAATTAACTGGTGCTCAAAAAAGAGTGCTTAAAGAAATAAGAGATGATGTTGGCTATGGTAATCATATGAATCGTTTATTGCAAGGAGATGTGGGGAGTGGAAAGACAATTGTAGCATTGATGAGTATTTTAATTGCTATTGATAATGGATTTCAGGCTTGTTTGATGGCTCCTACAGAGATTTTGGCTAATCAACATTTTGAAGGAATTGTTGAGCTTTTAAAAGGAATTGACTTGAATGTCCAATTGCTTACAGGATCAGTAAAAACAGCTAAAAGAAAAGAGATTCATGAGCAATTAGAAAATGGTGAGCTTGATATTTTAATTGGCACACATGCATTGATTGAAGATAAAGTGAAATTCCAGAAGTTAGGTTTTGTTGTGATTGATGAGCAGCACCGTTTTGGTGTTCAGCAACGTTCTAAATTATGGCGAAAAGGAACTCCTGCAGGAAACGGTAAGGTTGTTCCTCCCCATGTTTTGGTAATGACCGCAACTCCAATTCCAAGAACACTTGCTATGACTTTTTATGGAGATTTAGATGTTTCTGTAATTGATGAATTACCTCCTGGTAGAAAAGAAATTAAAACGATCCATCGTTTTGACTCTTCTCGATTAAAGATTTTTGGATTTATTGAAGAGGAGATAAAAAAAGGAAGACAGGTATATATTGTTTATCCATTGATTCAAGAGTCTGAAAAAATGGATTATAAAGATTTGATGGATGGTTATGAAAGTATACAAAGAAGGTTTCCTAGACCTGATTATCAAATAAGTATTGTTCACGGACAAATGAAAGCTGCTGATAAAGAGTTTGAAATGCAGCGTTTTGTAAAAGGTGAAACTCAAATTATGGTGGCTACTACAGTAATTGAAGTTGGCGTAAACGTTCCCAATGCTAGTGTAATGGTTATAGAAAGTGCAGAACGATTTGGATTGTCTCAATTGCATCAATTAAGAGGAAGAGTGGGAAGAGGGGCAGAACAGTCTTTTTGTATTTTAATGACAGGTAATAAATTAAGTGCAGATAGTAGATTGAGAATGGAAACAATGGTAAAAACCAATGATGGTTTTGAATTGAGTGAGGTAGATTTAAAATTACGAGGACCAGGAGATATTCAGGGTACACAACAAAGCGGACTGTTAAATTTAAATATAGCGGATTTGGTACGTGATGGTCAAATATTGCAATATGCTAGAGACATTGCAGTAGCTACTCTAAAAGAAGACCCTAATTTAGAGAAAGAACAAAACCATCGCCTGGTATCAACATTAAATTATCTTTTTGGCAATAAAATTAACTGGGGAAGAATTTCTTGAAAAATTCAATAAAGAGTAATCATTACCAGTGAAATAACTGATATGATAACCCAAAGAGAAATACCAAGTATCATAGGTTTCCAGCCTGCCGATTTTATCTTATCGATAGATAATCCTGCACCTATTAAAAATAAGGTTAAAACCAGAATCAATTTAGAAGCACTAGTAATTGAGTTGGTAATCAAATTAGGTAAAGAAAAATAACTGTTGAATAAAATAGCAGCAATAAATAGCAGTATAAACCATGGAATTTTAAGTGTATCATTTTTTCCTTTAAATAGAAAAACGGAAACGATGGATAAAGGAATTATCCATAAAGCACGAGCCAATTTAACTGCGGTAGCTACTTTAAGTGCTTCATCTCCATAAGCATTTGCAGCTCCAACAACAGAACTGGTATCGTGTATTGCAATGGCGCACCATAACCCAAATTGATGTTCTGTTAAACTGAAAAAAAGACCAATGGGAGGGAAAATAAGTAGAGCTATAGAGTTGAGTAAAAAAATTGTACCCAATGCTATAGAAATATCTTTTTCAGAAGCTTTTATAATTGGAGCAATTGCCGCAATGGCACTTCCTCCACAAATAGCTGTTCCTGAAGATATTAAATGAGTTGTTTCTTTTTGCAGCTTTAAAAACTTTCCGATTAAAAATCCTATCACCAAAACTAAAACGATAGAGATAATGGTTAATGCTAAACCATCCTTTCCTGCGGTTAAGGTTTCTTCTATATTCATTCCAAAACCTAAACCTACAACAGCAATTTTGAGTAGCCAGTTCGTTGCTTTTTGATTAAACTTAAGATATGGGTGACCAAATAAGTAATAGAATACGAATCCACCAATCAATGCCATTGGGCCGCTTACAAAAGAAGTTAAGCATGCAATTAAAGCTATGATAAAAGCAATTTTTATCAACAGAGATTTTTCTATCTTTCCTTTGGATACGTTCATTCTTATAATTTAAAGAATGTTGATGTCGAGATAATCTTCATTTTGTTTAAGACGAGTAAAAAGTGTTAATAGAGGCCAACATAATGAATGCGCTTAATTTGCTTTATAGTTGATACGAAAATAACAGTTTTTATATAGAAATTCAAGAGAGTTACTTTCTAAAAACGAAATATCTCATCAATAGAAAATTATATGTCCAAGCAATGCTACAAGCAATAACTACTTTGGATATCACCAAATCAAATTGGAATAATTTTTCTGTAAAAAGCACTACAAAAATGGTGTTTAAAATAGCACTACCTAAAGATACAATTACATACTTCCATATTTGGTTGGCTAATTTATTTTTAGAACCTGCAAAAGCCCAATAAGTAGAGATTAGAAAGTTAACAATTGCACCTGCTACTGCTCCAGTAAAGTTGGCATAACCCACCCAAATTAATAAGATATTGGTTAATAAAAGAGTTATTCCAAAATCAACAGCCGTTCCAGCTAAACCTGCTGCTTGGTGACGAAATAGATTGTATAGCCAAAAATCTTTTTTACTCATCCAAAGTAAAAGTTATTCAAAAGAGCTATTAAAATTTGTAGTGTAATGTTAGCATAGATTCCTGCAAGCATATCATCGGCCATAACACCAACTCCTCCTTTTAGACTTTCAAGTTTTCTAATTCCTAATGGTTTAGCAATATCAAAAAAGCGGAACAGGATAAAACCGATAAGAACATTTAAAAAAGAAAGGGGAACAAACATCATCGTAATCCACATACCTATTACTTCATCAAGGACTACTTTAGAAGGGTCTTTCCCCCATTCCTCTTCTAGTTTGTCAGTAGCTATTATTCCCATAACTGTTGTAATGAGTATTAATCCTATAAATATTAGTGGAGTATTTGTGGTAGAAATAATATTGTATTTTTCTAACAACCATAATGCAATACAGCCAACAATTGCACCAGCTGTTCCGGGAGCAAAAGGGGAATACCCTGCACCTAAAGCTGTAGCTGTTATTTTATAAATAAATTTCACTGTGACAAAAGTAGAAAAAAGGTTTTACTTGAGCGTCTTGATTAATTATTGATCTAATGTGTTAAATTCCTTATTTAATCTAAGAAATGTTGTTATTTGAAGAAATAGAATCTATTTTTGTTAAATATTAAACACTATCATGGCTAAACAATTGTTTTTCAAAACTTTACTTATTACTTCGCTATTTATTAGCGGTGCTCTATTTGCACAAGATAAAATGACATCGAAATTGGCAAATGAACTTTTTAACGATGGTAATTTTACTGCAGCTTTAGATGAGTATATAGAATTATTAGAAGAGAGTCCAGAAAACCTTAAATTTAATTATAGAGCAGGAGTTTGTTATTTGAATACTAATATTGATAAATCCAATGCAATACCTTTTTTAGAAAAATCTTTAACACTAGAAGATGTAGATCCTAATACCTATTATTTACTTGGAAGGGCTTACCATTTTGCCTATCGTTTTCCAAAGGCGATAGAAATGTTTGAAAAATTTAAAGAAATTAATAAAGGAAATAATGATAATTTAAGGGATGTAGAAAAACAAATAGAGTATTGTTATAATGCAATTGAAATAATGAAATTCCCTTTAGATGTTTCTTTTCAGAATATGGGGCCAGAAATCAATTCAACTTCACCAGATTATTATCCTTTTGTTCCTTTAGATGAATCTTATTTAATTTACAATACCAAAAGAGATGATGGTAGTAACCAGCTACCAGATGGTAGTTTTAACTCAGAAATATACATTTCTAGAGTTAAGAATGGGAAATATACAAATGCTAGAAAAATAGATCAAAATGTAAATACTTTAAATGGATCTGAAGAAGTGATAGGGCTTTCTGGGGATGGTAAACATATTATGTTTTATTATGAAAATGAAGAACATTATGGAGATCTTTTTATTGCTGATTATAAAAATGATAATATAAAGAACATTGTAAAATTACCTAAGGTAATAAATTCTAAAAGTCATGAGATTTCGGCTTCTATATCAAAATTTGGAGATATAATATATTTTGCAAGTGATAGAGAAGGTGGTTTTGGAGGTGTAGATATTTATAGCTCAAGATTGTTGCCTAATGGTAAGTGGGGACCTCCACAAAATTTAGGACCTAATGTAAATACAAAATATGATGAAGATTTTCCAAATATAACTTCTGATAATCAAACACTTTACTTTAGTTCTAAAGGACATACAAGTATGGGGGGGTATGATATTTTTAAAGCTACTTGGAATTCTGTAAAACGAAATTGGGGGGATTTAAAAAATATTGGATATCCTTTAAATACACCTGAAGATAATATGAACTTTAGAGCATCTAAAACGGGTAGGACAGGTTATATATCTGCTCTAAGAGCTAAAGGTTATGGAGATTTAGATGTTTATAGTGTAACGTTTAATGAGGTTGACCCAATGTATACAGTTTTGAAAGGGTATGTAAATACTGTAGACTCATCTCAAATTAAAGATGTATTTATTTCTGTATTGGATTTACAAACAGATGAACTTTATGGGAGTTACATGACCAACCCTATTACAGGAAGATATATTATTATTTTGCCTCCAGGTAATTTTAATGTTTTAGTAGAGGTGCCTGGTTTTGAGATGTATTCAGAAAATGTAGAGATCTACGGTAAAAGCTCTTTTAGAAGTGTCATAAAAAAGGATTACACGTTAAAACCTAGTGGTCAGTAGATAGGATTATATCCTTGTCAATTCCGAGTCCTTTTTTCAAATGCATATTTTTATAATTACCAACATCAGTAGTAATTTCCGCACTATAAATATATCCTGATTCAGGGAGAGGTTTAACTTTTATTGGATCACTTTTGGTATGTAGAATGTGTTCAATTCTTTCATCTATACTTTGAGCATATTGATAGTGAACCTTAGCATGGTAAAGGTTAAAGATGACCAGTCCAACTATATTTAAACTTACAACTAACCCTAATTTGTTGTATTTTTCTTTATGATGATTGCCCAATAAAAATAAGTAGCGAATAATAAGAATAGCAATGAGTATAGATGATGCAATACTAGATCTATCTGGAGATAAACCACCTAAAGCATAAACCACTATTAATTGATTAAATACTACAGTTCCAATAATTATTAATGTACTGTAAATAAGTTCCTTAATAGGGTTGAATAAGGTGAGGGTGTTATCAACTTTTTTCCCTAAAAGATAAAACGGGAAAGCTATAAAAAGAGCAGGTATAAAGGTTTTATGTATAGAAAAGAAAAAGAATTTCACACAACTATAACCTGTATAAAGTATTAAGTCAATAAATGCTAAGTTGGGGGTTATAGTATCTCTATTTAGTGTTCCAGGGCTAAAGTAATTAATTGAAAAAGAAGTAGAAATCAAAACTAATCCAACAATTGAGATGGTCTTTTTTTTCTTTTTTAAAAGTAAAAAGAGTAATGATAAAATGATTAGAAGAGTTAACGGTTCATTAGAACCTCCAATATAAATTACACTTACACCTAAAACGATGTAATTTAACCAATTTACTTTTTTAAGAAAGAAAATACTTAGTCCGTAGATGAAGGCCATTGTACTCCATAAATAAACAATGCTAGAAGTGTACCAGACCCAAGTATCGTTTGCAGAAATGGTGCAAAAAAATAAAACAGATAAAGAAACAATACTATATGTTAAAATCGATTTTTTGGTAAAATTTAAGGTATAACAATTATTTATTGATTTTAAGAGTTTGGTAATGCCTAAGTAAATTAACCCCACAGTAACTATGTTGTATAGCATTAAAAAGAAAGGAACTTTATAAAATTGAATAAAGAATGCAAGAAGAAAATTAGAAGTCCACCTTCCATGCCACTTGAAATACAAATCGTTATATATCTGAGTAAAAGATTTTGAATTTACTTCTCCAATAAAGTAATAATCATCAACGGCAAAACGGTTAAAGAAGAAAGTGATTAGAAGAAATACTAAAAATAGTAAGGCTTGAAGCAATACTAAATTGTTGATTTTATCTTTTGAAAAATTGAGATTCATAATTTGTAAAGCAAGTTATAAAACATTATTAACAACACTTGAATAAACTTTCTTTTTCTGCGAATTTTACTGTTCTATAAAAGAACATTTTATGCAACAGTATTTAGATTTATTAGATCATATTTTAGCAAAAGGAACTCAAAAAGGTGATAGAACAGGAACAGGTACTATCAGTTGTTTTGGTTACCAAATGCGTTTTGATTTGAGTGAAGGTTTCCCTTGTTTAACAACAAAGAAATTACATTTAAAATCAATCATCCATGAGTTGTTATGGTTCATTAATGGTGATACTAATGTTAAATATTTGCAAGAGAATGGCGTTAAGATTTGGGACGGTTGGGCTAATGATGAAGGAGAGTTAGGTCCGGTATATGGTTACCAGTGGCGTAATTGGAATGGAGATGGAGTAGATCAAATTACGAACTTAATTAATGAAATAAAAACAAATCCAAACAGTAGAAGATTACTGGTTTCTGCATGGAACCCAAGTGTTATGCCTGATACAACAGTTTCATTTGAAGAAAATGTTGCAAATGGAAAAGCTGCCCTTCCTCCATGCCATGCTTTTTTTCAATTTTATGTATTGGATGGTAAATTATCTTGTCAATTGTACCAGCGTAGTGCAGATACATTTTTAGGAGTTCCTTTTAATATTGCTTCTTATGCTTTATTTACGATGATGGTTGCTCAAGTTTGTGACTTAGAATATGGAGACTTTATCCATTCTTTTGGTGATGTACATTTATATAATAATCATATAGAACAAGCTAAACTTCAGTTAACAAGAGAACCAAAAAGATTACCAAAAATGAAAATAAATCCTGATGTAAAAAGTATTTTCGACTTTAAATTTGAGGATTTTGAATTGGTAGACTATGAGCCACATGCTCATATTAAAGCAGCAGTTTCATTATAATGAATTACTCGTTGAGTGGTGTCGAAATGCACAATTGAAATGCAAGAACTAAACCTCCCTCGATATCCAATTAAAATTAAAGAAGAGAAAGGGGGAAAGTATATTTTTGACCCTATTCGAAAAAAGTATTTGGTTTTACAACCAGAAGAGTGGGTGAGACAAAACTTTATTCAGTTTTTAATTAAAGAAAAGAATTACCCTGAAAGTTTAATTGCAATTGAAAAGGGATTGAAATTAAACGAACTTCAAAAAAGAGCTGATATTGTTATTTACGACAATCAAGCTAAACCAATTGTTTTAATAGAGTGTAAAGCTCCAAAAGTTAAAATTAATCAAGAAGTATTCGAGCAAGTTGCACGATACAATGTCGTATTTAAGGTCCCTTATTTATTGGTTACAAATGGACTTGACCACTATTGTTCAAAAGTAAATTTTGATGACAATGATTTTGAGTTTTTACAAGAGTTGCCTGTTTATAAAGATTTATAATTAATTATCTTATTGGAGGTTTTGGAAACCTTCATTTGCCGTATTTACGTATAAATACTATTTTAAATAGTTTCCTTAATTTTATCTTATGAGAAATGTATTGTTAGGTTTATTATTGGTTTGTTTTTCAGGAGTTTACTCGCAACATGCTAAAGTTAATATAGCGTTAAAACAAGCTCTTAAAAAAGAGGTAAATCAGGATAAATTATTCCCTTTATTTGTTTTAGGAAATGCTTCTAAGATAAGAAGTGAAGTGTTAAAATTAAAGGGAGAGGTAGTAAGATCAGTGCAAAGTGTTGTTCAGGTAAAGCTTCCTGTTGGGGTTATTGAAGAGTTTTCTAAAAATGAATTTGTAGAAAGTATTCCCTATTCTTTTGCTAAAGGTGAAGTTTTAGCAGATACAATGCTTATCCATAATAATGTTACACCTGTGCATAGCGGTATTTCTCCTTTGTTGCAAAGTTATACAGGTAAAAACGTAGTCTTTGGAGTTATTGATACAGGACAGGATATTGTTCACCCAGATTTTAAAGATACTTTAGGTAATACTAGGATTTATAGAATATGGGATCAGGTAACTGGTGAGTATTGGGATTCAACAGCAATAAATAATGGTAGTTGTACACATGTTGATCATGCTACTTATACTGGCCATGGAACTCAAGTTGCAGGTATAGGTGCAGGAAATGGATTGGCTTTAAATAAGTTTGATGGAGTTGCAGGAGAATCAACAATTGTTGCTGTAGCAAGTGATTTTAGTTCTCCTAATTGGCTTTTAACAGTTGTTGATGCCGTTGATTATATCTATTCTGTAGCAGATTCTTTAAATATGCCTTGTGTAATTAACATTAGTGCAGGATCTTATTTTGGTTCACATGATGGAACTGATCCGGCAGCATTATTGATTGATAGTATTGTTAATCATAAACCTGGAAGAGCGTTGGTTTGTGCAGCAGGAAATGCTGGATCTTTTAATTGGCATGTGGAACAAACTGTAACAAGTGACACTTCTTTTTCATGGTTAAAATATAACCCATCTTCCGGGTTTGGATTTGGTTCTGTATATTATGAGGTTTGGTCTGATACTGCAGATTTTAATAATGTTGATTATGCCTTTGGAGCTAATTTACCTTCAGGAACTTTTGAGGAAAAGGGTAGAACACCTTTTTTTAATATTCAAAGTAGATTAGGAAATTATACCGATACGATATGGGATGGAGCGACTGTTTTAGCTATTGTAGAAACCTATGGAGAACTACAAGATGATAAATATTTATTAGAGGTGATGTTGAATGAACCCGATTCAAATACATACAACTTTAGTTTTCTTAGTACAGGTTCAGGTAAATTTGATTTTTGGTCTACAACTAAGTTAGCAACATCTGATATTGTTGAAACAGGATTGCCAACAGCAGCACAATATCCACCAATAGTGCACTATACCTTACCTGATTCGTTTAAAACAACGGTAAGTAGTTTTACATGTTTACCATCAGTTTTAACTGTAGCTAATTTTGTTAATCGAGCAACTTATATTGATATGGATACGCAACTTGTTGTTTTAACAAGTGTTCCTGGAGAATTAGCAAGTTCATCCAGTAAAGGCCCTGATAGAAGAGGGAATATAAAACCTGATATTGGTGCAACAGGAAATAGTGTTCTTGCCGCAAATCCAGCAACTGTAATAGCTTTAAATGCTGCAGCAGGACCTGGAAATAGAGCGAAAATAGCATTGGGTTCTATGCATCGAAGAAATGGAGGGACTTCTATGGCTTCTCCTGTTGTAGCAGGAGTTGCAGCTTTATATTTAGAAAAATGTCCAACAGCTACTATGGCTGAAATTAAAGCTGCAATACAAGGGACCGCCAAGCAAGATATACAAACAGGTGTTGTTCCTAATTTTGGATTTGGACATGGAAAAGTAGATGCTTTTGCAGCGTTGAATAATTCTAATTTTGCAGTTACTCTTGGTTCAGATCAGAATGTATGCGATGGAGATAGTGTTCAGATCACCTCGCCTTCGTATTCTTCTTACGATTGGTCTACAGGAGCTGTTAGCCAGAGCATTTATGTGGATACAACAGAAAGTTTATATGTAACAGTTACCAATGCAAGTGGGTGTAAATCAATTTCTGATACAGTAGATGTTATTTGGCGTCCACTACCATTAAAACCTACTGTTGTATTAATGGGTAATGATTCATTAGTGCATGCCACTAATTTAGATGTTCAGTGGTATTATAATTCGGGCATATTGAGTGGCGAAACAGACACTTTACATATTGCTCAAAATAGTGGAGATTACTTTGTTGAGGTTACTGATAGTTTTGGATGTAAAAATATTTCTGATACAATTAATTTTATTGCTTTAGGGATTGATAATGTAGAAAATGATTTATTTTCAATTTATCCAAATCCAACTTCAGGGAATCTGACTATTCAATTTAATGATCAATCTATAGAATCTGTTTCTATGGTTAATCTTCTTGGAGAAGAAGTATTGAAAAATAAGATTAGAAAATTGAATAAAGTTACATTAGATATTAGTCAATTTTCTGATGGGGTCTATTATATTCGTTTGAATTCTAAAGACAATAAATACATTAGAAAGTTATTGCTGTTGCGTTAATGGAGAGTAAGCTGTTGGGCTAACTATTTTTCTTTTTTCCTATACAATAGCTTTAATTCATCTTTACTGTTGTCATAATCAAAAACTGGGTAGAGCTTTTCATAATTATCAATATCAAAAGCATAAGGTCTTATAAATTGAATAAAGTCTAATCGAGTTTCTTCGTATTCAAACAATAGTGTTAACTCTTTGATTTGATCAATTAAAACGCATGCAGAATCCATTTCTTGGATTGTTATTTTTGCTTTTTCCAATTTACTTTCTTCTAACGTTTCAGCGAGAATAAACCCTCTTAACTTAGATGCTTCCTCTATCTTTAAGGGGAATGGGCAACCAATTCTACCGTTATAATCTTCTAATTTATAATAGCTATCAAAAGGGACAACATAAGCTGTGTCTTTGGCTTTAACACTGTCTTTTTTATTCACTTCACTAATCAAAGAAGAATTTTCGATATAGGCAATTGTCAGTTGGTTATCTGGATTTAAATAGGATGAAGTAGGGATTACTTTTTTTAATTGAATTGCTTCTTTAGTTACCTCATAAATGTGTGTTAAACCTTGATCAATTAAATGGATATTTTTTTGTGTGAAAACCGTATCGTTTTCAAAGCTAATTTTGATGTTGTAAGCTTTTTCAGCAGGTAGTTTATAAATAGCAACATTGTTATTGTAGTTGCTGTGCTGTGCGATGTAATTAACAGATACTTGAAAAGAGTGATCGCTTTTAAATATAGCGGATGCAGTTTGACAATAGGCAGAAACTGGAATTAGAAGTACTAATATATATCCAAGTATTATTTTGTAATAAGCCATCAACGGTTTACTATTTTTCAAACATTTCATTAAAACTAAAGGCATCCTTTAAACGAACTCCTTTCTCAGTATGTTGTACAGTACAACATTCATTTACAGAATCATGTTCAAAAAACAGGATGTAATTATTGTCTGCAGCTTCTTTTAAAAATTTTCCTTTTTCATCCATAGTTAACAATGGGCGCGTGTCATACCCCATAACATATGGTAGAGGTAAATGACCTACTGAAGGTAGTAAGTCAGCCATAAAAACGAGTTTCTTCCCTTGGTAGTTGATGTGAGGAATCATTTGAGCATCTGTATGACCATTAACCATTAGAATGTCAAAATAATCAAACCCTTCTTTATCAATAAACTTAAGTTGTCCGAACTCTTGCATTGGTAAAATATTTTCTTTCAAAAATGAAGCTTTTTCTCGTTGGTTAGGAACTGTAGCCCATTCCCAGTGTTGACTGTTGCTCCAGTAAATCGCATTTTTAAAAGTAGGTTCAAACTTAGTTCTATCTCTATTCCATTTAACACCTCCACCACAATGATCAAAATGCAAGTGAGTTAAAAACACATCAGTAATGTCATCGGCTGTAAAACCTAGTTTGTTGAGGTTTCCTTCTAAACTATCATCACCATGTAAATAATAGTACCCAAAAAACTTATCAGGTTGTTTATCTCCCATACCATTATCAATAATCATTAAACGATCTCCATCTTCAATTAACATGCTTCTTAAAGCCCAGCTGCACATGTTATTGCTATCAGCAGGATTGGTTTTTTGCCATAAAGATTTAGGAACAACGCCAAACATAGCACCTCCATCTAATTTAAAATTACCTGTGTTTAAAGGATATATTTTCATCTTCTAGATTTATTAATTGAGCCCACAAGTTACCATTTTGAAGTAACATTTACTTGTTGAAAATTGAATTTTTACGAAGTAATTTAAATAAGGACTCTGACTAAATTTGAAAGCATGAGAGTACACTTTATAGCAATAGGAGGAAGTGCGATGCATAATTTAGCCATCGCTTTACATAAAAAAGGATTTAACGTTACAGGTTCTGATGATGAAATATTTGAGCCTAGTAAAAGTAGAATTGCAGAGCACGGTTTGTTGCCAGATAAATTTGGTTGGGATGAGTCTAGAATTACAACTGATTTGGATGCTGTAATTTTAGGGATGCATGCTCGGATTGATAACCCTGAATTGATTAAAGCACAAAAGCTTGGGATAAAAGTGTACTCATATCCAGAATACATCTATGAACAGTCAAAAGATAAAATAAGAGTAGTAATCGGAGGGAGTCACGGAAAAACGTCTATCACTTCAATGGTATTGCATGTGTTAGGAAAACGCAATAAGAAATTTGATTATATGGTTGGAGCTCAATTAGAAGGTTTCGATACTATGGTTCAAATTACTGATGCTAAGATTATTATTTTAGAAGGAGATGAATACCTTTCTTCACCAATTGATAGAAGACCTAAGTTTCATTTGTATCACCCAAACATTGCTTTAATAAGTGGTATAGCTTGGGATCATATCAATGTATTTCCAACTTTTGAAAATTATGTTGAGCAGTTTTCTGAATTTATCAAGATGATAGAAAAAGATGGAAAACTTATTTATTGTAAGGCAGATTCTGAGGTGAATAAAATTGCGCTAACTACTTCTAATCCTGATATTGATCGAATAGGTTATCAAACACCAGAAAATGTGATTAACAATGGAGTTACTTCTATTTTGGTAGAAGGAAATGAAATCCCATTAGAAATCTTTGGAGATCATAACTTACAAAATTTGAATGGAGCTCGTTTAATTTGTAATGAGCTAAAGATTAATGACAATCAGTTTTATGAAGCCATTCAAGATTTTAAGGGAGCTTCTAAGAGGTTAGAGTTGATTGCTAAAAATGATTCAACAGCTATTTATAAAGATTTTGCCCATTCTCCATCTAAATTAAAAGCAACAACACAAGCTGTTAAAAATCAATACCCTGATAGAAAATTAATAGCCTGCATGGAGTTGCATACCTTTAGCAGCTTAAATAAAGAGTTTCTACAAGAGTATAAAGATAGTATGAGTACTGCTGATGAGGCTTATGTGTATTATAGCAACCATACTATTGAACATAAAAAGTTAGAAGCAATTACTCCGGAAGAGGTAAAGGCAGCGTTTGGTTCTGAAAATGTTACTATTTACAATGATTCTGATGAACTATTTGGAATGCTTAAAGCCAAAGAATGGAATCAAAGTGTACTACTCTTAATGAGTTCTGGAAATTTTGATGGTAAAAACTTGAATGAGTTTGGTGAGAGACTTATTAAATAGGGCTAGGTGAAAGGGGCTAATAAATTTCTAACATCAGGAGCTTTTTATAAGAAAAATAGTGGTGGTATTTTAGGTGGAGACCCAAATGGGGGATGTGGTGGTTTTTTAATAATAATTGGAGTAGTAGTCTTATTATTTTTATTGATGGTCTTTCTTTGATAAACCTTATTTCTTAAACCCAGGATATTTTTTCATTAAAAAAGCAAAAATCATGGATTGGAATAAGCCTATAAAAACTAGTCCAAACAATGTTGCCATAGAATGTAAGTAAGGAGAAAAAATTGTTTTAGCAGACTTTATATCTCCTTTTGCTTTTTCTTTGATTTGATCAATAGTCATATCTCCATCGCTAATGGCTTGAGTAATTTTAGCTGGCAAATTTGAAAAACTCTCTGCTCTTTTGATTTCAAAAAACTCGGGATCAATATTCGCGTAATATATATAAGTAATAGCAGCAATTAGGAGTGCAAAAGTTGATGCCGAACGAGCTCCAGATTTAAAATCTTGCCCTATAGATGTGGTGTTTTTGTTCGCTATTTTATTACTTCTAATTCCCATAAAAACGGTAAGTAGTAATAAAAACATGTAGATGTAAAAAATATACTTTTCCATTGCTCCATGTTGGATGCCCATTGAAAAGGCACTCAATTTTACAATAAGAGCAACAATTGCGAATGTAATTGCAATTTGAAAAGGGTTTTTAAACATATCTTTTATTTAAAGGTTATTATGAGGAACGAAGCAATCTTTTAATGGTAAGATTGCTTCGTTCCTCGCAATGACGGTACTTTTATAATTGTTTTAATTGCCCGCTTTCATAGAAATTAAGAACTCTTCATTACTTCTTGTTTGGCTAATTCTTCCTTTAATGAATTCCATAGCTTCAACAGGGTTCATATCAGCAATGTGATGCCTTAAAATGTGCATCAACTGAGTAACATCTTTACCTAATAATAAATCATCTCTACGAGTACTAGAAGAAACAATATCAATAGCAGGGAAAATACGTTTGTTAGAAATTTTTCTATCCAATTGTAATTCCATGTTACCAGTTCCTTTAAACTCTTCAAAGATTACTTCATCCATTTTAGATCCAGTATCTGTAAGAGCTGTTGCGATAATTGTTAAAGAACCACCATCTTCAATTTTTCTTGCAGCACCAAAGAATCTTTTTGGTTTTTGTAAGGCATTTGCATCAACCCCACCAGAAAGTACTTTTCCTGAAGAAGGAGCAGTTGTGTTGTAAGCTCTTGCTAAACGTGTAATAGAATCTAATAAGATCACTACATCATGACCACATTCAACCATTCGTTTCCCTTTCTCTAATACAAGGTTGGCTAACTTAACGTGTTTCTCTGCAGGCTCATCAAATGTAGAAGCAACAACTTCAGCATTTACACTACGTGCCATATCTGTAACCTCTTCAGGTCTCTCATCAATTAATAAAATCAATAAGTAAGCTTCAGGATGGTTTTCTGCAATTGCGTTAGCAACATCTTTTAATAACGTTGTTTTACCAGTTTTTGGTTGTGCAACGATCATTCCTCTTTGTCCTTTTCCAATAGGAGTAAACAAATCGATTATTCTATTAGAAACAGTTGGTTTAGTGTCGCTAATAAGATTCAATTTCTCGTTAGGGAAAACAGGAGTTAAATATTTAAAAGGAACTCTATCTCTAACAACATCAGGAGTTCTATTGTTAATAGAAACAACTTTAATTAAAGGGAAGTATTTTTCACCAACTTTTGGAGGTCTAACACTTCCTCTAACAGTATCTCCAGTTTTTAATCCAAATAATTTAATTTGAGATTGTGATACATAGATATCATCAGGAGAGTTTAAATAATTATAATCTGAAGACCTTAAAAAACCATATCCATCAGGCATAGTTTCTAACACACCTTCACTTACAATAATTCCATCAAAATCATAACCATGATCGTCAGCTTTGTTTTTATTGTGATTGTGCTGAGGTTTATTTTGGTTAGGGTTGTTGTGTTCTCTTTTTTCTCTTTGACCATTTCCTTTGTTATCATCTTTCTTTTGATGTGTAGGTTTTGGATTTGGTCTTGGGTTAGGGGTTGCACTGTCAGTAGTACTTGTTGTATCAGTAGTGTTGGCTGCAGGTTTTTTAACAGGTGCAGCTGCTTTTTGTTCTGGTTTATTAATTTCCGCTTTAGGAGCTTCCTTTGGCGTTTTATCAGTAGGTGTGCTTACAGGACCATCGTTAAATAAACTAGGTTTTTCTGTAGACATTCTTTTTCTTTTTGGTTTACTTGTAGCTCCAGTAGAAGATCCCGCAGGAATTCTTTTTTTCTCAACAGGTTTAGCTGCTGGCTTAGGAGGGTTGATTGCTTGTTGATCTAGAATTTGATATACTAGCTCTTCTTTTTTAAGCTTATCGGTCTTTTTTATTTCTAGTCCTTTAGCAATTTCACGAAGTTCATTTACTAACTTCTTGTTTAATTCGATAATATCGTACATGTAATAATAATGTGTTTTTTAATAATTTTAATCGTGTCGATTCTTTTATTGTAGATTACAAGGATTGTAATTCTAATATGTGATGGTAATTTATTTTAATTAGCTTCTTTTTATTAAGTCGCTTTTCAAGATTTATAAAGTGTATTTATTTTGTTATGATAATAACGTTATCAGGATACTGATAGTACAATTATACGAATAAAATTATTAATGAATGTTTTATGGAGGAGTATTTTTTTAACTTTCTAAGAGAAATAAGATAAGATTAGTTTCTCCTCAAAAAATGTTTGGCATTTATTTCATTGTAATTTTTTCTCCAATTTAATGCAGCTTCCAGATAAATATGTTCTAAAATGGGTTTGTCGTCTGTTAAAATAACAGCATCACTTAGGTTAATATTCGTTTTGTTTAGGTGTTTGTGAATAATTTCCTTTTTAGCTTTTAGTTTATCATTGCTACAAATGAATAGAAGGTTTCTGCTTTCTTCTGAACCTTCAGTAGCCATTAGAGTTACATTGTACTCTTCATTTAGGAGTGTCTTATATATTGATCGAGCAGCTTTTCCTTTTTGATCCTTAATGAATCCATAAAAGTTGATGACTAGTATTCCGTTCTTGTTCAGTTTAGTTTTTATTTCTTTAAAAGCTTCTTTGGTCATCAGGTGAACAGGAGGAGTTTCACTATGGTATAGATCGTAAATTATAATGTCGTACTTTTTGTTAACCGTATTTATGTAGTGTCTTGCATCATCAATAATAACATTTACATCTTTATTAATATTAAAATACGTTTTGGCTATATTTTCAATTCTTTCATCTATTTCCACAACATCAACATTGATGTTTTCTTTTTTTAAACGTTCGTAAAGCGTCCCACCGCCTAAACCCAGAAGTAATGCATCTTTATTGCTTGCATAAGAATTGATGTTGTAGGTTAGGACATCCACGTAATTCCAGAAGTTTTGTTCAGGATTATCTTTATTCATAATGGTTTGAGAGATATTGTTAACCATTAATTCTCTGTAATTATCTTGCGTGTTGGTTTCAGTGTTGAAATAGGATCTGTCAACAACCTTAACTTCACCTAAGATTCCTTCAGATTGATAGATTATTTCACTATTTCCATTTTTTACTTGAAAACTTAAACTTGATACTCCGATAAAGAAGATAATAAAAATAGGTGTTTCAACAGTTTTGGTTTTGATAAATAGAAAAGTCGAAATGGCCATTACTAAAACTCCATAACTATATAAAGTATAAGTTATTCCAAATTCAGGAAGGGCATAAAACCCAATAAAAAAGGTTGTAAGTATCCCTCCAAAAGTAGATACGGCATATACATTGCCGCTACTTTTACCCGATTCTTTAGCATTGTTTGTAAGCAAGTTAATAATTAAAGGAGAAACAGCTCCAAACAACATAAGTGGTGCAAACAAAAAGAATAGCAACGAAATAACTGTTCCGAGTAGTAAGTTTAAATTTATAGTAATTGGTAAAATTATGGCACTAATAATAGGGGTTAGAGTTACTAAACAACCACCAATTAACATTAGCCAGTAAACAATTGATGTCTTTTTGTTTTTAGAAGAAATGTAACCGCCTAAGTAGTATCCAGACATTAATGCTGTTAGGGTGATGCCTAAAACTGCTGCCCAAACGTAAATGGATGTTCCAAAATACGGAGATAAAATTTTAGCGCTACATAATTCGACACACATTACTGCTCCACCTTCTATGAATGCTAGGAGGAATATTAGTTTTGTTAACGAAGAATTCATAGTTGCAATAATACGTTATTTAATTGTTTATAAGTATTTTAGGTAATATTTTAGTTATTTAAAAATAAAGTCTAAATTTGTTAATAACCTAACAAGGATGTTTTGAGCTTGTTATTTACTTAAGATATTCATTTTAAAATTGTTATGTCGTTTATCAGACAGTTTTTTCTGTTTGTTTTATAAAAAAAATAGATAATTTTGTTAAATTATGAAAAAAGTAGTTTTCACATTATTTCTTTTAGGAGTTCTTCCTGTAACAATACTTGCTCAATCTAAAGTTGTCAAGAAGACTGAAAAGAAGTTAGAAAAAGGTCCTGAAATAATAAAGAAGGATAGAGTTTCAGTTTTAGAGAATAAGCAAGTAAAGAATAAAAAGGCGAATTCTAAAGAAAAAAATAGCTCTGGAGGAAAAGGTGTTTTAATTAATCTTTTAGATCCAGTTGAAATTGTCGATGATAAATCAAAAACTAAATCAAAATCTAAAAAGGATTAAACAAAAGTTATTGAGATGAAAAAGTATATAATAATATTTTTGATTGGTTTATCTACTGTTGTACTTGGTCAAGGTGTTACGACTACCAATACGGGTGTAAATCTTAATGTGGCTAGTGGTAGTGCAACAAATGTTACTAGACCAGGAACATCTAGTTGTAGTACTTCAAATGCTAATATTTATCGAATTGGAGATGGTACAGGTAGGGTTGAATTGTGTATTACGGACCATAGTAATCTTAGTCAAGTTTGTGGAGGTGGTAATAATAAAGATGACTTTTTACGTATATATACAGATCAGAATTTAGATGGAACTCCAGAAACAGTGTTTTCATGGTTTGATCCAAATGATGTAAGAATGGAGATGAATGTTACAGGATCAGGTACTTTTGATTGTCAGAATTGTGCAATGTCTCCAACAGGATCTGGATACATATGGATATACTATTGTGGAGATGGTACATGTAGCGCTGCAGATATGGCTGCTAGTACTGTAGATTTTACTTGGAATACCTATCCTACATCGGCTAATAACCCAATTGGTACAGCAGAAGCTATTGATACTTGTTCACAAACTTTTACAGCTAATAATTATGATGCTGATTTTGAAAACTGTGGAGGGTATGCGGTTAGTTGGAATAATGACTTAGATTGTAATGATGCTACTGCCTTAGCTGCTAATCCTTATAATACTGATGCAGGTGCTGGTGGGGTGGAGATGTAGGTTATTCTGTAGAAAGTGATATTTGGTTTGCATTTAATCCAGGTATAGTAGGGACGTGGACGTTAGATTTTACACCTTATGATTGTTACGCTCCTAATGGAATTTCATCAGGAGGAGATCTTTGTGATTTTTATACAAGTGGATTTCAATATGCACTGTTTGAAGGAACATCTTCAACTAACTTTACAGTACTTGTGGCTGGAGGAACAAATGGAATGAACCTAACAACTGCTCAATCAATTCCTATCGTTGTTACTTCTACAGCAACAAGGTATTATTTGCAAATAGAAGGTTATGCTGGTGCAGGTTGTAAGTTTGATGCAGTTTTAACTCCACCAGGTATAGTTTGTAACTTATTACCTTTACCTGTTGGTTTGGTTAAGTTTACGGCAAATGCAGTAGACAATGAATTTGTTGATTTGGATTGGGAAACTTCTACAGAGGTCAATAATGATTATTTTACAATTGAACGTTCTAAAGATTCTGAGATTTTCGAAGTTGTTGGGTATATTGACGGAGCTGGAAATTCCAATATGATAAAAGAATACAATTCAGTAGATGAGGATCCTTATAAAGGGATTTCATATTATAGATTAAGACAAACTGATTTTGATGGAGAGTATGCTTACTCTAAAGTTGAGATTGTTAATATTGAGTCGAATTTTGGAGATTTAAAAGTTTTTCCAAACCCTATAGAGGGTGTGGGGCATTTAACATTTAATTCTACTTCAGATAATATTGCTGAAGTAGTATTGTTTGATGTGACAGGGAAAAGAATCATTTCTGAAAAACATCCTGTTGTAAAAGGAGAAAATAGTTTTAAATTACCTACGGATAATTTACCACAGGGTATGTATTTTTTAACTGTAGGAAACGATACTGAAACATCAAATATTAAATTCATTAAGAATTAAAGAGATATTATACTAGTGAAAAGGCTACCAATTCTGGTAGCCTTTTTTTATTTTAAATGATTTGTAGTGAGTTTTTATATGATGATTTGGACCAATGATTGTTTGAATTGTTTTATGGCAATTCCATTTTTAGATGGCCTCTATATTCTTTTGTAAGGATTATGGTAATAGTTGTAAACTATTCAAATTACAATGCTTCCTAGTGTGAAGTGAGTATGTTGAAGTTCTTTGTGTAAAGTAAATTGTAAACTAGGTCTAGTTTACAGCTTTAAGTAAGAGGTGTTATTTAATTGCTATTCCATTTTCAGTTGACATCCATTTTCGGTTGTCAGGACCAATAGAAATGTTATTAATGTAGTTATTCTGTAAATTAGAGTTATTGGAATTGTAATGTGTCCAAGTGTTTAGTGAGTGGTTAAAATTGACTATTCCTTGTCCTGCCATTCCAACCCATAGCTCGTTGTTATTTTCAAGAACAACATTCCTTACAAGGTCTAGAGGTAGTCCTGAATTTTGCATATCAAATGTTTGCCAATTGGTGTCATCAAATCTTGTTAAGCCTCCGTTGCTTCCTATCCATTTTATATTGTTATTGTCAATAGCAATGGTATAGACATTACTATTTGGTAATGGAGAGTTAGATGCTTGGTAATTGATAAAATTTGAACCATCAAACATGGAGACTCCATTTGCTGTAGCAATCCAAATATTACCAGTGTTGTCTTTTGTAATAGAGGCAATAGAGTTGTTAGGAAGATTCGAATTTCCAGGTGTGTACACAGTCCAATTAGATCCGTCAAATTTTGATAAACCACCTCCGTTAAATGTACCAATCCATAGATTGTTAGAGGCATCAATTTCTAAACTTCTTAATTTATTAAGTGGAAGTGAAGAATTACTCATGTTGTAAATGGTCATATTTGTACCATCATACTTCACTAATCCATTATCTGTAGCGATCCATGTAATTGCACCATTGGTTTTAATTGAGTTAATTTTATCTGAGGGTAAAGATGAATTACTAGAATTCAGTGTTTGCCATGTTGTACCATCAAAAGTTGTGTAACCATTATCTGTCGCAATTTTAACGATATTGGAAGTGTGCTCAATATGATTAATAACATTACTCATCAACCCGCTGTTTCCTGTATTGTATATCTGACTAAAAATATCAGTTATTGTTTCAGGTTCTTCTTCCGTCATAGGTATAACGGTAGCTTCTTTTGAACAAGAAAAGAGAATGAGTGAAATTGATATGATATATAAATATCTATAGTTCATAAAAGAAAACAAGCTATAAATATAAGTAAAAATACCTAGAAAATTAACTGGTCAATAGGTGTTTATGTCTAGACGTTCTACTTGTGATGGGGGACGTTTAAGAGTAATTCCTATTTCCAAAGATAGAACTGCCAACTCTAACCATATTTGAACCTTGTTCTAAAGCGATCCTATAATCACCACTCATACCCATACTAAGAATAGTGACTGTAGGGTATTGACGACTAAGTTGTTTGAAAAATAGATTAAGAGCGTTGAATTCCTTTTTGATTTGATTGGTATCAGGAGTATTGGTGCTCATGCCCATTAGCCCAGCAATTTGAATACCTTTGAGTTGTTGAACTTCATCAGAATTAAGTAACGCTTCAGTATCAGTTGGAGTTAGTCCAAATTTGCTTTCTTCTTCAGCGATTTTCACTTGAAGTAAGCAATTGATTACCCTGTTGTTCTTTAAGGCTTGCTTGTTAATTTCTTTTAGCAATTTCAAGCTATCAACAGCATGGATTAGATGTACAAAGGGGGCAATATATTTTACTTTGTTGGTTTGCAAATGGCCTATTAAATGCCATTCAATATCTTTAGGAAGGCTTTCGTATTTCTGAGTTAACTCTTGAGCTTTGTTTTCTCCAAAAATGCGTTGTCCACCAGTGTAGGCTTCTAAAATATCTTCGTTAGGTTTGGTTTTAGAAACAGCTACTAAAGTAATGTTTTTAGCTAGTTCTGATTTGATATTTTGGATGTTGGTGGCAATACTCATTGTGTATTTGGTTTGAAGTGGGAAGCCGGAAGATCCAAGTGGAGTAATTTTCAACTTCGATCTTCTGACTTCAAACCTCTATCTTATTTTACAATTCATGAATAAATAAACCACTTCTTAATTTTGGTTCAAACCAAGTTACTTTTGGAGGCATAATCATATCATTATCAGAGATGTCCATTAATTGTTGCATGCTTACAGGATTTAAAGCAAAAGCAACTTCCATTTCTCCAGAGTTTACTCTTTTTTCTAACTCACCTAAACCTCTAATTCCACCAACAAAATCAATTCTTTTGTCTGTTCTTAAATCTACAATATTTAATAGAGGTTCTAGTACTTGCTTAGATAAGATGGTTACATCCAATACTTCTACAGGGTCATTGTCATTGTATGTTCCTTCTTTAGCTACTAGCTTGTACCATTTGTTGTTTAAGTACATTCCAAAATGATGTAAAGCATCAGGTTTGTATTGTCCAGAAGTTTCTTCTACCTCAAATTTTTCAGAAATTTTCGCTACAAAAGTAGCTTCATCCATTCCATTTAAATCTTTAGCAACTCTATTGTAGTCAATAATTTTTAATTGATTGTCTGGGAATAATACAGCCATAAAGTAGTTGTATCTTCCACCATCATCTTTATTTCCTCCAGCTTCTTTTCTAAATTCCTCTCCAACTAAAGCTCCCGCTGCAGTTCTGTGGTGGCCATCTGCAACATAGATAGAAGGTACTTGAGCTTCAAATAAGTCTTTTATTGCTGCTACTTTATCAGCATCATCAATTACCCATAGCGTGTGTTGAATGTCATCACTAGTAGTGATGTCATATACTGGGTTTGCTTGTTTTACATCCTCTACCAATTCATCAATAGAATTAACATGTGGGTAAGCAAAGAAAACAGGTTCATAATTTAACTTACTGTACCTAACATGATTTTTTCTATCCTCTTCTTTGTCTGGTCGAGTTAATTCATGCTTTTTTATAACATTATTGAAATAATCATCAATAGCACAACAACCAACTAAACCGGTTTGTTTGTGTCCATTCATAATGATTTGGTATGCATAATAGTTCTCAGTTTCATCCTGAACCATTAAACCACCATCAACTAGTTTGTCGAAATTCTCTTTTCCTTTTTTATATACTTCAGGAGCATAATGATCTGCATCATCTGCAAATTCTAATTCAGGTTTAATAACTCTGTAAAAACTGTTAGGGTTGTCTTTACATTTTTCTCTAGCTTCTTTTGCATTTAATACATCGTAAGGACGACTTGCAATTTCTTTTACTTTATCTTCTAATGGACGATAAGCTTTGAATGGTACTAATACTGACATTTTTTTATATTTATGTAGTTAAAAGGGTTGGAAGTTGGAAGAGGGAGGTCAGTAGATTTCTTCTGACTTCTCACTTCGATCTTCTAGCCTAAGTGTGCTATTATTTGTTCTGCTAATTCTTCTCCAATTCTATTTTGAGCTTCTCCAGTAGCAGCACCTGTATGAGGAGTTAAAGAGATTTTAGCATGTTTTAATAGGTCCTCTCTAGGAGTTGGTTCTTTAGTAAAAACATCTAGAGCAGCATGAGCTACTTTTTCAGCGTTTAAATTGGCAATTAGTGCATCTTCATCAATTACTCCTCCACGAGCAGCATTAGCTATTATAACACCATCTTTCATTTTAGAAAACTCTTCATTGCCAATTAAAGCTTTTCCATCAGCCGGCATAGGCATATGTAAAGAAATAAAATTAGCGTTTGCTAAAAGATCATCTAATGAGGTTGTGTTAATATCAACACTTATTGTTTGATTGGCTATTTTTAAATTAATAGTAGCATTTGGGACGTAGGGGTCAAAGGCGATTACATTCATCCCGCATCCTAAAGCATAACTTGCTAAACTTTGTCCGATTCTACCAAAACCAATAATACCTAAGGTAGAATTTCTTAATTCAATCCCTTTACCATACTTCTTTTTTAATTTCTTGAAATCAGAAACACCAGAAACTGGCATATGTCTATTTGAATCATAGATTGAACGTGCAGCTCCAAATAAGTGAGCCATAACTTGTTCTGCAACAGATTGTGATGAAGCAGCAGGAGTGTTAATCACTTTTAGCCCTTTGTTACGCGCATATTCAACATCAATATTATCCATACCAACACCACCACGACCAATTAATTTTAGTCCAGGACAAGCATCTATTAAATTTTCTCTAACAGTAGTTGCACTTCTCACCAATAGACCAACATAGTTGTTCTCATTAATGGAGTTGATTAAATCATCTTGAGCTACAGTTTCAGTAATAACTTCGAAACCTGCTTTTTCAAGATTTTCTTTTCCGATAGGAGCAATCCCATCATTTGCTAAAATTTTCATTCTTATGAGTTTAATTTTTTCATTGTGTCAACTAAGACTTGAATACTTTCTATAGGCATTGCGTTGTAGATAGAAGCTCTATAACCACCAACAGAACGGTGTCCGTTAATTCCACTTATACCAGCTTCATTCCATAATTGATCAAATTGTTCTTTTTTACTTTCATCAGTAAGAACAAATGTTACATTCATGTTACTTCTATCTTCTTTTGCTGCTGTTCCTTCAAATAAAGGATTGTTGTCAATCTCATTGTATAGTAATGCAGCTTTTTCATTGTTTACTCTCTCTATCCATTCAATTCCACCATTGGCCTTTAACCATTCTAATGTTAACATAGAAACATAGATTGGATAAACAGGAGGTGTATTAAACATAGAACCTTTATCTGCATGTACGCTTAAATCTAACATGGTTGGGATAGTTCTATCATTCTTTCCTAGTAAGCTATCTTTAACGATGTACAAGGTTGTTCCTGCTGGTCCTAAATTCTTTTGAGCTCCTGCATAAATCATAGCATAATCACTTACATTTATTTTTCGACTAAAAATATCTGAAGACATATCAGCAATAATAGGGATACGGCTTACTGGTAGTTTTTTTATTTGAGTACCAAAAATGGTGTTGTTTGTAGTGATATGTAAATAATCATCATTTGTTGAAATAGGGTAAACTTTAGGAATGTAATTGAAGTTGTTATCTTCTGAAGAGGCTACCATATTTAAGTTTCCTAATTTTTTAGCTTCCTGTAAAGCTTTTTTACTCCAAGCACCAGTATTTAAATAAGCACCTGTTCCATCTTTGCTCATAAAGTTTAGGATGGTAGCTAAAAAACCTGTACTCGCACCGCCTTGCAGAAATAATACCGAATAACCTTCAGGTACATTTAAGATTTCTTTTACTAAAGCAACTGCATTATCCATTACAGCGACAAAATCTTTACTTCTATGAGATATTTCTAGTATAGAAAGATTAAGATCGTTAAAATTTGTAACAGCTTCTGAAGCTTTTTTTATTACATCTTGATTTAAGATACTTGGTCCAGCACTAAAATTATGAACTTTTGACATTTTAAAGAATTTTAAGTAATTATTTACTGCAAAATTAATACTTAAATTAAGGCCAATTGTAAAGATTCAGAATTTATTGGCATAATTAATTATAGGCTAATATTCATCAACAGTTTTTGCCCCAATAATTAGGTTTGAATTCAGGGATATTTTATAATCAACATGCCTGTTTTTTCCTAAATCCATTTGATCAATAATGTTTTTGTAGGTCAGATCATTTGAGGAAAATATAACTTCATTAACCCCATAGATTTCTGTTAAATCAGGTAATTGATGAAATTTTCCGATGTATTCTTTTGTGTCCTTATCTTCAATAGTATTGTTGTTTTTTATTGATAAGGTTTTTATAGTTGATTTTTTTTGAGCAAAATTTTCTTTAATTGAATTAATGAAGTTATTACTTCCAGTTATAATCGTTGTCTTTATATTTTCTTTACGTAACTTTATTGTTTGATAGTAATCTAATATTATTCTATTGATAGGAATAATACTTACGATTAAACCGATAATACTTGCAATATATTTTATTGAAAAAGAGGATTGTTCAGGAAAGATGAAATTTATTCCAAAGAGCAATACTCCACCAAGAAAAACACCAAAAAATGTTTTTTGCAAGCTTAGATTTTTTGAGTATCCACCGGTAACGGTTAAACCAATTAAAAAGGCAGTAAATACAGAGAGAACATTGAGTATTCCATAATCGTTAGACAGTTCTATTTGATTGGGAAAACCTAAATAGGGTTTAATGTAGTTGCAAATTATTAAAGCAGAGGTTATAATTATGATATCAGTAATTGGTAGTCTGAGGTTTGAAATGAATCGAACTAATATTGCTAAAAATGCCCTAAGGTAGATTGCGATATTGATAAAAAATGAAAATGCTTTTGCTTTTTTAGCAAAGTGCTTTTTAGAAAAGATAATCATTGCGTTATAAAAAATAAACACATAATTGATGTTTCCTTTTTTTGTACTTTCTCCTTTGTAATGAATTATTTTAACCTCTGGTAAATAGTAATTTTTGTTTCCAGCTAATGTTATTCTGTAGGAAAGGTCAATATCCTCTCCATACATAAAAAAGGTTTCATCTAGATAGCCAATATCATCTAAAACAGACTTTCTCATCCACATAAAAGCACCAGAAAGTACTTCAATTTCATTTGTATCATTCTCTTTTAGATAGCCTAAATGATATTTTGCAAATGTTTTAGATTTTGGAAATATTTTAGATAGTCCAAATATTTTATAAAAAGATACAGCTGGGGTAGGTAAACCTCTTTTGGATTCAGGCAAAAATTTACCGCTTCCATCAATCATTTTAACTCCTAAACCACCACCATTGGGGTGAAGATCCATGAATTCGATACACTTTTCAAAAGCATTTTCTTCTACAACAGTATCCGGATTAAGCAATAAAACATATTTTCCTTTTGAAATTTCTATAGCTTGATTATTAGCCCTAGAAAACCCAACGTTTTCTTTGTTGTGAATTAAATGTACATCTGGAAATTTTTCTTTAACCATCGCTAAAGAGTCATCACTAGAGTCATTGTCTACCACAAAAACTTCTGCCGAAATATTTGTTGTTGCTTTATAAACAGACCGTAAACATTGCTCTAGAAAATGCCTTACATTATAATTAACTATGACAATGGATAATTGCATTTACTTTAAGGAAAGGGTATTCTGAAAAGGTATTCTGTTGAGTAAAGACCTTCCTAAAGTTAACTCATCGGTATATTCAATTTCATCTCCGATACCAACACCTCTAGCAATTGTAGTAACGTTAATGTTTAGATTAGCTAATTTTTTATAAATGTAGAAATTAGTAGCATCGCCTTCCATAGTGGTACTTAATGCCATGATGATTTCTTTTGGAGGATTTTCTGTTATTCTTGCAATCAATTCTGGAATTTTTATGTCATTAGGACCAATTCCTTCCATTGGAGAAATAATGCCTCCAAGTACATGGAATTTACCAGAAAACTGATTGGTTTTTTCTATGGCGATAACATCTAAAATATTTTCGACAACACAGATAAGGTCATTGCTTCTGGATGTGTTAGAACATAAATCGCAAATAGGGGTGTCAGAAATATTGAAACAAGAATTGCAGTACTGAATTTGATGACTTAAATCAACAAACGCAGCACCGAATTCTTCTATTTCTTTTTGATCTCTGTTTAACAATTGAAGTACTAACCTTAATGCAGTTTTATTTCCAATACCAGGTAACGATGCAAGTTTTTCTACTGCATTGTTAAATGGTGAAGATGAAATTTGATGCATCATGATTTAGTATTCAAAAATTATCCTAAAAATGGGTATCTATAATCAGTTGGAGGAACCAAATTTTCTTTGAAAGTTCTTGGACTTACCCATCTTACTAAGTTTAAATAAGATCCTGCCTTATCATTTGTTCCAGAACCTCTAGCTCCGCCAAATGGTTGCTGACCAACAACAGCTCCTGTAGGTCTATCATTGATGTAGAAGTTTCCTGCAGAATTTTTCAACTTTTCAGCTGCAGTCATGATAGCATAGCGTTCACGTGCAAATACAGCTCCAGTTAAAGCATAATCAGAAGTTTCGTCTAAAATTTCTAAAGTCTCTTCATATTTGTTTTCATCATAAACGTAAATTGTAACAACAGGGCCAAAAATTTCTTCACACATGGTTCTGAATTTTGGGTTTGTTGTAACAACAACAGTTGGCTCAATAAAATATCCTACAGATTTATCGTAACCTCCACCAGCAATAATTTCGGCATCATCTTGTTCTTTAATAAAATCAATGTATCCAGCAATTTTGTCAAAGCTTCTTTCATCAATAACTGCGTTTATAAAGTTGCTAAAGTCTTCTGGTGATCCCATTTTCATAGAAGCAACATCTTCTTTTACATAGCCTAAAATTTCATCAGAAAGGTTAGATGGTAAATAAACTCTAGAAGAAGCAGAACATTTTTGTCCTTGGAATTCAAAAGAACCTCTTACTATTCCTGTAGCCACTTGTTTAGCAACAGCAGACTTGTGAGCAATAATAAAATCTTTACCTCCAGTTTCACCAACTATTCTAGGGTAAGATCTGTAGTTGTGAATATTGTTTCCAATTTCTTTCCATAAATGTTGGAAAACAGCCGTAGATCCTGTAAAATGTAATCCTGCAAAATCTCTGTGTTTAAATACAACATCTCCAGCAGTTGGTCCATCAGCATATACAATGTTAATTACACCATCAGGCAAACCAGCTGCTTTAAATAATTCCATAATTACTTGAGCAGAATAAATTTGAGTGTCAGAAGGTTTCCATACAACAACATTTCCCATCATAGCTGGTGCAGCACATAAGTTAGCACAAATAGAGGTAAAGTTGAATGGTGTAATTGCAAATACAAATCCTTCTAAAGGTCTGTATTCTAATCTGTTCCATAATCCAAGTGGAGATTCTGGTTGGTCGGAGTAAACATCAGTCATGTACTGAACGTTAAACCTGAAAAAATCGATCATTTCACAAGCAGCATCAATTTCTGCTTGGTTGGCATTTTTACTTTGACAAAGTAAAGTTGCAGCATTCATTTTTTGTCTGAATGGTCCAGCCAATAATTCTGCACATTTTAAAAAGATAGCCGCTCTATCTTGCCAAGGTGTATTGGCCCATTTGTCTTTTGCAGCTAAAGCAGCATCAATTGCATCTTGAACATGAGAACCATCTCCCATGTGAAAAGACCCTAGGTTGTGTGCATGCTCATAAGGAGGATGCATAGAAACAGTATTACCTGTTCTTACTTCTTTTCCTCCAATAATCATTGGAGCATCAATTTGTTGTGATTTTAATTCTGCTACAGCAGCTTTTAATTCTACTGTTTCAGCGCTTCCTGGAGCGTAACCCATAACTGGTTCATTCTCAGCGATAGGTGGTGTAAAAAATGCGTTTGCCATTATATATTGTTTTTTTTATTCGTGTAATAAATGAGGTGTGAAATTACTAAAAAATACATTGAGAAAATGATCTTTTTTCTATCAAAATAGAAAGGCAAACACTTTTTTTTATCTAATAATTAGGAGTGCTTTAGTTCCTTTTTAAATACCGTTAAAATAACTACATTTGTTTTCTAAAATAACAAGACAGATTAAGTTTATAATATGCTAAATAATAAATCAATTTTAATAACTGGAGGAACTGGTTCATTAGGAAAACAACTAACAAGAACAATCTTTAAAAAATGGCCAGATGTTAAGCGTTTGGTAATTTACTCTAGAGATGAGCAGAAACAATTTCAAATGGCTCAAGAGTTCCCAGAGTCAGAATATCCGGCAATTAGATATTTTATTGGAGATGTAAGAGATAAAGATCGATTAACAAGAGCTTTTGAAGGAATTGATGTGGTTATACATGCAGCTGCAATGAAGCATGTTCACATTGCAGAATACAATCCTACTGAGGCGGTTAAAACAAATGTTGACGGAGCTCAAAATGTTATTGAGGCATGTTTTCAAACAGATGTTAAAGATGTTGTAGCGTTATCAACAGATAAGGCTTGTGCACCAATTAATTTATATGGAGCAACTAAGTTGGCTTCAGATAAATTGTTTATTGCTGCAAACAATATAAAAGGAAAAAGAGATTTAAGATTTTCTGTAGTTAGATATGGTAATGTAATGGGATCTAATGGTTCTGTAATTCCTTTCTTCTTGAAAAAGAAAGCTGATGGAGTTTTACCGATTACAGATATGAATATGACTCGATTTAATATTTCTTTAGATGGAGGAGTTGATATGGTGTTACATGCATTAGAACATTCAATGGGAGGAGAAATATTTATTCCTAAAATTCCTTCATACAGAATTACTGATGTTGCTACTGCAATTGATGAAAACTGTGAACAAAAAGAAGTAGGAATAAGACCTGGAGAGAAATTGCATGAAGAGATGATTACTTCTTCAGATTCTTTCTTTACTTATGATTTAGGAAAATATTACGCGATTTTACCTTCACAACCAATATTTGATTTGAATGAATTTATTGCTCGATTTGATGCAAAGAAAGTTCCTCAAGGTTTTTCTTACAATAGTGGAGATAATGAACAATGGGAAACTGTTGAATCAATGAAGGAGTTGATTAAAGAACATGTGAAATTAGAAGAGTAACGAATGAGTAATTCCTTTCATATTCCATATGGTAAACAAGAGATTACACAAGAAGATATTGATGTAGTTGTAGAAACTTTAAAGGCAGATTTCTTAACTCAAGGACCTAAGATATTAGAGTTTGAAAAGAACTTTGCTAAATATGTAGGTGCAGAATATGCGGTTGCATTGTCCAATGGAACAGCTGCTTTACACTTAGCATTGTTGGCTTTTGGTGTAGGGCCTGGAGATCGAATTATAACATCTCCGATAACCTTTGCAGCTTCAGCCAATGCAGGACTTTATTGTGGTGCTGAGGTTTATTTTGCGGATATAGATCCATCTACCTATACAATTTCTATTAAAGCAATAGAAGAGTTGTTGAATGCTCATCCAAAAGGTCATTTTAAGGCCATAGTTCCTGTTGATTTTACGGGGTACCCTGTAAATGTTGAGGAAATAAGAGCGTTAGCAGATAAACATGAATTGTTTTTTTTAGAAGATGCATGTCATGCACCAGGAGGATATTTTGTTGATTCAAACAATAAGAAAGAACTTTGTGGAAGTGGTAATTATGCTGATGCTATTGCCTTTTCATTTCACCCAGTAAAGCATATCGCTGCAGGGGAAGGAGGGATGGTTACAACGAATGATGAAGCACTTTATAAAGAATTGTTAAAGCTTCGTTCTCATGGTATTACTAAAGAGAATATGAAGTTTGATATTCCAGATGCAGCCGAGCAGGGAAGTTGGTATTATGAAATGCAAGAGTTAGGTTATAATTATAGAATTACAGATATACAAGCAGCTCTGGCAAATAGCCAGCTATCAAAAGCCGATAAAGGGATTGTAAGAAGACAAGAGATCGCATCTATTTATAGAAAAGCATTTGAAGGTGTTAATTTGAAAATGCAGGCGGTTAATGATAATCACTTTAATGCACATCATTTATTTGTTGTGGAAGTTGAGGATAGGAAAGGCCTTTATGATTATTTAAGAAGTCATAATATCTTTAGTCAGATTCATTACATCCCTGTACACTTATTGCCTTACTATAAACAGTTTGGTTGGAAGCCTGGAGACTTTCCAAATGCAGAAAAATATTACAAACATTGTATTAGTTTGCCAATGTATCCATCCTTAACAGATGAAGAGCAAACCTTTGTGATTAATAAAGTCATTGATTTTGTCAAAAGAAAGTAAAATTATTTTAGGAACAGTTCAACTTGGATTAGATTACGGGATAAATAACCCTAATGGAAAACCTGACCAAATTGTTTCAAACCAAATACTTAATAAAGCTTTTGAAAATAAGATTACGCTTTTAGATACCGCAGAAGCTTATGGTAATTCTCAAGAAGTGATAGGAACTTACCATAAACAAGCAAAGCATAAGTTTAAAGTAATTACCAAGTTTAGTTCATCAAGAACTGACCTCCCTGAAGCTATTGAAGAGAGAGTTAAAGCTAATATCGAAACTTTAGGCGTACAGAGTTTGTACTGCTATATGTTTCATAATTATGCAGATTTCAACTCTTATTTTACAGAATTTGAAAGTGGTATTGTAACATTAAAAGAGCAAGGAATTATCGAAAAACTGGGAGTTTCAGTTTACACAAATGATGAGTTGGAAGATTTACTGAATTATGATCAAATCGATGTTGTTCAGATCCCTTTTAACCTGTTAGACAATACACAACAGAGACTAGAGATATTAAAAAAAGCACAACTAAAAGGGATAGAAATTCATACGAGGTCAGCCTTTTTACAAGGATTGTTTTTTAAAAACACAAAAGAATTGGCGGCTAATCTTCAACCTTTAAAACCTTACTTAGAGTTGATACAAGATGCAGCAAGTTCAAATAATTTAAGTGTGGCAGATTTGGCTTTGAATTATGCGTGCAATCAAGAAACCATAAGTAATGTATTAATAGGAGTTGATTCTGTTGTTCAATTAGAACAAAATTTAGAATCTTTGAAAGTAGATATTACTGCAGATGTAATTGAAAAAATGAATTCTATTCAAGTGAATGATATCTCATTATTAAACCCATCAAATTGGAATTAATGGAAGTATTAGCAATAACACAAGCTCGTTCTGGTTCAACAAGGTTGCCGAACAAAGTATTAAAAACTATTGGTAACCATACACTTTTAGAAATTCATTTAGAAAGGATTCAAAAATCATCCAAAATTGATGAACTTTTAGTAGCTACAACAGTGGATGAGTTGGATACGAGAATTGTAGAAATTGCTAAAAATAATGGCCTTCCTTTTTATCAAGGAAGTATTGATAATGTGTTGGATCGTTTTTATCAAGGAGCAAAAGAATTTCAACCTAAATGGGTGGTAAGATTAACTTCAGATTGTCCTTTAATTGATGCAAATTTAATCGATGCGATTATTGATTATGCAATGGAGAAAGATTTGGATTACTGTTCAAATACTTTAAATCCTACTTTTCCAGATGGTATGGATATAGAGGTGTTTAAGTTTTCGGCTTTAGAAAAAGCATGGAATGAAGCAACGTTAGATTCTGAAAAAGAACATGTTACTCCTTATATTCATAAAAACTCTACCTTTAATGGTTTAGATTTGTTTTCATCAAGTAATTATGAGAACAATGAAAATTATGGAAATGTAAGGTTAACGGTTGATGAACCAGCAGATTTTGAAGTTGTAAAACTGGTTATAGAAAAATTAGGCTTAGATAAAACTTGGAAAGAATACACTGATTTTTATATTTCAAATAAAGAAATAAGTGGTTTAAATAGTAGTGCAGAGAGAAATGAAGGGTATGAAAAATCATTAAAAGAAGACTAACATGGGTGAAAGGTATAAAAATTCAGAGGCTTTATTAGAGCGAGCATTAAAAACTGTTCCTTTAGGATCTCAAACATTTAGTAAAAGTATAACTCAACTGCCTCATGGTATTTCTCCTTATTTTGCTGAAAGAGGAGAAGGAGCTTATTTGTTTGATGTTGATGGAAATAGGTATACAGATTTTATGAATAGCTTACTGTCAATCACATTAGGTTATAATGATAAGGATGTTGTTGATGCAGTTAAAGCACAATTGGATAAAGGAACTATTTTTTCATTAGCATCAGAGTTAGAGGTTCAAGTAGCAGAAAAAATCTGTGAAATGGTTCCCTGCGCTGAGATGGTAAGGTTTGGTAAAAATGGTTCAGATGCTACTGCAGGAGCAATAAGAGTAGCAAGAGCTTACACTAAAAAAGAACACGTTTTAGTATGCGGTTATCATGGTTGGCAAGATTGGTATATTGGAAGTACACCACGTAATTTAGGTGTTCCAAAATCTACTTCTGACCTAACACATACTTTTAATTACAATGATATTGATTCTTTAGAAAAACTTTTAAAAGAGTTTGAAGGAGATGTTGCAGCGGTAATCTTGGAGCCTGTTAATGTTTTTCCACCAGAAGATAATTTTCTTCAAAAGGTAAAAGATTTAACACACCAACACAATGCAGTTTTAGTTTTTGATGAGACCATTACAGGGTTTAGGTATGCTAATGGAGGAGCGCAAGAGTTGTTTGGGGTAACACCAGATTTAGCAACCTTTGGTAAAGGATTGGCTAATGGTTATCCTGTATCGGCTGTAGCAGGAAAGAGAGAAATAATGAAATTAATGGAAGAAATATTCTTCTCGTTTACTTTTGGAGGAGAAACACTGTCTCTTGCCGCGTCATTAGCAACATTAAATAAATTACAAAACGGACCTATTTTAGAAACCATCAAAGAAACAGGCAGGTATCTAATGGATTCGCTTTCAAAGAAAATTTTGGAACATAAATTGGGTCATATTTTTTCTGTAGAAGGTTATCCAGTATGGTCCTTTATTATTGCAAAAGATACCGATTATGCTACGATGTGGGAAATTAAAACATTGATGCAACAAGAAATGTTGGAAAATGGAATGTTTATGATTGGTACGCACAATATGAGTTATGCGCATACCAAAGAAGATGTAGATAACTTGATGGAAGTATATGAATCGTTTTTCATAAAGATGAAGCAAGTAGAAGAAGCTAAAAATTTAAACCAATTTTTGAAGAGTAAACCATTGGTTAACTTATTTAAAGTTAGATAAGAAATGAATTCTTATAAGATATTAAATAGCCAAATATTTTCTCAGAACAATTTTAAAATTGTTCCTATTCGTTATGAAGATAGGTTAGCAATTTTAAAATGGAGAAATGAGCAAATTTTTCATTTACGTCAACCAAAACTGCTAACAGAGCAAGATCAAGAACATTATTTTTCGAAAGTTGTTGCTCAATTATTTGAACAAGAAAACCCCAATCAATTGTTATTCTCTTACTTAGAAAATGATGTATGCATTGGTTATGGAGGTTTAGTTCACATCAATTGGGTTGATAAAAATGCTGAAATATCATTTATAATGAATACCGAATTAGAGGCTGAAAAATTTGAATTCCATTGGTCTACTTATTTAGGTTTAATTGAACAATTGGCGTTTAACGAGTTGTCTTTTCATAAAATATTTACGTATGCTTTTGATTTAAGACCTCATTTATATACTGTTTTAGAGAAAAATAATTATCAAAAAGAAGCAGTATTTAAAGAACATTGTTTGTTTGAAGGAGAGTTTAAAGATGTGATCATACATTCTAAAATAAATAGATCTTAATGGTTGATGTGCTTAAAATAAGAAGTGCTAGAGCTGAAGATGTAGATTTACTTTACAAATGGTCTAATGATGAATTGGTAAGAGCACAATCTTTTTCTTCAGAGGTAATTCCTTATGAAACACATTGCAATTGGTTCAAACAAAAGTTGGTAGATGCTAAATCAACGCTATTAATAATAGAAATAGATGAAGTTCCTGCCGGTATAGTTAGGTTTGATGAAAAAGAGGATGGAGCAGTAATCGGAGTTTCTATTGATAAAGATTTTAGGGGAAAAGGATTGGGAAGTAAATTTATTAAAGTTGGCGTAGAAGAATTTTTCAAAGAATCAGACTTAACAGTCTTAGCTTCTATTAAAAAAGAAAATATAGCTTCAGTTAAATCATTCAAGAATGCAGGATTTAGCTTGTTTAAGGAAGAAGAAATTAATGGAATTGAAAGTTTTATTTATCAAATTGTAAAGTAATGGGGAGCTTTTTAGAGAATGACAACTGTTTTATTATTGCAGAACTCTCAGCCAATCATGGTGGAGATATTGAAATTGCGAAAGAAACTGTAAGAGCAGCAAAAAGAGCTGGAGCTGATGCAATTAAATTACAAACCTATACTGCAGACACAATTACTTTAAAAGTAGATAATCCTGACTTTAAAATAAGCCAAGGGACTCATTGGGATGGACAATATTTATATGATTTATACAAAGAAGCATCTTTACCTTGGGAATGGCATAAAGAGTTGTTTGATCTTGCGAAAGAAGAAGGTTTAGCCTGTTTTTCATCTCCTTTCGATACAGCTGCCGTTGATTTTTTAGAAGAATTGGGCAACCCAATCTACAAAGTAGCTTCATTTGAAATAACGGATATTCCTTTAATTGAATACATTGCTTCTAAAGGAAAACCTGTTATAATTTCTACAGGAATAGCAGATGTTACGGACATTGAATTGGCCATTGAAGCATGTAAAAGAGTAGGGAACAATCAAATCACTATTTTAAAATGTACATCAGCTTACCCGGCTTTAGATGAAGATGCTAATCTTTTAACCATTCCTGATATTGCCAAAAAATTTGATGTAAGCTCTGGATTGTCTGACCATACATTAGGAATTGAAGGACCAGTTGTAGCTGTTGTTTTAGGAGCTAAAGTGATTGAAAAACATTTTATACTGAATAAAGAAATTGGTGGTCCAGATGCTCATTTCTCTTTGGATGAAAAAGAATTTTCTGAAATGGTTGATGCGGTTAGAAAAGCTGAGAAAATGATGGGAAAGGTTGATTATGAAATGACAGAGAAAAAGAAACAAAGTAGAGAGTTTTCAAGATCGCTTTACATTTCTGATACTGTTAAAGAGGGGGATATCATCTCAAAAGAGAATGTACGTTCAGTTAGACCAGGTTTTGGTATGCATCCTAAGCATTACAATGATGTTTTAGGAAAGACACTTAATAAAGATTTAGAAAAAGGAACTCCTTTAAATTGGGATCACATTAATAAATAGGAGAGTAGCGTGTTAATTGTATTAAACAAAAATAGCCAGAAGCTTAATCTTGATTTTCAGAACATAGAAATCACGGAGAATGTTATTGAAACGGATGGTTATACGTATTTTCTTGATGCAAATATTGTTGATAAAACAAGCGTAATTAATCAACTAAACACTCAAAATTCATTAATCACTTATTCAGAAATAGATCTTTTACTAAATGGTAATTTCTTTGTTGTAATTTTTGATAAAAGCAAAGAAGAATTAACCGTTTATAGAGATAAATCAGGAATAAAATCAGGTTATTTTTCTCATAAGAATGATGAAATAGTTATAGGAACAAATGTTCATGATGTTGCTCGAAAATCGAGTGTAACTGGGTTTAATAAGCACTCGATATACAAATATATTTATGGTGACTTTTTGTTTAATGGTGAAACCTTTTATGAAGGAATAGCCGAGTTTAAAAGAGGGATTCACTCTTCATTTGATAGCAATCTTAGCCTTATATCTGAGGAATTATCAGATCTTGAATTGTCTTATTCGGAAAATAAGTTATCAGAAGAAGAAAACATTAAACAGTTACGAGAAGAAATAGATATTGCACATAAGGGGTATTTGTGTGATAAAAACAATATCTTATTATCGGGGGGTATAGATTCTGTGGCAATGCTAATTGCTTTGGATGATATTACCACTAAGGATAAAATTCATTCAATATCTTATAGGGTTAAAGATACTGTAGAGGATGAAACGTATTATGCACAAAGTATTGCAGACCATTTAGAGTTGCCAATTGAAATAAAGGAGGTTGATCCGAAAAGTGCTTCAAATTATAAATCTTTTGAGGAACGTATTTTAAAAATGAACAATCCCTATGTAGGGATGTGGATTTTTGGAAATTTTAAAGGTACTCCGGATGAAATGTTCTATGCTGGACAAGATACTAGGTTGCACACTCCATCGGTTAATCCAATAGACAAAATAGCGTTTAGTTTAGTTGGGGTAAAAAACAATGTATTTGTTCTTCTGTTAGCTAAAGTAGCATCCTTTTTTAGGATGATAATCACCTTATTTAATTATAAAGGTAACCGGTATTTAAGAGAGTTGTATAAGTTGTCTTTTGTATTTAATGTAGAGCAATATATTTCTAAATATTACTTTAGGTTGGATAAGGAAGCATTTAAACAATATAATTTCCCAGATGTAGTTTTTGAAGAATTAGAAGCTTATTTTAAATTGGATTATAATGAGATTAAATCGCCTAGAGCTCTATATAATAAGGTTGTAGAATTAAAATGGAGTGAACAATACATAAATGATATTCGATACTTACAAGATATCGCAAAATTGAACAGTACTTACATTGCAATGCCTTTTTATTTAGAACGTATTGCACAATTTTCGGCAACAATACCTTTCAACTTATCAATACGAAGTATGATTGGTAGGGGAAGATTTAGTGATAAAAAGAGGATAGTAAAAAAGTACATGCTGCGTCAATCACTTAAAGATAAAATGAATGATACCGTTTATTATAGAGCAAAAGCAGTATCATCAACAATGTATTTAATGTTTAATGGTGTGTTGGGAGATTTAATTCGAGAAGAGTTAAAAAACGATTTAAAAAGCGATCGATCATTTATCAATCAATTTAAACTGAATTCATTCATTGATCAATTTCTGAATTCTTCAGATTTTGAAGTTTCAGATGAAGGGTATTTATTGAAAATTTATCAAATAGGAACATTAGCAATTTACAATAGAACCGTATTAAAATAATATCATGACTATTAATAAGTTTCAAATAATTAGAAAGATTGCTGTTATCAATATATTGAGACCTATAGCCATCAAATTTTATAGTTTAACATCAAAATCGAATCATCAACCATATGAGGATACAGTTTTCCCTCAATTGGATGTAACCAAAGAGTTAAAAGAGATAAAAGAGAATGGGTACTCTATTGGAATAGGTTTGTCTGAAGATATTCTTCAAGAGGTTTTGACTTTTTGTGAAGAGAATGAAGCGTGTATTGATAGAGATAGAAACGATAGAATTAAGATTTCTATGACTGATGATACACAACCATCAAAAGGAACTGTATATAGTTATACCAATACTTATAAGAATTGTGAGGCGGTAAGAAAAATCGCTCATGATCCTAAGGTGTTGGAGATAGCAAAGAAATATTTAGGCTGTGAACCAAAGTTTATTGGAAGTCAAATTTGGTGGTCTTACCCTCATTTAGATGAATCAGGAAAACAAACAAAAACGCCTCTTTATGGGTATCATTATGATATTGATGATTTAAAGTTTTTAAAAGTTTTCTTTTATTTAAATGATGTTGATGAGGATAGAGGCCCACATGTTATTATTGGTAACACACATAAGAAGAAGAACTATTTTGAAATAAGGAATAGGAGATTGGCAGATGATGTGGCTCAAGAAAAATATGGCAATCAAATTAAAGTGATAAAAGGAAAAGCTGGAGAAGGTTTTTTTGAAGATACTTTCTGTTACCACAAAGGAACCCATCCAAATAAAAGAAGGCTGTTGTTACAGTTTGAATTTGCGATCAATGATTTTGGTCATCAAAATGATGATAACTAGATAATTAGACTTGAAAAAAGCAAGCGAAATATATAAAAATAACAAAGGTCTATTTAGCTTTATAGGCTTAAGTTATTTTGATAAAATGGTAATATTTTTATTACCATTGGCTGTACTTACCCTTTTTGAAGATAAAACAGTTTATGTAAATATAGAGTACATTTATTCTATTGTTGTAGTTGCAGTTCCGTTTTTAGATTTAGGACTAGGAGGTTATTTCTTTTATGCCTACCGAAACAATGACAGACCACGAGAAGTTGTATCGAGTTTATTGAAAACATTTCATATCATTTACATTGCAGTTTTTGTAATTGGCCTCTGTTTGATAGGTATTCATTACTTTATTTATCCTTATGAGGATCATATCGTTTATATTGTTTTTAGATCAGTTTTTATTTTAACCTTTACTTTTCTTACGTCTTATTACAGGTTAGTGAATAAGCCTCAAAAGGCACTTTTTGTAACAATATTTGCAAATATTTTATCATTATCCTTTCTGTTTTTCTATTTCTTTTCAGGGTCAGAGTTTAGTTTGTGGCTTGTTTTTATTGGACAGATTATTTTCTGTATTGCTTACTTTTTCAGGATCTTAAAGAGAATTGCTGTAAAGTGGGTGAGGTCATATAAAGAGCTTGAAGTAGTCAATATTTTACGAAAATCAATATTGTTTTCTTGGCCAACAATTCTTCAAGTTTTTATCTTAATGTATGTAGGAAATTATGGTAAAATAAATGCTTTAGAAAAATTATCCGTAGATGAAGGAGTGTTGTTGTCATTGGCACAAAGGTTTAGTATGTTGATACAGCTTACCCATGGAGCGATTATCGGATTTTTAATGAAAGAATTGTTTATTTCTGGAGATTTGTTGGTTATTCAGAGAGGTGTATTCTTAAAGTATATTGGGTTATTGATGACGTCAGTATTGGGAGTTGTTTGTATAATTATGGGGTATATTTATTTTTTTGGAAACGATTATGAGTTGAATTTTTTAATTCAGATTGTAAGTTTAATTATTGGATATACTTTCTTTTGGTGTGTCTTTTCATACTTTGAAATTTATTACAGCAGAGAGAATAAGAATATTATTAAACTATACTTGGCACTTATTAATGGAGCTTCATTTGTATTGATATTTAATCTCTTAGAAATGGGTTATTTAGAACGAATTACTTTGTCTATGTTTGCAAGTACTTTATTAACATTGATTACAAGCTTTATTATTCTTAGAAGCAGAGGGTATAAGCTAAAATAGACAGATGAAAAAGATTCTATCCTTACTCATATCGTTAATCCCATTTAATGTTTTTCGGGTATTATTTTTAAGAGTTTTTTGTGGGTATAAAATTGACTTCAAATCTAAAGTAGGTATGTTTAACATAATTACTTCAAAAGATTTTAGTATGACCAATTCAAAAATTGGGAGATTTAATTATATCGATGCTAAAACAGTTACTATTAATGGTGCACTAATTAATAAGTTTAATAGAATTAAGCATCTAAATAGTTTAAGCTTAGAAGATCGAAGTATGATTTTTAGTAGCAATTTTATTGGTGGAAGTAGAGAATTGAAAAATCTTGAAAATCAAAACCTTTCCTTAGGAGTAGATTCAGAAATATTAAGAGGCAATTATTTTGATGTAACCAATACAATAGTGGTTGGGAATAATGTAGTTTTTGGTGGTAACGGAAGTGAGATCTGGACACATGGTTATGATACAGATAGAAATATGTTGTCAGGAAAAGTTATTTTCGAAAATGACATTTTTATTGGGAGTAAATGTATTTTTACAAAAGGAATAGAGGTAGTAAGTAATACAACAATAGGTCCTGGATCTGTTGTGTATAAGAGTATTACAGAAAGCGGGCTTTATTCCTCACAACAATTAGTAAAGATTAAGTAATAAAGAGTCAATTTTATCAAAGATGAAAAATATCTGTTTTGTAGCAAATTATGAAAAGACTTCTCTTTTTGATGCCGTTGCACAAAAACTTTCTGATGCTAAAATTTATTGGATTGTTGTAAATAAAGCACTCTATAGTGACCTTTTAGAAAGGTACCCTGCCGAAACTATTTTGCTTATTGATAAAGACAGTGTATTAGAAAAAAAAGAAACCTCGTTTGATACTTCTAAGTACAATTTGAATGAGATGTGGTATGGAGATAGAGTATTGAAATACGAAAGTTGGGGGCAAAAGTATTTATCAAACCTTTCTGAAATTTATTACAACTTCATAGCTAAAAATAAGATAGATTTTATTTTTGGAGAACAAACATGGGCGCATGAATTGCTTGTTCATAGAGTTGCTGATTTAAATAAAGAATTAGACTGTACTTCATTATCACCGCATACGGTAAGAATGCCTGCAGGGAAATTTGCTTTTTTTAAAGATGAATTTGAATCTGCAATTAAAACGTACAGGGCAGAAGATTTTACTTACCCAGAGTTTCCGACTTTACAGGCTAAAAAACCGGAGTATCTAGCATTGAATGATAAGTTGTTGGATGAAAAATCTAAGCTGTCATATTTCATTAAAAAGATGAAATACTTTTTTAATGAACGAATTCATGAAGCACATGATCCAACCAAACCAGATAGTATAGCAAGAGCCTTTAAGGGCTTTGTTTCTTATTATATCAATAAGAAACGTTATCATTGGTCGGTAAAGGAGATTACGAAGAAGCAGTTAGAAAATAGAAAATTCCTACTTTTTACTTTACACAAACAGCCAGAAGCATCAGTTGATAATACGGGAAGGTATTATGAAGATCAATTAGAGATTATTAAGAACATATGGAGAATTCTTCCCGAAGATCACTTACTAATCGTTAAAGAACATTCCAATGCTATTGGTGATCGTAAATTAGAATTTTATCAAACCATTAGTCAGTATAAAAATGTAGAGTTTATTCAATACAATGAAGATTCTTATAGTCTGATAAAGATGTGTGAAGCAGTATTTACTATTTCAGGTACTGTAGCGTATGAGGCCGCCTTAATGGGTAAGCCAGCATTTACGTTTATACCAATATTTTTCAATCGACTTTCAATGTGTAGACACATTAATTTTGATACGTTAAGAGATCCACACACTTCTTTACAAAGTTTAATAGCATCTGTAAAACACGATAAGCAAGTAGATCAAGAATATACCAACTGGATATACGGCAATAGTTTTGAAGGGATTATAAGTGATTATAATTCTAATCCGGATTGTATGACGGAAAAGAATATAAATGATTTAACATTAGCTTTCTCAACAATAGTTAATGATTGATAAATTAAAACATATATTAAAAAGTGAAGGGATTTTTATAGCCATTTCACTTCTTATTCTCTCCGTTTTTTTAAATTATAATCTGGCAATTGTTTTTATTCCTATTGTTTTGGTGTACTCGTATTACCAGATAATAAAGAATAATGATTTTACCTATGTAATCATATTAATGTTGCTGGCAAGATCCATCATGGGCTTGGTTATACCTAAAAATGAAATGTCATTTAATGTGTTCAATTTTATCGTGAACTACCTTCCTTTTTTAATTTATATATTCAAGAATCTCACCTTAGATAAAGCTTTAATTGTCAATAATGTTAAGACCATAAAGTTTACGGCAATGTATGCTTTTGGGTTAATAGTGTTAAGTTTAATTAATGTTAAGATTAGTTATACCGAATGGCCAGAAGAAGTCTTTCCGATATTAATGTTTGTGGTTTTATTTTCACAAACTAAACCACAAGATTTAAACTTAAACCTAGATACATTGGTTAAGTTTTTTAGGTATACATTCAGCATTGCTATTGTTCTTTATCTGCTCCCAAACTTTAATGAACTTCAAAGATTTGTATTACAAGAGGGGATTATTTTTAGAGAACCTATTGCTGAACTTAGTACAACTATAGCGAATATTCTTATTCGAAATATGAGTTATATTTTTGACTTTAGAATATTAGGGCAAATTGCAATTATCTATTATTTAATCGTATTCTTTTTAAATAAGAAGTCTAAATTTTTAGACATTTTACTTGTTACGAGTATTATATTATCTACCTATTCTAGAGGTCCACTCATTATTTTAGTATTGGTTTTAATTCCTATTCTTTTAAGAAAAAGGTTTTATACTTTCAAAAAAATAAAATACATGGTAATTGCCATTGTTTTACCACTGATAATTTTCAAATTTTACAATCCTCATGAGACGGAGAAAGACATAAATGATACAAATTTTATGGGATCATTTGATGTAACGTCTCAAGATAATGCAATTTCTCAAAGAGGGGAATTTATGAAATATGCATTTAATAAATTTTTAGAACAACCAATAGGTAGGGGGGTTGGAACAATGTCTTCAAGAAATGCAGATAACGATATTCATTTTTATGAAAATGGAGAGTTGTCGGTTACCTATCATCAAGTAACAGATGCTTATTATGCACTGTCTTTGGCAGAGAAAGGTGTTATAGGCTTTCTTTTATTGTTTTTATCCTGTTTCGAAATTTACTTTGAAAGAAAATACTTAATGTCGTTTTTCGTATCACTTGGCTTTGCAGTTAATATGCTTGGAACAGATATTCCTAAAGAAGGATTCTTTTACTTTGTAATAATAGTTGTTATTTTTCATTTAAATAAAAAGTCACATGCGATTACTAATTGATGCACATGTTTTTGACGATAAGTTTCAAGGCAGTCGATCTTATCTAAAAGGTCTTTACGTTGCTTTAATACCTATTGCTAAAGATTGGGATTTTTATTTTGTAGCTCACGATACTGAGAATTTAGAAAAAGAGTTTGGCACATTTAAGAACGTTCATTACCTCAAATACAGCTCTCATAATAAATACTACAGGTTACTTGTTGATTTGCCTAAATTGGTAAAGAAAAACAAGATTGATGTAGCGCATTACACCTACATTTCTCCATTAATAAAGAATTGTAAAACAATTATAACGCTTCATGATATCTTATTTAAAGAGAATCAATTTAAAAAGTATTTTCCGCTTAAGTATAGATTAATAAATGATTTTTTATTCAAAAGGTCGGCTAAAAAATCAGATCTATTGGTTACTATATCAGAGTACTCAAGAGGTAAAATTTCTGATTATTATAAGATAAAAAAGGAAGATATTTACATTACTCCAATAGCTGTTTCTACTGATTTTACTCCTGATGGTGTTGCTTCAATTAAAGAGAAGTATGGGTTTGATAAGTTTATTCTTTTTGTAAGTAGAATTGAGCCAAGAAAAAACCATGTAGCTCTTTTACAGGCATACAATGAGTTAGGTTTAGCAGAAAAAGGATATAAGTTGGTTTTTATTGGAGTAGAAGATATTGTAACCGATGAATTAAATGATTATAAGCAAAATTTTAAGGAACAATTGGCGGGTAATGTACATTGGTTAGAAGGAATTTCTTATAATGAATTAAAAGGTTTTTATAAGGATTGTGATTTGTTTGTGTTTCCATCCTATGGAGAAGGGTTTGGAATTCCACCTTTAGAAGCTATAGTAATGGATAGGAAAGTTTTGTGTTCAACAGCAACAGCATTGGCTGATTTTAATTTCCCAGAAAATATGAATTTTGATCCTTTTAATGTAGAAGAGCTTAAAGTAAAAATGAAAAATATACTTGAAAGTGATTCTTCTGAAATTGAAGCAGTAAAAGAAAGTTTATTGTTAAAGTACAATTGGGAAAGCATCTCTAAGGATTTTTATGATCTAGTATCTCAGAAGTTGAATTTAAAATAAGTCATGTTGAAGTTATCAAATTTTAATATCTCTATAATTCTATTTATCGGATGTTTGGTTACTTCATTCTTGTATGCATCTTTTAATTTTGAATGGAGAAATGATCAAATTGAATCTGTAAACATTCTAGTTGATGAGCCTTGTCAACTTCTTTCTACCATAGTATATGTTACAGAAGAAAATGATCTTGGTTATAATTTTAATGAAGTACATACAGTAAAAGTGCTGATGATACCACAAGATTCTATTTTGAGTTTTGATTTAAGTCGCTATAAGAATATAAGGAAATTAAGATTATGCGTTGAACAGGTGGGAAGAGACTTGTGTTTAAATGAGGTTGTATTTCGTTCAAAAAATAATCGAGACCTTATTGATTTTGATTACTTTCAGTTGAATGAGGAATTGAGTTCTGTAAATACTACCGGACGGAAAACAGGAATAAATCTACGTTCTATGAATGGTTATATAGAAACTCCTAAAACATTCGTTTATAAAAGTGACTTAATAAGGATCCTTATATCTGGAGTAGTGATCATATTGATTTCATTATTGTTTAGTTATTATTTCCCTAAAATAATTGAGGGTGATTTAAGTATTCCTAATATAGCTGAAGTTAGTATCATACTATTTATTACATCAATCTTTTTACCACATCCGATATTTAATATAACCCTGATTATATCGCTATTAATGGTAATTAAGAACTTTAATTTTAAGGCCTTTATTTTCAATAAGGTTAATTTAATATTTGTACTTCTTTTTGCTCTTTTGTTGTTTAATGATTTGTTTATTTCTGTTTCAGGTTATCATAATTTAAAGGCAACCGAAAGATATTTACCACTATTCATTTTACCTGTATATATATCCTGTATTAATGGAGCTAATTTTTTAAAATACTTTCCAATTTCAGCTATTCTTATCGGTTTAGGAATGACTTTAACTTCTCTTATATCCTTTGGAGTGTCTTACAATTTAAACTGCTTTTCATTTGAAGAATTTGCTAAATTCACACACCCTGTTTATTTTTCTTACTTGCTATCATTTTCAATGATCTATGTATTTCTGAAAAGTAAATTAGCGTCCCATTATAAAAACATACTTCAATTAATGATGTTCCTGTTTTTGATTTTGGCAGGATCAAAAATGGTTATTTCTTTAACCTTGTTGTTTTATGGTGTGTTGTTCATTAAGAACAAAAAAGCAATTATCGCTATGATTATTGGTGTTGTCCTTTTAGCTTTTTTTCCTCCCGTTCAGAAAAGATTCCAGGAGATAATTAATGTAGATGACTTAAGTATAATCAATGAAACTAAAGTTGAAGATGTTAATGATCCTAGAGTTAATGGATTAACACTTCGTGTTTTATTGTGGCAAGAAACCCTAAAGACAATAAACACTCTTCCAAAATTTCTAACTGGTTTAGGAGTAGATGATGCTTCAAATGAAGCTTTAAAACTGAATATGGAGAATAGGGGTTTGAGCAAGTATAAAAAGTACTCAACACATAATCAGTTCATCAATTTCTATATGAGAACAGGTGTTGTTGGATTTGGTATTTTATTTTGTTTGATCCTCTATATTTTTTATCAGGCTATAAAAAATAAGAACAAAATGTTATTCATAATGATAGTTATGTTCACTTTTGCAATGTTAACAGAATCAGTCTTGCAAAGAGTATTGGGAATATATTTCTTTACAACAGTCTTATTATTTTTAACTAAACCAGCATTTCTAAATGAAAATAGCGATAATTGGAACTAGAGGAATCCCTAATCATTATGGCGGTTTTGAGCAGTTTGCAGAGTATTTATCTTTAGGCTTAGTAAAAAAAGGACATGAATTATGGGTGTATAATTCTCATTTACACCCTTACCAAGAGAGTACATGGAATGGTGTAAATATTGTCCACTGTAAAGATTGGGAGGATAAAATAGGTACTGCAGGACAATTTTTCTATGATCTTAATTGCATTTTAGATTCCCGTAAAAGAGATTTTGATATCATTCTACAATTAGGATATACCAGTAGTTCAATTTGGGGTAAGGCTTTACCTAAAAAGCCATTGATCATAACCAATATGGATGGGCTTGAATGGATGAGAAGTAAATTCTCTAAAAAGGTGCAAGCGTTTTTAAAGATGGCCGAAAAATGGGCCATCAATACAAGTGACCATTTAGTTGCTGATTCAGTTGGAATTCAAGAACATTTACAAACTAATTTTAATGTTGATTCTACTTACATACCGTATGGAGCTCACGTATTTAATACTCCTAATACTGCTGTTTTAAAAGATTATGAGGTAGAAGCTTATAACTATTCAATGTTGGTTGCCAGAATGGAACCAGAAAATAATATTGAAACAATATTAGATGGAGTGGATAAAAGTGAAAATTCTAATCCATTTTTAGTGATTGGAAAAACTGAAAATGAGTTTGGCCAATATTTGAAGAATAAATTTAAATCCAATTCACAAATTAAATTTATTGGAGGAGTTTACGATATTGACGTATTGAATAATTTAAGAAATTATACAGGACTTTATTTTCATGGGCATTCAGTAGGAGGAACTAACCCTTCTTTATTAGAAGCAATGTCTTCTAATGCATTGATCGTAGCCAATGATAATATATTTAATAAAAGTATTTTAGGTGATGATGCCTTTTACTTTAACGATGCTAAAGATGTGGCAACAGTTTTAGATCAAACAACCGAAGCTAAGAGAACAACTTTTACCCAGAATAATATTCAAAAAATTGAAACACTTTACACTTGGGATAAAATAATTAATGACTACGAAAAGTTATTCCTTAAATTAGCGGATTAATAGCAATAAGTGTTTTTATTAAGTGAATAAAAGTCATAAATATTTTTTAGGTCTTTATTACCGAATCATTGATTTGTTAACACTCAATGCTGCTTTCTTTATTGCGGCTATTATTCGATTTAAGGATGAGGATGGCTTTAGTTTTTTAGAAAGTGACTATTTGCCTTTATTGGTTTTTATTAATCTTTCATGGATTATCCTTTCTCATTCTCAGAAAATATATAACGTTTTTTTATTTACAAGTAGAAGAAGGTATTTTATACGCGTAGTTTTAGTTGTAATTATTCAGTTGGGGTTAACCATTGGGTTTAATGGTTTACTCAAAACCTTTTATTCTCGATTATTTGTATTCTATACTTTTATTGGGTTTGGAGCATTAATGTTTTTAGGGAGATTAATTATTAATGCGATATATAAAGTATACATCTTTAAAAAATCCAAAAAAAGTACTCTGGTATTGGTGGGTAGCGGATTTTCAATGGATGATGTAAAATCTTTTTTAATTGAAAATGCCATTGATAACGATTTTCAGAAAGTAGAATTGTTGAAAGACGCTCAAAACTTAATTGGTCAAGTTGAGAAATTGAAGGAAAATTCTCCAATTTCTGAATTGTACATTAATTTATCTGAGGTTAACAATGAGTTGATCGAAGAACTTTCTGCATACTGTGATAATAACTTTATCCGATTACGACTTGTTTTGGATTGGCATAAGTTAAGTTCGAAACAGGTTGAGACACGACAATTTAGTCATACAACAATATTGAATATTCCATTAACTCCATTAGATGATCCTTACAATACACTATTGAAAAGAGTGTTTGATGTTTTGTTTTCCTCTTTTATCATTTTAGTTTGTTTTAGTTGGCTGTTTCCAATATTGGCAATACTCATAAAACTTAGTTCTAGAGGACCTGTATTTTTTAAACAAAAACGTACTGGTCTTGATAACAATGAATTTTATTGTTGGAAGTTCAGGAGTATGATGGTGAATGAAGATTCTGATAAAGTACAAGCTACTAAGGGAGATAAAAGGATTACTAAAATTGGACGTTTTATTAGAAGAACAAGTTTAGATGAGTTCCCTCAATTTATCAATGTGTTTAGAGGCGAAATGAGCGTGGTTGGGCCAAGACCTCATATGCTAAAACATACAGAGGAGTATAGTCAAGTAATCGGTAATTTTATGAACAGACATGCCATTAAACCTGGTATTACAGGGCTTGCTCAAGTAAAGGGGTATAGAGGAGAAATAGATAGTCCTGATTTACTTTCGAATAGAGTTCGACTAGATACATTTTATGTTAATAACTGGTCACTTTATTTAGACTTAAAGATTGTCTTTTTTACCATATTTGGTGCCTTTAAAGATCATAAATAAACTCATACATTTTTAATACATTTGTCCACTAAAATTTAAATTATGGAAGTAGCAGAAATAAAAGACATTGCCCTAAAACAAAAGCATATTGATTTAGGTGCTAAGATGGTAGAATTTGCAGGATTTAACATGCCTTTGCAATATACTGGTTTAACAGATGAACATTTAAATGTTAGAAGTAATGTTGGTGTTTTTGATGTTTCTCATATGGGTGAATTTATGGTTACTGGAGAAGGCGCTTTGGATTTGATCCAGAGAATTACTTCAAATGATGCTTCTAAATTAGAAATTGGAAAGGTTCAATATTCTTGTTTTCCGAATAATGAAGGAGGAATTGTAGACGATTTATTGGTTTATATGTTAGGAGAGGAAGAGTATATGTTGGTAGTGAATGGAGCTAACTTAGATAAGGATTGGAATTGGGTAACTAAACACAATACTACAGGAGTATCGATAGAAAATCACTCTTCAAATATTTCATTGTTAGCCGTTCAAGGCCCTAATGCTCAAAAAATGTTACAGCCATTAACCAATATGGATTTGGATATGGTTTATTACACTGTTCAAAGAGGAACTTTTGCAGGAGTTGATAATGTAATTGTTTCTTCTACAGGATATACTGGTGCAGGAGGATTTGAAATATATTTTGAAAATAAAGATGCAGATACAATTTGGAATGCTATTCAGGAAGCGGGAAAAGCTGTTGATATGAAGATGGCTGGATTGGCTGCAAGAGATACATTGAGATTAGAAATGGGATTCTGTTTATATGGAAATGACATTAATGATACAACGTCTCCAATAGAAGCTGGTTTAGGTTGGATTACAAAGTTTACTAAAGACTTTGTAAATTCTGATAATCTAAAAGCTCAAAAAGAACAAGGAGTTACAAGAAAGTTGGTTGGTTTTGAATTGGTTGACAGAGGTATTCCTCGTAAAGATTATGAGATTGTTGATGCTGATGGAAACAAAATAGGTGAAGTAACTTCTGGAACAATGGCACCATCTCTTGGAAAGGCTATTGGATTGGGTTATGTTACTAAAGAAAACTCAAAAGTAGATAGTGAAATTTACATTGCTATCCGAAACAAAAATATTAAAGCAAAGGTGGTAAAACTACCATTCTATAAAGGATAAATTAAGTTGAAAGTAAGAAGTTGAAAGTTTGAAAGGTGTGACTCCTCAGAACTTTAAGCTTTTAAACTTTTAAACTTTTAAACTTGTTTAAATGAGTGAAGAATCATCAGGGAATACAAGAAAAGTTGAGGTAGTACCATCTCCAGCATTATTTCCAGTTTATTATGAAAATAAGAACTGTACTGTTGTTGTTATTGATGTTTTTAGAGCAACATCAGCAATATGTGCAGCTTTTGAGAGTGGGGTAGATAGTTTAATTCCTGTAGCTAATTTAGAGGAAGCAATAGAATACAAGAAGAAAGGCTTTTTAGTTGGTGCTGAGAGAAATGCAGAGATCGTAGAAGGATTTGACTTTGGTAATTCTCCAATAGGTTTTAAAGACGGTAGATTTAAAGGTGAAACAATTGTTCTAACAACTACAAATGGTACTAAGGCTATTGATATAGCTAAATCGGCTTCTAAAGTTGTAATCGGTGCTTTTACTAACTTATCTGCTGTTTGTGATTACATAGAAAAAGAAGATAAAGATGTTCTGCTACTATGTGCAGGGTGGAAAGATCGATTTAATTTGGAAGATACTCTATTTGCTGGAGCAGTTGCGGAAAAGATTTCTCAAAACTTAAGGTTTAGAAATCTTTCAGACTCAAGCATTGCTGCTATTGATATGTATAATTCTGCTAAAGGTGATCTGTTTGAATTCTTAGGAGAATCATCACACAGAAAGAGGTTAAGCAAAATGAATTTGGAAGAAGACATTATTTACTGTTTAACTAAAGATAAATCTAGTATTGTACCAATTTTAGAGGGTGATGTTATTGTAAGTAGCAAATAAATTTGCTCATTGAGCAGAGTCGAAATGCCAAATTTTATAAAACCCATTTCTAAATACTTTCTTAGTCTAATATTTTTAGTTTTTATTACTTCACTATTTCAAGAGGAGGTTAATTCTTGGGGGTTCTTCGGACATAAAAAAATCAATCGGATGGCAGTATTTACCTTGCCTCCTGAAATGATTCAATTTTATAAGAAGAATATAGAATACATTACAGAACATGCTGTTGATCCTGATAAAAGAAGGTATGTTTTGGATGAAGAGGCTGCAAGACATTACATAGATGTAGATCATTATGTTCATTCTGGAGAAGATCCTTTTAGCTTAATCCCTCAAAAATGGTTTGATGCTGTAGATAAATTTACTGAAGATACTTTACAGAAATATGGCATTGTACCATGGCATGTAAATCTTATGGTACTTCGTTTAACTAAAGCTTTTGAAGAAAAAGACGTAGACAAGATTTTACACCTTTCTGCTGATCTAGGGCATTATGTGGGGGATTCTCATGTGCCTTTACATACTACAGAAAATTATGATGGTCAATTAAGTGGTCAAAGAGGAATACATGGGTTTTGGGAGTCTCGTTTGCCAGAATTGAAATCTAAAGATTACAATTACTTTGTTGGAAGAGCAGAATATATAGAACATATATTAGAAGATGAATGGGAGACTGTTAAAGGTAGTTTTGGGGCGTTGGATTCTGTTTTAGGTTTTGAACGTGTTTTAAATGAACAATTCCCAACTGATCAGAAGTATAGTTATGAAAATAGAGGTTCTACCATTATAAAAACTTATTCAGAAGATTATTCTACCGCGTATCATAACATGATGAACGGAATGGTTGAACGTAGGTTGACACGTTCGATTATTAAGGTTGGGAGTTATTGGTATACGGCATGGGTTAACGCTGGTCAACCAGATTTAAATGAACTTTTAGAAAGCCGACTTTCCAAAAAACAATTGGAAGAAAACTTAAAATTGGATAGAAGTTATCGAGGTGCTAAGATTAGAGGGAGAGGGCATCAGGATTGATTTTTGTGTGCCAATAACTACTGCTATATTTCGCAACCAAAATGCAATATGACAGATTGTTATGTGAGCTTTTAACCTAAAGTGCTAATAGATAAGGACGTTTGATAATTTATCAAACGTCCTATGTTTTTTATAGAGCTATAAAGTTTTTATTTTGTTATGAGTCTTTTGCTTTTTTATCTACAAAATAATTGCTTACAAAAATGATAATATTTACAAATAAAGAAAAACCTATGGCATCAATCAAGAAAGAGGTAAAGGTGTCTGCATTAATGGCTTCATTATTATCAGTGTAAAAATAGTAGTAAGTTTCAGAAACTAATACTAACAATGTAGTAAATATTACTAGAGCAAATACTCGAACTATTTTATTTTTATTCATAAATATATTTTTAAGGAGCAAAAGACTTCCATAATGCACCACCAAGCATGGCAACAGCTAAAGTTATCGGAGCAACAGGTCCGCTTGCAAGTGCTGCACCAACCCCCCATGTTACAGCGCCATATCCAGCGCCTCTACCATCAGCTTTAACCCAAGGAGCAGCTTTACTTTGATCTTCTTGGTCAAAATGAATTCGATAAGCATCTCCAATACCAGAACCTCCCATTGAAGTTGGGTTCCATATTTGTGCAGATGCTTTAGTTACATCAATAGTAGTTGTAATGATGTCTAAGTCTACTTGGTTGGTTACTGTAACTTTTGCTTCCTCTTTTAATGAGCAGAGTCTTTTATCTAGACTACAAACATTAACTGTTTTGTCAATAATCTTATCTATTCTTTTATAAATTTTTACTGCTTCTGGTGAACTAAGGAAATTTAATGTAACCTCTTTTGAGCTTTCGGAAGAAGTTGAATTATCTACAATATTTTGTTGTTGTTCTTTTGATATACCAGGTATGTTAATACTCATAAAGATCTCTTCTTGAGTCATATTAGGGTTCTCTCTAAATTTTTCTAAACCTTGAATAATATAATAATTATGTAAAACACCTATTTCCATAGGATTAACTTTTTCCCATCTTTTTTCTAATTCAATTTCACATTTTTGTTGGTGTATCCAATTAGGATCATTATTATCAACTTCATTAGAAGAACCTAAAAAAGTTTTTTCTTTTGATACTCTATCTTTTATAGATTGATTTTTTCCTTTATTTAATTTAAAGTAAGAAACTAAATTAGGGTTGTTTTTTACAACAACTGCTTTATTCATATTTACAGCAATTTCCACATTAGTTCTAGCAGTATTCCAGATACGAGCATCAGATATCATTCCGTTAAAAGGAAATTTATTACCTCTTGTTAATCCTATTCTATTATTTAATCCTGTCGCTATATTAGGAACCCCTGAAATTGTTTTTGTTCCAAATAAGACTCCGTCAGCATAAAAAGAAAGTAAATCTCCAGCTCTAGTGATTGCAACGTGATGGCAAGTTCCATCTAACAAAGTGGCATTAAATGTACCGTTGTTTAAAACAAAGTAATTAACACCTGCTAATTGTACTGCTAACATTTTATGAGAAGCTCCACCCCAAATATTGTGAAAAAAGAATTTCATACCACTAGAGGTATTAGGTCGATTACAAAAAATAGTAGGATGATTACCTGCTAAGTTTTCATCTCCATTAATCCAAGTTTCAAAAGTGAAATCACCATCAGTAATCTGGTCAAGAGCTGACGATGAAGTTTCTATATAGTCGTCTACTCCATCAAATTTTAATGCATTATTTTCATTAATAGGATTGTCATCTTGATTTTCTTCAAGCTCCTCGAAAGCAAGAATGTTTTCAGATGAACTATGCAAAACTTTAATACTTTCCTCATTATCATTAAATTCTAATTGAATATCTTGGTTTGAAATTAGGACTCCTTGAGAATAAGCTGATGTTTTATACAAAATATCAGTTTCTAAGTTAATAATAGAGGCTACATCATTATTCCCGATGTTTACAATACCTAAAACTTTTGCATTGTGTAAGTTTTGAGCAGTTATCGTATAACTTAATATTGTTATCAATGACAATGTCATTAATAGTTTAATTTTTTTCATTTTTTTAAAGTAATATTAAAATTCTGCTTACTTTTAATTTAAAGTCTCTTCAGCTTATTTCGACCTTTTTTGAAATTGACAATTAACTAATGTTGATTAGTTTTTGTCCAAATGTAGGTCGCAAATTATTGTTTAACAAGGCCTTGTATGAAAATACCGTTGTGCACGTATGGTAGGGTACCATTGAGCACTTAGGTATTAATACACAGTTTTTGATGGGGTAAATTAAATCAAGAAGTAAATCTTATTCCAAGACTTATATTAAGTCGATTCTATAAAACTAAACTTGAATTAATATTGAAAAGAAGATAATTGATTGATACTCTAGTTTAACTCAACCGTTTTTAAGCTTAATAAATTTAGCGGGTTAACTCCTAGCTTTTTAACGTTCTTTTGATACAATCTTACTACTTCATCATAATACAAAGGAATAACAGGGGCTTCTTCAATTAAAATCATGTCCATCTCTCTGTAATAATGCTGACGTAAAGAATCGTTTGTTTCCGATTGAGCTTTTTCATACAGTTTATCAAAATCAAAATTCTTAAAGTGCGTATAATTTGGACCATGTGGCGTAAAGTTCTTGCTGTAGAACAATGCTAAATAGTTCTCAGCATCAGGATAATCTGCCATCCATGATTTTCTAAAGAAATTCACTTTAGATCGTGCTACTAATTCATTATGGGTAATTCCTGGATTTAAATCAATTTTAATTTTAAATCCAATTTCATTCAATTGGTGTTGAATAAACTCACATAAATCAACATAATCTTTAGTTGTATAAAGGGTGATTTCTGGTAAGCCTTCTCCATTAGGAAATCCTGCAGCAAAAAGCAATTCTTTTGCTTTTTCTGGATCATAAGAATATCCTTTAACGATATCTTCATTAAATGAAGGCAGTCCTTTAGGAACGAAACCTGCTGTAGCTGGAGTACCGATATTGTTTCGTAGGTAAGTCATCATACTCTTTTTATCAAAACCATAGTTGATTGCTTGTCTCACCATCTTTTTTCTTAGTGGACTGTTCGTAACAATACTTAACTCATCATCAACTAAAATTCCTAAATACTCTGTGTTCAATTGAGGGTTGGTAATCATGTTAAACTTTTTTGCTTGTTCAGGTTGTAATTTACCATCACTTGTAAATATGGCATCTTTATTATCTCCTTTAGGATCGTTCATGAAATCTAATTCTCCAGTTAAAAAGCTAAAAAACTCTTGGTCTATATCTTTTACAAAAGTGATGGCAACACCATCAATATATGGAAGCTGATTTCCTTTGGCATCTTTTTCGAAATAGTTTTCATTTTTTCGCAATACCATTTTACTTCCTTCTTCCCACATTTTAAATTTAAAAGGACCAGTTCCAATAGGGTTGTTTCGGTAGTCATTTTTATAATGAGATACAATTTCTTCTGCAACTACAGAACAATACTGCATTGTTAAAACACCTAAGAAAGGAGGGAGTGGATTGGTTAAGTAAATCTTAAAAGTAGTATCATCAATTGCCTCAAACGCTTTAAAATCTCTTTCTTCAACATAATCAATGTTGTTAAAAATCCATTTTCCAGGAGAAGCTACTTCAGGATCAATAATTCTATTGAAGCTGTATACAAAATCTTTGGCAACTACTTTTCTGCCTTTTCCATCAGTAAATAATTCATGATCATGGAAATAAACATCGCTTCTTAGGTGGAATGTGTAGGTTTTACCATCCTCAGAAATCTCCCAATTTTTTGCAATACTCGGTAGGATGTTTAGGCTGTCATTCATTTGAACTAGACCATTGTATAAATGGTTTGCCGCCCAGATGGTTTCTCTATTTCTACTAAAGGCAGGATCTAAAGAGGCAATGCCTTCAGATTCATTGTACCTAAATACTTTTTTAGAAGTATCACTAACATTCTTATTCCTCCCACAAGAAATTAGAAGTATAGATAGTATTGAATAGATGGCTAATGAGCGAAACTTTATCATAACAGTACAATTTTAATACTGTAATAGTAAGTAAAGCATTAAATGATTCTACTCGATGGAACTCGTTCTTTTCAACACGTTTCTGTTAGTGAAATTGTTTATGAAACTAGGGAATAGTTTTCAAAAGAAACTCCATTTAGAAGCGATACAATATCCATGCGTTTTTTTCCAGCCAATTGAAGCTCTTTAATGTTTAAGAAACCTTCATTAACTGCAATTTTTAATTCTTTTTTTGAAACGATAATATCACCATTGTTATGCTGGTGCTGTTCTTCAATTTTTTCGGTTCTAAAGATTTTACAAGAAAGAACCTCTTCGGTTTCTTTATGTTTAAATTCTGTCCAAGCAGTTGGGTAGGGACTTAAACCTCTAACATGGTTGTGTATTTGATGCATTGGTTTGTTCCAATCAATTTTACAAAAGGGTTTAAATATTTTAAAAGCTTCCTTTAATTCTTGATCTTCATTTTGAGCTTGAGAATTGATGCTTTCATTTTCAATGTCTTGAACTGTTTTTAAAACCAACGATGAACCAATGTTCATCAATTTGTCATGTAATTCTCCAGCAGTTTCGTTTTCTCCAATAGCGGTTTTTTCTTGAGCAATAATATCTCCAGTATCAATTTTATGTTGTAAAAAGAAAGTAGAAACCCCAGTTTCTTTTTCTCCATTAATGATTGCCCAATTGATAGGCGCAGCTCCTCTGTATTGAGGTAGGAGAGAGGCATGCAGGTTAAAGGTTCCCATTTCTGGCATGTTCCAAACAGCTTCTGGTAACATTCTAAAGGCTACCACAATTTGAAGGTTGGCATTTAATGCTTTCAGTTCGTTTAAAAATTCTTCTGATTTAAGATTGGTAGGTTGTAAAGTTTTTAAACCATTGGCGTCAGCATATTTTTTAACTGCTGATTGGTTTATTTTCTGACCCCTACCTGATGGCTTATCTGGAGCAGTGATTACCCCAACAATATTACAGTTGTTTTCAACCAATATTCTTAAAGACTCCACTGCAAAATCTGGAGTACCCATGTAAACTATTCTTAAATCTTTACTCATGGGGCAAAGGTAGGATAAGAAATTTAGATGTAAATAATAATTGGGTTGATTAAATACTCTTAATCTCTTCTGATTTTATCCAACCAACATTTCCGTTAGGGAGTTTAATTTTACTCCAATCAGTACTTTCTTCAAGGACGGTTACCTTAGTTCCTTCATGAAGAGTAAAAAGCTTTTCTGCTTTAGTGTTGGGTTCACTTTGAATTGTAGTTGTAGGAGCAAAAATAATGGCTTCTGCAGATTTTTTGATGATAGCATCGTGTTGTGAAGCCATTAATAATGTAAACATTGATAGTCCCAGGAAAAGGAGTCCAGCATAAAAACCGGCTTTTTTAATGATGACTTGTTCCATTAACAAATAGCTGATGAATAAGATCAATGACAAGAAGATTAATCCTATCGTATAATAAGCCCAAATTTGAACAGTTTTAGAAGTAACCAAAGTTTTCCATGTATTGCCAATAAACAACTCAGGCAGACGATCTATTTTATCAATGGTTCTTTTATTGGCCATTTTCAAATTGAATATCGCATCTTCATTGTCTGGTTTTAGTTTTAAGGCTTTCTCATAATTTAAAATCGCATTTGGAATATCGTCTGTTTTGTAAAAGCAGTTTCCTAAATTGAAATAGATGTCTGTAGAGATATGATCAGCATTAAGAAGAGATTGGTATTCTTCGATAGCTTCTTGGTAATTTCCTTCAGCATAAAAATCGTTGGCTTTTTCAAAATTTTCAAGTGAAGAAGCAAAAGAGGTACTTGAAATAAATAAGAATACCACTAAAAGTTTCAATGATAAGATTGCTGAGTATCTTGTAATAATGTATGTAAATTTATTCTTCATTATTTAACCTCCTCCTCAATTTGGTTAATAATAGTTTCTGCTTTGGTATAAACTTCTTGTTCAGAAATTGATACAGGGGCAAAACGGGCCATATCGCATAATTCTATTGTATCGATTAATTCAATAGATGTTTGTTCTCCAACATTAAGTTGAGATAATTTTTCTTTAATGTTAGATTGGTTTAATTCTGCTACCGGAATGTTTAATTTGTTCCCAATGTATCCAAATAGAGCTTTAGAGATATCTTCATAGAAGGCAGACTTGTTATTCTCAGCTAAACTCTGCTTTGCAGAACTCAATAGTTTTCCGGCAATTTTACTTGCTTTTTTCTTTTTCATTCCAGCAACATCACTATTGGCAACTCTAATTTTATTTCTGAAAATAAATGTAATTACAAATAGTATTGGTGCCAATAGAAGTAATAGATAGAACATTAAACTTCCATAAAAATTGGATGTTGAACTTGAGAACTTAACATCATTGGTATGAATGTATCGGATGTCTTCTCCTAATACTTGAATATCTTCTTTACTTGAAGAATAAACAACGTTATCTGAAGCACTACCATCACTCTTTAATACATTAATTTCAATTGGTCCAGAGTTAATTGTTTCGTATTTTTTTGTTGAAGGATTGAAATAACTAAATATAATAGGATCTAGTTTAAATTTCCCAGCATGACGCGGAATTACTAAATAATCAAACTCTTTAGAACCAGAAACTCCTGCAGTTGTTGTTTTAATGTTGTCGTTTATTTTTGGATCATAAGTTTCAAAATCTGAAGGGAAATTCATTTCAGGAATATCAATTAGTGGTAGATTTCCTTTACCAGAAACTTTAACTTTTATATTGATAGCTTCATTGGCTTTTACCTCATTTGCAGATACATCAACTTTCATATCTAAATTACCAACCGCATTTGTAAAGTCTGCAGGAGCATTAGAAGGGTGGGGAAGTACGGTGATTTTAATAGGCTTACTTTTTAAACTGTACTCTACATTTTCTACTCTTCCAAAAAACTGATCAAAAACACTTTGTCCGCCACCTTTAACTCTTTTTTGGACAATAAACTTCATCTCTAGAGGGTCAATTTCTAAGTTTCCTGATCGCTGCGGAAACAGTACGATTTCACGTATTTTGGCAACACTATACCTGTACCCTCCAATTATTTCTTTGGTCCATACAGATTCTCCAAAATCAATTTCTTGACTCCAAAATCCATTTAAATCAGCATTCTTAACCAATTCATTTCCAGCTAGTCCAACTCGTGTATAAAGTTTGTAAGTGGCAATTATTTGCTCTCCTTGGTAAACCTTCCTTCTGGTTACTGTAGACTTAATAAACAATTCGTCAGAAGCTGAACCTCCAGATTTTGTTTGACTCCCTGCTTGGCTCCCATTTTGTTGCACCTTAACGCCTTTGCCAACTTTAATTTTTAAAGAGTTTGTCTTTATTGCTTTCCCATTTGCAGCAGCAACTGCAGGTCCTATTGTAAATTCTCCCTCTTTTACAGCCATTAAAACATAACTATAGCTTATGCTAGAGGTAGTTTTTCCATTCACCCAACTCATGTTGGTAGATTGGTTCGGACCAGATAAGACTCTAAAATTACCTAGTTTGGGAGCTTTAAAATTTCCAATTTTTGTATTGGCAGTAAATTGAATTTGAAAACGATCTCCAGTTTTTACAGCGGTATGACTGGTCTGTGCTGTAAAAGTAACATCCTGAGCAAAGCCAAAACCAACCAATAGAAGGGTTAGTAATGTTAGAGTGGTATGTTTTAAAAGTGTTTTCATTTTGATTCGTCAATATTACAAACAGATTCCGAATCAAGTTCGGAATGACAGGTATTTTTACCAATCTTTTTCAATATTGACTTTTTGTCCTTTTACTTTTTTCTTTTTCAATTTAGCCTGTACTTTCTTTTCTTGATTGTTTAGTGCATCTAACATGCGCTGAGCATCTTTCTTTGAAATCTGATTTGGTTTAGGTTTTTGATCCTTATCTCCTTTGTCTTTTTTATCTTCTCCAGGCTCATTTTTCTTATCCTTATTATCTTTCTTCTCATCATCATTCTTGTCCTTATCACTTTTATCCTTGTTCTTATCGTCTTTTTTATCTTCGTTCTTGTCTTTGTCCTTGTTCTCGTTTTTATCTTTATCCTTCTTCTCATCATCCTTTTTATCCTTGTCATCTTTCTTTTCGTCATCCTTCTTCTCATCATCTTTTTTATCCTGATCTTTTTGCTCTTGTTGTTGCTGTTGTTTTAATTTTTGTTGAGCGTAAGAAAGGTTATAGCGGGTATCATTATCAGAAGGGTTTTCACGTAGTGCCTTTTTATAGGCTTCAATACTTTCCTTATACTTTTCAGATTCTAAATTTGCATTTCCAATGTTGTGATAAGCGTTGGCTTTAGCTTTTTTATCATCCGTTTTATCTGCAAACTTTTGAAATTGTTCTATTGCCTCAGCATATTTTTTTTGTTTGTATAACGCATCTCCTAAGTTAAAATCTGCTTTAGAAGAAGCTGCATCTTTCTCTAACGCTTTTTTGTAGCTGGCATTGGCATCTTCATACTTTTTCTTTTTGTACAAGTCGTTTCCTTCTCTAATGTGCTGTTTCGCATTTTGAGAGAAAGCAGTAATGCTTAATAGTAACGCTAATATGTATAGTATTTGTTTCATTTATATTATTACTTGAATATCCTTTGTGTTTCCCTCAAGGGAAAAGTCTTTCGCACAATTCCTTTTGTAGAGAATGCTATCCCCTTGAGGGGATTATAGGGGTGTTTTCAATTCATTAATCTTTCCTTCTAATTCTTTTAATACATTGTAAATATCATTCTTAACTTCAAGGTTCTCAAACCTAACAAATGAAATACCAAAACTTTCTAGTCTAACTTGTCTGAGAATATCATTCTCATATATTTCATCAATATTGTGGCTATTTCCATCTACTTCAATTGCCAATTTTAATTCGTGACAGTAAAAATCAACAATATAATTATCAATAGGTACTTGTCTGTGAAATTGAACTCCTAAATTCTTTTTTCGAATTTCTTGCCAAAGTAAAATTTCAGAAACAGGCATCTCTTTTCTAAGCTTTCTTGCTAAAGGTTTTAATTGTTTATTATATGGTATTATTTCGTTTTTCATTTTAATTCTTACAGAAAAACACCCTTTGTGTTTCCCTCAAGGGAAAAGGCTTTCGCACAATTCCTTTTATTTAGTTCATTTTTTTCTCAAATAAGTTTACGCCATCCAATTTACTTGTTCTTCTATTGGAGATAAAGTACTCGATTACGATTAAGATAAAAGCAATAATTAAGAATATTTGGAACCGATCTTCATAGTCTTTGAAAGATTTACTTCCGAATTCTTTTTTCTCCATTTTGTCTATTTCTTCCATAATTATGCCAAGACCTGCATTGGCATTGCTAGCTCTTACATAAGAGCCTCCGCCATAAGAAGCAACTTCTTTTAACATGGTCTCATTTAGTTTGGTCACAACGGTATTGCCTTGATTGTCTTTTCTGAAATCTATTTGAGCGCCATTTTTGTATACAGGAATAGGACCGCCTTTTTCACTTCCCATTCCGATAGTGTGAACAGTAACATTTTCTGATAATGCATTACCGGCAGCTACTTTTGTTCCTGGTTCATGATTTTCTCCATCCGTAATCACAATGATTGATTTACTTGTGCCATTTTCAAAATCGAAAGATTCCATAGCTAAGTTAATAGCTGCACCAATAGAAGTTCCTTGAGTTGGTACTATATCCGTTCCAATGGTTTCTAAAAATAACTTAGCAGAAGAATAATCTGTTGTAATTGGTAATTGAACATATGCATCTCCAGCAAAAAAAATAATACCTAATCTATCGTTGTGTAATTTTTGGATTAATTGATAAATTGCTCTTTTAGATCGTTCTAATCGGTTAGGAGATAAATCTTCAGCTAGCATAGAGTTCGATACATCTAGAGCAATCATCAAATCAATACCTTCTCTTTTAACCTCTTCAACCTTGGTTCCAAATTGTAGATTCGCTAAACCAATCAATAATGAGATCATCGCTAATCCATAAAGAACGAACTTTACAACGGGTAATGTTTTAGAGACATTAGGCATCAAACGCTTAACAACTTCTTCATTACCAAATTGACGTAACTTTCTTTTTCTCCAGTTTTGGAGAAATAAAAACACGATTAGGATGAGTGGTAAAACACCTACTATTGCCCAAAGGTATATGTCGTTTTCAAATCTATACAATGCCTTTAAAGATTATGTTTTTAAGTAAAAATTCAATTAACAATAAGAGCACAGAGATTAAGGCAAAAGGCACAAATTTTTCTGATTTCTTTTTGTATTCTGTCACTTCTAGTTTTGTTTTTTCAAGTTTATCTATTTCTTGATAAATGGATGCTAAACTCTTTTTATTGGTAGCTCTAAAGTACTTTCCATCAGCCGTTTTTGCCATTTTTTTCAATGTTTTTTCGTCAATTTTTACTTCAATATTTTGATAAACCGTTCTTCCAAATTGATCTTGCATTGGCATTCTAGCTGAACCATTAGAACCAACACCAATAGTGTAAACCCGTATACCAAATTTTTGCGCAATTTCTGCTGCAGTTATAGGAGGAATAGAACCTCTGTTGTTTTCCCCATCCGTCAAAACAATGGCAACTTTACTAACTGCTTCACTATTTTTTAATCGATTAACAACAGTTGCTAATCCCATTCCAATGGCTGTTCCATCTTCTATAAGTCCATGTCTTACGTTGCTAAACATGTTAATTAAAACATCATGATCTGTTGTTAACGGACATTGCGTAAAGCTTTCTCCAGCATAAACCACTAAACCAATTCTATCATAGGGTCTTTCTGAAATAAAATCCATAGCCACTTGCTTAGAAGCTTCTAAACGGTTTGGTTTAAAATCTTCTGCCAACATACTTCCAGAAATATCTAAAGCAATCGCAATATCAATTCCTTCGGTAGTAACATCTTGCCAACTTAAAGAGGTTTGCGGTCTTGCTAAAGCTGTTATTAATGCGGCAACTCCAATACATCTTAATACAATTAAACTATGTCTTAAATAAGTAATAGGAGAATTGGTAAAACTTTGAGTTGAACTGATTTTAATGGTTCCGTACAGTTTTTTCTGACGAAGAATATACCACAATACCATTAATGGTATTATAAGCATTGCCCAGAAAAATTCTGGATTAGCGAATGTTATTTCTCTCCAGTTACTCAGCATTATTATCTGGAGTTTCAATTATTAATTTGGTATTCTCTACAAATTCAATAGCATTGATAATGCTCATATCGTTTTCATTGGCTAAAGGTTGTTCTTTGGCAAACTTTACTAAATCAGATAGCACTAAAATCTGATTCAATTTTGTGAGTTGATCTGGTAAAATTCCATGAAAACGTAAGCTTTGCATGATCTCGTCAGTAGTATTTTCTAAGGCATTGACTTGATATCTTTTCTCTAGATATTCTCTAATAATTTCTGAGATTCCGCTATGGAATAATTTTACTTTTCCGTCTTGCCATAGTTTGTCTTCTTGGAGTTTTTGAAGTTTTTGTATTGCTGTTACATGGGGAGGGATTTCAGGTTTTATTTCCTCCACAATAACTTTTTCTGGTCTATTTTTTAAGAAGCGTATTAGTAGTATTCCTCCAATAATTAAAGCTAAAACAATAGCAATCCATATCCAATTTTCTTTGATCCAATCTGTAATAGAAAAAGGTTCTTCAATAGGTCCTTTAATGTCAAAAATAGCTTCAGCAGTATCAACTTCCATTGGCCTAACTTCTATTTGAAGTGGTCCGGTCTGAAACAAATTATTATTAATGTTAAATTCAAAATAGGGTATTACATATGATCCAGAATCAAACGAGGTAACCGTTATTTTTTGAATTTGTTGAACCAATGATAAATCACTTTGATCTGGGTAAACAGTATCTACCGGAGATTTTGTGACAATCTCAATAAACTCACTAATGGTATCTGTTAAGTTTGGGAATTGAACATACACGGGGTCTCCATCCAGTCTGTATTGTACTTTTAATTCAATTTGGGTTTGTTCTCCTATGAGTAAAAAATTAGTATCAATAGAAGCATTTACATCAACAGATTGTGCTGAAAGACCTAAGCTTCCAAAAAGAAATAGTAATATGTAGAGTAATTGCTTATTCATAGTTCATTATTATTTAGCTCCCCTTCTTTTAAATAAAGCCATTAAAGGTTTTACATAATCTTCATGGGTTCCAATTTGAGTATTGTCTATCCCACCTTTTTTAAAGGTAGATTGTAAATAATCTCTTTGTTTTAAAGCTTTTATTTTATACTCTTTTTGAACTGTTTTACTTGAAGTATTTACCCATTGTATAGCTTCTGTTTCAGCATCTAACATAGGTACTAAACCAATATTTGGTAATTCTTCTTCAGCCTTATCGTAAAGTTTTAATGCAATTAAATCATGCTTTCTATTGGCAATTTTAATTGCATTTTCAAAGTTGTTTGAGCTCACAAAATCAGAAAGTAAAAATGCGGTACACCTTTTCTTAATAACGTTGTTAAAGTATTTTAAAGCTTGATCAATATCTGTACCCTTGCTTTCAGGTTCAAAATCAATCAGATCTCTAATGATCATTAAAATATGACTCCTTCCTTTTTTGGGAGGAATAAATTTTTCAATTTGATCAGAAAAGAAGATTACACCAACTTTATCGTTATTGGTAATTGCTGAAAATGCCAATACAGCGCAAATTTCTGTTGCCAGTTCTTGTTTTGATTTTTGTTGTGTTCCAAATTCTTTCGATCCACTAACATCAACAATAAGCATTACTGTAAGTTCTCTTTCCTCTTCAAAAACCTTAACGTAAGGATGACCGAAACGTGCGGTTACATTCCAATCTATCGTTCTTACCTCATCTCCGTGTTGGTATTCTCTTACCTCACTAAAAGCCATACCTCTTCCTTTAAAGGCAGAATGGTATTCTCCCGAGAAGATTTGATTGCTCAAACCACGAGTTTTGATTTCAATCTTCCTTACTTTTTTTAAAAGATCGGATGTACTCGAGCTTGAAGCTTGAAGCTTGGAGTTGGAAGTGTTATTTTTATTAGAGGGAAACAAAGGTTTATTTTATTTTATTTTTAAATGCAACCATCATATTCATTAAATTAAAAGAATCATTATATAACTTTTCAAATTTAAAACCAACATCCATTTTACTCATGATTTAATAGCTACCAACTTCCAACTTCTTTCTCCTAACTTCTAAGGGATTTCAACGTTGTTTAAAATTCCGTTTATGATTTCTTCCGAGTTGATGTTTTCAGCTTCAGCTTCATAACTTAAACCAATTCTATGCCTCATAACATCATGACAAATAGCTCTTACATCTTCAGGAATTACATAACCTCTACGCTTAATGAAAGCGTAGGCTTTAGAAGCTAAAGCCAAGTTGATACTCGCTCTAGGAGATCCTCCGAATGTAATTAAGTTCTTATAATTTTGTAAGTTATAGTTTTCTGGATTTCTTGTAGCATCAACAATGTCAACAATGTATTGCTCAATTTTTTCATCCATATACACCTCTTTTACTACCGCTCTTGCTTTAGTAATTTGTTCAGGCGTAATAACTGAATTTGGAGTAGGGAAACCATTAATAGAATTTCTGATAATTAATTTCTCTTCTTCTTTTTTAGGATAATCTAAGATTACTTTAAGCATAAATCTATCCACTTGCGCTTCAGGTAACGGATATGTTCCTTCTTGTTCAACTGGATTTTGAGTTGCCAATACTAAGAATGGTTCCGGTAGTTTAAACGTCTCTTCACCAATGGTAATTTGTCTTTCTTGCATGGCTTCTAATAAAGCACTTTGAACCTTTGCTGGAGCTCTATTGATCTCATCAGCTAAAACAAAGTTTGCAAAAATTGGTCCTTGTTTAACTGTAAAAGCTTCTTGCTTTTGATTGTATATCATTGTTCCTACAACATCGGCAGGCAATAAATCTGGAGTAAATTGAACTCTACTAAATTTAGCATCAACAGTTTTAGATAAAGTTGTTATTGCTAAGGTTTTTGCTAAACCAGGAACACCTTCTAATAAGATGTGACCATTTGATAATAAGCCAATTAGCAAACTTTCCGTCATGTGAGATTGACCAATAATTACTTTGCCCATCTCCATGGTTAGTAAGTCAACAAAAGCACTTTCCTTTTGTATTTTTTCGTTTAAGGCCTTTATATCTACATTAGATGTAGAAGAACTCGTACTTGCAGAAACATCTGGAGTAGGAGTAGTTGTTTTCATTTCTTCTTCCATAATTCAAAATTCTTAGGTTTTCAAAAGTAATAAGTGGAATGCAAATTACCAATATTAAAATCTTAATGCTTTGTTAAAAAGTGTTAAAGCTCAAAGAAAACCATCTGTTTTCATTAAAATTAATCAGTAATTTCACATTTTAATATATTACTATAGTATGAGACTAACTTTATTAATTACTTGCTTGGCTTTTTTTGGAAATAGTTTTTCTCAAGAAAAGGTATCTTTTTCAAAAAAGAATTTTTCTATTAAAAAATCATCTGTTGTAGTTCCTAAAGATGTAAAAGAAACGTATAATGCTCAGATAATCAATAAAGAAATACCAACTCCTGGAGGTAATTCTGTGAAGTCTTATGTTCTTCAACAAAAAATTAAATCAAGAGCACTTTTCCCAGTAAAAAAAGCAAATACTGTTAATAAGAATAACAAATCATCTGTTTCAGCACCAACTATTGGGCAACAGTTTGGATTGAAAAAATACATTAGTATAATAAACCAATGGCGAGATTTATATGGAGGAACTCCAAACGATAATTCAATGGCTGTTTCTAATGATGGGATTGTTTTGGTAGGAATGAATTCTTTTATTTTAGCTTATGACTTAGTTGGCGATTCTAATTTGCAATTGAGTTCTACAACTACATTGGCTTTATCATCTTTTGTGAATAGTACGGATGTTTTTGACCCAAAAATTATTTACGATAAAGAAGCGGACAGGTTTATTTTAGTGTTTCTAAAAAACAGAACTCCTGCCGACAATACGATTGTAATCTGTTTCTCTACTACTAATAATCCTGTTGATCCTTGGAATGTTTATGAGCTGCCAGGAAATCCTTTAAACAACAATAGATGGACAGATTTTCCTCCTATAGCCATGACAGAAACTGATTTGTTTATTACCGGAAATTTAATTGTACCTGGGGTTTCATGGCAAGTTGGTTTTGATGGTTCAATTGTTTGGCAAGTAGAAAAAGCAAAGGGATACAATGGAGATCCAGCTCTAAATTCTGTGCTTTTTAGTGATGTTAAATACGGAGGAAAATTTGTAAGAAATTTACACCCGATACAAGGTGCAGATGGTGATGCAGATGAAATGTATGTACTTTCAAATAGGAATTTTGACTTGTCTAATGATTCTATTTTCGTTGGAAAAATAACAGGGAAATCAACGGACACTGCACAGAGTTTGACAATGGAGGTCTATAAATCTGATTTAAATTATGGGATGCCTCCTAATGGAAGACAATTTGATACGGATACAACAGATCCTACAGGAGGTTTACAAACCAATGATGCAAGAGTATTGGCAGGAATAAAAATTGGTGATAACATACAGTTTGTTTCCAATACAGTAAATCCAGCTACAGGTCTTGCAGCGATTTATCATGGAACAATTTCAGATGTTTCTACAGCGCCAACTGTAAAAGCAAGTATTATAGCTGATTCTATTATGGATTTTGGATACCCTAACATTGCTTGGTCGGGTAATGAGGATTGTGATATAGAAACAATTATTGCTTTTGATTATTCTTCATTAACAGATTTCCCTGGAGTAGCAACGGTATATTATGACAATCATGGTAATTATTCTGATTATAAAGTGGTAAAAGCTGGAGAAGATTATGCCGATGGACTAACTGGTTCTTATGAAAGATGGGGTGATTATTTTGGGTTGCAACGAAATTATGCAGATCCGGGTAGTGTTTTTTCTTTTGGATGTTATGGAAAGCAGAGAAGTTTTACAGGATGGTGTGCAGAATTAATTAGTCCAGATACAAGTGTTATGAGGGTAGAAGTTAGCAGGCAACAACAGGCTGCTTCATGCACGCAAGTGATTGAATTAGCTGTTACTGGAGGTTTCCCTCCGTATAGTTATTTGTGGAGTAACAATGCAACAAACAATACCAATTCTACTAGCGGAATTTGCTTAGGAGATTCTGTAGAGGTTGAGATTACAGATTCTAGAGGTTGTGCTCTGAATAGAGTGTTTTATGGCGAAACAATAGCATTGACAGGAGAAAATAAAATTTATCCAAATCCTTTTTCTACTCAATTTGCAGTGCAGTTTACTTTAGATGCTGATCAGGAGGTAACTGCAAGAATATATGATGTAACGGGAAGATTGGTGGATGATTTAATTCAAAGGAATGCTAAAAAAGGATTAAATGAATTTGTATTTTCTTTATTGCCTTTAAGAGTTGGTCATTATATCTTGAAAATAGAGGCTGGAGGGAAAGAAATTGTTAATGAAAAAATTATAAAAAATGAGTAAATCACTTAGTATAAAAGAAACCATTGGTATGGTTAAAGAGTTTCATGAAGCTTTTAAGATTGGAAACGAAGAAGCTCCAATTGCCGAGATTGCAGAAAAGGATTACCAATTGAGGTATGAATTGATGAAAGAGGAAAACGAGGAGTATTTAGAGGCTGCACAAAATGGAGACTTGGTAGAAATTGCAGATGCTTGTGGTGATATGTTGTATATCTTGTGTGGTACACTTTTAAAGCATGGTTTACAACATAAGATTGAAGAAGTGTTTCAAGAAATACAATCGAGTAATATGAGTAAGTTGGATGAAAAAGGGGAGCCAATTTATCGTGAAGATGGAAAAGTGTTAAAGAGTGATTTGTATTTTAAGCCTGATATTCAGTCTATTCTAAATAATTAGATAAAAAATTGTAGCAATTACTTTTTGTTTAAAATTTGATTGCTATTTTTGTCGTCCCCAAAAGGAGGGGTGGGTGAGTGGCTTAAACCGCATGTTTGCTAAACATGTGTACGGGAAACTGTACCGGGGGTTCGAATCCCCCTCCCTCCGCCACTTTAAATTAGTATTTCACACTTAATTTATTTAAAATCAACTACTTGTAGCTTTCAATAAGCTACAAGCGATTGATTTGTAGTCACTTTTTGTAGCCACTTTATTGAATACAGGTTATTTTCTTACCTAAACTTTGTATAAAGTTGTATAAATATGATAAAGTTGAATGATAGGTTTGCCCTGTTTATAATAGTTCTAGCTTCTTTTAATAAAACTTAATGGACAAGTTATGAACTTTAAACATGCAAAACTATGGCAAAAATTAATTTTTATCTTATTCATAGAGATAAGCTAGAGAAGAAAAAAATACAGATCAAGTATTTTGATAAGACTTGTAAATCTAAAAAAGTAAAGTTTCTGAAGACTTTACCTTTTGCAATACATCCTAACAAGTGGAATCCTCGAATAGATAAGAGAAGAGGAATTGAGAAATGGGTAATTGAAGATAATCCAGAAGCTGAAAAATTGAACTGTTTATTAAGTGATTATAAGAAAAGGTTGTTTGAAATTAGAGATTCATTAATAACTAAAGATGATTATGACAATGATATTGGTCCATCAGTAGAAGAAGTAGAGGCAGCTTTTAAAAAAAGAATAAATGAGAACGGAGTATTTCTTAGTTCAGTTGAATTTGAGCAGAGTAAGAAAATAAAAGAAGCAGTTCAATTAAAAGATGTCAAGATTAACATTGTTGATTTGATTTATCAATACATTAAAGAGGGAGGAAAAGAAGGTGATATTACAGAGGGGACAGCTACTATTTTAAAAAACACAGCAAGACATACATCCGAATTCCAGCAAGTTGAAAAAATAGCATTAACCCTAGATCAACTTACTCGTAATAATTTTAATCAATTTAAAAACTATTTACTAAGACTTAAAGAAGATGGAGGAGCAGGGCTTCATAATCCAACAGCGAAAAAGTATTTAAGTCAAGTAAGAACGGTCATGCGTCATTATGAAGCTGACTACCCTAATATGGTGAGAGGTTTTTATTTAGGAACATATCCTAAAGTGAAAAAAGAAATTGTTTTTGCGATGTATAAAGAATTAGATATTCTAAAAACGATTGATTTTAGGAAGAAAATTTTAGATAATTACTTATTACGTTTTACAGCAGCAGCAGAAAATAGTAAATCTTATTGGACTTCTAAAGAACTAGCTAGTATTATGGAAATCCATAAAGATTCTGTTTTTACTTTGACAAAAAAAAATGGATTGCCTAAAGAAATCGTAAAGGTGAATAATTTTAAAGAAAGTCATTACGATAAAGAAGCAGTAATTAATTGGGTAAAAGAAAAAGAATGGTGTAAGAATAAGGAATCATTAGAAAAAATTGTGATTGCCTATTCAGAAGTTAGAGACTGGTATTGTTTTGCAAGCGAAGCACCATTAAGGTACTCAGATTTAACAACACTTGATCCTACATTGAGTATCATAGAAGCATACAATACAGATAAAAAATTAATTAAAGCAATTCGTCATTACCCAGTAAAAACAATAAAAGATGAAGTTCTCCAACAATTTCCATTGAGTGAATATTGTCTATCTATTATAGAGAAGTACAAATATAAAGTAACTAAAAATCAATTGCTACCTATAAGACATAGCAATACAAAAATGAATGCTATTTTACATAAAGTATTAAAATTGTCAGGTTTATTTGATGATGAAATAATCATAAAGAAAAGGCAAGGAAAAAATATCACTCAGCTTAAATCTCCAAGATGGAAAGAACTATCTTTCCATACATCAAGACATACTTATGGAACCAATATGGCAATGCAAGGAGAAAGTTTATTAAAGATTATGAGAGCATTAGGCCATACAAGTTTATCAACTACTCAAATTTATATGGAAGTAGTAGATGACGATTTTTATTCTTCAGTATTGAATAAATTCAAAAATCAACCAAAATCAAAACTGATTCCATTAAAAAATATTCAGGAAGAAAAATCATTATTTAATAATAAAGAGAAATATAGAGGATAGCTTTATATAAACATTTTATTTATTTCATTCGCCCTGTTGTTTTTAAGCAGGGCTTTTTCTTTCTAAGAAAAATTGTGTCAATATTTTGGTAAACAAAAAATAGAGATTTAATTATAAAGTGAGGGGTAAGAGGGGTTTTAGGACATCCAATTTCCCCTCACTAAGGTATAAACTCTAAAAAAGAATTTACGTTGCTAAATTACTATTTTTTTCAATATGATAAATATATAAATTATTGTTAGTCAGTATAATAACATAATGTATTAAGTATTAATACTTATTTAACTATAGGTGTTAATACTTTATTGTTCTATTTGAATATTTATGAGCTATTGACTTTTGTTATAATTCCTTGTTAACCAAATAGAGTACACCACATATATAATTTGTGAATTTTTGTTAGATAGCATATCTATTTATACTAGATGATTATCCTTTATTAAAGTTTGTAATAACTTGTTGTAATATGAAAAACTTGAACAGTAGGTTTGTGCTATTATTATTTCTTTATTAAATAGTAAAGAAATAATAATAGCTAAAATATGACCGATTAATAAGAATTAAGTACCAATCTTCTTTAAAACAAAGATAATTGATACTTTTTTTAGTCAAAACTAGTTATAAATATAATAACACAATTAATGTAAAAAATGAGAGGGGTAGGACATCACTCGTTTTTTATGAAGGTATAAACTTGAAAAACGAAGAAAATATGAAACTAGAATAATCACTCCCAATCAAAATTAGCGGTTCTATAGAGAGCTAAATCAAACACACTTTACTATTAATTACGATACCCCAAACGGTATTACTAGGGATTATTTTGTCTAAAATTTCCCTAACTAAAAACAAACAACTATGAGCAGAGACACTTGCCAAGCATTAAAAGAATACTGTATTAATAAATTAGAAAATACGGACCTATTGAGATTTATAACCCTTCACTATGTTTTACCCGTTCAAGAAAGAGCCAAAGAAAAAGGATTAGAAATCCCCAATAAAACGAGAATTAGAAATGTCGTGAACAAGAGATATTTCGATAAAGATGTAGTCGATATACTAGAAGAATTAGCACAAGAAAGAAAAGAAAGATTAGGCATTTCTTAAACAAAATAATTATGAAATTAGAATTTAACACCCCCCAAGTGAGTAACATTAAAATAATGATTTTTGGAGAAGGAGGACTAGGGAAAACCTCTTTAGCCTTAACAAGCTTTAATCCATTACTACTAGATTTTAATCAAGGTGTTCACCGAGCATCTTATCCACTTGAACCCATCAGTTTCAATGAGCTATCAGCAAAAGAAAGTTGGAATAAAGTATTAAGAACCTTAGCATCCAAAGAAGATATTAATGTTTTTAATACAATTGTTATAGATACCTATGGAGACGTATTGGAATTGATTATAGACTGTTTATTTGAAACCAAACCAAAACTGTTCATGTCACAAGGGAAACCCAAAGAAAACGGTTGGGGAGAGATTAAAGCAGAATCCGGACGATTTATGAAAGTGATCAAATCATTTCAAAAAGATGTAGTTGTAATCGCACACAATAACTATGTAAAGAGGAACAGGTCAGAAGACTACAAATCCTATCCTGATATAGTTGGACGCTCTAAAAAGATATTTGAAAGAGATTTTGATTTAATAGGTTATATCACTTTAAAAGATAACAAAAGAATCCTTTGTTTTGATCACAGTGAAGATGCAATGGGTAAAAATTCCATTGAATTACCTGAGTACACTATACCAGACCATAAGTCCAATGAATACCCCACATTTTTAGCCGAAGTTATAGCAGATGTAAAACAAAAATTTAAAAATAGGCTACTAGACAAATCTAGCCCTATTGAAATTTATGGACCACTCAAAAAAGAAATAGATACAGCAACCGAGCCTCATGAGTTAGATACGCTCCTTGATAAAATTAAGGCAGTAAAATATGACTATACCGTTAGAATGTTAAAAAACGCATTGAGTAAACGTGCTGGAACGCTCCAGATTAAATACAACATCAACTTACCTGGCTTTGAAATCCAAGATAAACAAGAAAGTAAATCACAAACCAAAGCAGCCAATTCAGTAGAAGAAACCATCAAAAAAATAGATCAAAACAATTAACCATGAGCTATATCAATCGAATTAGTACAAAAGAGATGTCTGAAGCACAATGGTTAGACTATAGACAAAGTGGATTAGGAGGGAGTGATATTGCTGCACTTTTGGGAATATCTCCCTATAAAACATCCCTAGAACTTCACCTAGAAAAAATAGGGGAATACGAACCCTTTGTAAAACCCAATAGATTTATTGGATTTGGAAACTTACACGAACCCGAAATAGCCAATCTATACCAATATTGGGATGGAGATGCAGATGAAATGTTTAACAATTTAAAAGCAAGAAAAAAGACAAATAAAGTTCGATCCGTATTTGCTTACATCACCAATTCAAAATATCCTCAACTCTTTTCATCCATAGATCGAATGATTCTTTCAGATGGAAAAAAAGGTACAGGAGTGTTAGAATGTAAAAACATTTCTTCCTACCGCTTAAAACCCTATTCAGATGATATCCCCTATGAACATATTGTACAGCTGATTAGCTATTTAATGGTTACAGAATATGAACACGGAGCATTAGCTATGGAAGTAGATGGCAATGATTTTAAAGTCTATGAATTCAATCGTTCAGATGCATTTGTACAAGAAATTATGGAGAAAATAGAAAAACTTTCACATCAATTTTGGATGAATGTACTCAAAGCAAGAATGCTTAAAGAAGAATACGACATAACCAACTATTACAACATCCATCCAGACCAATTAGAAGATCCTAAAATACAAAAAGCAGTTGCACTACTACAAGAATTAGAACCAGCACCAACACCAGATAAATCTTTAGATGAATTTCTAAACAAGATCTTTAAAGCAGTACCCATTACAATAGACGGAACAGATGAACTATGGCAATTAGCAGTTCACTACAATCAAGCCAAAGAAAACGAAAACCTTGCCAAATCAGATAAACTAGCAAACGCAGTAAAAATCAAAACCATCATGAAAAATACAGAACAAGTAGACTTTGGAGAAGCAGGGAAAATATTGTGGAAAGCGAATAGTAAAGGAGTAAGAAGATTCTCTATTAACCTAAAAAATCAATAAGATGAGTGTAATTCTATTCGATATTAATAACCCCGAACACCAACAAGCATTAGAATCAGTCTGTATTACTGCCTTTCAAAAATTTAAAGACAAGAACCTGATCATTTATCAAGAAGTTCAAGAAGAAGACGAACGATGGAATACAGAAGATGTTTGCAATTACTTTGGAGTAGAAGGACAGCCAGTAAAAAGAGCAACCATATACAAATACATTAGAGAATGGGGATTGCCCTATACCCCAGGAAAGCCCAATACTTTTTGGAAAAGTGAAGTTCAAAAATGGGATAAAGAAGTACTATCAAGAAAACGAAAAAGATAAATCTAAATGCAAGAAATTGAAATAATGAAATTCCCACAAGAATTGATACCCTTATCCTTACCCAAAGGAAGTAAGATGTATCAAACCAAAGACTGCCTAGTAGTTTCAAATAAAAAAAATGACAAACATCACCTTGTTATATCTAATGCAGAACGCTATCCAACCATGGATGAAATTAGGGCAGTTAGAAATAAGTTACTCCCTAAAGATATAACAGTAGTGATGATTATCAGCTCAGAAAAAGAAGCAGTTAATATAAATGAAAAAGGCTATCACCTATGGGAACAATAACGCTAGAAATTACAGGAGAAAGTACTTCAGAACTAATGGAGATCCTGAATTTTTATATAGAAAATGTTGAAGGCGAGAATATTGAAAATATAGCTACCCATGTAAAACTTGACTCAGATAGTTTAGAAGAAGAAAAAGAACAATACTGCTATGTAAGCTGCCAAGTCAATAAAAAGGATTGTGTCTGTTTTCAAGAATCATTAGGATGCGATAAATACCATCAGAAAAGAGAAGAAGGACAACTTTAAATAACACTAAAAATC
>CAJQOH010000004.1 GCA_905479915.1 uncultured Flavobacteriales bacterium
TTGAAAATTTAGAAAATGTAAAAATCTGGCTACATGATTTTGTTAGAGACAACCTGACTAAAAAAGTTGTTGGAAGTATTACACATAATAACTTTTTTTTAAACAACTTTTATAGCGTTTTTTGAAATTAACATGGTATTATTATGCTCCTTTAACGGGTTTTCTATCCACTCACTCATTAGGCTTAGGACAAATCGATGATTGTTTAGAAATTGATTTAGGAGTTTATTTGGTTGTTCATGGAGGTAATGTTTCAAGAGTAAACACAAATAGTGGTTTTCCTTTTTTAACACCTGCCTCTTATTTAACAGGGTTATCTGTTAATCGTATTTGGTACGATGATTTAACGGATGAGTTATATCTGGCTAGTGGAAATGTATTGAATGTCTATGATTATTCTTCTGTAACTTTAAAAGGTACTTACAATCATATTAATACAATACAGGAAGTTTTATTTTGGTACAATAAGTAGTTTACTCATTAATAACACCCATTGCACAAAACTTATTAATTCTCTTAGTAACTAATTTGTCTTTATCGCATTCAGATAGTTTAGGTAAATGTTTTAAGATTTCCTTTTTAACAATTTTAAACATCTCTTCTGGATCAGTATGTGCTCCGCCAATAGGTTCTTTAATTACCCCGTCAATTAATTTATTGCTTAACATATCAGTTGATGTTAGCTTTAATGCTTCAGCAGCTTCTTCTTTGTGATCCCAGTTTTTCCATAAAATAGAAGAACAAGATTCTGGAGAAATAACGGAGTACCAAGTGTTTTCTAACATTAATACTTTGTCACCAATACCAATACCTAAAGCACCACCAGAGGCTCCTTCACCAATAATAACTACAATAATAGGTACAGTTAATTGACACATTTCTAAAAGGTTTCTAGCAATTGCTTCACCTTGCCCTCTTTCTTCTGCTTCTAATCCTGGAAATGCTCCTGGAGTATCTACAAAACAAACAACGGGTTTATTAAATTTTTCAGCTAACTTCATTAAACGAAGTGCTTTTCTATACCCTTCTGGATTTGGCATTCCAAAATTTCTGTATTGACGCATTTTGGTATTGATACCTTTTTGCTGTCCAACAAACATTACTGATTGTCCATCAATACTTCCGAAACCACCAACCATGGCTTTATCATCCTTAACAGTTCTATCTCCATGTAACTCTATAAATTCTCCATCAGTGATGGCTTCAATATAGCTTAGGGTATAAGGTCTTTCAGGGTGTCTAGAAACTTGAACCTTTTGCCAAGCAGAAAGATTACTGTAAATTTCTTTACGTGTTTCTTTTAATTTTTTTTCTATTTCGGTTACAATCTTAGAAGTGTCTACACCTTTCTCTTCATGTAGTTTAGTGTTTTCAATCAATTGATCTTCTAACACTTTTATTGGTTCTTCAAAATCTAAATATACTGCCATCTTTTTCCAATAATAATAGGATGCTAAATTACTAATTTTGTTAAATCAACACTTTTCTAATTCGTATTTTTGACGTTAGGGGCGTAAAACTTTAAAAATGATCGTTTTTCCAAATGCGAAAATAAACATAGGACTTAATGTTGTTGAAAAACGAGATGACGGGTTTCATAATATAGAAAGTATATTCTATCCTGTTATAGAATTGCATGATGTTTTAGAGATTGTTAAAAGTGAGTCCTTATCGTTTACCTCTTCAGGAATTGAGATTCCAGGAAGTGTCCAATCCAATTTGTGTTTAAAGGCTTTTGAATTGATTCAAAAAGATTATGCTATTCCCTTTGTTAAAATTCATTTACATAAAGTAATTCCAATAGGTGCTGGCTTAGGTGGTGGATCTGCTGATGCGGCTTTTACTTTAAAGGTTTTAAATGATTTGTTTGAATTGAACTTATCGAATGAAAAATTAATAGGATATGCGCAAGAATTAGGAAGTGATTGTGCTTTTTTTATTGAGAATAAACCTGTTTATGCTTATCATAAAGGTGATGAGTTTAGTGAGGTTGATCTTAGTTTGGATGCATATGACATTAAAATAGAGTATCCAAATATCCATATTGGAACAGCTGAAGCTTATGCTGGGATTGTTCCTAAATTATCAGATCAAAACTTAAAAGAACTGGTAAGAACTTCTATAGGAAATTGGAAAGAAACGATTCAAAATGATTTTGAACAGTCAGTTTTTCCGAATCATCCTTCAATTAAAAAAGTAAAGGAGAGCATGTATATAGATGGTGCGATTTTTGCTTCTATGACTGGCAGTGGTTCTGCAGTTTTTGGTCTTTTTGAAAAAAAATAAAAAAAGCTGTAACTTTTAAGTATATGTGTCCGTCACATATTAAACAGCGAATTAATTAATGACCGTTTCTGAGTATAATAATAGCGTAGAGCTTTATTCTGATAATCTTTATCGATTTGTCTTAAAGAATATTAAGGATGTAGATAAAGCAAAAGATATTGTACAAGATACTTTCCTTAAATTTTGGGAAAAACGGGATAATGTTACTTCTTCTAAAATTAAATCTTACTTATTTACTGTTGCTTACCATACTTTAATCGATGTTGTTCGAAGAGAGAAGAAACAAGGGTGTTTTATTGATGTAAAGGAGGAGAGTTATAGTGTGCAAACGGAATATTCTGATTTACAAGAGGTATTGCATGAGGCAATTGAAAAGTTGCCTGAAGATCAAAAAGCTGTTATTTTATTGAGAGATTATGAAGGTTATGCTTATGATGAAATAGCAGAGATAACTGGAATGACAGAATCGCAAGTGAAGGTTTATATTTTTAGAGGAAGGAAATTTTTAAAAAAGTATTTGGTTAGTGTGGAGGCATTGATATGAGTTTAATTACAAAAAATAACTATGAAGCATATTTGCTTGATTATGTTGAGGGGAATTTATCTCCTGAACTGATAGCGGATTTAATGTTGTTTTTGGAGAATAATCCTGAGTTGAAAGAAGATTTGGATGATTTTGAAATTCATGAATTGATACCTTTAAAAATTGGATTGTCAGATAAAAGCCAATTAAAAAAGGAAGGTGAGTTAGTTACTTTATTAAATTATGAAGAGTTATTAATTGCTGAAATAGAGGGCCTAAATTCTCCAGAGATTTCTAACCAACTGAATTTATTTTTGAACGGTAATTCTATTTTAAAGAAACAATTAGGTGTGTATCAAAATACGAGGTTGGTTGCTCCTGAAATTGTGTTTGATGAAAAGAAAACACTTTTGAGAAAAGAATCAAAAGTAATTCCATTGTATTGGTGGTCTTCCGTTGCTGCAGCAGTTATTGCAATACTTTTTTGGTTTAATGGATTTAATAATGATGTTCAAAAACAGTATTATCCTTTAGTAGAAAATCGTGAGATGACTTGGGAAGAAGGAGATGATTTGTCTCATGAATATATTCTTGATGATAAAACACCTAAAGCTATAATTGTTAAAAGCGAGACCCCGAATAAGTTAAAGTCGAAAAAGGCAAATAATACGCCAGTTGTTGAGGAGAAATTATATTTTGCTAGCTTACCTGAGGAAAGTAATAATAATGTGGATACATCTCAAATAAATGAAGTTAACAAGAGCGTAAATGAGGGGGTAGAAATTCAAGAAAAGGAGGTTGTATATGCTGAAAATAGTGTGAAAATAACTTATGAAGATGAAGTTTTGGGAAGTGCAACAGTTGTTCCTGAAAAAAAGAAAATGACTAAGCTGGCTATTATTAGAAAAGCCATAAAGCAGGAGGTTAAAACCAAATTTTTTGATAAAGGAAGAGATAGAGTGATGTTGGCAGTAAATTCAAAACCGATTAATTTTATAAGAGGTGGTAAGAAAAAGAATACTGCTGTAACAAATTGATATGGACATTCGTCCTACTTACAAACAAGGATAATCGTTAAAAATTAAAAAAAGTAAAGATGAAAAAAGTAATTATAATATTGGTTTCTGTTTTTTGTTTAACTACAGTTTTTGCTCAAACTGTTACTAGAGAATTAGAAGATTTTTCTTCTCTATCGATTAAAGATAATTTGGAAGTAAGGTTGGTTCAGGGTCAAAAAAATGAAGCTGTTATTTCTGCTCCAGAGGCTAAGTTGGATGACCTTGATAACATTAAAACAGAAATAGTAGATGGTGTACTTTCTATATATAGAAAGGGGAAATTAAAAAAGCACACTGTTGTTATTTTAACTTTTAAACACATCAATCAAATTGATCAAAGTGGTGTTTCTGAAATTTCTACTCTTGACTTTATAAGGGAGAAAGATTTAATCATTAAAGGAGATGGGGCAATTGAGTCAGATTTGCATTTGGAAGTAACGAACTTAACTATTGATTTTTCTGGAGCAAGTGATATTAAATTAAAAGGTTTAGCAGAAGTGTTTAATATTCGTTCAAGTGGAGCTTCAGATATTAAAGCAGCTGACTTTATCGCCAATAATGTAACTGTTGATATTTCCGGGGCTTCAAATATCAAGGTAAATGCTGTAGAATCAATTCGTGGAGAAGCTACAGGAGCATCTAGTGTTAGTGTGTCTGGTAGCCCTGCTGTAAGAGCAATAAATTCTGGTGGGGCAGCAAGTGTTCGTGTTGGTAAGCAATATTTAAATGTTGCAGAAAATGATGATGTTGATGTTAAGTTGGGCAATAAAAAGATAGTTGTAAAAGAAGATGGAGATAGTGTTAGTTTAAAGTGGGGGCATACAGAATTGATAGTTTTGGGTGATTCTGTTGAGTTGAAAAGACATCCAAAGAGTCGTAGGAATCATTGGGCAGGAGTTGATTTAGCGATTAATGGGTTTTTAAATTCAAGAAACAGTTTAGACTTAAGTAATGATGCATCTACTAATCCTGAGGAGTTTACTCAGTTTATGGAGCTGAACTATGCCAAATCTTGGACATTTGCTATCAACTTTGCTGAATGGTACATTCCAATTCATAAACATCGTTTTGGATTGGTAACAGGTTTGGGAACTGAATGGAACAATTATGAGTTGAAGCATAATGTCCGATTAAATGCTGAAGGAGGTAGTTTTATTCATGGTACAGTAGATGAGTATAATAAGGATTATACGTGGGGAGAAATTGATACGTTGTTGGATTATTCTAAAAATAGATTTAAAACCTGGTTCGTTAATGCGCCATTGTTGGTGGAGTTGAATACTGGTGATCGTAAAAATAAATCGTTTCATGTTTCTGCTGGTGCAATATTTGGATTCAACCTCCAAACTAAGATGAAGTATAAGTACCGAAAAGATGGTGATGATAAAAAAGAAAAAGATAAGCAAAGCTTTAATACGAACCCTTTTAGAGTTAGTTTAACTGCTCGAGCTGGTGTTGGAATGGTTAACTTTTTTGCAACATATAGTTTAACACCTTTGTTTGAAAGTGGTAGGGGCCCAGAGCTTTATCCATTTACTGTTGGTGTTACATTGTTAGGATTTTAAAACCCTCCTTTAAACGTCTTGGAGTAGTGCCCAAGATACCTACCTGTTTAGTTAGTGCAGCCTCTCGAGATATCGAGGGGCTTTTTGTTACTTTATTATATTTGGAACATGATCTAAATCCCAATCTATAACAAGTCCTTGAGCCAATTCATCAGCTACTTTTTTACCATATAATAATTCACATAAATAGAGTGAAGCTTCAAATGATTTTGCTCCGCCAGCTGATGTGATAAATTTTCCATCGTGAACAAATAATACACTATCATGTATAGTTAATTCGGGGAACATCTTTTTGTAAGCCTCGATATCACCAGGGAACGTTGTTGACTCAATTCCATTTAATATTCCAGTTTTAGCCAATACAAAAGCTCCATCACAATGTGATGTTACATATAAAGCCTCTTTAGAAGTGTTTTTTACAAAGTTTAGTAGGGCTTTATTTTCTAGATCAGTATCTAGGTTGTGTTCAGCACTTGGAATAACGAGTATGTCTATTCTAGGTAAACTATCTTTTAAAAAATTATAATCTGGTAGGATATTCAATCCTTCAAAAGTTTTTACGGCATCAGATTTATTGGATACTGTAAAAACATTCATCGGTTTAATACTATCTCTAAAAATAGTGTGGTGATAAATATCATATGGAGCAGTTAATTCCGTATTAAAAACACCATCAATAATTAAGAAAGCAACATTGTAATTGTTTGGATTCAAATTGGGTTTTGAATCTATCTTGTTGTTTGTTTCTTTGCAGCTGCTTAGCGCTAGTATTGCAATTGTTATTAGTATGAAGCTTCTCAACTCTTTAATTTTTTAATCCCATCATTTGTCTTAAACGCGGATTTTTTTCAGTGTCTTTAATCTCGTTGATTATTGAAGAAATTTCTGTTTTTACTTTCTCATCACTTGTTAGGCTATTACGTAGATCTAATTCTTTTTCATCTCCAGGTTTTAGGCTTTTTATTTCTTTTTCAGAGATGTGCATTCTGCTTTTGTACATTTCTTCTAGATCTGCAAGTACGTTTATTCCTGTCATTCTCATCCACCAAGCTTCTTCATTTTTAGCCACATCTTTTAGCGTAGGAATGGCTGCTGAGATTGTTTTGTTGTTTTGCTTTTTTAGGTATTCTCCATAATTTGATATTAAGCTATATTTTTCAAAACCTTTCATTCCTTCAGCTGTTTTAATAAAGAATTCATTTTGATCAGCATCTCCATGTTCTGCATAAACAGTGCAAACAGCATTTTTTACTCTAGTATTTTCTTCGTTTTCTAAGCTTTTAGCAAACTTCATAGCATCTTTATAGCTAACAACTGATAATCCTACTAGGGATTTGCTGATAATGTAATACGACTCTTCAGAAATTCCATTAATTAAAACTTCTTTTACAGCTCCTTCGTCTTTAAAGTAATTTGTAAGAGCAGTCATAGCATCTCCTCTAACTTTAGAATCTTTATCATTCTTTGCTAGGTTTAGCAATGCAGCTTTAACTTCTTCTTTTTTACTTTTGGCAGCTTTTTTAATGTTTTTAATTGCTACTCTTTTTAGGTAGGGATATTTATCATTTAAAGCAGCAGCCATTGTTTCAATGGCACTATTTTCTCCAGATTTACTTAGTTTTTTGATGGCTTCAAAACGATCTAAGTACCTTGGGGCATTGTTGTACATAAATGCCCATTCTTCGATTGTTTTGTGGTTGTCAATTTTTTCACATAGCAGCATTTTATCTGCGTCAAAATTTACCAAATCAGGTTTAGAATTTACCTCGAAAGTAAACGTGTTAGATACTTTATCAATAACTACCTCTTTTGTTTCTACGTTTCCATCTGCATAGATGTCAATATTTACGGGGAGGTAATAAAGTGGGGCAATATCCAGGTTTTGCATTTGTTCTACATTGATGGTTTGTGTTTTTAATGAATCATCATAGCTGTAGGTAATGTTTAGTTCTGGGTGACCTTTGGCATAAAACCATTGATTGAAAAACCAATTTAAATCTTCTCCAGTTACCTTTTCACACGCCAAACGCAATTGATGCATTTCTACATCTGTATATTGGTTTGTTTCTAAGTATAATTTAAGGGAAGCGAAAAAAGCATCATCACCTATATGGTTTCTAAGCATGTGTAAAATTCTCCCACCTTTTTGGTAAGTGTGTCTATCAAACATGTCTTCTTGTTTGTCATAACCAAAGCGGATCATGTTTTTGTGGTTGCCTCTGCTTACTTCTTGTAGGTAAGTATTTAAATCGCTTTGCAGCCCTTCTGCAGCTTTGTCATCACCATATTTGTATTCTCTCCAAAGTACTTCTCCATAGGTGGCGAAAGATTCGTTTAGGGGTAAATTTGCCCAAGATTCGCAGGTTACTAAATCACCAAACCAATGGTGAAATAGCTCGTGAGCAATAACATCTTCACCAGCACTACCATCAATCATTTCTCTTTTGGTTTGTTGTGTAAACTCTCCAAATATTACTCCGGTTGTATTTTCCATTGCTCCAGAAACATAGTCTCTTACAATGACTTGACTGTATTTTTGCCAAGGATAATCAACTCCTAGTTTGTTAGAGAAGAATTCTAACATTTCTGGTGTTAAGCCAAAAATATCTTTTGCATACTGTTCGTATTCGTGCTCTACATAATAATTTACTTCAATTCCTCTCCATGTATCTTTTATCAATGCAAAATCTCCAATGGTCATCATAAATAAATAGGGTGCATGAGGCATGTTCATTTCCCAAAAATCTGTTCTGGTTCCATCTCCATTTATTTCTGAATGTGATAGAATACCGTTGGATAGGGTTTTGTATTTCTCTGCAACTGTTATTGCAATTTCTTCTGTAGATTTTTGGTTCGGAGAATCTATTGTTGGGAACCAAGCAGAATTGGATTGTGTTTCTCCTTGTGTCCAAATTTGTTGAGGTTTATCTTTGTTTTCTCCTTTTTCATTAATGAAGTAAAGTCCTTTATCTGATCTAATTGCAGAACTTCCCCCTTTTTCTAAATCATTAGGTTTTGACGTATATTCTATAAAAACTTTAAGGGTATCGTTTTGTGTATATTCTTTAAGTAAGCTGATAGTTATTTGAAGAGAATCGTAATCGTATTTTAAATCTGTCATAGCCGTTAAGCTATCTTCTCCAATACTTATTAGCTGAACTTTACTGATGTCCATTCCTCTAGCATCTAATACTAGTTCTTTCTGTATATAAAAATGTGGTTTTAATGTGATTTCAGCTTTTCCATACATGTGGGCTTTTTCCCAATTAAAGCTTACGTCTAATTTCGTGTGAATTAAATCGAATTCTTTGGTATTTGATGCATTGTAAACTGGTCGCTCTGGAATCTTGTTAGGATCTTCCATTATGATTGTTTGCTCAGGTAGTTCTATAGGTTCGAGAGATTTACATCCACTAAAAATGAGAGATACAAATGCAATGTAAGCTAGTTTTTTAAACATGAAATTTCCTTAAATAGTTAGTGCCTGTAAAGTTGGGTATAATTATTCTGAAAATCAAAGCTTAAAGTATAAACGGTATATAACTATTTTTAAAGGGAAAGAATTTAAGGCATAAAAAAAGCCGACAATTAATTGTCGGCTTTTAAGGTGTGATTATAAATTAAGTCTATTGGATTACTAGTTTTTGAGTTGCTCTAGTTCCGTTAGCTTCAATATTAATAATGTATGTTCCGGCTTTCAGCGTTTTGTTAACCTGAACAAATTTTTGATTTGTTGAAATAGTGTTGTAAACTGTTTTACCAACTAAATCAGAAATTGTAACTGTAGAACTTGTTGCATTATCAACCATTATGTTGATGTTTTCTCCATTGTTTGGATTAGGGTAAACTGTAAAAGAAACTTGTTTGTTTTCTTCTTCTAAACCAGTTGAACATGCCATTGGTGAAGGAGAGAATCCTGCAGGAAATGCAGCTTCTAAATCAGCAACACTATTAATTGGCCAGATGTCTGCGTTTTTTAGTTTGTTATCAGGTCCAATTAAACAGTAGGTAGGGTATTGAGAAGGGTTCATATCAGTATCAACTGCTCCAGAACCTCCATCACCACTAACTGCTGGGGAGTGGTTGAAACTTCCGCCATAAGTGTTTTCGTATGCAATTACCTCTGCATCATTGTTTTGTCCTGAATTTAGAGTGATACAAATTACATCACCAGCATTACATCCGTATTTATCATAGAATTCATTCCATGTAGGTGTTGTTTGTTGACATGGACCACAAGTGGTAAAAAAGTAATCTAAGAAAACATGTTTGCCAGCAGCAGTATAGGTATAAAGATTGTGTGAGACACCGTTGATGTCTGTAACAGTAAAATCGTTTACAACTTGTCCTATAGAGTAGTTAAGAATTTGAGCGTTAGATGTGAATGTAAAGCTGCCTAAAAGGCATAAAAGGATAATTTTTTTCATGGTAGCGTATTTTAATAATTTAACAATTAGATTAATATTTGTTACAAACATAAAAAGTAGGTTTTAAACTTTAAGGCTCATTGATCGATTATTATTGGATTTCTAAATGTGTTTAGTTTCTTGTTTTGGCTTGTTATTAAAGCGGTCTTGTTTTATTTAATGGTGTTCTTACAAAAAATAGAGTTTTACTGAAGGTCTAAAAAAAGCCGACAATTTCTTGCCGGCCTTAAGCTCTCAGTATTAAAAAATGTATTCACTCACTAACTAAACTATCTAAGAAACCTTTCCTTTATGATATTGTAATAACCCTGTATGTAATCGTTGTATTTGCAGATTTAATAGACTGATATCATGTGTCACTATACCTAAAGGGAAGTGAGTGTTTTTTGGATTAATATAACTTTCTATATTTTTATTGTTTAGCATTAGATTAGCACTAATGCCAGTAGTGGATTTGTATATTGATTCATATTTGTTGATCAATGTGACTAGTTCGGATATTCCTCCTTTATCTTTTCTTATAAAAGTTAAATCTCCCATATCATTTGATAAGGAATGATAATTTAACCTTATTGTTTTTTCCAGTTCTTCCTTAGGTATTTCCTGATGTAAACTTTGCGCCATAAGGAAGATTAAATTATTAGCAATTGTATTAATTTCCTTGGCAATTTCACTTGCTTTTTGATGGGTGTTTGTAGAATCAGTTGTTATACTTGTTAGAATATTATTGTTAGTCTTTAATGCAGATTCAGTATCATCATAAATGGTGTATTGTATGTTTATTATAGCGTCTGTTACGTTTTGACTATTGCGCAGCTTTACTAATGAAAACAATAAGCTAAATCCCGCAACAGCAACAATAATTGGAACAAGAGTACTTGTTTTTAATTGTTTTGTTTTAATGCTGCTGTAAATATAAAGAGGTAAAAAAAAGAAAATTAAAAGTATTCCTCCTACGTTCATTAATATGTTAGCCCAAGGCCAATGCATTATTTTAAATAAGACTCCTAGGCATACTGCAATTCCACCTAAAATTCCTGCTATATTACTTATGGTTGAAAGTTTTCCTGGTTTTTCTTTTATTCTTACAGCTAAGAATAGCGGCATAAAAAGTAGACATAATGATACTCCTCCGAGTACATACATTAATCCGGCTCCTGGCCAGTGTTGAACTTTAAAAATTGATCCTAATAACAGCAAAGTTGCTGACGTAATTCCTGTAATGTGCATTGTTTTTCTCATAGCTAATATGTTTTTTGTTAATAAAAAAGTTGTTTCCTCCTGTATTTGACGGATACCTTTTTTACCAAAGCTTGCTATAGATTCTTCTAATGCACTGGTGTAGGTTTTACCACTTTCCATTTTCTCTTCAATCATGCAACAAACATGATCTACGAGATCGTAAGAAAGTTCTTTCATTTCTACACCTCTTGCTTCAACTAGCACTTCTATTTCACTGATATTTTGTTCAGTTAATTCGACCATGCTAAATTTTGAGGGGTTAAGTTAATTATGGTTTTTAACGTTTCCATAAATTCCTTTAGCTCTTCAACCTTTTCTTTGGCTCTACCATTTCCTGTTTGCGTTAAGCTGTAATATTTTCTAACTCGATTTCCAACAGTCTTTTTTTCTGTTGTTAATAGTCCGTCAGCTTCAAGCTTGTGCAAAGCAGGATAAAGTGCTCCTTCAGTTAAGTTGATTTTCCCCTCGGTAATTTCTTTCACCTTTTGAGTGATTTGATAACCGTACATACTATCACTCTCTGAGAGCATTTTTAAAATGATAGTTTTTAGGGTTCCTTTTAATAGTTCTTTTGAATACATGAGGCAAATATACATAGATTTCTTATACATCTAAATATTATGCATAAGAAAATAATGCATTAAATAGTTAAGTATCTGTAAATCAGTAAGAATAATTTTTATATTGATAAGCTTGTTGAAAATAATTGTTCATATTGGATGAAAACTAGTCGGTTTTATGTTCCTAAATTCGGTCTCAAACATTACTTTTGTACAAACACAATTTTAAGCTTTAATGAAACAAGCAATTTCTTCAGATTTTAAATTGGGTATTTTAGGAGGTGGTCAGTTGGGTAAAATGTTAACCTTGGCTGCAAGTAATTGGGATGTTAATACCTATGTATTAGACCCTAATCCTGATTGTCCATCAAAAACAACTGCTACAGATTTAACCGTAGGAAGTTTTAATGACTACGATGCTGTTTATGCTTTTGGAAAGGATAAAGATGTGATTACTGTAGAAATTGAAAGTGTAAATATTGAGGCTCTACGAAAGTTAGAAGAGGAAGGGAAGCAAGTATTTCCTGATACAAAAGCACTATCTATTATTCAAGATAAAGGTTTGCAAAAGCAATTTTATAGTGATAATGGTATTGCAACTTCTGATTTTGAATTGTTTGAAACTACGGCTGATATTAGAACTGCAATTGAAAACGGTACGGTAACATATCCTTTTGTTCAGAAATTAAGAACAGGTGGTTATGACGGTAAAGGTGTTGCGGTGATTAAAAGTGAAACAGACTTAAATCTTTTATTGGAAGGTAAAAGTGTGGTAGAGCAAATGGTAAACATCAATAAAGAAATTGCTGTAATTGTTGCTCGAAATACTAAAGGAGAGGTAAAGTGTTTTCCTGCTGTAGAGATGGAATTTAATCCTAAAGCCAATTTAGTAGAGTTTTTGTTTTCTCCAGCTGCGATTAGTGAAGCACATGAAAATGAGGCTGAACAATTGTCGAGAAGTATTGTAGAGCATTTAGATTTTGTAGGGTTATTGGCTGTTGAGTTATTTATAGACAATGATGGTAAAATGTTTGTAAATGAAGTAGCTCCTCGTCCGCACAATAGTGGACATCAAACGATAGAAGGAAATGTAACATCGCAGTACCAACAACATTTAAGATCTATTTTAGGGTTTCCATTGGGAAGTACAGCTATTACATTACCATCTGTAATGATTAACATTTTAGGTGAGGAAGGGTATGAAGGGAATGTTGTTTATGATGGAATGGAAAAATGTATGACTGTTGAAGGGGCAAAATTTCATATTTATGGAAAAAAAATTACCAAGTCGTTTCGTAAAATGGGACACGCAACGGTTATTGATAAAGATTTAGAAAGCGCTAAAAAGAAAGCAAACTATATTAAAGAACATTTAAAAGTTATAGCATAATTGAAAATACTGTCAGTTTGATCAATACTTCGACAGGCTCAGTATGACAACTGTTACATTAAAAAGATAAACACATGGGAGCAAAAGTTAGTATAATCATGGGGTCAGATTCTGATCTATCGGTAATGAATCAAGCAAAAGACATCTTAAACGAGTTAGGAGTTGAGTTAGAACTGACTATTGTTTCTGCACACAGAACGCCACAACGTTTATATGAGTTTGCAGAAAATGCCCACAAAAGAGGTATTGAAGTAGTAATTGCTGGAGCGGGTGGTGCTGCACATTTACCAGGTATGGTAGCTGCAATTTCTCCATTGCCTGTTATTGGTGTTCCGGTAAAATCTAGTAATTCTATTGATGGTTGGGATTCTGTATTGTCTATCTTACAGATGCCAGGAGGCGTACCTGTTGCAACCGTTGCTTTAGATGGTGCTAAAAATGCGGGAATCTTAGCTGCTCAAATTGTATCAGTACAAAACCCAGAGTTAAGAGAAAGAATTATTGCTTACAAACAAAAATTAACTGCTCAGGTTGAGGAGAAGATAGCTAAGTTAGAAGCTTAGTCTAGTAATGATATAGTTTATAAAAAGGCTTCATCGAATGATGAAGCCTTTTTTAGTTTGGTAACATTTCAATGTGCAGCGATGTATGATTCTTTTTTTAGTTGAATCATATCACTAATTGTGTCCCAAAGTGCAATTCTTTTTTCTAGTGCTTGTTTGGCAATAACTAGAGTTTCGTCCCATTTCTTAGTATCATTTCCACAAAGTTCTGCTATCATTTTTAGAGAAAGTGGACCGTGTTCATCTCCATCTAGTTCAATATGACGTTCAAGATAATAAGTTAATTTGCTATATTTTGTGTTTTTAGCATCAGCTTTTTTTAGAATTTCAATAAACATATCGGGTATAACGTCTTCTCTTCCAAATGTAAAAGCAGCAGCAACTAGATGTGTTTTATTAGTATCGATAATTGCGAAAGAAAATTTCACAAAATCAGCGACTCTTTGATTAATGTTGATTTTGTTTAGTGCAAAACCAACAGAGTTTCCTGACTCAATAAGTTTGGTGAATGCTCTAATTTCTTTAGTATTCGCTTCAACTTGAGTCATTGCATCCAAGTACATTTCAAAGTGACTTTTAGGCTCTCCTAATTCATTGATGTCACTTTCTTCACCATGAACAATTTCATTTATAAATCTTGAAAGTGTTGGGTTTTGTGATGGTGTCCAAGGTATTTGCACATTGGTTAATTCTATTTGTAGATTTTTTAAGAGCGACATGAAGTCCCATACAGCAAAAATGTGGTTTTCCATGAAAACTTTAATGTCTTCAATATTTTCTAGATTTTTGTAAAGTTTATGATGCTGTAATTGCCTCCTTAATTCTGAAATTTCATTCTCTATATGTTGTATTCTATTCATTTTGTGATCTAAATAGGTTACTTGTCAAAAGTCATTCGTTTTCCTCTGTAGTCTTCGTCAATCTCTCCCATATTAAATACTAAGTGTCCATTGACAAAAGTTTGTAAAACTTTAGATTTAAACGTTTGTCCTTCCATAGGGGACCACCCACATTTGTAGAGTAAGTTTTCTTTTTCTACCGTCCATGGGTTGTCTAAATCAACCACTACTAAATCAGCAAAATAACCTTCTCTAATAAATCCTCTTTCTTCAATTCTAAAACAATCAGCAACAGCATGGCTCATTTTTTCTACCAACTTTTCTAAAGTGATTTTTCCGTTGTGGTAATGCTCTAACATTGCTACTAAAGCATGTTGTACCATTGGTCCGCCAGAAGCAGCATTAAAATAAGTGTTTAGTTTTTCTTCAACAGTGTGTGGGGCATGATCTGTAGCAATAACATCAATAGTACCATCAATAACAGCTGCTAAAATAGCATCTCTATCAGAAGCCTTTTTTACCGCTGGGTTCCACTTTATAAAAGCACCTTTAGTTTTGTAATCTTCTTCAGAAAACCACATGTGGTGAATACACGCTTCTGCAGTAATTCTTTTTTCTTTTAAAGGAGTTTTGTTTTCCAATAAACCTAATTCTTTAGCAGTAGAAAGGTGGAATAAGTGGAAACGTGTATTGTGTTTTTTAGCCAATTCAATAGCTAAAGAAGAAGACAAATAACATGCTTCTTCGCTTCTTATTTCTGGATGACATTCAATAGGGACATCCTCACCATATTTTTCTTTGTAAGAAGCCATATTGTTTCTGATGGTTGTTTCATCTTCACAATGTGCAGCAATCAATAGTTTACATTTAGAGAACAATTCTTCTAAGGTTTCTTTGTTGTCTACCAACATATTTCCGGTAGAAGAACCCATAAATACTTTTACCCCACAAACTGTTTTAGGATCTGTTTTTAGAACTTCTTCAATATTGTCGTTAGACGCTCCCATGTAAAAAGAGTAGTTGGCTAAAGATGTAGCAGCACCTATATCATATTTGTCTTGTAATAATTCTTGGGTTAAGGTATTGGGAACAGTGTTCGGCATTTCCATAAAAGAAGTAGTTCCTCCAGCAATTGCTGCTCTACTTTCTGTATTTATGTTGGCTTTGTGCGTTAGTCCAGGTTCTCTAAAATGACATTGGTCATCTATAACTCCTGGGAGTAAATAGTTTCCATTGATGTCAATTATTTCAGCATCAATTGCTGAGATGTCATCTCCTTCTTGAAAAATTTTAGAGATTCTTTCTCCTTCTATTAAAAGGTGTCCTTTAAACGTTTTTCCTTCGTTAACTATTTGTGCATTTTTGATCAATGTTCCCATGTTTGTAAAATTACAAAACGGAACTTTTAGAAAGGAATAAGTTGATGATTATCTTTCGTATTTTCTAAACCAGCTTTTCATTTTCATTTGGATAACTCCAAAAATGGCTTCTTTAAAGATACCACCACTCATTTTAGATTCGCCTTCTTGTCTGTCAGTAAATATAATGGGAACTTCAACCACATTGAATCCAAACTTAACTGCAGTAAACTTCATCTCAATTTGGAAAGCATACCCTTTAAACTTAATTGCATCTAAGTCTATTGTTTCTAACACTTTGCGTGTATAGCATTTGAAACCAGAGGTAGTATCTCTAATGTTCATTCCAGTAATAAAGCGAACATAAGTAGATGCATAATAAGACATTAGTACTCTACCCATAGGCCAATTAACCACGTTTACACCACATTTGTATCGAGAACCTATCGCTAAATCTCCCCCTTCTTTTGCGCAAGCATTGTAAAGCTGGATTAAATCTTCTGGGTTGTGAGAGAAATCACAATCCATTTCAAAAACATATTGGTATTCTTTTGTCAATGCCCATTTAAAACCGTGAATGTAGGCTGTACCTAATCCTAGTTTTCCTTGTCTCTCCTCTAAATGTAATTGGTTAGGGAATTCTGTTTGTAATTTTTTTACAATAGATGCCGTACCATCAGGAGAGCCATCATCAACAATCAATATATGGAAATCCTTTTCTAGAGAAAATACTTTACGCACCATTTTCTCAAGGTTCTCCTTTTCATTGTAGGTTGGTATGATTACTATGCTGTCTGACATTCTTCTTTTAATACTGTAAATGTAATTAATTGACAATTAGAAATTACAAGACGTTAAAAAATTGTGTTAAATGATGTTAAGATTTAAAGTTAACAATAATCTGAAAGAACTAGCACTGCTTAGAATATCACTTAAAATTATTTATAAAAAAAAGTGACTTCCTCCTAAATGCCTGTTATTGCTAATTTCTTGTGTGTTTATTTATTTTTTATTTGTTGTTTTTCAGCCCGATTTACAACTTACTATAGGGTTATTTTGATTAGTTTTTTGGATTCTGGAGGCGCTACATTTGTTGTAAATTAAGAATAATGAAAGCGCTTTATACAATTTTACTACTAATATCCCTAAGTAGCCTAAATGCACAGAATTTAGTTTTGAATCCTAGTTTTGAGACTATTATAAACTGTCCTATGTGGACAGGTGCATTTTGGAGCCCAAATCCTGCCAATCAGTGTATAGTTGATTGGAGGGATTTAGGTGCTTCTGCAGATTTGTACAACGCGTGTGGTAGAGATAATTTTAAACCACGAACAGGAGTCGGGTATGCTGGAATTTTAATTTATGATGGTGCTGTTAGAGAGTACGCAGTTGGTCAGTTTTCTTCTCCTTTGGATGCTGGGGAATGTTATTATGTTGAGTTTTATGTTGCGCTAAGACCGGGAAGTAAAAATTCTACTGACGATATTCATGCTTATATTTCTGATGATACATTTTTTAATAACAACAATGTATGGCCAGCTCCATTTCCGTTAGTTGCTACACCTCAAATCGTAAATACAGGAATAATTTATGATACAACTCAGTATACAAGAGTCTCGGGGATATATACTGCTAATGGTGGTGAAACTAGAATTTCGATAGGAAATTTTAATGATAATGCCAATACAACAAAGGTATATCCACCATGGATAACATGGTCAGGAACTCCAGTTTCTCCGGCCTATTATTATCTTGATGATGTTTCAGTAACTAAATTGGATATAGGACCTGATGTTAGTCTTTGTGCTGGAGATTCTGCTTTAATTGTTCCCAATATTTTGGAACCCTCCTTGAATTACTCATGGAGTAATGGAACAACCGATACCACGACCCATGTATTTACTCAAGGTCAATTAAGTCTATCCATA
>CAJQOH010000005.1 GCA_905479915.1 uncultured Flavobacteriales bacterium
ATCCAAATTAAAAAATCATCAAATTATTACTAAGTTTTTTGGATATAAGCAAGTCTCAAAAAAGCAAGTTTCTTTTTTTGAGACTCAGTTATTTATAGACAAAAAATTTGTATTAGTTCTGGCGAACACAAAGACATGGGATAAGAGTTTAATAGTACATAAAAAGTTTGCTAAGATTATGAGAAGGTGTGTAAAGACAAATATGGATTTTTTGGCAACGATTCAAGGTTACTAAAAAGGCTTAACACTCTTCAGTCCAATTTTAAAAAGCAGATACAAAGAAATTGTACCTGCAGTAATCCAGAACCACCAGAAGCAGAATTGATAGAAGCTAGGAATGACTTCCTCCGTTTTAATTTGAACCTCCTTGTGAGAATGTGTCGTTTCAGTAATCTGTAACTCTTTCCACTTTTTAATTTCTAACTCCAGCGAATCACAATTGGCAGTAACATTTAATTCATTGTTGACGATACCAACAGTTACAGAAGCGTTATTAGAGTGAACAGTACGTTGAGGAAGATTAATCCTGCCTAATTCATCACAATCAACCGTATCAATTAAAGTTACGGTGTCTGCAGGAGTATAGATAGTTGTATCTCTATACTCGATCTTGGTCTGAGTATACGTACTGTCTTTGATTGTGATTTCTGGCGGGAACTTACGGTTGCATTTTTTTTGCGTAACACACGAAGAAAACAACGTAAAGAAGAATAAAATAATAACATATACACGCATAAGTTTATAAGGTTTTAGTTTGATCGTAAATTAACATTGCCTGCACATGAGCCTCAGCAATTAAGTCTTGGTAATCATTAGATAACATTAAACGACATTCCTTCTCATTGGTGAAGAATCCATTTTCAGTTAAGATGCAAGGCATTTTGGTATGCATTAAAATATAAAAACGGCTTTCTTTATCCGGATCACTATCAGAATTATCCCGTCTCATTTTTAAATCCGTGAGTTTCTTTACCTGATTGTAAAATACAGTGGCTACTTGATCACTTTTTGTTTTACCAGGAGAAGTCCAGACCTCATAACCGTTAGCCTGTTCAACCCCAGCAGCATTACCATGAACAGAAACCACTATTTTGGGCAGCTTACTCTTCAATTGATTCGCCCTTTTACAACGCTTAGGCAAAGAGACATCCCTATCCTCCGGAACTAAGATGTGATAAGCAATCCCTTTTTCCTTGCACTTTTCAGCAATACGATTGACAATAGCTCTATTAAACTCCCATTCCAATAATTGCGAACCATCCTTCCATACTGGAGAACGTTTACCCTTTGTGTTGATGCCGTGTCCAGCATCTAAAATCCATAAATGTTTATTCATAATTATTTGTTTTAGTTGCCTCCCCTAAACCAAGGATAAATCGTAATTTTTTTCTTAAAGCCTGTACCAATGTTTTATCCGACTTTCCAGAAATTACCTCAATGTTTTCAATAACCGATATGAGGTATTCAAAAGAGATGTAGATAATCATTAAACTATACAACCAATCAAAAGCAGTGTAGATCACTATATTATTATCCTCCCATTGTAACTTAAAAGAATTGAGGATAAAGATCATGATTAACCAAGCCAGTAACTTAAACCCAAACCGTTTGAGCGGATTAGAAGCGATTTCTAATGTTCCATTCTTAATTTTAGAAGCCCAAAATCCAGAAAGCAGTTCAACAGTAAGCAGTAAAACAAACGCAAAAATGGTGATGGCTTTTAAGCCAAAATACTGTTCAAAGAATGTAGAAATAGCCGCAATAGGAATGGTCAAAACCAAAAATTTAAAATGGATAAAAGAATGCATAAAATCCTGTTGATCTACAAACCCAAAATGAGTCACCATATTATTAAACAATTTCATACTTTATTGATAAATGCCCTTGCAATGACTTGAAAAACAGTAATTGTGTTTTTTGCGTTGACATAGCTGATTAATAAATCTTTAAATGCTCCATTGGAATTAATTTCTTCCTGAAGCTTTACAGAAAGCGTATCAATACCAGTCCTTTCAAATGTGTTCACTGCATTGGCATATTTTTCAAACAATAAAGCAATTTGAGTATCATCAATCAAAGAATTTAACTTGCTAGCAGCAATTAACTGATTAATAATCCTTTTATAAAGCTGTTGTTTTAATGCTAATAATTCACTATTCCATTCAGGAACGCTAAGAATTTCAGTAGGATTGGTAATTAAATCAGCAGAAGCAATGAATTGTTCCAATTCAACAATACGTTCAATCATTTCTGATGGAGTCAACTCTTCCTCACTAGCTGTAAATAGATCTCCCATATTAAGTTGTTGTTGAGATTAAAAACTCACTTCCTTTGGTGTCATAAGCAATTGCATCAAGTTTTTCTAAAGCATCTGTCCAAGTAACCCCTCTTTTTTTTGGTAAGGTATTCTCATCTATTTCTCCATCAATATTTTTGTTATTGAGTATTGAAACAGTTTTGAATTGATTGTTTTCCACAATCTTTAGTGTTTCATTCTTTACTTTATTATCAAAAGGAGTTTCTAATAATAGAGCACCATCAGGAAATAGACCTTTGATTTTACGGAGTTGTTTGTTGGCATAAATAGAAGATCCAACAATAGTGTTTGTTAAATCATTTACACCTGTAACAATTATTTTTAGAGGATTACGGTTAGGGCTTAAAACATTTCCACCTAAATCCTTAAAAGCAGGAATAGTACCTGTACCATTTACATAAAGAATTTTTCCTTTTGCCATTGTAGTTGTTGAATTTAACCCAAAACTAGCGTTCAACTTACTCATATTTGAACAAGTTACTACAAACCTGAAATAACTAAAACTTACCTGCTAATTCCAAAAGTGGTTTTATTGCCACCACCAAATGTATTGTTGTAGTATTCCAACGCCAT
>CAJQOH010000006.1 GCA_905479915.1 uncultured Flavobacteriales bacterium
GAGCTTTTTCTTTTGACTTTTTTCTCTTTTTCGTTGCAATTTCAACGCTGATAAACTCTCTTTAATCGTGATTTCAAATACTTTTCCCATACCTTAAAAATACACAAAATATAACGTTTTATGAAATTAATTTGGTATTACTACCTACAAGAACTTGTGCTACCAATCCTTTTTTAGTGCCCAATCTTTTTTCTGAACTATGAAAAACCTCTTTAACAGGAGGAACATGAATGCCTTCTGCTTTTTGTATATGGTATCTAGATAGGATAGAGGTACCATGAAGAGCTTTAGTGTTTTTTGAGGTATGATCTGTTTCACCAATAGCCCCTTTCCCTAAAACCAAATAAGAAGGACTAAAACAGTAATTCATTTTTAAAGTTTCTGCTAACTCTTTGGTTACATTCCTGTTATTGGTTCTACCCATTCCATTGTCACATTCTATGGCAAGAATAATATCGGCTTCGGATAATTCATTATTCTCTTTTAAGTATTGAATAATTTCATCCAATTGTTTTCCGCGTTCTATGTTCCATGAAACGATACGCAATTCTTCTTTAGGAGAACAATTGGTAGATAGTGTATTGTCCCACTCTAAACCATTGATACAATTGTTTATTTCAGTTTTGTGAGTAGAATAAAATGGAGAGTTGATGAAATCTTTTTTCTTTTTGTAAGATTTTATTTCATCATAACTAGGTTGGAGATTATGCTGAATATAATGTGTTCCGGGTAAATTTTTCATGTCACTTGCTGTAGAAGCAAAATTAATTAAAAGTATAGAAACCATAACTGATCGTTATGATGGACTACTTAAAATTAAAATTTTAGTAAATAAAAAAAGGCTTATTCATTTGAATAAGCCTTTTTTATATCAGTTATTTTTTTTCTAGTTTGGAAGTGTGTGAACAATAGAACAAGCTTGATTAACACTCGTGTTAACTGTTCCAGAATTAGAACTTGTACCACCACCAAATAGGTGTATTGTAGCTGTCCAAGCAACACTTGTTTCTCCTTGAGTTTTATAAATTGCTGTGTTTTCCGTTCCACAAACCTGAATTCCTATTGGGTGATATCCAGTAAATGAACCAATTGACGTTCCATCAACAGTTACATCGATACTACTAACTTGTAACCCGTTTGTATGAGTTGAGTCAGCATAAAAAGTTAATGTAGTAAAATCACATGTGCCATCATCAACAACGGCATATTCATCATAATTAGTTGCACGTCTATCATTACATCCTTCTTTATCTTTAGAACATGATGTGATAGCAATGCCAGCTATTGTTAATATCAGTAATAATTTTTTCATAGATACTTTGTTTTCTCACGAATAAATATCTCGCTAAGATAATAAAAATTAATGAAAAACGTAGATATAACTTTAAACTTAGTTAAAAATTCATTTCGTTAGCTTAAATTCTAAAGACAAGTTTTTTTAACTTTTTTAATCATTAATTGCTTGTTTTCGGCAGAGCATTATATTCTTCATAACAATCAAATATTTGTGTAATGATATCATATTCTGAAGAATGTTCAATGTAGTGGTTTGAGAAGTCACAATAATCCATAAATAGTTCAGCTTCATTATGATCTAACCGAGTTATTCGTTCAATCATAACAGGATTAAATTTTGATGCTAAAAAAGTTTCGTATTCATCTTTTTGAAGTAAACGAATGTAGTTTCTTTTGTCTTTCATACGTTTGTTAAACCGTGATAAGAGCCAAGATATTCCACCACCAAATCCTTTAGAACCATCGTAAAACTTTAATTCTTCAACAGATAAAAAAATACTTCTGTTTAACTTAGGTTTATCCTCAGGCAATTTAACATTGGCGAAAGCTTCTCTAAACTCTTCATAGGTTTGATAAGGGAAAATGGTAACTTGATCTAAGGGGTAGTCTTTTTCACTTAAATATAGGGTGTCAGTAAAGTTTGCTTGATCCACATGTATGGTTTTAAACCCTATTTTGGAGATCATTAAAGAGTCATTAGTGCGAATGCCAATGGTAAATTTACCATTAACATTACTGCTCGTTCCTACATTAAGTTTGTGATTGATAATGTGTGCGTAGGCAATAGCGGTTGAATCTGCTGCATTCAAAAGAGTAGCAGAAACACTTTTCTTTTCTTGAGCCTGAGCGTTAAGACAACTGAAAAAAACGAAGCAAACCGATAGTATTTTAAAACTTAAATTCACTAGGTAAAGATAAACCTTAAATGAATTGGATGGTGTTAAAAAAATATAATAGTTCTAAAAATCAGCTATTTAAATCGCTTATTCCGTTTTTAAACTTCCGGTAAATTCGAATATAGTTCTAATTTCTCCTTTACGTTTTCTAATCGCTGTACCTTCAATTTCATCTCCATTAACAACTCCTTCCCAATTAAGAATGTCCTTTTTACCTTTAGCTTTACCAGTAAAATTGATAAAGGTAGAAGCCAATCCTTCTTTATTGGTAGTGGTATATTCTGTAGGAGAAAAACCATTTTCATGACTAATACTTCCTCCAACTTTTCCTTTATCAAAAAGAATGGTTCCTTTCAATTTTTTAGGATCTCCAATTCTTTTCTTTTCTACAATTTTAATCTCAAATGTTTGCCCGTCTAAACTGCCTTTTTGAGCTAAAGAAGCAGTTGTGAATAAGGTTAAAAGTAGTAAAGTTGTTATTGTTCTCATTTGTTATAGGATTGATTAGAGTTTAAAGATACTATTTATTTGAGCAATGTTAAAGCCATTTTTAATAACTTCTTTTGCTTGTTTGCTTTCAATATTAATTACAGGATTGGTATGATTAAAATGAATAAAATAAATTTTCTTTTTTTCCTCTAGAGGCAGTTCTTTGAATTTTTCCATACTCTCAATAATAAATGGATGCGGAATATCTGCTATGTTTCTATTGTTTATTTCTTCTCCATCATAAAAGGTAGCATCTAAAAAGGCATAATCTACATTGCGAATGGCATCAATAATATTAATGTCCCATTTTTCCCATTTGTCAATATCTGGAATAAAAAGAGCCGATTTATTTGGTCCAGTTATAGTATAACCAACGGTTTCAGAAAATTCATCTCTATGCGGAACTATGGTGGGAGTTACTTCTAATTTGTCTGTTAATTGTAGTGGTGTACTGTTTTCAATCGCATTGATAGTAATGTTTTGGTTTTTTACCAATTGACTCCATGGACCATTCTCTTCTAGAAAACTTTTCATTTTAGGCATGGCATAAACAGCAGCATCTTGAGCATTCATAGCTTCTTTTCCAAAATACATTAAACCAGTATAATGACCAATGTGGGCATGCGTTAAGAAGGTGCCATCAGGGGTTTCTTTAGTCTCAAAATCACAAAAGTTTTTTAATGATTTGGTTTGAGCAATAAAATCGGGAGTTGCTTCAAAAATGTATTTCTTTTTGTTTTTAGTGTCAATAAGACCTAAACTAACTACTTTCCTAGAATGATCTGGATTTTCAAAAAGTGATTTGCAACATTCTTTTGTACATCCAATTTGAGGGGATCCTGCATCTTGAATTGTACCTAAAATAACGAGAGAAACTCCTTTTACTTTTGGAGAGGGAGTGTTTTTTTGTGTTGTTTCTTTTACTTTTTCTTCATTTTTAGTGTGTTGATCTTCGTTGTTGTTACAAGAAAATAGGAGCGGAAAAATTAAGATTAGGACTGACTTGTTCATTTCAATTAAAATAAAAATTGATTAGCGTATGGAAAAATAGATAAAGAATGATAAATTCGCAAACAAATTAAACTAATACCAAATGGAAAGTATTGACGGAAATAAATTAATAGTAAAATTACAGAAAGGTCTTGCTAAGGATGGACTTAAAGTAGATGCTATAATTAAAGGATTAAAAGAATTAAGACCTTATGCTTTAGAAGAGAAAGATCCTACCTTAACAAAGGTAACACGTTTAACATATGAGCATTTAGAAGCGAATAAAACGTTTAGTATTCCATTGCCTCCAGAAGAAGCAATTGCTCCAGAATTAGAAGAAGGAGAAGAAGCTCCAGAAGAAGTTGAAATGATTATCAATACAATTGAATCTGATGATGATAGATTAGAGAGTATCGATTACTTATTATCATTAATGTTGGATAGAGAGAATGAAGATAACAAACAAGATATGTTTGCTTATAGAGATGCGTTAAAAGAATTTTAAGCGTAATAATCACACAAAAAAAAGGCTTATTCATTTGAATAAGCCTTTTTTTGTGTCTGAGTTTTTTTTATTCCGTTACTTCAGTAAGTAGGTTGTCACCATCTTTACTTTCTTCTTCTTCGATAACTGCATCAGGTTGCATAATGTCATCAAATGCGGCATAAATTATCAAGTGTGAAGCTGGAATCGTTATAAAAAGACCAACTAGTAAACATAATGCTCCAGCAAGGTTGATAAAAACTACACAGATAGCTAGAAAAAAGAACGGCCACCAATTTTTTGTAATAACTCTTCGGCTAGCTTCCATAGCATCCCAAAGTCCAACTCCAGAATAGAAATAAGCGATTGGTAAAGCAAAGATCCAAGCAATACTTAAATAAATTCCTGGAATAAGTAAACATAAAATACCAACTACAGTTAGTATAAATACAACAATAGCTACACCAGCAACATCTCCAAAAGCATTAAATGGTTTAAAGAAATCTTCAAATTCTGGTTTCTCTCCTAATTTAATTTTTCGAGCAACATAGAAATAACCTAAGTTAATTATACCAGCAATTATTGCTTGTAAAATTGAACCAGCAAAAGGGATTAAACTAGCAATTCCTGACATTAACCCTGCAACAACTGAAAACCCAATGAATAAGCCGTATTCTTTTTTAAAGATTTCAAAACCCGTAGTAATGTATTTTTCTAATTTGAATTCGTATCCTTCATTAATGAGTTTGTTTACTCTTCCTTCTATGTTCATAGTTTGGTATTTTAATTTTATCTAAAATTAGACAAAAGTGTTCGTACAAAAAATCCCCATCATTTAAATGATGGGGATTTTATAAAATGTTGTTTAATTATGCTTCGATTCCAACTGTAGGTCCGGCAGCAACTAATGCTTTACCTTCTTCATTGTCAGTGTACTTTTCAAAGTTTGAAATGAATAAACTAGCTAATTTTGTAGCTTTAGTTGTCCACTCTTCAGGATTTGAATAAGTATCTCTTGGATCTAAAATTTCAGCTTGTACTCCAGGTAAAGAAGTAGGAACCTCTAGATTAAAGATTGGAATATTTTTAGTTTCAGCTTTTTCTATTGAACCATCTAAAATAGCATTGATAATACCTCTAGTATCTTTAATAGAAATACGCTTTCCAGAACCATTCCATCCTGTATTAACTAAATAAGCTTCAGCACCATGTGCTTCCATTTTTTTAACTAACTCCGCTCCATATTGAGTTGGGTGTAATGTTAAAAAAGCTTCTCCGAAACAAGCAGAGAAAGTTGGCGTAGGTTCAGTAACACCTCTTTCTGTTCCTGCTAATTTAGCAGTAAACCCAGATAAGAAATGGTATTTAGTTTGGTCTGGAGTTAATTTAGAAACTGGAGGTAGCGTTCCAAAAGCATCAGCAGATAAGAAAATTACTTTCTTTGCATGTCCAGCTTTAGAAACTGGAGTAACAATGTTTTCTATGTGATGAATTGGGTATGAAACTCTAGTGTTTTGAGTTGTTGATCCATCAGTAAAATCAATTTTACCATTTGCATCAACAGTTACATTTTCTAATAAAGCATCTCTTTTAATTGCTCCAAAAATTTCTGGTTCAGAGCTTTTGTCTAAGTCAATTGTTTTAGCGTAACAACCTCCTTCAAAGTTGAAAACACCATCATTGTCCCATCCATGCTCATCATCACCAATTAATTGACGGCTAGCATCTGTAGATAAAGTAGTTTTTCCAGTTCCTGATAAACCAAAGAATACAGCTGTATCTCCATCTGATCCAACATTTGCCGAACAGTGCATAGAAGCCATACCTCTTAATGGTAAGTAATAGTTCATCATTGCGAACATTCCTTTTTTCATTTCTCCACCGTACCAAGTACCACCAATTAACTGCATTTTTTCAGTTAAGTTAAATAGTACAAAGTTTTCAGAGTTTAATCCATGTTCTTTATAGTTAGGGTTGGTTGTTTTTGATCCGTTCATTACAACGAAATCAGGTTCACCAAAATTCGCTAATTCTTCAGCTGAAGGACGAATAAACATGTTGGTTACAAAATGTGCTTGCCATGCAACCTCTACGATAAAACGAACTTTTAAACGAGTATCTTTATTGGCACCACAAAAAGCATCTACAACAAATAATTTTTGATTGGACAATTGTTCTGTAACCAATCCTTTTACTTCGTTCCAAACAGCTTGTGTTGTAGGTTTGTTATCGTTAGGAGACTCTTCAGTACTCCACCATAAAGTATCTTTAGTTACATCATCTTTAACAATGTATTTGTCTTTAGGAGAACGACCTGTAAAAATACCTGTCATTACGTTAACTGCACTTAATTCTGTTTCTTGACCTTTGTCAAAACCCTCTAGAGAAGGATTCATTTCATGCTTGTATAATTCATCATATGATGGATTATAAATTAATTCTTTAACATCATTAATCCCTAATGCAGATAATGACTTTATAATCGATTCCTTACTACTATCCATTTGATTGTATTATGGTTTTTGTTATATATTTCTAATAATGATACGCTGCAATCCCTTAAAAGGCTTACGATAACAAAGTTCTAACTTCCTTTTTTAATAAACAAAGAATGGTTTTACCTTTTATGAACAGCTTTTTTATCGAATGAAATGAACACAGTGTCCGAAGAACCTAGAGATTCCTTGACTTGAGCAATAAAGCTTTTTTTCTCGGTTGTTGATAAGTTTTTGGTTAGAAAAAGATAGTCAATTTCACCTTCTCTTCCCCATGGAACTATTTCTGGTTCAATTTTGTTGCCGTTTTTAGCATTAAAATCAGCAATAATTGCATCAACTTTATTTTTGATGCTGTTGTCAATTCCAGCAGCCTTACTTGTAAACGAAATGATTACATCATAGGTGTTTTCTTGATCAGTAGTCTCAGTATTACTTACTGCTGCAGTTTCAGTTTTAGTAGCATGTGATGTGCATTTACATGAAAATAAAGTAGTTGCAAAAAGTAGTGCTGTTAGTGTTAAAATTCTCATAGGTCTAAATTTATATTTTCAATAGCAATGTGACAAATAGCTTGCCATTTTAATGTTGCTGCAAATTAAATAAAATAATCTTCAAAAATGGTTCAGTATTTGAGTAAATTCGTCAACACAAAAATAAAATTATGAAGAGAATAATTGTAGTTATTGTTTCAATATTAATGTTTGGAACAGTGTATAGTCAAGATAAAAGAGACATCACATTAGAAGATATTTGGAGAGATTATAAGTTTTATGGAAAATCTATAGGAGGTTTACGTTCTATGAATGATGGTGTTCATTACACCACTTTAGATGCTGGTAACATTACCAAGTACGCTTATGCCAATAAGAAGGTAGAGCAAGTTTTAGTTGCAGGTAAAGATTTAAAAGTAGGAGATAAAACCATTGCGATCAATTCATATAAATTTAGTGCAGATGAAACAAAATTGTTAATCGCAACAGCTCAAGAAAAGATTTACCGTCATTCTTCAAAATCTCATTATTACATCTACGATTTAAAAACAAAAGCTTTAACTAAGTTAACAGATGGAAGTAAGCAGATGTATGCTACATTCTCTCCTTTAGCGAATAAAGTAGCATATGTTAAAGACAACAACATGTTCTATAAAGATTTAGTTGCGAATAAAGAAGTTCAGATGACTGAAGATGGTGTTAAGAATAAAATCATTAATGGAGCTTCTGATTGGGTGTATGAAGAGGAGTTGGTTCTTTATAAAGCATTTAAATGGTCGCCAGATGGAAAAAATATTGCCTATTACCGTTTTGATGAGAGCAATGTAAAAGAATGGCTAATGAAAATGTATGGACCACTTTATCCGGGAGAGGAAAGGTTCAAATACCCTAAAGCTGGAGAAGATAATTCTAAAGTAGAAATGTTCTTCTACGATATCGCTTCAGCGAAGAAAGTAAAAGCAAATATTGGGGATAGCTATGAGTATATTTCGAGAATAAACTGGACGAACGATTCAAAGAGTTTAGCAGTACAGACTTTAAATAGACAGCAAAATGATTTAAACATTCATTTAACAAACGCTGAATCAGGAGAAAGCAAAATCATCTTTAATGAAAAGAATGAAAACTATGTTGAAGTTCCTACAACAGAATTTTTAACCTCTAAAGATCAGTTTGTAATTACAAGTGAAAAAGATGGCTTTAACCACATTTACTTATATGATGTAACTGGTAAATTAATTAATCAGGTTACAAAAGGAAGTTTTGACGTGTCTAATTATTATGGCGTAGATGAGAAAAAAGGAGTGGTTTATTATCAGACATCAGAAATGGGAGCAATAGACAGACAAGTTTATTCTGTTAAATTAGATGGAAGTTCTAAAAAGAGATTGACCACTAGAGCAGGACAGAATAAAGCAGATTTTAGTTCTTCTTACAAGTACTTTATTAATCACCATTCTTCTGCGGCAACACCAAACTACATTACGTTACATGACAATACTGGTAAGGTAAAAAGTGTGTTGGAAGAAAATGAAGGGTTAAACAAAATGATGGAAGGGTTTAATTTTTCTAAACCAGAATTTTTCAAGATCAATGTAAATAACAATGAATTAAATGCTTGGAAAGTGCTTCCTAGCAATTTTGATAAAACAAAAAAATATCCAGTATTGATGTTTGTTTATGGCGGTCCTGGAATTAATACCGTAAACAATTCATGGAATGGTGGAAACGGAATGTGGTTTAATCATTTAGCAAGTAAAGGATATATTGTAGTATCGGTAGATGCTAGAGGAACTGGATTTAGAGGTGCTGATTTCAAAAAAGTAACCTATAAACAGTTAGGGAAATACGAAACAGAAGATCAAATTGCTGCAGCAAAGTATTTGGCAACCTTACCTTATGTTGATGGTGCTAGAATAGGAATTTTTGGTTGGAGTTACGGTGGGTATATGTCATCACTTTGTATTACCAAAGGGGCAGACGTGTTTAATACTGCAATAGCTGTTGCGCCAGTAACCAATTGGAGGTATTATGACAATATTTATACGGAACGTTACATGCAAAGACCACAAGATAATGCAGCTGGTTATGATGACAATTCACCAATTAATCATGTAGAGAAATTAAAAGGAAATTATTTATTGATTCATGGTATGGCAGATGATAATGTACATTATCAAAATGCGGTAGAAATGAGTGCTGCTTTAATTAAAGCCAATAAACAATTTACAGAAATGATGTATCCCAATAAGAACCATGGGATTTATGGTGGGAATACAAGGTTACATTTATACACCTTGATGACAAATTTTATTTTAGATAATTTATAGTAATTTAGACCACTTAAAAATTAAAAAACAACTATGGCAACAACTGCAGAATTAGACTCTCAAGAACAATTATTCGGACACCCAATAGGATTATTTGTTTTATTTTTTACAGAGATGTGGGAACGTTTCTCTTATTACGGAATGCGTGCGATACTAGTGATTTATATGGTTGCTGCTGCTGATGATAAAATAGGTCCCGGATTAGGTTGGACTACCAAAGAGGCTTTAATGCTTTATGGTTGGTATGTTATGCTTGTATATGTAATATCTATACCGGGTGGAATTTTAGCAGATAAGTTATTAGGACAGAAGAAGACTGTTATGTTAGGGGCAATTACTTTGGTTGCTGGACATGGTGTTTTGGCTGTAGATGCTTTATGGGCATTTTTTACTGGATTAGGATTAATTATTTTAGGTGTTGGGATGTTGAAGCCAAATATTTCCACAATGGTAGGTGGGCTTTATAAGCAAGGAGATGTGCGAAGAGATAAAGGGTTTAGTATTTTTTATATGGGAATTAACCTTGGTTCTTTACTCGCTACGACATTGGTCGGGTTGGTTATCGCAAAATGGGGATGGCATGCTGGATTTGGTATGGCAGGTGTGGCAATGTTGTTTGGTTTAGTTTTTTATATAATGGGGCAAAAACATTTAACAGAGGTTGGGAATAAACCTGTTAAATCAGAAGATAAAAATGAGGTTTCAATTTTAGGTCTTTTTTCTAATTTAATAAAATCTCCAATTCACCTTATTATAACGCTTGTTTTACTAGTGTTATCAGTTTATGCAGGAATTACTTTTGAATCAGTTGACAGGTGGGGGTATGGTGCTTTGTTTATATTCTTATCACTTGTGACTGGAATGATAATGATGATATATAAAGATTTAGAAACACAAATTTTAAAAGATAGATTCTTAGTTGTGCTACTTTCTTTTATGTTGGTAATTGTTTTTTGGGGTGCTTTTGAACAAGCAGGAGGTTTGATGTCTCTTTATACAGAAACAAAAACTGATAGGATGTTGTTTGGATGGGAAGTGCCAACACCAATTTTTCAAGGATTAAATGCAGGTTTTATATTGTTATTTGCCGTATGGATAGCAAATATATGGGCTAAAAGAAAACTGAAAAATAAAGAAGCATCAGCTTTATTTAAAATGGCTACAGGTACTATTATAATGGGGCTTGGGTTTGTATTTATGGTTTTTGCAGTTAGGGAATATGATGCAACAGGAAGTTCTAACATGATGTGGTTAGTATTGGCGTATTTATTTCATACTATAGGGGAGTTATGTTCGTCTCCTGTTTCTTTATCTTTTGTTACAAAATTGGCTCCAGTGAGATATGCATCCCTTATGATGGGATTATATTTTGCTGCTACAGGATTAGGTGGAAAGGTTGCTGGTATTTTAGGGGAGCATTCAGAAAGTTTTGGAGAGTATACAATTTTTATAGGTATCACTATTTTTACTGTAGTATTTGGCTTCCTTGTAATAGCGTTGCTTAAGCCATTAAATAGATTAGTTCATGGAGCGGAAGATGTTGCAGAATTAAATGATTAAAAATAAAAGAAAAAGGAAAAGATGAGCACAACAGCAGAAACGAACAACGATTTTTTTAAATCAAATGTATTAGGACACCCAGCAGGATTGTTTGTATTGTTTTTTACAGAAATGTGGGAAAGATTCTCTTTCTATGGAATGAGAGTTTTATTGGTGAACTTCTTAACCATGGCAGTTGTTGGAACAGAATTTCCAGGTTGGGGATGGTCTTCGGCTAACGCAGGGGCATTGTTTGGAACATATGCAGGTTTACTGTATTTAACACCTATTTTAGGAGGTATCGTTGCTGATAAATTGACAGGTTACCGTTGGGCTGTTGTGATAGGGGCATTAATTATGACTTTAGGGCATGCCTCAATGGCTTTAGAAACAGAAGCTTCTCTTTATATAGGTTTAGCTTTGTTGGTTATTGGAACTGGTTTCTTTAAGCCTAATATGACTTCTATCATTTCTCAGATGTATGAAAGTAAACCTGAAAAGAAAGATGGAGCTTATACCATATTTTATATGGGGGTTAATGCAGGAGCATTCTTTGGAATGATGTTGTGTGGGTATTTAGCAGAGAAGTTTGGTTGGGCCTGGGGGTTCGGTTTAGCAGGTATATTTATGTTGTTGGGTACGCTACAATTTTATTTGGCAAGACCTTTATTTGGAAACATAGGAGATGTTCCTAAAAAGGAAACGAAAGAAGAAAAGGCGAGCAAAGTATTGGATTATATTCCAAACAAGTTTACAGTTATAGATAAAGTGCTAATCGTAATTACTTCTGTAATTGGATTTTTATACTTACTGAATGACCCTGTTTCTAAAATAGGTGGATTAAATCTATTGCCTGCAGAGTTTTTGGTTAGTGCAAGTACATTGTCTGGACCAATAGTTATCACAATAATAGGTCTAGGTTTATTTTTGTTTTTGGTAACATCACGTATTATAAGGTATGAGAAGATAGTAAGAGATAGAATGATTGCTTTAGTTATTTTTGCATTCTTTACAGTTTTCTTTTGGATGGCTTTTGAGCAAGGAGCTACTTCTTTAGTTCTATTTGCCAGAGATTATACTGATAGGGTATTAGAAGGTAGTGCTGCTACAATTTTTAATATTGTTAATACCTTTTTAACAGTTGTACCTCTAGGAATCATTTCTTGGGTATTGTTTTTGTTGTTTAAAAAGACCTATAAACAAATTCCAATTTCTAATGTTGTGTTAGCAATTAGTTTTGCTGGTGTTTGGGCTATTGTTGTATTAATGTTGGTTAGAGAATTTTCTGCAGAATCAACTGAAGTTACAGTGTCTTGGTTCAGTATTTTGAACTCATTTTTCATTATTGCTTTTGCTTCATTTTTCTCTAAATGGTGGGAAAGTAAATACAACCCTTCCTCGGCTGCTAAATATGGTTTAGGATTAATTTTATTGGGTATAGGTTTTGGTTTGTTGGCCTTTGGTTCAACTTCAATTCCTCAAGGAGCAGAAGCTGGAGCTGTTAGAGTAAGTATGATATGGCTGATTCTTGCATATTTATTCCATACGCTAGGAGAATTGTGTTTATCTCCAGTAGGACTATCACAAGTAAGTAAGTTGGTTCCTGCTCGTATGATTGGGTTTATGTTTGGAATGTGGTACTTGGCTATTGCCATAGGAAATAAATTGGCAGGTTCAATGGGGGGGATGATTGAAGAAATTACATCTCAATATGATATGACAACTTTTTTCTTGATCTTTACAATAATTCCAATAGTATCAGGTTTAGCTGTAACAGCTTTAAACCCATTGTTGAAGAAATTAATGCATGGAATTAGATAATACAAATTTGGTATAAAATTTGAATGATACCGTCAAAAATTAAACTTATGAAAACAATTAAAATAACACTAGTTTCAATTCTGATGATGACAGCTTTTTCAGCTTTTTCTCAAGGAGGAGTATTGAAACCACAAGCACCAGCTAGGCCACAACCTAAGCAAGTTTCTGAATTAGATTATAAAGCACATGCAGATGGCTGGATGGTAGATATCAATAAAGCCTATGAAGAATCTAAAAAAACAGGTAAGCCAATTATGGCAAACTTTACAGGTAGTGATTGGTGTGGATGGTGTAAGAAATTAAAATTTGAAGTATTTGATAAGCCAGCTTTTAAAGAATGGGCTAAAGAAACAGTAGTATTAATAGAATTGGATTATCCTAAAAGATTTCAGATACCTCAAAAGTATAGAGAGCAAAATGCTGGATTACAGCAAGCTTTTAAAGTAGCAGGATATCCTACTATTTGGGTATTTAATTTAGACAAAGATGATAATGGTCAATTTAAAATTGAAGCGTTAGGTAAGACTGGATATGTTAAAGGTGTTTCAGCTTTTACAGGTGGAGTTAACAACATGATTAGCCAAGCTAAACAACAGAAATAAAATAAATTAACATCAAAAAAATCCTGAACAGCATGCTGTTCAGGATTTTTTTTGATTAAGAAATTCGGTTATACTCCGAATCCATAAAACTCTCTTCTACCGTTTTGGTAAACTCCCTCAATTAAAATTCCCTCTGTTGCTTTTTCGATAGTTGCAATCAATTCATCAACGTTGTTTACCTTTTTGTGGTTTATCTTGGTGATGATAAATCCTCTTTGCACACCAACGCTTCTCATTTTACCATTGTAAACCTCGTCAACTTTAACGCCTCCATTGAGGTCTAAATGATCAAGATCTTCACTTGTTGTTTCAGTTAACTTAACACCAAGTTGTTTTAAGACTTTATTTGATGTGTTGGATACAATGGCTTCATTTCCATTTAGGTTTTTAAGCACAACAGGAACTTCTATTTCTTTGTTGTTTCTTTCTAGAGCTATTGTTATTTCATCACCTGGTCTAAATTGACTGATTTGCTCCTGTAATTCAGCAACATTCTTTATAGACTTATTGCCAACTTTTTTAATGATGTCTCCAGATTTTATACCTGCTTTAGCAGCAGATCCATTTTGAGTTGTTCCGTTAATGTAAACCCCACTAATACTTTCAGTACCAATTTTATCAGCCAGTTCCGTATCTAAATTTTTAATGCTAACACCAATAAAGGCTCTTTGTACCGTTCCAAACTCTTTAATGTCTCTAACCACTTTTTTTACAATATTAACCGGTATTGCAAAAGAGTAACCAGTATACGAACCAGTGTTTGATTTAATGGCAGTATTGATACCTATCAATTCACCAGTTGAGCTTACTAGAGCACCTCCGCTGTTTCCTGGATTTACAGCAGCATCTGTTTGAATGAATGATTCTACTGCCGACATGCCGCTATATGGATCATTTCTTAAGATGTTAATGTCTCTTCCCTTCGCACTAACTATTCCTGCTGTAACAGTAGAAGTTAAGTTAAAAGGGTTTCCAACAGCCAATACCCATTCGCCAACATTGATGTTGTTGGAGTTGCCATAGTTGATGTATGGGAGGTCATCAGTGTCTATCTTTAAAAGTGCAAGATCTGTATTAGGGTCTGTCCCTATTATTTCCGCTTCATATGTTTTGTTGTTGTTTAGCGTAATTGAAATTTTTTCAGCCTTATCAATAACGTGGTTGTTGGTTACTATATAACCATCATTAGAGATGATAACTCCAGAGCCAGCAGACTGTGTAAATTGAGGCTGTTGAGGTTGATTTCCGTAGAAGAAGTGGTATAAAGGATCTCTTTGTTGATGAGTTCTTGTCTCGGTTTTTACGTGTACTACGGCATTTAAAGACATTTTTGCTGCTAATTCTAAATTTGGGGAATTGACCAAATCTATTTTGTTGTGCGTTAAATGATTGTTGTTTTCCGATTGCAATTGATTGGAAAATTGATTTGATTTCTTTTCTTCAAATTGTTTGTAGATTCCTACTGAAGTTAATCCTCCTGCGATTGCAATTGCCAATCCTAAGGATAATGTTTTAAGTTCTTTTTTCATGACATACTTTGTTTTAAGATTAATAGTTAATACAAAAAACGAGATGTCTGTAACAATTCTTGTTTAAGAAATGTTAAATCCTGTTAAAAGGTGTTAAGGAGGGGGTTATAAGATGCTGTACAACTCTTCTAACTCTTCTTTCTTTTCGATGTAGCCTAGGTTGTCATAAGTGAAAATAAGGTGCTGAATCAGCCTCTTTATTGTGGTTAAGTTAGAACAGGGAGTGTAGTATTCTTCTTTTGGTTCTACTTTTAATTGCTCTAAAAATTTATCGATATCAGGCTGTCCGAAAACAGTACCTTTATTAAAGACGTTAAGGTAGAAGAGGGCATTTTCACCATCTTCAGAATACGCTAAGATAAAATGAGCTGGAACATCAACACCATACATCGGAATGTTTAGTTTGTTGCATATTGCCAGGTAAACAATTCCTAAAGTAATAGGGTTTCCTTTTTTTCTTTCAATTACATTGTTGATGTAAGAGTTTTTTGGAGAATTAATGTTTTTGGTATTTCCGTAAAACTCATGAATATCAAAAATGATTCTATTCAATACTTTAATCTTTTCTAAAGCCGTTAAATTGTCGTTCATTTCTAACCACACGTCTTGTGTGAGTTGTTTAATGCAGTTGCGAATTTTTTCTTCCTCTAGATCAGGGTATTGATATTTAGCAACTATTAGAGCACCTTCAATCAAATCTAACTCAGAATTTTTCCAATTGATTAAATCTAATTTTATGTTTTCAAACTGTAGGTGGTGTATAATGTCTTCAATCCTATTTTGTAAAAGATGATCAAAAGAATTCTCCCAAGCACTTTCTAAATGGGGGATTACATCGTAGCCGTAAGAGATGATTTTTTGACTAACATCATCAAAGATTCTAGAGTCTGGATCATCCAAAAGACTTATTAACGCTTGCATTTCTTTGTTCGACATATTTCAAATATACGTCAGAAACGAAGTAAAGGTTATTCGCTAAATAGGACTTATTAACGCTATTGTGTTAATTTAGAGAGTGTTTCTTCAATTAATTTTTTTACAGAGGCCTGGTAATTTTCACTTACAGTACCTTTAAAACGGTTTGCAATTACAGTGCAAATGGTACAAGCATTATGGCCTAATGCTTTAGATAATCCATAAAGTGCAGCGGTTTCCATTTCAAAATTGGCAATTAGTAGATTGTTGTGTTTAAAGTCTCTTAATTTTTCATTTAGTTGAGTTTCTTTTAATGGGATGCGTAATTTTCTTCCTTGAGGACCGTAAAAACCTCCAGCAGTAGCTGTAATTCCAGAAATACAGCCTTCTTTTAATTTGTTAAACAGTTCAATAGATCCTTTTACAAAATAGGGCTCAGCAAATGTTTTGTTGTAGCTGGTTTGCTGGTTGAATTGTTCTAGTAACTCTATTTCTTCTTTGCTTTTCTCTACATCATAAAAATTCATTAGGCCATCTAACCCTAATCCATATTCGGAAATGATAAATGAATCTACAGGAAGGTGTTCTTGTAAAGCGCCTGAAGTTCCCAGTCTGATAATGTTTAATGAGGTGTGTTCTTCTTTTACTGTTCTTTGTTCCAGATCAATGTTTACTAAAGCGTCTAATTCATTCAAGACAATATCTATATTGTCTGGTCCCATGCCGGTAGACATTACAGTAAGCCGTTTGCCGTTTAATGTTCCAGTATGTGTATGGATTTCTCTGTTCGCAACTTTGTGTTCAATCGTGTCAAAATAGTTTGAGATGGTTTCAACTCTTCCAGGATCTCCAACTACAATAATATCTTTGGCTATTTGATGCGGGTGTAGGTTAAGGTGGTAAACGCTTTTATTACCATTTAAAACCAATTCTGAAGGAGCTATTTTGTTCATGAAACGAATTTAAAACGTTCAAATATAATGGAATTTACAGGATTGATAATTTCTAAAATGATGTTTTATGGTCTTTAAAAAAATGCTTATTTTCACAAGAATTAAACTCTTTTCAGATGAAAAAAACGCTTTATCTCGTAATTGCCTTTGCAGCTATTTCATGTACTAAGACTCAATTTGATGAATTTGAGGTTGATGCTGGTTCTGCTAATTTCACTAACTATATTGCTGTTGGTAATTCTTTAACACAAGGAATTCAGGATGCAGGTTTGCACAATGAATATGGTCAGCAGGATAACTCGTATCCAGCAATTCTTGCTAGACAGATGAAGTTGAGTACACCAGGAATGAATTTTGTTCAGCCCACTGTTACAGGAGATGGGTCAGGGTACAAACATTTAGAATGGATTAATGGAGAGCTAGAGGTAACTGATGTTCCTGCAGATGCTTCATGGAGTTCTTATGGAGATCAAAGCATTAAGTACAATAATTTAGGTATTTCTGGGATAAGGTTAACAGATTGTGTTCCCGGAACGGCTTTGTTTTCGTCTTCTATTAATCAGGTTATTTGTTCCCAAAACCCTAATGGAGCTTTCTTAGATTTTGGAACGGTACTAACGAATGAGATTTCCTACTTAGATCATATTGAGGCGAGTAATGCTACATTTTTCACCAATTGGTTAGGAAATAATGATGTGTTAGGATGGGCTACAAATGGTGGTGATGATGGTGTTGTTAATACAGGGTTATCTGCTCCATTCCCAGCTACTCTTGCAGTTACAGAAATGACAGATCCAGGTGTGTTTAGAGAGAAGTACGATGCTATTTTGGATGCTTTTCAAATTATGGGAGCTAAGGGTGTCTGTGCAACAATACCTGATGTAACATCCATTCCTTTTTTTACTACTGTTACTATAGAAGCTGTTGGTGATGACATTTGGATAGAAGAGGGACCTTATTCATCTAATCCAGGAAATGTTAGATTGGCTACAGCAAATGATTTATTAACGTTGTATGCTTCTACAGATTTAGGAGATGGGATTGGTTTTGTTCAATCCAATCCTATTCCACATTCAAATGTGTTGGATCAGGATGAGGTTGCTTTGAGTCAAGCAAGAGTTGTTTTATTGAATAATGAAATTAAAGCTTCTGCTTTAGCTCATGGTTATGCTGTTGCAGATATGTATACCTATATGACTGAACTGAAATCTGGATTGACATTTGATGGAGTTGATTATGATGCACGATTTATAGAAGGAGGAGGATTTTCTTTAGATGGGATTCATCCAAATACCAACGGTTATGCAATAATTGCCAATAAGTTTATAGAGGTAATTAATCAAGCTTATGGTTCTAGCATTAGACCAGTATCAACTTCTAGTTATAGAGGTATCGTTTTCCCATAATTGTAAACATTAAAAGATTGTTGGAGTGCGAGAATGAGATCATTTCTTGTTTTCCTAATTTTGTACCTTATGAAAGTTGAAGTTGGATATAAGGTAAAATTTATCAATGAAAATCTTGATGGAGAAGTAAAAACTGTTTTGTCGCAAGATAGATTGGTTGTAAGTTGTTCAGATGGTTTTGATCATGAAGTTTCGTTTAGTGAAGTTTTGGTTGTGGGAGAGAACAATGAAATCAATTACAGTATAGATCAGGTTGAAATTTCAGAAAAAATAACTGAGGATCAAAAACCTAAAGGGAAGTCTGGATTCTTAAATCAATACAACACAAAGAGTAGGTATGGAAACCAGAACATTGTGGAGGTGGATTTGCATCTAGAACAATTGGTAGAGTTTCCTTCAAGGTTAGATGATTGGCAAAAATTGCATACTCAAATGCAGCACGTTAAGAATTGTATTAGTGCTGCCAGAGAAAAGAGAGTAAGTAGGGTTGTATTTATACATGGGGTAGGAACCGGAGTTTTAAAGACAGAGCTTCACAATTACATTTCAAAATTTGATTATTTAGAACTTAAAGAAGCAGATTTTAGGGAATATGGTTCTGGAGCAACGGAAGTGCTGATAAGTTAGCAAAGAGCAAAGAGCAAAGAGGAAAGAGAGAAGAGAGAAGAGGGAAATGAGTGATAGAGTAATCGGTAAGAGTTTATAAGTTTTTTTGAAGTAGTAAGCTTATGGTTGGTACATTTTTTTAATTTACTCAACTCACAATAAATTCATAATTTTGTTCGGCAAATTGTTCTATCGCTTTGTATTTATTGCAAAGAGGAAAGTCCGGGCAGCATAGAGAATCCGACCTAGCGAAAGCTAGGGTGCTTAAAAGGAATTTTAAGTAACAGCTAGTGCAACAGAAAATAGACTACCGCATTTATGTGGAAAAGCTGAAAAGGTGAGGTAAGAGCTCACCAGTTACAAAAGTAATTTTGTAAGCTAGGTAAACCTTCGGAGCTGAAAAATCAAATAAACCAAGAACTGAGGGTTTCTCGCCCAATCTTGGAGGGTAGATTGTTAGAGGGTAAGGGCAACCTTATTCCTAGATAAATGATAGAACTCGACAGAATCTGGCTTATAGATTTGCGCTTTTAAAAGACTGCCATTACGGTGGTCTTTTTTTATTTAAGTAGGTTAAGGGGCTTGAAAATCAGGGTTGGTTGTGAAACCAGGGTCATTCAAGGTGTTCAGAAATGCTTTAAGCTTTACTTTTTCAGGTGGTGTAAGTTGAACTCCTCCTTGCCCGATGTACTTTAGTAGTGGGTCAATAGTCGAAGAGCTAACCAATCCTGTACTGTAATGATCCAATACCTCATCTAGGGTTTTAAATCTGCCATCGTGCATGTAAGGAGCTGTATACGCTAAATTTCTTAATGAAGGTGTTTTAAATTTTCCGTTATCAGCAGCGTTCCCTGTGATATCACCATAACCATTGTCTGTAAACGTAGCATCTAAACCATTGTTGTGAAAATCATTGTCTGTCCATAAAGGGTTGTTTGGACTTCCATGACAGTGAAAGCAGTCGCCACCATTTTCATCCATATAAAGATTAAATCCTTCAAGTTCATCAGTTGTAAGGGCTGTTTGTCCTAGTAAATATTGATCAAACTTGGAGTTGCTAGAAATTAGTGTTCGTTCAAATTGAGCAAGAGCTTTAGCTACTAGAGTAGAGTCAATAACAGATGTTCCGAAAGCATCTTCAAAAAGGGTGGGATATGTTGAGGTGGCTTGTAAGCTTGCAACAGCGTTTGGCCAGGTGTTGTTCATTTCGATAGGATTGGTTACAGGCCCTAAAGCCTGTTCTTCTAAACTGTTTGCTCTTCCATCCCAAAAGAATTTACCATTCCAATTCCACGCAACATTGTATAATGCCATAGAGTTTCTATTGCCTTGTTGCATTGTTATTCCTGTACTAAACTGACTGCTGTCTGTAAAAGAGAATTCAGGTGAATGACAAGAAGCACAAGCTAGAGTGTTGTCTCCAGATAAGATAGGGTCAAAAAACAATTTTCTACCAAGAGCAACACCTTCAATGGTTTGTCTGTTGTCAGCAGGAATGTAGGGTGGAAGTATAGTCTGAGCAAATAATGTGGGTATGTTTAGTGTGTATGGTTTAGGGCCAGTACTTTCATAAACACATGTTCCATTATCGCTAGAGGCTTCGCTGTCAAAATTGATTGCTATAGGATCTGTACAGCCGTCTTTTTTAGAACATGCGGTAAGAATGGCAATAAAACTAACAAATGCAACTATTGTTTTGAGCTCTCTCATTGTACTAATAAACGAGAATACTCGAACAAATGTTGTTGGAGTATTCTCGTTATGGTATTTATTGCTTTTGTGATATTACACCTACAGTAAATGCATTAAATCCATTTGCTTGCATCATTGTTTGGGCAGTATAGTTACCCATTAAAGAGCTGTGGTAAGTGTTTAAATCCCATGTGTTAGGAGTTTGAAACCATTCAGCAATGTTCATTTTTATTTCAACAACAACGTTTGCTTCATTTAAAGCGATTCCTGGTAAGTTTACTTCAATGTGGTTAGCCTCAAAAGGATCCATCATAGTTGGTCTTTTTGTAACAATGTGGTGGTAAGCAAATACAGAATCATTCCCATTCATTTTGTACATTCCTTCAAATTGCATTCCGTGGTATCCTCCACCCATCATCATTGGTACATCCCAACTTGTAGAATTAAGGTCGGCATAGCTTGCAGCGTTAGCAGTAGTATCAAACCCAAAGTTAAACTCCATGTTTGCGTAAGCACCAAATTCAGCTTGTCCGATAGTGTAGCTTAATCCAGTTCCGTTAGTTACATCAACAAGGTTGTATCCTCCCATTGCAACTTCGCTTCCATCAGCAGTGTTTAGTGTTACTCCAGAAACTAAATACCTTAATTTAGAAATGCTGATTGTATCATTGTTTGCAGTAACATAGTTAAACTGGTTAAAGTTTGATACTGTTACTGGTACTCCATTAAAATGGTGTGTAAAGTTAAATGTAATGCTTGCTGTAGTGTTTTCAGTAGTTACTTCTGCATAAAGACAAGAACCATCATCTTTTGTTGCTTCAACATCAAAGTTGGTAGCAGCAGGATCTGTACACCCTTTGTTTTTTGTACAAGAAGTTAAAAGCGTTCCAAATATAAGTAGGGCAGCAGTAGCATTTAGTAATGTTTTCATTTTTGTTGTTTTTGTTATTTTCATTATTGTTTTGTTTGATAAAATTAATTAAAATATTTATGGTGCTTGATATGAAGTGTTTGTAATGAAATCATAATCATCTAACGTGAGTAGAAAAGCTTTTAAATCAGCTTTTTCTGGAGGTGTTAGTTGTACTCCTCCTTGACCAACTGTTTTCATTAAAGGATCAATGGTTGAAGAGGATTGTAAACCTTGACTGTAGTGATCTATTACTTCATCTAATGTTGCAAATCTACCATCATGCATATATGGAGCAGTAAAAGATAAATTTCTTAAAGAAGGAGTCTTAAACTTTCCATTATCGTTTGCATCTCCTGTAACACCACCTAGTCCTAAATCTGTAAAAGTAGCATCCAGTCCGTTATTGTGGAAAATGTTGTCAGTCCATAGTGGGTTAGAAGCGCTACCATGACAGTGGAAGCAATCTCCACCATTTTCATCCATAAATAAGCTAAAGCCATTTAATTCTGATGGTGCTAATGCAGTTTCTCCTCTTAAGTATTGATCAAATTTAGAGTTGCTAGAAACCAATGTTCTTTCAAATTGAGCTAAAGCTTTACCAACCAATAGGGAGTCAACGGTTGTTGTTTTAAATGCTTCTTCAAATAGTGGAGGGTAAGTTGAGGTTGCTTGAAGTGCTGCAACAGCATTTATCCAGGTGTTGTGCATTTCAATTGGATTGGTTACAGGTTGTAATGCCTGAGCTTCTAGTCCAGTTGTTCTGCCATCCCAAAAGAAATTGTTTTGAATGTTCCATGCCATGTTGAATAGGGGCATAGAATTTCTGTTACCAGGGTTTCCATCTATCCCAATACTAAATTGAAGCGTAGAATCAACAAATGCTCTTGCTGGATCATGACAATCCGCACAAGCTTGAGTTCCATCACCAGAAAGAATAGGGTCAAAAAACAATTTTCTCCCCAATGCAATTCCCTCTACAGTTAAGGGGTTGTCATTTGGTAAGTAAGGTTGTGGAAATCCAAAGGGCACCTCTAGTGTGTATCGAATAGGGTTGCCATTATCTACTGGTGTTACCGGTTCCAATTCATCCTTGCTGCATGAAAAAGCAAGAATGGAAAATAGAACGATTATTATTTTAGTTGAATATTGTTTCATGGAGTAGGAACTGAAAAATTTGGATTGTTTATAAATTCATAATCAGTTAGAGTATGTAAAAAAGCAATTAAATCTGATTTTTCTTGAGTAGTTATTGAGAATCCACTGATTTTTGAGTTTTGGTTGGCATGATTTTGACCTCCTTGCGCATAATGGTCAATTACATTTTCTAAAGTAGCAAAGCTTCCATCATGCATGTAAGGTGCTGTTAATGCTATATTTCTTAAGGTAGGAATTTTAAATTTTCCATTGTCGTTAGGGTTGAGTGTTACAGCAGCTCTACCAGAATCAGCATACATGGCGTAAATTCCGTTGTTTTCATAGTTGAGGTTGGTAAAATTAAATCCTGAATGGCATTCGGCACATCTAAGGTTGTTGCCAAAGAAGAGGTTCATTCCTGCAATTTCATTAGCATTAAGAGAGTTGCTTTGTCCTTGGTAAAAGTATTTATCGTAGTTGGAGTTTCCGCTAATCAATGTTCTTTCAAATGCAGCAATGGCTCTTGTTAATCCAAATATAGTTGGTTCATTAAGTTGGTAAGCTTTTCTAAATAACTCAGGGTATTCAGGATCTTGTTTTAATCGTTCTATTGCCACTTGAACAGAAAGATTCATTTCATTTTCGTTTTCTATAGGACCTATTACTTGAATTTCTAGAGAATGATTACCTCCGTCCCAAAAGAATGCATTGTGATAAGCAATGTTTGTTAAAGTGGGGGAGTTTCTTTCGGTAACTTTTCCCAGAACACCATCACTAAAGTTTTTATTGTCAGCAAAGCCATCGTTTTGTAAGTGGCATGAAGCACATGAAATGCTTGAATCTAAGGATAGTATTGGGTCGTAAAATAGTTTTCTTCCTAGCTCAACTCTATTGCTGTTGAGTGTATTGTCTTCCGGAATAATTGGTTCAGGAAACCCTGGAGGAATAGCTAATGCGTATGCTGTGCCTGTTTGAGGTATGCTTTCCGTTTCTTTACTGCAACTTGTAAAAGTGAGTAAAGTGATTCCAAAAATTAAATATGTTCGAAAACTTTTCATTCAATTGCTGTGATGAAATTTTCGGTGACTTTTTCCGCAACAAGATAATTGGTTGTTGCGTGGGTTGTGCTTTCTGTTTTAAGATCAATTGATGCGAAGCTACCATAAAACAGTTTGTTTAGGTTTATGGTTAGGTTCATCTGGTGGGTGTTGTTCAATGAAATGGAAAAGTTCTCGTTTATTTGAGTTTCTCTGTATAAGCTGTTAAGTCCAGTATGGTAAATTAACAGTTGATTGATGTTTGCACTGCTCCCTATTGTGGTGTCAGCTCTTCCTTCAATCATAATAAATCGGTATTGGCTACTCCAGTTCCAATAGGTATTTTGAAATAAGCTTAAGGGGTGGTCATTTGCGAATGTAGTAGGATCTGATGCGTTTTGCGTTGAATCCAAGCCAATTCCAAACTTGATGCCTTTATAGTCGCCTATAGCCGCTAAAGCTTCTGTATTGTTTTCATTTGAAGTGTTGAAGCTGATGAGATCAACATCCTTTATGCTTACTTCTTGATTGTTTGTTTTAATTAAAGCAAGGTTTGAAATGTAAAATTGAAACCCTTCTATTTGGATGGTGTAATTGGCAGAATCTGAGTAGGGTTGATTTATAACCAAGGCCTGTCCGTTAGAAGAAGTTAGGTTGAAGTTTAACTTGAACGTTCCTTTTTCGGAAACAACAGGAGGGTAGATGCATGAATCATCACTCTTGTCAGCATTAGGATTGTAGTTGGTAGCGTTAATATCAGTACAACCTTCTTCTTTTGAACAAGAAGCGAGCAGGATACAGAGTGCTAGAAATAATAGTTGGTTAAGGTGTTTCATATTGTAAAGTTAAATCAGGAAGAAGGATGGAGCCCTCTTCCTGATATAAATAATCTATTTAGGGCATTACCATAAATACCGATTGAGCATTGTTTGCAATAATAGTATTTGTAGGGGTGCCACCATGTCCATTTGAGTTGGTTGCGATATCAACACCATCAAAAAACCTGTTCCACATTACGTGGTAGTTTAAAGAGTGGCCTTGAGATGCTGTAAATGTTACATTCTGACTTAAAGTTACTCTTCTTAGCATTGCATCCGTTGCAACGTGGTAAGAGAAGTTTTTCCATTCGTTACCAGTTCCAGTAGCTGAAGTATCAACTTCTCCTTCAAGTTTTACAAACTTGTATCCAGCACTTGTATTCCAGTTCCAGTGCATGTCCATGGCATTTAATGGTGCAGGAGCTTGAGTGGGGTCTAAATGATTTGTAACCGCATCAAGTCCAACATTAAAAGAAGTGCTAGTGTAGCTACCAGGGTTTACAGGTCCAATTGGGTACATGTGCATGTTTGGTGAAACCAGTAAATAAGTACCATTGGTATCGCTATCAAAAGCAAGTTTTGAGATATATAGCTTTGCTGTAGAAAACTTGATTTGTCTTGCAGGAACTCCGCCTACGCTACTTGCTAAGGTGAAAGTAGAATCTAAATGAAATTCAGTTCCCATTCCCCAAGAAGGGTGTAAGTGCATCATTGCCGTAGTTGGAGTTGTTCCGCCTCCATTTCCTGTTTCTGTGGTTGCAGGAATTGCAATGTCTTCATCTTTAGAGCAAGAGCTAAAAATTGCTGCAGTTAAAAGTATTGTTGTTGTGATTAAAATTGATTTTTTCATGATTATATTTTTTATAAATTTAATTAAAAGTAATACGTTAATTGAGAAATAATTCTCCTTTTGTTAAACGGTTGTATGTCTATAAGTTGCTCTTTAATAGGTTGATAGTAACTAAACTCTAGACCTACCTTGTTAATAAATAGGTTGAGTCCGTAATTGGCAAAAAGTACCTCTCCACCAGAATCCATAAACGGTTCATTTTCATACGTGTCGCGTTCACTATTTTCATAAGATAAACCAATGTTTGGCATTACCTTCACCTTTTTAAAGAGCTTTACAAGATAAAAAGCAGAAGTGTTGAAATTTAACCTGTTGGCAAATTTAAACCCATTCTTGTTGGTTGTATTTAGCTTATAGCTGATGTTGGAGTTCAATCCAAGCCCTTTGTAGCTCACTAAATGTTCCAACAAGAATAAGTATCCAAAACTTCCGGTTCCTGCTTGTAAGTGAGGATCTAACTCCATAACAGGAACGCTTGTTATGCCAGTGGGTTGGAAGTCCGTTTGGAAACTGTCAACATTTTCTTTGTTGAATTTTCCTGTTGGCAACGTTATTCCAGCCCCTACAGATACTCTGTGTATTGGTTTTTTTGAAGAAGAATCTTCTTGCTCTATTGAGTTGAAAACTTGATATTTTAATAGCAAGTTTAAATCTCCAAAACCACCAATATTATTGAGTATGCTATCGTTTTCATAGGTGTAGTTGTCAGAAAAATTAACCGTAGAATTAATCTGAAACTTAGTACCAATGTAGAAGTTAGCCGATACATCATAGCTGTTAAATGCTTCAGCATATCTGTACGTTTCTCCAGGAGCAATAGCTTCGCTAGGAGTTCCTGCATGTTTATTGTTTTCTCTTAACTGTTGCTTGCGGCTTACTGTTTGTGAAAGTTGATTCAAATCAAAATCTCTTTCAAACAATCTATATCGGTGTCTTACAGAAAATGAGTTTTTAAAATCATTTGGCTGTATTCCTAAATAAACGGTACATAAATCGCATGCAAAAGTTAAATTACTCATTAGCACTAGAGCTAATAGAGCAACTAAATTTTTAGGCATTTTTGTTTGTTTTAGTTTGTGTATTTTTTTATCACGTTTTTCGTGATATTATTGAACAAACTAAGCTTTTGGAGGTGGAGAAGTAATGGAATAGTATCCATCACAAGGAATAGTGTTTTTTGAAAAGTAATTCAATATAGAGGTTTTATCCATTTTTGGTTGGATGTCGATTTGAGCTTGAGCCAAATCTAAGTTAATTTCTAAGTTGTAAGAAGTATTGTTTTCAGAAAAAGGAGAATCTTCAGTATCATTTTCTACTTCAGCCAATTGCGTTGCTAAATGACATTTTCCATCACACTTTAGCATAGGCTTTTCTTTGTTGATACAGAATAGCTCTATAATTTCAGCCTGATTAACAAAATAGCTAACTGTTACAAAAGATTTAAAGTTTATTGTATAAACAAACAATAAAGCAACAATTATTGATGATATTTGACTGAAGATTTTCAACACTACAAATGTAGTAGATTCTATCTTTTAATTTGATAAATGGACGATAAAAAGTTAATAGTTATTCTTGGATGTACTGCTACAGGCAAGACCAATGTTGCTGTTAACTTGGCTCATCAAATCGGTGGAGAGCTTATCAGTGCTGATTCTCGGCAAGTTTATCGAGGTATGGATATTGGTACTGGAAAAGACATTTCAGAATTTACGGTAGATTGTAATCCTATTCCTTATCACCTCATAGATATTGTTGATGCCGGTGAGGAATACAATGTTTATCACTACCAAAAAGATTTTTTAAACGCTTATCAATCTATTCAGGAAAGAGGGAGTAAGGCTATTCTTTGTGGCGGAACGGGAATGTATTTGGAGGCCGTGTTGAAAGGGTATCGTTTGTTGGAAATTCCTGAAAATGTAACGTTGAGGAAGCGATTGGAAAACAAATCGAACGAAGAATTGTTGGCAGAATTAAAGACTTTAAAACGGTTGCACAACACTACAGATTCTATTGAAAGGGATCGTTTAATTAAATCTGTTGAAATTGCTGTTTTTGAGAAAGATAATGAAAATTTTATTAATGATTTTCCTCAGCTAAATGCAACCATATTTGGGATAGATTTTGAGCGGGAAATTGTACGAGAAAGAATTACAAAAAGACTCAAGCATCGATTAAAGCATGAGGGGATGATTGAAGAGGTAGAAGGTTTAATTGCTTCGGGAATTGATCCTGATCGATTGAAGTTTTACGGATTGGAGTATAAACTGATTACTCAGTTTTTATTGGGAGAGTTGGATAGGTCTGCTATGTTTGAACAGTTGAATATTGCTATCCATCAGTTCTCTAAGCGCCAAGCTACTTGGTTTAGAAAGATGGAACGCAATGGGTTTGATATTAACTGGATAGATGGTAACTTGCCTTTACAAGAGAAGGTTAATTATATTAATAGGGTTTTAAAGTTAGAACGTTCAAACGTTTAAACGTGATAAACTTTATGAGCTAGAAAAAATGAGCAATTTTATCACATACAATTCTTCTGCCGGGTCTGGAAAAACCTACACCTTGGTTAAGGAGTACTTGAAAATTGCTTTAGAAACGAGTAATTCTAATCAGTACAAGCATATACTGGCAGTAACCTTTACCAATAAGGCTGCGGCCGAAATGAAAGAAAGGGTGATAGAGGCCTTAAAAGCATTGTCGTCTGACGAACCCTTAGAAGGAACGCCAAAATTCTTGCAATTGGACTTGTTGAAGCCAAAAGAGGATGGTGGATTAGCAATTAGTGCTGAAGAGATCAAAGAACGCGCTAGAAGGGTCTTAAAATCGATATTACACAGCTACAATGATTTTGGGGTAAGCACCATCGATAAGTTTACCCATAAGATCATCAGAACCTTTGCGCACGATTTACACTTGCCGCTGAATTTTGATATTGAGTTAGACGATAGAGAAGTGCTGGGAGCAGCAATAGATATGTTGATTGCTGAGGTGGGGAATAACGAAAAGCTAACCAAGCTCTTGTTGGAATACACCAGTAAAAAAGCAGAAAACGAAGAGAGTTGGCACATCGAAAAAGATTTGTTTGAATTTTCTCGAAACCTCTTAAAAGAAGACGGGGAGCTGTATTTGGAGAAAATACGAAAGCTGAGTATCAAAGATTTTGATGCCATTAAAACACAATTGTACAAGCAAACCAAAGACTTTGAAGAAGCTGTAAGAAAATTAGGGGATGACGGTTTGGACTATATTCAAAGCAAAGGGGTAGAACCAGCAAGTTTCTCCAGAAGCTTTTTTGTTAACTATTGGAAAGATTTAGCAGGATTAAAGAAGTTTGATCCAACTGCTACCACTCTTAAGATTATTGCTGGAGATGCTAATTGGTATGCTGCCAAGGTAGATGATTCTCAAAAGCAATTGATAGATACCTTGCAAACAGAGTTTGTGAGTCAGTTTGAGGCTTCAAGAGAATACATTAGCCAGTTTGAGAGCGACTACCGTGTAAACAAGCTGATTATTAAGAACCTGTACAACTTGGCAGTGCTCAACGAAATTGAAAAAACGGTTTTAGAATTTAAGAAAGACAACAATGTGTTGAGCATTTCTGATTTTAACAAGCGTATTGCTACCATTGTAGAATCAGAGCCCATACCTTTTATTTATGAGCGTTTGGGAGAGAAATACAACCATTATTTAATAGATGAATTTCAGGACACTTCCATTATACAGTGGCACAACCTCATACCTTTGGTAGATAACTCTTTGGGAAATGGTAAATTCAATATGGTGGTGGGAGATGCCAAGCAAGCCATTTACCGTTTTAGAGGTGGAGAGGTAGAGCAGATTATTAATTTGCCACAAATCTTTAAACACCAAAACAACCCCTTATTGTTGGAGCGTGAAGCTGCTTTAACTAGAAACTTTGCTGAAGCAACGCTTTCTACCAACTACCGATCTAAAGCAGAAATAGTTGATTTTAACAACCGGTTTTTTCAATCGGTAGCAGGAAACTTATCTGAAAGTTACCAGCGTTTGTATTCGGATTTGTACCAAGAATTTAATGCCCAAAATAATGGTGGAGGAGTAAGTGTTCAGTTTTTGGAACAGGCTGAAAAAGATATATATAGGGAAGATGTATTGAAGAATATATTTAACAACATTGAAGAGGCAGTTAACGATGGTTATTTGTATAGCGATGTGGCTATTTTAACCCGAAGCAATGTAGATGGATCTGAAATCGCTTCCTTTTTATTGGAGAACGACATTAGTGTGATTTCTTCAGAGAGTTTGTTGTTGAACAACTCTGATGAGGTTACCTTTATCCTGAACCTGTTGCGTTTTATTTCTTACCCAACAGATAAAAACTACCAAGTACAGCTCTTGAACTATTTAACACAGCACGTGTATACCGATAGCTTGTTTGAGGTGTTTGAAATGCACAGAGAAAATACCGTAGTTAGCTACTTAAGCACCAAAGACATTCGCATAGACTTTAAGAAAATACAGAACTACTCCTTGTACGAGTTGGCCGAGTACTTGGTGATTACCTTCGGTTTTGATGCCAAAGTAGATGTTTACATTCAGTTCTTGTTGGATAAGATACACGAGTACGCCTCGCGAAACGATAACTCCATCATTAACTTTGTAGAGTGGTGGGAAAGCAAGGCAGATAAGTTCTCTATTGTGATACCAGATGGAATCAATGCTGTTAAGGTAATGAGCATCCATAAATCTAAAGGGTTGGAGTTTCCTGTGGTGATCTATCCTTTTGCTACCAGTCCGGTTAAAACGAGTGAAGATTTCTTTTGGACCAACGAGACCAATATTGAAGGGTTGGATTCTGCAATCATGCCAATACGTAAAGAATTGACAGAAACGCGTTTTAAGCGCGTTTATGAGGATGAGATGGATAAATCCAGGTTAGATCTGATAAATGTGCTTTATGTGGCTCTAACGCGACCAAAAGACCGCTTGTACATTATTTCTCAACAAAGTAAAAAGCCATCTATCAATGGTTCGGTAACGGATTATTTGTTGGATTACTGCGCAGCCCATGAGGATGGTAAGGTGGCAGAACATCACTACCATTATGGCTCGTTTGCCAAGAATACGGTGCAACAGGCAGCGCCTAACAACGATATTCAGTTCAAGAATGTAGCGTACAACAGTTGGAGGTCTAAAATACAAATTAGCTACCAAGCACCACAGGTTTGGGAAACCGAAAACCCAGAAGCAATAGGAGAGCGAGGTACCTTAATTCACAACATCTTGTCTCAGGTAAGTGTTATGGATGATGTAGACAATGCTTTAGAAGTTGCTGTGCGTAAAGGATTGATTACGGAAACGGAACAGCCGGAGATTAAAGCAAAGCTCAATGCTATTTTTAAAATCGATGGTGTAGTAGAATTGTTTACCGATTTTGATGAGCTCAAAAACGAGCGTTCTGTGTTACTTCCAACTGGCGAAGCTTACCAGCCAGATAGAGTGGTGGTGAAGAATAACACCACTTACATCATTGATTACAAAACAGGGGAGCAAAGTCCGGCTCATGAAAAGCAGATTAACAATTACAAAAGCCTTTTAAGACAAATGGGGTATCAAAATATTCAAACTTACCTGTTGTACATTAAGAGTGGTGAGTTGGTTGGGGGTTAATAAGATCACTGTCATTCAGAACGCCTGTCCTGAGCGAAGCCGAAGGGATGCTATGTCCACTTTTTAGTGGTAACAAAACGAAGTGAGGAATCTATTGATAAGGTGAACAACTAAGCTTTACTTATTATTTTTTAAGCTTTTTAGAGGTATTATCAATTTGTTTGATAAAGTCCTTTTCTATGTTAGACAATTCATTTTTAATTTGCTCTTTGTATTTCCCGTATTCAGTATGTGCTTTCTCTAATGCCTTTTGATGACTGATTTTACCAGCATTTTCTAAAATGTTGTTTCCAGTTATTGTTAAAAAATCATCCAAGCGAGCAGTCCAATCATTCATGTGCATTGGTTTACGGTTTAGAGCTTGCAACTCAGCTACTTCTAAATATGCTGTAACCATTCTGTTTAAAATATCTAATTCATCTTTTTGTAGGTAGTTTTTGGCTATTTCAGTTTCTTTTTTTGTGGGGTTATCTCCTCTAAAATTTGTTAACCCTAAAAAGGGTTGATTGGCATTTGCTCTTTCATAAACAATTTCTGCTGCAGTATTACCATGAGCTGCCCAGTGCATTTTGTTTTGGATAGTTTTAAAGAATGTTAATGATACCTCTGCTTTTGCATCATAATCTACACTTGTCGCATAAATATCTAAAACTTTTCTCCAAAATACTTTTTCTGAAGAACGTATATCTCTGATACGAGCCAATAACTCATCAAAATAATTACCTCCTCCAGCTTCTTTTAGCAAATCATCATTCATTGTAAAGCCTTTTACAATGTATTCTCTTAAACGAGCGGTAGCCCATTGCCTGAATTTTGTTCCTTGAATACTTTTTACTCGGTAACCAACAGAAATAATAACATCTAAATTGTAAAAATCTAACTCTCTTTCAATATCTCTATTTCCTTCCGTTTGAACTGTTCGGAATTTCCGAACAGTTGCTTCTTGCTCTAATTCTCCTTCAGTAAAAATGTTTTTAATGTGCTCGCTAATTGTTGATTTTGCCTTGCCAAACAATTCTACCATTTGAGCTTGTGTTAGCCAAACGGTTTCATTTTCTAAACGAGTTTGGATTTTGGTTAAGCCTTCTTCGGTTTGGTATATCAGTATTTCTGAACTCATTTTCTATTATTGATTTGTAACAAAGTAAGGGTAAATTTATTAATTATTTGTAACAGAATAGAGGTAAATATTAGTGTTATTTTGTAATAAAACGAAATGTGTTTTATTTTAAGATAGTATCGTATGATACTATCTCCGTGGTGTTTCAAATTAAACGTCATTGCGATAAATGAAATTGAAGTACGACTAATATTACTAACATCGAGAGTTTTGTCATTCCGATTGGAGTGCAACGGAATAGAGGAATCTATTGAAAAAAGTACTGTGAACTAAAAAGATACCTCGGCTGTGCTCGGTATGACATTTTACTTAATAGATTACAAAACAGGAGAACAAAGCCCAGCTCACGAAAAGCAGATTAACAATTACAAAAGCTTGTTAGTTCAAATGGGGTATAAAAATATTCAAACTTATTTGTTGTACATTAAGAGTGGAGAGTTGGTTGGGGTTTAAAAAGAAAAGCCTAGAGCAAGTCTAGGCTTTATAATAATCTTTTAAAGTGCAGAAACTAAAGCACGAAGTGAATAGCAGTGCACTATGGTACAAAAATAACAATTAATTGTGAGTACCTACTTTTTATATGGAAAATCTGAAAAAAGTATTCAAAAAGTTACTGTTTATAATTAATATTTTCGGTAATAATTTTCTTTAATGTACTGTTTTTACTAGCCTCTTCAAATAGGGTGGTGATTTTTTCTACTAATTCCTTTTTTCTATTTTCAGAAACTTTACCTAAAAAGTATAAGATGACCTTAATACAAGCATCTAGAGAACTTCTATCATTTTTGTTAAAGTTTATATCGGGTATTACCGAAATTCCTCTAGGAGTTCTTAAATCGAATAAAACATCTCCATGGGCACAAATGTTTCGAACTAAGACAGTTGCACTCATTAGGCTGTTGAACTTATTGTGATTTAGTACTCCAAATTCTTTTGAAATTCTAATTTTTATATCTTCATCTTTAACGTTTCTGTAGATGTTTAAAATTGTTCCAAATGTGAAAAATTCTAAGGTTTTCCACGCAGGTGCATATTTATCATTCCTGTATTTAGCATGATGCTTTTTGATGGCTTTATTGTCTCTTATAAAATTAGGATTGTAAAACTTCCCTAAATCGTCTACAAATTTTCTGTTAAGAATTGTTGGATTGTCAAACCAAGTAGGGGATTCTTTGTATTTATTAGAAACATAGTAAACCAATTTTGTTCTGAAATTTATTTCAATTCGATTAATGTACTTCGTTAAAATGTTTCTTAAATCTACGTCTAAGTAGTATAACTTAATAATGTCAGAAAACTTTGTGCCTTCAATAAAGTTGTGTTTATCATCAATTTCAAAAGGATTCCAATAAAAACCTAAGCGGTAATAGCCAATATCTAATAAACACTCTTTTACTTTAACTTCTTCATAATCCAAAATCATACCTCTATCTTTAAGATTTTGGATTTGAACTTTAGTATTTGTAGCCTTTCGCCCCATAATGAACTTGCTTTTATAATTTGGGTGCTGGCTGGTTCCAATTGGCTAAGTTTTGTACAATACCAGAATAATAGTCTAAAACCATTTTTTCAATAAGAGTTATAAACTTTTTGTTACTTCCAAACCCAGCATTAAACTTAGATAACAATACAATGTTAAAAGCTTGAATTTCTTTTCCTTTAGAATCTTGTATTAAGGTTTCAAAACCACTTAGCGGTATTCTAATGTGCTCACGAGCATGTTTAATATTGGCTTCAATAAGAATATCTTTTTCAAAAGAAGTAAAGACTTCTTCGTTTTTCTTTTTGGCAGATTCTAATTGTTTGCTAATCCAAGTGATTCTTGCTGCTGTACCTTTGTTTAATGGTGGAGTTACTTTAACTGACATCGAAACAGTTTTAACTTCAAAATCAACCTTAACTTTAATATCAGATACTGAATTTTTTATGCTCAAGTTACCTAGCAACTCTTGCTCTTTAATTACTTTTCTTATATCATTTTTAACACTGTCTTTTGCACGAGTAGAAGACTTTACGAGTGTTCCAAGTTTTCTACTTAATAAAAGAGCCATGTCTTTTTCTTCTTCATGCCAACTTTCAACAGCTTCTTCAACAAATCCATCAGAAACTTTAAGAGGAATACGATTGGTAATTTTTTCAATTGTTTCTTTCCAACCTGGTTTCATGCTATGGTAACCATTAACCCCAGAAGATGGACTATCAAAATAGTGTAGTGCCTCTTTCATTATTTCAACTTGGTCTTCATCTTTTATGTTTGCATCATTTTTAAACAATAACAATTGTCCCTTAGTCATTAAATATGTCCAAGAGAAGTGGTATAAGGAAAAGTTTTTAGGTGCTTTAGCTTTCACAGGAGACTTAGTACTGTCAGAAACAAATTCATTAGAGATTGTTACCATTTTTGATACGCCAATCTTTTTGCATAAGTCAATGTATTTTTCAACTTGCGCTATGTCTACACTGTTATTTTTGTTTTTCATTTCAAAAACAACAGCATCTGCGATAGCTCCCTTTGATACAACGATAATAAGTCCATCAATTCGAGAGTTTTCATCAATATCTTTAAATACAACTTCTGTTAAGTAGTAAGCCTTACCACCTCGGCTTAATTTAATTTCCTTAAAAATAGAATCTCTATATTCTCTAATTAATCTAACTGCAGACATAAAGATTGAAGTTAATGCTCCTTCATCTCCAGTTTTAAGTAAAGGGATTAATCTTGCTTCTTGTGCTACTATTTGTCCAGAATCCTTATAAGATAGGAAGTCTTCATGCTTAAGCCCAATTAATTTCGAGAATTTCTTTTGTATCATAGATGTGATTTGTTGAATACATTCAAATCTAGTGAATAAACCACCCCTGTACATCAGTTAAAATACGTAATTAATGTATCAGTGTAAATACGTATTGGGAGTTGAAGGTGTTGAATTTGTTGCTTGTCAGCCTTAGGATTGAAGAGGTTTAATTTCTGTAATACTAAAAAATACCATTTAGCACTTAGGTGTAAATACTGTGTTTGTATTCTTTATTCTATGAATAGCTGATTGTTGTAATCTTTGCAAAGGATAAAGTTGTTGCTCTTGCCATTTATTGAAATCAATTTGTTGTCCATTTGGATATATTCAGAATCTAGATTGTCATCTGATGAACTTGGGTAAAATAGCAGGTGGTTGTCTTCTGTTTTCCAATAACCAGCTAAATAGCCTTGAGAACTAGTGCATCCAAAGTAATTAAACCTGAATGTGCTATCCTTCATCAAGGTGAGACTTTTTCCATAAAAACCAAACTCACCACAGTATGAATAAAGTATCTGTTTTTGTTGACTTTCATTTGTGAAATATACTAAAAGACTTGTTAGTATTACAATGATTGTAGCAACACCCATTAGGTTGTTATGGTTACTTCGTCTTGTTTTTCTTTTTGATTTACGCATTGATTTCAACCCGATATTAGTTTCTCTTACAACGAAACGTTTAATTTTATAGGGTTATTGCGATTATTAAAACTTTACGTTTAAGATTGATGAGGGCTATCTTTTAATGGCTAAAAAGAGGTATTTCTAATTCGCACCGTTTTTTAGTTTGTTGTTAAACCAATTGATAACATTTTTATTGAGCTCAGCTTTATGGGTGGAGAAAAAATGGTCGGTTTCAAACTTCCTCAATTCAAAATTGTAATTCACTTTTGTTAGCTCTTTTGCCATGTTTTCTGCTTGCTTACTATCTACACGTTTATCTTTTGTTCCACATAAAATTAAAAGGCTACTTTCTTTATTCAGTTGGTCAGCCCAAAAGATGGCAGACCTCTTTTTAAGTTCATTGTCTTTGTTGTTGAAGTAGTTGGGAACACATTCTGCCAGTACTTTTGTTTCGATAATTGGCCTTTCCTTAATGGTGTTGTATAGGTTAGAGGCTCCATTGCCTATAATGGCAGTTTTTATTTTATCCGATTTTTTTAGGGCAAGGTAAGTCATCATACCACCTCTAGACCAGCCAAACATTCCTATGTTTTCGGCATCAGCCTTCTCAAGCTCTTTAACCGTTTCTGTTAGGCAGAGTACATCATTAATTTCTGCTCCACCAAACTCATCTTTGGTTCTGTAATTGCTCCCAATTATTACATAGCCTTGTGCTGCTAGCTTAGAAGTGTATTGCATGATGGTTTCAATGTTTAACGGTGCAAAGTCTCGATTTCCTCCACGGTTAAAAATTACTACGGGGTATTTTCCTTCCTTCTTGGGTTCTATTACAATTCCTTTTACGTTAAAACTATCGCTTTGGTAAGTAATAAAATAGAAGTCCAATTCGGTTAAATGCTCAAAGTCTGAGTGAAGTTGATTGTTTTCAGAAATAGCATTCCACATTGGTGTTTGCTTGATATCAACCAAACGTTTGGATAGTATTTTTCCGTTTTGAGCATTTCCAATACTCACTAAACAAGAAAAGAATAGTATCGCTAATGTTTTGTTCATTTACAGTTGTCAAATGTAGTTTTTTATCTAATTGATATAAATTAAAATAAAAACAGTACTCAAATACATCCAAAATCCTGTAAATAGAATGTGTACAGTTGTTTCCATTGTTTTTCCTCTCCAGAGTTTCGTAGAGTATACAAACAATTGAATGAACAATCGAATGGTCCAAAACACTCCTAAACCTAAGGAGATGTTTCTGCCCAAATTGGTTGTTATTAAATCATTGGCTGAAGTTGCACAAAGCAATCCCATTAAAAAAACCGTTAATGCAATAAAAAATGTGTGAACCGTCATCATCTGTCTGTTCATTAAACAGAGGTGTTGCAATTCCGTTTTCCAATTGAAATATTTAGGAAAGATGATGTGAATTAAAGCAAGAGCCATTAGTAGTATTCCGATTATTTTAAGATGGTAAGCCATACTGTGAAGTTTAAGTGTTAGAACTGAAAATTGACATAAAAGGAGTGAACTTAGTTTCTTCTATAGAAGAGAATCCGGCACTGTTAAATGCTTTGGTCCATGTTCTTTTTGAGAAGAAATGGGTAAAACCAACAGAAAATGCTAAGAAATTGGGGAAATCGCGTAAATGCTCCACCATAATTACTTTTCCTGAAGGTTTGCATACGCGGTGGCATTCTTTTAAGAAGGTCACTTTTTCGCTGTTAGACCTTATTTCATGGGCTGCAGAAAGTAGAAAGATGGCATCTACAGAATTGCTTTCTAAAGGCAATTTAGAGGTTTCAATTTGTGTTGTGTTTGGATAGTTTAAACTCACTTTACGTGCTCTTATGATGGCAGGCTCAGTATGTCTTTGGTCATTGTAAAAGTCATAAACTTTTAAGCTTGATTTTGGGAAATTGTTTTTAAGAATAAAGCTAGTCTCATCAAAACCGGCATTGATGTTTACAATTTGCGTTGAATCAGCATCTGTAATTGAACAGTCTTTTAACCAATTGAAATGGTAGTATCCAGAAAAATCATAGACATAAGCCGAAACTAAAAGAGGAGTAATTAAGCCATAAATAAATGCGGTTAAAACCACCCAATACAAACTGGTTGGCCAGTTGAGGTAAAACCAGCATCCAGTAATTAACGCAAGAACAGTTAAGCCAATAACGTAGAAATGCCTGTTAAAGCTTAGTATATTTAAAACACCTTGGAACTTTTTTCTTTTTATTTCCATAGTTCTAGTTTTCCTTTTTCCCAATGGTAGGGAACGTTTTTAATCTCAAAAGCATTTGCCAATAGAACATTCTTGAGCTTTAGATTATTTAAGAACTCAAAATGATAGCTGTCTACTTTTACTGCTTTTGGTTTCCAATTTTGTCGTATGCCTCTAATTATCAAGACCGATTTGTCTTCTTTGTTGTAGGTGAATGTGTGGGGTAAAGGTCCTGCAAACTTCCGAGCATCTTTCCAATCTGTAAAAGGGGAGTGCTCAGGAATTTCGGCTTCCAATTCAGTTTCTTCTGTGGTAACTTGAAAATTAGATGCTGTTGATGTTATTGTGTTTAGCTTTCCGTTCTGAGTTTTGGAAATGTCTGTAGTGGTGTAATTGTAGTGGGTAAACACATTGCCAAAGAATTCCATTTTCTTTTTATCCGTTTCAGACTTAATAATGTATAAACCTCTTAAGCTTTTACCTGCTTTGTTTTTGTAGCGAACAAATATGCGGTAGCCAATTAAAAAGAAATTGTTTCCCATAAACTTAGGAAACCCCTTAGGCCTTAAGCCCTTGGTTTGAACCATGGCAATAGCAATGAATGCCCATTTGTTGTTAAATGTATCTAATTCCAAGCATTCAGGGATCATTTCTTGGAGTTGCTCTTTGGGAATGGCAAAGGTTAGTACCAATGATTTTTCAAAAGTAGCTTCAACAGCAAAAGGATGATTTTTTAAGAAACTCATAAGTCCAACCGTTTTAATAAAACAAATTCTTTGTAAAAGATAAGTCCAATTAATAGTAACGCAAAAATTGAGTTTGCTTTACCCCAGAGTAAAAGCTCAGGTACTAGGATGAATTCTAGCAGATTCATCGTAGCTATAATTGCAATTTGTGCAATAGCATTAAGGCGTGATTTAATGGTTGTAATTATCCAAACTGCCATTAGAATTTCTGAAATTCCAATAAGAATGGTGAGAGGAGCAGCGTATTCTTCTCCTAAAATTTGGGAAACAATTTGTTCGTGACGAGGGACAAGTGCTAGAACTTTGCAAAACAATCCATTAATTAGCCAAATAATGGCAATAAGATAAGTTAGGAGTTTGTATAGATTGGCCCTACTCACAGCAATTGGTTTATTGTAAATGAATCATAAATGCCTCTCTCAAATTTAATCAATTAATGGATTGAAAATGTTTTTTTATCAAGTATTCTATTGCTTTTTTTTAGTTATTAGAGCTTAGCTTTTAATATTGATGAAAGTCATCAAAAAAGGCACTAAAAAGAGGTGTTTTTACTTGGGTTTAACTACTTGGAAGATAGGAGGTTTTGTGGTTAACAACCGCAACCATATTCTAGGATAACTTTGTTGTCCTTTTTAAATATACTTAATGAGCACATGTCTTCGGTATAAAATCCTTCAGGGTGCCAACCATCATCAGCATTTTCTGTAGCTACTTTTGGTAGTAAGGTTTTAATGATTCTTGTTACTTCTTTTAAACTATAATTACTAAACTCATAGGTCTGAATAAAATCATAACTGTCACATCCATATTCTTCTAGAATAACTACTCTGTCATATTCAGTTCTAAACTCGCAAAACCCTCCTTCTGGATATTCAGGGTTGTCTATTGCTTCTCTACTTCCTGCTTTAGCCTTTGTAAGTTTAAAGTAGGTTTTAATGTATTTGTCCAGTATATCAAAATCTGGATTTAATCCATGATAAACATTTTCATAAAAAAGAGAATCAGGAGTAGGGAGTGTTAAATCAACTGTTGATTGCTTTCTTTTTATGGTGTTGATAACTACGCCAATAGTGTCTATTACAATGGTGTTACTTTCTTTAACAACAATTTCAATGTCTTGTGGTTTTTCTTGTTCTTGACAGGATACAACAAAAGCAACTAATACGATGAAGGCTATTATCCTTTTTATCATGTTACTAAGGTAGCATATTTTATGCCTAAATACAAAGTGCTTTGCTTGTTGGAACGTCTGGCTTAATATTGAGAAAGGTAATTTCTTATTTTTTATGAGAATGAAACTCTTCCAATGTTTCTCCGATTTTATACCCTTCGAGAAGTAATGGTAAAGTATCTTTTGCTAGATCAAAAAATGGGAGGTCTCCAGTATCCAATTTTTGATTCAAACCTTCTTTGGGTAGGAGATGATTGGCATGATCTAAATAGGTTCCACCTAGCATGTGTCTAAATTCATGCTGGAATATCACTGAAGCAAAACCATCTAATCTTCCTTGTTTAATTTCACCTTTCTGGTTTTGGCATTTGTATTCAATCCATTGATAGGTTGCTACGTTCCCTCTTTTTTCACCATGTGCACTTAGGCATCCATGCCAGAAGTTCATCGTTTCTTTAGAGGTTTTAGTAATTATGGGGTTGATAAATATCTGTTTGTTAACAGGTCCTAGCACTTTATATCTTGGATTATCAGACTTGGCTTCGATCATAAATATTTGTAATCTTTTTCCTAATTGGTTTGATGCAATTCCTACACCGGCCTTTCTTGGCATTACGGCATACATACTGTCTATATAAGTATTAAGTTCTGACGAATTAAACTCATCCTCTGTGATGCTTCTTGGTGCCAAATACAATGCATTAGTATCTCTTCCTTCATTGTTACTTGGAATGTGTTGAACTACCTCAAATCCTTCTTCAGGTATTTGAAGTGTAAGTGAAGCATCGATTGGGTTACATGCTTGGATTGCCATAGAGATAAGTATTGTTGCGTAGATAAATTTGTTTAGAGTCATTGTCTATCTAAATTGTTTTGGTTTTAAATTGTTAGTTGCATTTTCTACAATTTCTACAATTCTTTTTTGTCTGGTTACTGTCCTTTTAGCAGAGTTAAGCCAGTACAGTAAAGTCTTTTTAGCAGAGTTGCTTAAGCTATCATAGTATTCTTTGGCCTTTTTGTTTTTTACAAATGCCAGCTTTAAATCATCTGGAACGATTAGCGCTTCAACTGCATCTAAAATAGTCCAAGAACCATTTTCTTTGGCAATTTCAATGCTTTTGTAACCCGCTTCTTCCATTAACCCTTGCTCAATTAAGGTTTTTACTTTGTCTTTATTTACTTTAGACCAATTGCTTTTTGCTTTTCGTTTACAGAAATACTGTATAAACCTCTCATCATCAATTGATTTTTTAGTGCTGTCAATCCAGCCAAAACAAAGTGCTTCATCAACCGAATCACTCCAGGATAGATTATGTTTCGGAGATTTTACTTTGTAAAAAATGAGCCAAACAGCATCTTTTTTAATATGATTTGCTTTGAGCCATTTTCTCCAATCTTTTTTGTCATGAGGACAATATTCTTCAGCATCTTTCATGTGCTATTTTGGATTTTCTTCTTCTAGCATGTCCATATACACATCTTCAACATGTTCTCGGGCCCATTTGGTTTTTCTTAAAAATCCTAAGCTTGATTTCATATTGGGGTTGTACTTAAAGCAGCGAATGTTTACTTCTTTTGCCAAATACTCCCAACCGTAACGTTTTACCAATCGCTCTAAAATTTCTTTTAGTTTAACACCATGCAATGGGTGACTTAGTTCTTCAGGAGTAGCTTGCCGTCTTTTCTTCCGCTTAGGATCTTCTGCATTAAGCTGCTCGTTTGATTTAGGTTTAAAATCTACTGGCTCCGTTTTTTCTGAAGACTCACTGTTATTCTCTGTGTTCATGTTAACTCTTTTTTATGTTTCAGGATTTACTATCCTTAATCATAACTTGTGTTTATCGTTTTTCAAATTTAGAGAATAAAAGTAGCATGTTGGGAGTGAGAAAAGATTTGTTCAATGAAAAAGCGGCTTATGTAAATTACACAAGCCGCTTTTTATCGATTGTTGTTACTTATTTATAGGTTTTAAAAACTTCAGAATAGGTATCTTTACTTACTGTCTTTCCAGTTTCTATATAGTATTTTAAGCCGAAGAGGTGTTGTTTTAATCCTTTTCCCAATTGTCCTTTCATTAAATAGATCATAAAACCTGGAGAGGTTTTGGCATCAGAAATCATCTTAACCTCGGTTTGTCCATTGTCTAGCGTAGTTAATTCATAAACAGCAACCATTTTTGTGAGCATAGGAAGGTTATGGTCATAGGCCTCAACTTTAAAGCTATTGTTTTCATCTACCGCTGTGATGGTCTCTTCTAAATATAATTTGTCATCAAAAGTTACGTGCCTTGATGCATTTAGCTCTCCTTTTGTAGAATTGCCAACATATTTTTAGGTTGGCATTGTTGGGTTGTGAATGTGGATGTCTCCATATTGTTGAAACAATACTTCCCATGTTTTTTCTTTAGAAGCGTTGATTACTGTTTTAAATTCTGATTTACTCATTTTAGATACTTTATTACATTTTATACTACAAAAATAACAGGAGGTATTGACAGATTGTGTCAGGGGGTGTTTTTATTTTGTCAATTAAAGTTACTTCTAAAATCTATCCTTAATTGGTTAAACCTTGTAAATAATTTCCTAAAAGATCTTCTAAATTTTCATGATCTTGAAGGTTGTCATACTGTATATCACAAGAATAAAGGTTTATCCGTTGTTCTTTAGATGGTTTAATGTGGAATATAAATTCTTTATAGGCATCATCTAATAAACCTGAAGGATTGACAATAGTTAAGGTGTTGTTTACGATTTTGGCAGTTTTCACGGATTGTATTTCTGTAAGAACATGAGCAATTTCTGGTGTAAATATTCCAAATGAAGTTTCATAAAATTCTGCAAAACCACCATTGGTTACTGCTTGATTTAGTTTTACAATTAAATACACCATTTTTTCTGGTACCGTTAATTCCTGTACAGTGTTGTACCATTCTTTCCAATTCTCAATATCAAAACTGGCAGCTTCTAATTGATCGTTGGCGGAACTGTATAAACGGCTAATTAAAGCTCTATTAGAAATCTTTTCCATGTTATTACTTATTTAATATTTTTTCAGCAATTTTTTTAGCGTCTAGGCAATATTTATCATCACCCTCTAATGTCCATATGCCAGTTTTTTCGATGTAATATTTAACTGTTTTTTCTACAACTGCATCATAACCACCATGTACTGTTAATCGTGTTTCTATCTCTTTAAGATAGTCAACCTTGCTTAATTCACCATCTTTTACCATAGAAAACAGCTTGTTAATACGTTTAGATTCTTCTTTGTGTTTTGGGTCTATCGTTTTATAAGCCATTAAAAATAGTGATAGTGCTTTTGCTTCTGGTGTTGGTTTTATTGATTTATTTTTCATGGACTATGTTATGTTTTAGTTGATGCTATAAGTTCTAACAAAAAAGTTTCTCGTTCAATAGACATTCCCTTTTTTTCGTTTGTCGCAATTGTTTTCTTATTGTGCGCAATGGCTTTATGGATGTCTATCCAAATGGCTTTCATGCCATTGTTTATTTCGTAGGATTCTAAACTAGGTGTTCCCAGTTCCGTGTTAACGTCACAGGTGTAACAATAAGAGATCATGTGTTGAATATCATAATCTGGCTTGTACCATGGTCTGAATTCTTCGTAAATACCAAAGGGTTTTATGTTTTGAATGTTTTGAGCTCCAGTTTCTTCACTAAGTTCGCGTTTCATCCCTTCAATTTTATCTTCACCCAAATCTAACCCTCCGCCAGGAAGACTATAGTCTTCATACCTTTCGGTATACATTAACAAAATAGAATTGCCTTGGGTGGTAATACTTCGAGTAGCTAACCTTTTGGCTATGGTTTTGTTCTCTAAACTTGTTATTTCTGGATGGTAATGGGTTTTTAAAACTTCCATTTGCGTTGTTTAATTTTTTGCAAAGATAGTCTAAACCAATTCAAATGGCTGACCAGTTAATTTTTCTGAGACCTCCCATAGTTTTTTTGCTACATCCTTATCCATTGCATGCGGTTCGGGTTGTATCTTTCCTGGTTTCCCTATCATGTCTCTATAGCCAGTAGGGCCAATATAATCTCCACTTTTAATATCTGTTCCTAAAGCTGCATAAAGCATAGCTTGTGCAGCTTTTTCTGGAGGGTGTGTTAAGAGCGGGACTAAAGGAGTGGTTACTAGTTGTAACCATTTGGGTAAATTGTAAAAGAGATTGGTTTTAGAAACTCCCGGATGTGATGATACCGCAATAACTTGACTTTCCGCTTTGCTTAATCTTCGTTGTAACTCATAAGCAAACATTAAGCAGGCCAATTTACTTTGTCTGTAGGCGTCCATTTTAGCATAACTCTTTTCGGAGTTTAAATTGTTGAAATTTATTTGTCCAGTTTTATGAGCAATACTGCTTGTGGTGGCTATTCTAGCGTCTTTAGTATTGTTTAATGTGGGCATCAATAAATTGGTCAATAAGAAGTGGCTTAAGTAATTAACTCCCAACTGACTCTCAAAACCATCTTCGGTTTTTGTAAATGGAGGAATCATAATTCCAGCATTCTCGATTAACAAATCTAGTTGCTTGTATTTGTTGGTAAAGGCTTTAGCAAAACTTCTAACGCTTGATAGTTTGCTGAGGTCTAACTCCATAACCTCAATTTGAGCACCAGAAATTGCTGTGGTGATTTCTTGCTTACAGCTTTCGGCTTTTTGTATGTTTCTACAAGCCATTATCACTTTAACATCACACTTAACTAAACCAATGGTAATTTCTTTACCCAGTCCAGTATTGGCTCCAGTGACTATTGCTATTTTTCCTTTTTGAGAAGTGATGGTATTGCTATTAAAACTCATGGTTGACTACTTATTTGCTTTTAAAAATATCGATATTGAAATCTGCGGTAACTGAAAGTTCTTTTTTACTGGTGATGTTTTCTAAACGTTCAATGTCTGTGCTCCAGTAGTAGGGAGTCATTTTTAAAAGGAACAATAAATCTTCGGCACTTTTTATATCCAATGTAAAAGTTGTTCTTGTGGTAGAATCATGGTTAAATTCTGTTGACATTTTCTCAATAATATTGGTAGTATGTGGCCTGAAATTTTCATAAATCAATTCAGCCATTTCGCGCAAGTGGTTGGCTGCAGGGCTTACAATAATAACATATCCACTATTGGATAAAATACGTTTAAACTCTTCTGGTTTAAATGGCGAAAAAATTGACAGTATTAGATCAGTACTGCTGTCAGCAATAGGGAGGTTGTAAACGGAGCTGACAAAGTAGAAGTTGTTCTTGTACTTTTTTGCAGCATTTTTAACAGCATATTTAGAAATGTCAGTGCCTAAAATTTTAGTTGTTAAATGAGGTAAATTGTTTAATGCTTTCTCAGAATAATATCCTTCGCCACAACCCGCATCAAATGCAGTAATGTTATCAGATTGAAAAGAAAGTTTAGTGTTTACAAGTTGCTTAATGGATTCTATTAATGGATCGTAAAACCCCAATTCTAAAAAACTCCTTCTAGCAGCAATCATCATTTCATTGTCACCTGGATCTTTAGACTTTTTTTGATTGACGGGGAGTAAGTTTAAATAGCCTTGTTTGGCAAGGTCAAAACTATGGTTGTTTTCACATGTATAGGTTCTCTCTTCAGTTGGTTGTAAAGGGTTTTGACAATATGGACAAATGATGCTTGACATTAATATGTATTCAGAAGTGTTGCTGTGTTTAAAGAGTTAACATTCTACGTTTAATTGCCTTCCGTTTTCAAAAGCTTTTTTATCCATGGTACTGCCAATTACAATTCCTATTACCATTCCTATAGGCATTCCAGTTCCTATAAAACTCATATTGCCAGAGCCACCTCCAAAAGCAACACCCAGAGGTATTCCAAACACAGACATTCCAAGGGCTAACCATAAATTACGGTAATGATTTTTTGCGACTAGTTTGAGTTCTTTTTCAAGAACTTTAAGGATCTTTAATTGTGTTTTTCGGATCAATCTCCTTAACTCTTTTCCAGAAACTGCTGATGAATTGATGGTTTCAGTGCCATCGTTAATGGTATTAACTATTTCTTCTGGAAGTTCTCTAGTGTTTAGTTCGTTAATTAAGTTTTCATATTTAACAAAAACCTTATTTAATTTGAGGTCAGATTCAATATTCTTGTTTCTGTTTAGTTCCTTTAATTTCATGGATTCGGTTTTTTCAAATTTAATAAAATCTACATTTGGCTATCATGTAAAGAAATAAATGCATGGTATAAAAAATCCACTATTAATCAATAGTGGATTTTGATCTTGATTTATATTTTTTATAAGACTACTTCGCTAATTTGAATTACAGGTTCAATATCTGTAAAGTTGGGCAAGTCTCCCATTATCTGTGAAGCATGTGGTCCAAAAGCATTTTGAAATTCTTCAATAGAATTGTAGTACATGTTTCCCATAGCAACGTAGGTAGCTTGAGATCCTGGAGTTGCACCTCCTAAACCTTTTTCTATAGTAGCACCTTTAAGTGCATCACCAATTAATTCTCCAACTAGAGGAAGGTGTGTGTTGCAATAGTAATCCATGTCAAACTTTTTACCTTCAGCGTTTGGGTAGAAAACACTCACTTTAATCATCCCTTTATTCATTGTATATTCTGTTTTAATTCGTTTTTAATAGTGTTCTGAATGTTATTACTCTTTTAAAACCATGTCGATACATATTACGGCTGCAAGAATCAGTACTCTTAATGGATCATTTTTTGGTACAACATCTTTTACTTCTAGCATGTAATTGTCTGCACTCGTAAACATTTCTTTGCCTAATCCAGCCCACTTTTTACTAACATGAGCATATTCTGTATTGTCTTTTACAAATTTAAAATCCCAGCTTGTCCATTTTCCTTTAAGCTGACAAAGCACATTTTCTTGGGCATCTAATACGTTAAATTTTCCTCCAATAGAGAAGAATTTTTGTTTGAATTTTCCAACAAGTTGGTCATTTTCATCAAAAACTTCAACAGTAGAAAGAAAGATAGAAACGCCTCTTTTTACGGTCAGTACTTTTTCTCCGGTAGGTGTTTTGATTTCAACATTAAAAGGAGTCATTCTTTTGTAATCCGTAAACCTTAACAGTTTAGTGAAGCCTCCAAGATTTTCTTCTCTACAATTCATGATAATTTCCTGGTTTTCAGGATTGTGTATATCGTAGTTGTTAGCGGCTTTGAACATGCCAACATGTTCTTTAACAAAAAATAAGTTTCGATTTAATATTGAATTCATAAGTATAGATTTATTAAAATAATAGGCTTTTCCAAATATAGTTAAATAAAGGTTTGTTTTGGTTTTAGATAGGGATGAGTTCTAGCTTTTATTTTCTTTTGAATAGCAAACCAATAAGAGTCCCTAAAAGAACGAGAAGAGCAAGTTTAGGATCGGCACCCAAAATGAAGATTCCAATAACAAGTGCAACAATTCCTAATACAACAGAACCTATAAAACGAGATGGTATGTTTTTCTTTCGTAGTGCATATATCATAGGTACGGAAAGTGTTAAACGCATGGCAGCACCAACAATGGTAATGTCAATAATATCCGTCCAAAATACTGAAACAACGGTAGCAATAACCACTACAATTACCGTGTAATATCGAGTCGTTTTAACTTTTTTCTCTTTTGATACATCTTTTTTAGTTAGGTGGGTTGCTACGGCAAAGATATTGGTATCAGCAGAGCTCATTAGTCCAGCAAAAAACAAAACTAACAATAGCGGGTAGTACTGGGTTGAAAGCATGTTTTCCATGGCATAGATAAAGGCATAATCAGCTTCTAAATCGCTATTGGCATTTAAGGCTACTAACCCAAGATAGAAAAGCAAAGTTGCCACGAGCAAAATTGGAAGTATAGATTGGCTCATACCTCTTCTCGCAGCTTGTTCGTTTTTTGCAGAATAACAAAGTTGGTAGCGGTCTGCAAGGCCAAATACGGATAATGCACCATACAACAGCAGCCCAATTAGTGCTCCTAACTTCATTTTTTCAGGAGGAGTTATTTGTAGAAGAGCATTTATGCTCGTGCCGTTTCCACTGATGTTGGTTGCAATAATCAATAAGAACGCTATGATAATTATTGCTTGAAATAAATCTGTGATGATTACCGCTTTAAATCCAGATAAAAGTACATAGACTAGAATTACAGAAGATGTTAAGAGAAGGGCAGGAGTGTAGGGGAGTATTTCGAAATGAGCTATAATTTTTGCCCCACCTACTAGAGATAATAAAATCCAGAAAAACTGAATAGCGATAGTCGTTCCATTGGTTAGTTTCCCCGCAACATCACTATCGGTTTGAGCTGATACAAGATCTCCTTGGGTGTAAAAATTTCCTTTTAAAGAGAGTCGGTTAATCTTTGGGGCAGCCCAAAAAGCAAATAATCCGTAACCAATTATAATTCCTAGCATTAAGGAGCCAACACCAAACGCTCCAAATCGGTAAGCATACCCTGTATATGTAATAAAAGTACTTACTCCAACTGCTGCTGCAAATTTAGAAGCAAGAATATTTAAGTTGGATCTGTCTCGCCCTGAAATTAAATAATCTTCAGCAGAAGATTTAAGAGAGAAGTAGTAGGAAACTCCTAATACAAGAAGGATGTATAATCCAATTATCAGATAAAAACTCATTGCCTCAAGTGTAGTAATTCGGGTGTAAATTTAATTTATTGAATAGCTACTCCTAAATTAAAGAAGGTGAAAGCCCAAACATCAGCCCATTCGTCAATCAGTTTGTTTTTAGGCTTTCCGGCACCATGCCCAGCTTTTGCTTCAATACGAATAAGCATAGGGTTGTTACTTGTATTTTGCTTTTGAAGTTCTGCAGCAAACTTAAATGAGTGTGCAGGTACTACTCTGTCATCATGATCGGCAGTCATTATCATTGTTGCAGGATAGTCTATTGGTTTAACATTATGTAAAGGAGAATACGTCATTAAATTCTTAAAATCTGCTTCATTATCACTAGAACCATATTCTGTAGCCCAAGCCCAACCAATGGTAAATTTGTGGTAACGCAACATGTCTAATACTCCAACACCAGGGAGTGCTACGGCTGCTAAATTTGGCTCTTGCGTCATAGTAGCGCCAACCAATAAACCTCCATTAGATCGACCATGTATTGCAAGCTTTTCTGTAGAAGTGTATTTGTTGTCTTTTAAGTAATTCCCAGCACCAATAAAATCATTAAACACGTTTTGTTTATTCATCAACATTCCTGCTTCATGCCATTTTTCTCCATATTCATTTCCACCTCTTAAAGTAACTACAGCATAAATACCTCCGTTTTGCATAAACACTGCATTGGTAACACTAAATGAAGGTTTGATGCTAATTTGGAATCCTCCATAACCATAAAGTAATGTAGGGTTGGAACCATCCATTTTAATTCCTTTTTTGTGGGTGATGAACATTGGAATTTCTTCACCATCCTTACTTTTAAACCTCACTTGTTTGGTTTCATACTCATCCGCATTAAAATCAATAGCAGGTTTAAAATAGAGTTCGCTTGTTAAGTTGTCTGTATTAATTTTATAGCTAGATTTTGGAGTGGTAAAAGAAGTAAAAGAGTAGTAACCAGTAGATTCTCCTTTGTTTCCACTAACACCACCACTAATTCCTATACCAGGCAATTCTAGGTCTTTCATGTAAGCTCCATCTAATGAATAGATTTCTATTTTGCTTTGAACATCTTTAAGGTAGCTGGCAAACATTTTATCCCCAACGGTACTTACATGTTCTAAAACGTAATCTTTTGTAGGGATAAAATCCTTCCATCTGTCTTTATTTGGCTCCATCATAGTTGTTTTCACAACTCTTTTGTTTGGGGCTTTATAATCCGTAAAAATTAATAGGTCGTCACCATTGTTGTCCATCAAATAACTGTTGTTATCAAAGTCATTAATAAAAGTAATGAACTGACTGTCTGATTCTGATAAATCTTTGATATGAAGAGAATTGCCACTTGTTCCTTCAACTCCATTAACCGATAGGAAATGTCCATCTTCAGTAACACTTGCATAGTGGTTTCTTAAAGGGTGTTCTTTGTCTTCAAATACAATTTTATCTTCGGTTTGTTCCGTTCCTATTTTGTGATAGAATACTTTATGAAATTCATTTTTATTGGAAAATTCTTTTCCTTTTTCTGGAGCATCATAACCACTGTAAAAGAACCCGTCTCTAAACCAAGAAATACCAGAAAACTTCGACCATAATATTTTGTCTTTCAACATTTCTTTAGTTGCTAAGTCCATAACCACTATTTCTTTCCAATCAGAACCAGATTCAGAAAAAGTATACCCTAAATACTTATGGTCTTTTGATACACTTAAACCACCTATAGAAGTTGTACCATCATCAGACATTGTATTTGGATCCAATAGAATTTCTTCAGTACCATTTTCACCATTTTTGATGTAGTAAACAGATTGGTTTTGTTTGCCATCATTTTTAGAATAGATGAAGTATTCTCCATGCTTTTGTGGAGTGCTAACCGTTTCATAATCCCATAGTTTGGTAAGCTGTTTCTTTAGTTTTCCTCTAAATGGAATTTTAGCGATGTAATCGTTGGTCAATACATTTTGGGCAGCTACCCATTCACTAGTTTCAGCAGAAGTATCATCTTCTAACCATCTGTAAGGGTCAGAGATTAATGTTCCGAAATAGTCGTCAACAACTGTAGAGTCTTGTCTAGAGTTGGGGTAGTTATAGCTTGTTTTTTCCTTTTGAGGAGCTTCTGATGAACAGCTGAATAAAATTGCTGCTGCAGCAATAACGAATACATTTAGTTTCATATTTTTCTTTTAAGAATAGGATCGTAAATGTAATTAAAAAAAGAGCTTAGAGATTATTATTACTTGCTGTAACTGTAGTGTCCAATGATTTTGTAGTTGAACAGGCAGTCTTCTAAAACTTGGCCAGCGCCTATGTTGTGAACAATTAGATTTCTTTTTCCGTCAGGTGATTTTTTGTTGACAACTATTCCAATATGAGTTGTTGCGCCACCTAGGTTCCAGCATACAATATCACCAGGTAAATAATCCGATGCATTTTGTGTTATTTGTTTTGTAGTTCCTTTTCTGCTAAAGAATTGCATAAGGTTAGGAACTCTTCTGTGATCAATATTTTTATCTGTTGTTTTAAGCTTCCATATTTTGGGGTATAAATTGAAATTGGCTTTCATGTCTTCATGAACCTCTTTTTGTAAGTCTACACCCACCTTTCTATAAGCTCTTATCACAACATCTGTGCAAACTCCTTTGTTAGCAGGAACATCTCCATTAGGGTATTTTATTGAAAAGTAACTGGGGTCGTAGGTTACTTTTTGCTTTATTAATTCTAATGCTGATTTGGATAGGCTACTTTGTTCCGAACTTATTTGTGAGAAACAAATGTGGAAAGTTAGTAGTGATAGGAATAGTAGTAGATTTTTCATCTAAAGTTTAATGTGTTATCATAGATAACAACAAATAAGACTTAAATATTGTTTTACTGAAGGGGAAAGTCGATTATTGACATCTACTCTCGGTAGTCCAAGTGTTAAGGTAGACTGTTTTTAAGGTAACATCTCCCATCTTTTTTTCAAAGGTTTGCACTTTACCAGGGATAAGGTAAAAATGTCCGTGCATGTTTTGATAGTAGCGAAGCATTAGTTGCTTACAAGTAATAGAAGCTCCTCTTACGGTGTAAACTTTTATGATTGCCATTCTTTTTCCGGCAGAAATAACTTTGTAAGAATCAAAAAACAACCGTTTTTCAACGAGTTTTTTTTCTTCTATCATTGCTAATTCATCTTCATGAAGAAACCCCATGGTTCTTTTTCCGGCCTGAAGATGGTCCATAAATTCGGTAATGAGTTTTACTGTGTTTAATGTTTTTGGAACATAAACAACATCACTAACAAACTTATTTTTTGAAGGGATAATGGTGTCTGAAGGTAAAACAATACTCGTTGCTTTTGTGTTTAGAGAAACTAAACTCAAAAGCAACGAAATTATAATTAGGGTACACCTCATTAAGTGGTATTAATCAAATATTAGGCCAATAAAAAGGCTGTTTTAAAATGGTAAATCATCGTCTCCAGCAGGAGCATCATCAATTGCAGGAGCAGGAGCTGCACCACCAGCTGCAGCAGCTTGTCCAGCAGGATTGATTTTCCATGCATCAATGTTGTGGTAATATTTACCGTTAAATTCTCTTGATGAAATGTTAAAAGCTACTTCAACTTCTTGTCCTTCACCATAGTTTCTTAACATCTCTATTTTGTCGTCACCAAATAAGCTAAAACAAACTTCAGGGTTGTATTGAGCACCTGTGTCAATTACAAAACCTTGTTTTTTCCATTCTTTTCCAGCTTTACTAGTACCGCTTTCTATACTTAATACTTTTGTAATTCTTCCTTTTACTGCTAAACTCATAATTCTTTTTTTAATTGGAGAACAAATCTAATTATTACCGAAGTTTTAGCCGATTTTAGATTTCACAACTTATTAACATTTCTACTATTTATAAGCCATCAATTCTCTTAGTATTTCAATTCCTTGGTTTGGAGAGAAACTTTCTGCAGTTAAATGCTTGTAGTTTTTAATGTTTTTGAATTGCTCGGAATTAATAACAGAAATCATCCCATTATCATTTACAAACCATGCAACTGTAGGTGATTTTTTATAATACTTTACCTTACTGTCTTGTTCGTACGTACCAAGTGTTACTACAGAATTTCTAGTTGTATTGGCAACAAAGTATTGGTTGAATTTAAGTTGTACGCTATCTGTATTTAAAATAGTCTTTTTTGCCATTAATTGAGGTTGCATTCTTGGAGTATCACAATTGTATATTCCAAATCCTGCAATTGAAAATTCTCTAATTATAGAACTTCTTACTTCTGTTCCTAAAGTCATTCCTGAATGATCGTTATAAGCTTCAAAATCATCTTCATAATTATTTGCTAAAGCCTGATATTCTGATTTTTCTTGATGGTATTGGTTTATGGCTTGTAGATAAAATTCATCCTTAACCACTGGGTAAACAGTAAGAGAAATGCTCGAATCTTCTCGTGTTAGTTGTAAAGTATAATTGTCTTTAATCTTAGAATCAGAAAGAGTAGCTCCTTGCCATTGTATTTTGTAAATAATTGGGTCAAACTTTTCTTCACTTTCATTAATTTCAAATATCGTTCCTTCATATTGGTCTAATTCGGGATAATTCTCTTTGTTTACCTTCAGGTCTAAACTATACTTCATTTTGCTTTGTTTCACAGGAGGTATTAGTTCTAAAGCTTCTTGACTTTGGTTGAGAGAGATTTCTTTTTTATTCTGAGATAACTTATTTGGAGGTTTAATAGCTTTAATATTCTGATTTTCTATTGACCAAACACCACTTTGTTCATCTAAACTGTAAAAGCTATAGCCATCATCAGAGGTAGTAGAATTAAATCTAAAGTCGATAGTTTTTCCTACACTTAGTTGTAATGGAGTTTCGTTTTGAAATGCTTTTATATCTAACATTCCTGCTGATTCAAAAGTGTAAGTTGTTCCCGCAGAATCATAATCCATTGGGATTCCACTCAAAAAGAAATCTACAGGGTTTCTCAACTCTCTGTAATGAATTTGAGCAATTCCTGTAATAAGAATTCCATTTTCATCGGTTAAACTATTTTTTGAAATATTAAAGGTTGTTCCGCTTTTAGTTGTTATTTCTTCATCTTTAGAGCAGTCAACTTCAAATATTTCATATTTAATATCGTACTCCATAAATGGCGGTTTTACGCTAGTCAATTGATTTAATCTATCAGCAGGTTGGTAAGTAAATTCTCCATCTGGAGTATCGCTTTGTATGTTAGTATTGTCGTTAAATAAAAATATAGATGCAATTAATATAATTGATGCTACTCCAGCAGTCCCCCAATATTTAAAGGATTTTAAGTAAGCGTTTCCTTTTGGTTTAACTTGTTTTAATGTTTTATTAAAATCTTTGTTTTTTAATATTTGCTCTTCTGATAGGGCTGGTCGGTTTTTTTTATAATTTGTATGATTCATGGCGTTTTATTTTGAGATTGGGATAAGGATAGATTTAAGTTTTTGAACAACTCTAAAGGTTTTTACTTTGGCATTGTTTTCTGTCATATTCAAAATGTTGCTAATTTCGAAATAAGAACGTTTTTCAAAGTATTTCATCTCTATTAATTCGGTTTCTTTTTCGTTTAGCTCCTTTATGGCATCAACAAGAAGCTCCGTTTTGTTTATAGTAACTACTTCAATGTCATTAGTAAGATTTTGAATATCTTCGCTAGTAAAGTTTACCTGTCTTAGTTTATTATTCTTTTTATATTCTAAATAAACTGTATTACGGGCAATTCTAAAAAGCCAAGATGCAAACGGAACCCCCATAAATTTATATGATCCGATGTTCTCCATAGCCTTAATAAAAATTTCTGAAGTAATATCTGCGGCTTGACTTTCATTTTGAACTCTTTGATAGACAAATTGAAATATTCTAACATAATATCTATCATAAAGAACATTAAAATGGGTCAAATCCTTTTTTGCCTTTTTAATATCATTCACTTCCGAAGATAGTTGATGAACAGTGAAATGGTGTTCTGATTTTTCTGGGTTCATAGTTGTTGTTTTAAACTATAAGTTCAACTCTTAAAAAAGTTACAGGTAAAATTGAAAAAATTAAAAATTAAGTTCATCCCGTAACATTTGTACAGACCCAAACTTAGAATTAACGGTTTTGAGGGTGAATTTAAACCTCTTGTTTTTAGGGAATTGAATATTTTGGTATTCGCTACTTTTAACAAAACCAATATCATCATTTCTTAATTGAGCAATAATAACTGAATTTGAGCCTGGTATTAAATTTAAACGAAGTGTATTTATACCTAACGATCCCTCATAACTTTGGTAGGTATTATTCTCTGTATTGATAATTAAAACCTTTTTTACAGCAAGCATATTACTATCTACATCTTGATAAAGTGATTTTATAGATAAGACTGAAGAAGTGTCTGTATTTTGATTATTCGTATTTGTTGTTTTCCAAAGGTATCCTCTTGAGAAACCGTCTAAATCAATACTTCTTTCAATATTGTTGATGCTGGCAGCTGCATTGCCCATAGCTTTTCTTTCATTAGCAATCACTTTATCATAATAAATTAACCAATCTTCTCTACTCAATTCTCGTTCCTCTTCACTCATGTAGTTTTTCTGAAAAGAAAGCCACCTTTTTTTGTCAGCTAACTTTCTGCTACTGGCTAATTTTCTTTTATCTCTTAAGTTATGTTTTTCAAATCTTTTTTTTCTTCTATCTAAAGATTTTGAATAACGAGCATATCTTTTAACATAGGTTTTTTGAGCATCATCAAGACTCCTGTTGTAGGAGTTGTATCTAGGGAATGCTAAGATTTCAGAAAAACCATCAATATCTTTTAGTTTTATAGCAAAATTCTGTTCTTCATTGTTGTAGGTAATCCTGACATCAGTCCACATTTTCCATTTATTCCAATAACCCCAATATTTGGGTTTAAACCATTTGTAATCCTTTTTTACCAAAAACTTCGTTTTAAATTCTTTTGGTGTAAGGTTTCCAACATAAACCCAAGACATTCCAATAAATGCATTTAATTCAGGATTACTTCGGTTTAAGGTAGTCATACTATAGCTAGAGAATTTAAACCATAGATCATCTTTTACTTTAGAATTAGCGGCCAATCTAAACTTTTCATAAGAACTTGGGTTTGTATTAATATATTGGATCTTAGTAGTGTTAGCATAAGTCGTATCAATAAACCGTTCTTCAAACATTGTTGAATCAAATGTTGAAAATCTTCTAATTCTGAATACTTCTGGGTAATGGACATAAGCCTGAGAATATATCTTGAGTTTATTCTTTTCTACTTTTAGTTCTCCAAAAGTAATGTTGTTTGTTTGTTTGTTTGTTTGTTTGTTTGTTTGTTTCTCTTGTTCAATTGATGTAGATCCTTTGTCTGATTCATCCTCAAGATTATCTCCTGTGTTGATTGGTTTAGAGGGAACTTCGTTAACTATTTCTTCTTTATCTAAAGTATTGTTGTCAGCCTCAATTTGTTTATCAATAGAATCATCTATATCAATTTCTTTTACTTCAGCATTAGGAAAAAGCTCTTTTAATCGTGCTTTTTCTTTATCAGTTAAACCTTCATCTAAAGCTATATACTTTAGATTAATATTTTGAACTTTTTCCAGGCTACTTGCTGCATCTCCTATTAAGTTTCCCTCAATGGAAAGTTCTTCTAAACTTCTCATTTCACTAATTCCTTCAGGTAAATCTTCTAAATAATTATTACTAATATCTAATGTTTTTAGATTTGATAAAGTTTTAATATTGTTAGGTAAATCGGTTATGCTATTTACTGGTAAATAAACCTCATTTAAGTTAGGGAGATAGGTGAGTTGTTCTATTGTTTTTTCTAAGTTTAAGTTATTGTTGTTAGAAATATTAATAGAGGTTAAGTTTCCTAATAGTTTAATATTGTTGGGAAGCTTCTTGAGATCATTGTCTTTTAATGACAGGTAGGTAAAGTTGTTATTTTTACTTAAACTATTAAAAAGTTTTGAGAGGTTAATTTCAGGTGATTTGTCTATTGTTAGAGAAGTAAGATTGGTTAAAGCTTCTAGTTTATTTCCAGTTATTTTATCATCATAATTAGAGATGTATAAACCTTTAAGGTTAGAGTATTTGTTAAGTTCATCAAAAACCTTTGGGCAATTATCTGTGTTACAATCTAAGTAAAGGTATTTTACAGTAGATGAGTTTTCTGTGGCATTGTTAATATCCAGGTACTTGGTTACACTTTTATTCTGACTAAAAACTGTCAATGTGTATAGACAGTAAATTGTGAGTAAAATATTTTTCATAAAGTATATCTTTTTCTATATAATGAATAAAGTTTAAAAAGTTACAATATTGAGTTCAGTTAAATAGCTATCCCAAAAACAAACTTTGCCATTAAATAAAATACAGTGGTAACAATTAATACTCCCCAAAGATTAAAGAGAATTCCTGCACGTATCATTTGTTTTATTTTAACATGACCTGAACCAAAAATTATTGCTTGAGTAGGAGAGGCTATAGGCATCATAAAAGCACAACTCGCAGAAAGTGTTGCTGGTATCATTAATATTCTCGGGTCTAAACCTAAAACGGCACTAGCTTTTGCAAGGATAGGGAGTATTAAATTTGTTGTAGCTGTGTTGGATGTGATTTCCGTTAAAAAGGTTAGTACAAAACAAACGATTAGAACGATTAAGATGGGAGAATCAATTTCTAAATTGGCAAATAAATTTCCAATTACATTTGATAATCCACTGCTATTAAATCCACCAGCAATAGCAAATCCACCACCAAATAGCAATAAAATTCCCCAAGGCAATTCACGTGCTTTGTTCCATGTAAGTAATTTTTCTGTTGGTCTGTCAGTTGAAGGAATTAAGAATAATAAAAGAGATGTAGCTACGGCAATTGATGCATCACTAACCATTTCTAAATTAAATACACTTCGCCAACCGTGTATTGTAAAAGATTCACTTAAAGTAATGTCTGAACCAGTAACCCAAAGAATTGCTGCTAATAAGAATATTATTCCTGAAGCCATTTCATCTCTTCTTACTTTTCCTAACCCCTTTAATAAGTTTTTGATGATATCATTACCGTCAAAAATATTGCCTTTAGGCATTCTAAAGATCACCTTGGTCATTAACAACCAACCAGTAAAAAGGAATGTTACCGCAACAGGTAATCCCATCATCATCCATTGTGTAAACCCTACTTGAGGTAAATTAGGGAATAATTCATGATACATTTCCATAAAAACCATGTTAGGAGGAGTTCCAATTAGCGTTGCCATTCCTCCAATATCAGCAGAATAAGCTATACCAAGCATTAAGGCTACTGCAAATTTTGAAAGGAGTTTCTCAGTGTTTTTAACTTCTTTTATTTCTTGAATAATTGATAGTCCGATAGGCATCATTACCATTACAGAAGCAGTATTGGAAATCCACATGCTTAAACCAGCAGTAGCAATCATAAACCCTAAAACTAAATTGGCAGGTTTGCTCCCGATCAGATTTACTATATGCAGTGCTATTCTTTTGTGGAGATTGGAGTTTTGAATTCCTTGGGCGAGCATCAATCCTCCTAAGAATAAAAAGATAATTTCTTTACCAAAAAATAAGGCAGTGCTTTTAGTATCTAATATGCCAAACAGCGGAAACAAAAAGATTGGGAATAATGAAGTGATGGCTATTGGTACAATTTCAAAAATCCAAAAAACAGCCATAACAATTACTATGGCAGCCATTATTGGGGCTTGAGGATATTCGTTTGAAGGGACAATAGAATAGCAAATTGCAGCAAGTACAAGTGCCAATAATCCATAGATCCATTTGCGTTTAAATAAACTAAAGTCACTCATTTATCTTCATTTTTATAAGTTTCTTATAATACTTTAACAATGGGAATGTAGATATAAATATAAATAATCCACTAATAAAATAGGCCCATGTTATGTTGTCATTTTCTGTAAAGAAGGTTAGAGAGAATAGAATGATAAAGGTAAAACGTGTCAATACGTTTAGTGTCTGGAACACGCTGCCTGTTCTTCCAATAATGTTGTTTGGAACATTGTTGAAGAGATAAGTAACCCTTAATACTCTTGTTCCGGCATTTGTTAAACCTAAAATGAAACAAACAAATATTAAGATGGCCGAGCTTTGTGTAAATGCTGTTAGTTCAAACATAACAACACTAATAAACATCATAATAATAACTGCTTTAACAGTATTTGTGTTTTTAAATACCCACCGAATCCCTATCCCAGAAAGCATTGCTCCAACTGCATACAATGTTTTAGCTCCAGCATAAACGGCAGAGTTAGCTTCTAAGTGTACGTTTATATAAGTCGGCATTAATTGATGAATGTGTATCAAAAACATTGCAAATATGGCATAAGAGGCTAAACCGAAATGGAACAATAAAGGGTGTTTTTTTAAGAAGTTTGCACCTTGTTTTAATCTTGAGAAAACAGAACCGAGATCTACTTTTTCTTTAGCAACTGGGGTATATTTAATAAATAGTATTAAAAAGAAAGCTATCGCATAAGTGCAAGCATCCATTAAAAATATTTCATGAATAGACCATGCTTCTAATTTAAAATTAATAACTCCTGCTAGGCCTATATCACTTAAGAGTTGTTGATCAACTCCTGTAATTAGTATGGCTGCAAAAGCACCTGAAATAACACTGGTAGCTTGTCCTTGAACCTCTATAAAGGAGTTCATTTTTCCGTAGTTTTCCTTTTCGCTTATTTCTTGTCCGAAAGCATAGAGTGTAGGGTAGTGAACGTTATAGATAAATAGAGTTGTACAAAAAACAAGACCTATTAAAACCATTGGAACCTCTGAGTAATAAAAACCACTAGCCGCAATTGATCCAATAATTAATGCACCTATAGCTGATATCAATAAGAAAATATTTTTTCTTGGGTATCTGTCGATTAATGTTCCAACATACAATCCCCAAAACAAAGTTAAAAAGGTTGCAACAGCGTATATTGCACCAAAGGTAGAGCTGGCATTTAAGATGTCAGAGAAGTACCATGGTATAGCTAACATGCTTATTCCTTGTGCAAATCCAGAAACGGCATTAGCAGTTAGTAATAAATATAGAGCACTTTTGTTTTGCATTGATTATTTTTGAAGGGATAAAGGTAGTTGATTAATGTCCAAGTTTTATAAAAATATGTCCTTTGATAAAGGAGTACAAAAAGCAATGAGGTATTGTTCTTTTCAAGAGCGTTGTCAGTTAGACTTAACCAATCGTTTTAAGGCTTGGAATGTTGAAGAAAAGAATTGGGATAGAATTTTAGATTATTTGATTGCTGAAAATTTCCTTAATGAAAAACGTTATGTAGAAGCTTTTGTACGTGGAAAGTTTGTGATGAAGAAGTGGGGTAAGAATAAAATTAAAATGGGCTTAGTTGCCAAGCGTGTTTTTAATGAAGGAGAATTCGATAAAGTTTTTAATGAAGAGATTGATGAGGAGGATTATTTAAAAACAATAGCTGAATTAATAGAAAAGAAGAGGATGTTAATTGTGGAAGAGGATGAATTTAAAAAAAGAGACAAGCTTTATCGTTACATGTTGTCTAAGGGGTATGAATCCGAATTGGTAGTAAAAGAGCTCAATAGATTAAATATTGGTGAGGAATAGCTATCTAAGAAATTCACGTTCTTTTATTACTTCATAACCAAAAAGCCCTTGACAAATGGTAACTCTTAAAAACTTTTTTTGATTAATTTGGTAAGTGTCAGTTTCCGTTAGCTCTACTATTTTAGGTTCTTGAGAGAAAAAGTTATTTTCTAAAACAACTCCTATTGATTTGTAGTTTAATTCTCCTTCAATATAAATTTTTTCAATTTTATATTCATGAGTATGTGGATCGTTAGCAAATGCGAAATTGAGCAATAAAAACAATCCTGTTAAGAAAGGGCATAATCCTACAATATTGAAAATGATGACTTCATATTTTATGAAGTGAAACCATTTTTGATAATATTTAATAGGGATTAGAAAGCCAACAACACCAAAAAAGGTAATTATTTTTGATAGTTCATAAATGTTCAGAAGGGTAATGGAATAAAAACCAATACAAAGTATAACACCACTGAATAACCCAACAACAGCAAGTGTTAAGTATCGAAGACTTCTATCTTTTTTAGAATTGTAATGATCTGAAGACTTACTCGTTTTATTTTTTTGTAAGGTATCCACCAGTTCTTTTACTGATTTAAGAACGGATTGTTACTTTTTTCAAAACCAACTGTTGTACTAGGACCATGTCCTGTGTAAATTTCATAATCTTCTGGAAGCGTTAAAAGTTTTGTTTTAATGCTTGTAATTAACGTTTCATAATCTCCACCAGGCAAATCTGTTCTTCCAATACTTCCTCTAAATAAAACATCTCCGTTTATAACAAATTTATCTTCATGGCTAACAAAAACAATGTGTCCAGCACTATGTCCGGGAGTAAATAAAACACTTAATTCAGCGTTTCCGAATTTAACAATGTCATTTTCTTTAAGTAGCCTAGTTGGTTCTGGCGATTTATCTACATTAAATCCAAAAGTGTGTCCATATTCTGGAGTAGCATGTAGTGTTGGTAAATCCTTTTCATGCATTTCTAAACCAATGTTATATTTAGTAGCAACAAAATTATTACCCAATATATGATCAATATGACAATGGGTGTTAAGAAGCTTAACAGGGGTCAGCTCATTTTCAGTAATAAAGTTGGCCAATACCTGTTGTTCTTCATTGCTATAACAACCAGGATCAATAATTACACATTCTTTTGTACTATCATAAAGGATGTAGGTGTTTTCTTGAAATCCATTAAAAGTGAAATAATGTATGTTAATCATAGTTGTAATGTTGGTTTTTATAGGTGTAAAAGTATCTAGAATACTCATAAAATAACTATTTTTACAGATAAACTTTATTTCAAAAAGATTAAAAATTTATCGAATTATATCATCCTTTTTTTATTGGGGCTAGGAGCTTTCCTTTATACTGATAATCTGAATGCACAGTTTTACAATGGAACAGACGTAGGATTTGGTAAAAACAGAGTACAGTACGATTATTTTGAATGGAAATACTATAGGTATTCTCAATACGAGACTTATTTTTATACAGGAGGAAAAGAGTTGGCAATCTATACTGCAAAAGTTGCTCGTAAACATATTCATGATCAGGAAGAATTTTTTGAATATGATTTACACGATAAAATTCAATTTATCATCTACAACAAACAATCTCACTTTAAACAAAGTAATGTCGGTTTAAGTCTAGAGAATGGAGAGTTAGGAGGAATAACCAATATTATGGGTTCTAAGGTTTACATTTATTTTGATGGAGATCATGATGAGTTTGACCGCCAGATTAGAGAAGGAATAGCTCAGGTTTTGGTTAATCAACAGTTGTACGGTGCCAATTGGAGACAAGTATTAAAAAATTCTAGTTTGATGTCTATACCTGAATGGTACCAAAAAGGGTTAACATCTTATATCTCAAAAAAATGGAGTCCGGAAATCGAAAATAGTGTGAGGGATGGCATTACCTCAGGTAAGTATAAAAAGTTTAATAGGTTATCTGATAAAGATGCTATTATAGCAGGGCATTCTTTATGGTCTTATGTTATAGATACTTATGGAGAGTCTGTTATCCCTAATATTCTATACATGACAAGAATTACGCAAAGTGTAGAAAAAGGATTCTTATATGTGTTGGGTGTATCTATGAAAAGCTTAACCAAAGAATGGAAGAGTTATTATGAGAAAGAGTACAATGAGTTTGCGAAAAGTGATGAAGAAGAGTATCTAAAAAAAGAATTATTTAAAATTAGAAAAAGGAGAAATTACTCTGAGTTTAAGATGAGTCCTGATGGTAATAATTTTGCTTACGTAACTAATCAGCTAGGGCAGTATAAAGTTTATATCTACTATAAAGATAACGACAAAAAATATAAGATATATAAAAAAGAATTTAAATTGGATAGGATAAACGACCATTCTTATCCTATTTTAGAATGGCACCCTTCAAGTGAAGTTTTAGCTTTTGTTACTGAAGAAAAAGGTGCTTTGTTGATGCATTATTTTGATATTAATTCTGGAGGTGTTCAAGTTAAGGCATTGTATAATTTAGAAAAAGTTACGGCAATGGATTATTCTGATAATGGTAAAGAAATGGTGTTATCTGGAGTTTATAAAGGTCAATCTGATTTGTATTTGTATTATGTTGGACCAAACTCTCAAAAACAATTAACGAATGATGTTTATGATGATTTGTCACCTCGGTTTATTGAGAATTCAACAAAAATTGCGTTTACATCAAATCGAACATCAGATTCTTTAGGATATCAGCCAAATGATTCTGAATTGTTTATGAATCAAAAGGACGTTTGGATTTTGGATTATCAAAGTGAAGAAAAGACATTGGCTCAGGTTACTAAGACTCCCAATTTTTCTGAAAAACTACCTGTAGGTATAGATTCTATGCTCTACTATTTAGGTGAGGATGAAAATGTTTTGGCAAGATATAGTGCAGTAAAGGATAGCTTCATTACACATATTGATACATCGATACATTATTATCGTTTCTATGATGCGAAACCCGCAACTAGTTTTTACAATAGAGGATTATTAGAGCATAATATTAATCCGCAAGGAGATTATACTGAAATTCTTAAAGATGATTATAAATATCATCTGATGGTTCGAAATCTGAGTGAAAAGCCTGAGCTAAAAACAGGAAATATATTAATTGTAGATTCAACAGATAGTCCTGTTGAAAATAACGAGGTAGTTAAATCAAATGCACCTATTCCTTTAAAATCGTCACTAATTCCAAAAGATACTACTCAAAATACCTTAATTAACATTAATAATTATGTTTTTGAGAGTGAGAAAGGTGAAATACAACGCAATGCTGTAGTGATAGGGAATGAACCTGAAGCAGTACCTGATACTATTTGGGAAGAATTCAAAATTCCGAATCAGAGAAACTACAACATGTCTTTCTTTAATGATAATTCGGCATTAAAAATGAGTAACTCTTTTGTTAATGCTGAGTATCAACAATTTACAGGAGGTCCTTATGTTAGCCCAGGGTTAGGAGCATTGATAAAATTTGCAACTATAGATTTGTTTGAAGACCATAAAATTTACGGAGGGGTAAGGTTGTCTTCTGCTACTCGAGAGTATTTCATGACCTATCAAAATTTAGAAAGAAGGACAGATAAAGAATATACATTCTCTAGAACAACATCTAATAGTAATAGTAATGTTGGCCCTGTTGGATTATCTACCAACTCCTTAAAATATTCTCTTAAATATCCTTTTAGTGAAGTTTCTAGTATTAGAGGAACATTGATTGGAAGAAATGATAACGTTGTTGTTAAGTCAACGAATGAATTTACATTAAACTTTGGGAATCAAAGAGAGTATAGAGCTGTTGGTAAGTTGGCTTTTGTATTTGATAATACTAGAAATAAAATGACCAATATTTATTATGGAACTAAATTTAAAATATTTGGAGAGTATTATCAAGAATTAGGAGATGGTTCATTTGCATCTGTCAATAATCAGTTTCATGATGATGGAAGGATAAAAGGAAAGGGGAATGGCATTAACGGAAATATGCAGGTAGTAGGTTTAGACTTAAGACATTCACAAAAAATTAGTAGAGAGTTGGTTTGGGTAAATCGTATTGCAGCGAGTTCTTCTTTCGGATTTGAAAAGTTAATCTATTATTTGGGAAGTACTGATGATTGGATACCAATAGGTCAAGAACAATTCATTAATTCCGATGATGTTAATCCAAGAGGTTTAAATTATCGATACCATGCTTTAGCAGCGAATATGAGAGGGTTCCCTCAAAATATAAGACGAGGAACTAACTTTGCTGTTTTTAATAGTGAACTAAGGTTTCCTGTTTTTAAATATTTTATTAAAAGACCAATTCGATCTAAGTTTATCAAGAATTTCCAAGTAATTGCATTTGGAGATGTAGGTTCTGCATGGAATGGTTGGGATCCTTGGGGTAAAGAAAACTCGGTTGATGAGGATAACTATGTTGATGGTAGTTTTAATCCGGCCCTAAATGATTATTCAATTGAGGTGACTGTTTCTAAAAGAATTGACCCTATTGTGGCCGGTTATGGATTTGGGGTTAGAACAACTTTATTGGGTTACTTTTTAAGATTGGATTGGGCTTGGGGAGTTGAAGATGGGTACACGAAAGAAAAACCAATATTTTATTTATCACTTAGTTTAGACATATAAGTATGAGTACAACAACATTATTAATTCTAGTTGCAATAGGTCTTATTGCTGGTATTGCATCGGGTATGGTAGGAATAGGAGGGGGATTGATCATTGTACCATCATTGGTATATTGTTTAGGTTTAACACAATTTGAAGCACAAGGAACAAGTGTAGCTACATTACTATTACCTATAGGGATTTTAGCAGCTTATAATTATCATCAAGCAGATGTTATACAATGGAAATATGCGTTGATAATTGCATTGACTTTTATTGTTGGAGGCTATGTGGGATCTAAGCTGACACTTAATTTTTTAAGTGAATCTACAGTTAAGAAAGTATTTGGTATTATTATGCTTGTTGGAGCTATTAAAATGATATTTTTCTCAAAGTAATTATGGAAGAACTGTTAAGTATTATAAAGTCTAAAGCAGCATCTTATAAAGATGAAGTAATTGCTATTCGAAGACATATTCATCAACACCCAGAGTTATCTTTTCAAGAGTATAACACTTCTAAATTTGTTTGTTCTAAATTGGATGAGTTTGGAATAACGTATGAGGCTGGAATGGTAGAAACTGGTGTTGTCGGTTTGATTAAAGGAAACAATCCAGAGAGTAGGGTTGTTGCGCTTAGAGCTGATTTAGATGCGTTACCAATAAAGGAAGAAAATGAGGTGCCCTATAAGTCTATTAATGAAGGAGTAATGCATGCTTGCGGGCATGATGTTCATACCTCTTCCTTGTTAGGGGCTGCTAAAATATTAAATGAAGTTAAAGATCAATTTGAAGGAACGGTTAAGTTAATTTTTCAGCCCGGAGAAGAGAGACTCCCTGGAGGAGCTTCTTTAATGATTAAGGAAGGTGTTCTAGAAAATCCTGAACCTAATGCTATTATTGGTCAACATGTTTACCCACAGTTAGAGGCTGGGAAAGTTGGTTTTAAAAGTGGGATGTATATGGCTTCTACCGATGAACTATTTATGACTGTAAAAGGGAAAGGCGGGCATGCTGCTTTGCCACATTTAAATGTTGATCCTGTATTAATTACAGCGCATATATTAACTGCTTTACAACAGGTTGTTAGTAGAATGAGTCATCCAACAGCACCAACGGTATTGTCTTTTGGTAAAATGATAGCAGATGGAGCTACCAATATTATTCCTGATAAAGTAGAATTAGAAGGTACTTTTAGAGCTATGAATGAAGAGTGGCGAGCTGAAGCTCATGTAAAGATGAAGAACATGGCAGAGTCTATAGCTAAAAGTATGGGAGGAGAATGTGAGTTTAAAATATTGAAAGGATATCCATTTTTGGTTAATGATGAAGAACTTACTAATAATGCAAAAGAATCTGCTATTGAATTTTTAGGGAATGAAAATGTAATTGATTTAGACCTTAGAATGACTGCTGAAGATTTTGCCTATTTTTCTCAGAAAAAACCATCTTGTTTTTACCGATTAGGAATTAAAAATGAAGCTGAAAATATTAGCTCAGGTTTGCACACTTCTACATTCAATATAGATGAAAACGCAATAGAAACATCAATAGGGTTAATGGCTTGGTTGACTATTAAAGAGTTAAATTAAAAAAGCACTTAAATAACTTTAAGTGCTTTTTTAATTTATTTATAAAGAGAATATTATTTTCCGTCTTTAGCTTCTTTTTCTAATCTATCTAACTCATCCTCGTCACTTTTACTTCCGTTTCCTTCAGAGCCTTTTCCATTTTCAATAATCACTTTTCCTTTACGGTCTTTGTTGTCTGCATCATCTTCATCACTAAAGAATGAACGCATAACTCTGTCCTCTTTAGCAGCTTTTTTAGCAGCAGCTTCTCTTTCAGCAAGAGCTTGTTTATCCAATTCGTCTGGATCATATTTTTTAAATACTTCTACTAATTTTTTAGCTTTATCCGCATTGGTGTAATCATTTAAAGTTCCTCTAAATAATTCTTCAGCCAATAGCATTCCGTGAGCCAATACAGCTGCTGTTGCTTTTGTTGGAACAAAATTTTCATCAATAGCCTTCATCGCCATTGCTAAAGATTTTTTTCCTTCAACAGAATTTTTAGATTTTATTTCTCCAATTCCTTGCCATAGTAATAATACAGGATCACTAGGTATTCCTCTGAATGCTGCTTTATAGATAGAAGCAGATTTTCTATACTTTTCATTTAAGTATAACATTTGACCTAAATTGTTAGAGGTATCTGCTAATTGAACATAGTAGTCTTTAAAATCATCTATCCAGTTATTGTCATAATATTTAGGAGCTTTTGCATCAACTTTTACGAATTTGTAAAGGTATTTGTGTGCCATTTTTAATGGCTTTGGATATTTAGAGTCTTTTTCTCCAACATCAAATTTCCCTGGTCTTTGAGACATTTCATAATAACTCATTGAAGCATATACATAAATTAAAGGATGCTTCTTATAAGAGTCATTTTGCATTAAGCCTTCTGCTTTATGTACAACATCTTCATACTTTTCATCAATAAATAGGAAGGTTAGGTCATCTATTTTTTTACCTGCTTTTTGAGCATAAATGCTTGATGAAGCAAATATTAAAAGGACTATAATTATTTTAAAAGTTCTCATTCGTATAGATTTTAGATCTTAAAATTAAAAATTTACTAGATTAGTTACAAAGATAATGCCTAATTAATCAAACTATTTTATTTTTGTTAAAAATCGGGTATGGATAATAGGATCAAAATAACTAAGGATAAAGATAGGATAGAAGTAGTAATAAAAGCATTTTACGATGCTAAAAAGCAAAAGATGTTATTGGGGTGGATCGCTTTATTTTCGTTGTGTGGCGTTGCAATTATCTCTCAATTTTTTGAAAACTATGATCCAGCAACTAAAGTGTTTTTTGGTGTTTACGTAGCTTTTTGGTTGTTTTTTGAATTTAAAGTTATCTATGCTTTCAGATGGAGAAAGCATGGAGAGGAAAGAATTGTAATAGAAAAAAATGAATTATCTCTGGTAAAATCAATAGGTAGTAGAGGGGTAACACAACATTATAAAATTGAAGAGGTTAAAAAGATTGACTTTTTTAATGATACGAATGGCGGTTTTATAAAATCAATGAATACATCTTATTGGAACATTAATAAATATCATCTAGTCTTACAACTTGAAAATACAAAAGTTCCTTTTGCTATAGATATTGAAAATAAAGATGCAAAGCACATTCTTAAAGAATTAAGGAAATTTCAATAATGAAAGACTTTTTTATTCTTTGTAAAAAGTATTCAAACTACTTTGTAGACTTTTGGCAGTATTTAGCCATTATTATCCTTTTTGTAATAGGAGCAGTTCTTTTTCTTTAATCAGATATCTTAAAAATTGCAGTTTTAATTCTTTTTGTATCTGTATTCTCAATTACTTCTTCTAAAATCAATTCTTGAGCTTCTTCTTTTTCAAAAACCTCTTTTAAGTTATTAATGACGCCCACAGGAATGTTTTGACCTAGAAAAGGGCCCATTAATTCATTTTTAGTTTTTTGTTCAAAATATGGGAGTAAATCTTGAGCAAGTTCTTTTCGGTTGGTTACTCTTAATTGATTGGTTTCATATATATTCTTCTTCATCAAATTTTCAGCTTCAAGAATTTTTAGCAATAGTTTGAAATGATGATTTGTTCCGATTGCTAACACTAAATTTCTACCATCTTTAGTTGTAAATGTTTCACCATAGGGTGCAATATTCGGGTGTAAAGATCCTGTAGGTTGAGGAATAAAATTATTCATTAACCAATTTGTAGCTTGGTTTTTTAATGAAGCCAATGCGGTATCATATAACGAAACTTCAACTAAAGCACCTTTATTGTTTTTTTCTCTTTGTAGTAAAGCTAATAAGAGTCCTTCTTTTAGTTGATGAGCAGCAAGTACATCAATCAAAGCAACTGGCATTTTAATTGGTCCACTTTCTTGGTTTCCGTTCATAGACATAAAACCTGTTTCTGCTTGTAAAATAACATCGTAAGCCACTCTTTTACTTTCAGAACCATAACCATTTATGACACCATATATAAGAGAAGGATTGTGTTTTTTTAAAAGATCATAATTCATGCCTAACTTCTTGTCGTCACCAGGTTTAAAGTTGGTAATTACAATATCTGCATCAGCTATTAGTTCGTATACATTTTGTTGATCACTTTTATCTTGTAAGTTTAAAAAGAGATGTTTTTTATTCCAGTTGACTGAAGAGAAATATGCGGATACATTTTTATTGCTTGTTTCGTTTGCGCTTTTCCAACTGCGCGTAACATCTCCATTAACAAGCTTATTTTCTATTTTAATAACTGTAGCTCCTAACTCAGAAAAAAACATTCCTACATCCGGTCCAGCCAATACACTAGCCAATTCTATTACTTTTAAATGTGAGAGCATTTTATGATAGGGTTTTAATTATTAAAAATAAAAAAAACACCTTGAGTAATCAAGGTGTTTAAAGTAAATCATTAAATATGATTTACAAATATGTTTGAAGACTGTTGGTTTTTGATAACCTTCTTAGTCTTCTTAGACCACGTTCTTTAATTTGTCTAATTCTTTCTCTTGTTAAGCCAAAATGATTTCCAATTTCTTCAAGAGTCATTTCTTTTCTTCCGCTTAAACCATAGAATAAACGAATTACTTCAGCTTCCATACCTTTTAAATAAGAAAGTGTTCTTTCAATATCTGTAGATAATGATTCGTGAATTAAAGTATCGTTTGGAGCAGGGGTAGAGTCTGATTCAATAACACTAATTAAGCTGTTGTTGTCATCATCATTTGCCATTGGGGCATCTAAAGAAGTTTGTTTTTTAGACATCTTTCTAGAGTTCTGCACCTTTTCTAAGTCCATTTCTAAAATTTCAGAAAGTTCTTCATCTGTTGGCTCTCTTTCCATTTGTTGTTCAAATTCACTTGAAGCTCTGTTTATTTTTTGAATCTCACCTAAACGATTGTGAGGTAAACGTATTGTTCTTGAATTGTCTGCTGCTGCTTTAAGAATACTTTGTCTAATCCACCATACAGCATACGAGATAAATTTAAATCCTTTGGTATGATCATATCTCTTAGCAGCTTCAATAAGCCCTAAGTTACCTTCGTTTATTAAATCTTCTAAAGTTAATCCGGTATTCTGGTATTGTTTAGCAACACTAATAACAAACCTAAGATTTGCTCTAACTAATTTGTTTAAAGCATAATCATCTCCATTTTTTATTTGTTGTGCTAACTCTACTTCTTCATCAGCAGTAATCATTCCTTCACGAGAAACTTCTTGCAGGTATTTTTCTAGAGATTTACTCTCTCTTTTAGTAATTTGTTGTGTAATTTTTAACTGTCTCATAATCTCTTTCTCTCTATTTTCTTTTACCTATCAAAAACTGTGCTAGATTTTTTTTAGGTTATATTGTCAGTTTGATAACGTAAATAAATAACAAATGTTTCTTAATTCATAAAAATTAACACGTTTTAACAGTTTTTTAGCGTTAAATTGTCAGTTTGAAGACGCTCTTGCTGGTTGTGTTATTTTGTTTTTCTAATTATTACTTTGTTATTATTTGTTTCAACGACCCATTTATCATTAAACACTCTCCTGATATAACGGCTGTAAAGTGCTAAACGTACATTTCTATTTTTTTCTTTTTCCTTTTCACTTTGTTCTCCGGTATACTCAAATAAATTAATATTTGGGTGCTCTTCCTTGTATTTACGAACAATATCCACAATGGTTGCCATCACCCTATATGTTTCTCCTTTATTTGTTACACTATATTCTTCACCATCATACTCTTCATTTGTAACACCAAAAACAATTGTAGCATTTAAGATGTTGTTTTGTTTTCTGCCAAAACGTACTTCGTAATTTACTTCACTGTCTGTAATGAAGGAATACACGGTGCCACTCTTGATCGCGGGCGGTATTATTTGATATGGTTGGATGCTTTCTGCCAAGGATTTATAAACCGCGAATATTCAAAAAAAAAAAGCAATAAAAAAAATAATAGTTGAACGATTTTAGTATTATTACACTTAAGGGTAAATAAGTTAAGAAATGGCAAAGTTTGGAAAATGGATAGGAGGAGGATTAGGTTGGGCTTTAGGAGGTGGGCCTATAGGAGCCTTATTGGGTTTTGCAATAGGTTCTATGTTTGATAAATCAGGGAATGACTCTGTAGAAAATATGACAAAAACTAGGGGGAGATACCAATCTACACCCAATGATTTTGGAGCAAGTTTATTGGTTTTAGTTGCTGCCGTTATGAAGGCAGATGGTAAAATTTTAAAATCGGAATTAGAATATGTAAGGCGTTTTTTTAATAAACAGTTTGGTTCAGAAAAAACAAAGCAACATTTATTGGTGCTAAGAGAGTTGTTAAAAAAGGATATACCTATACAGGAGGTTTGCTTACAAATTAAGACTTATACGATGTACCCAGCACGTTTGCAATTGATGCATTTATTGTTTGGAGTTGCAGCTGTTGATGGAGAAATGCATGAATCTGAATTGGCGGTTATAAGACAAATAGCTTCATATTTAGGCATAAGACAAGCAGATTATACGTCTATTAAAGCTATGTTCTTAAAAGAGGTAGATGGTGATTATAAGATATTAGAAATTACAAAGAATGCTTCTGATGAAGAAGTTAAAAAAGCATATCGAAAAATGGCCGTTAAGTATCACCCAGATAAAGTAAGTCATATGGGGGATGAATATAAAGTATCAGCGAAACAAAAGTTTCAGAAAATGAAAGATGCTTACGATAGAATCAAGAAACAAAGAGGGATGAAATAATCTACTCTTCTTTTCTGTATGGAATAAAAGGCTTTACATTTGTTTTGAGTGTGTCAGGCAACTCTGGAGTAGTGACAATAGAATAAAGCTTGAAAATGTTAAAGTCGTACTTTGACTTTTGAGTTTTTTTATCTTCAGGCTTAGGTTCCTTATCTGTTGCATAAGCTTCTGTACTAATAACACTTGCAAGTATGAATAATAAGATAAGTTGAGCTTTCATGATAATAAAATTGTATACCAAAACTACAAAATCATTTTTAGTTAAAGTAGTATTTAACATTTTTTAAGTTGTTAACTGACAGATTTACAATGGTACAATTATCGATAGCTTTATTAAAGAATGGATAAGTCAGAAAAAAATAAAATTATAAATACACTTGTGTATCCTGTGTTATTCCTACTTATTATAGGATTGGTACATTTAATACAGTATGTGTTCGAAATTAAATTTACACATTATGGTGTTTTTCCAAGAAGTACAAAAGGACTAATTGGCATACTTACTTCTCCATTGATTCATGGAAGTTTTAATCATTTAATTAATAATTCTATTCCTATTTTAATTTTAGGTTCCTTGCTGTTTTATTTCTATAAAGAGATTGCCTTTAAGGTAAGCGTATGGATATATTTGATGGTTGGAATATGGACTTGGATTTATGCTCGAGAAGCCTATCATATAGGGGCTAGTGGAGTGCTTTATGGCTTATTTTCTTTTCTGTTGGTTAGTGGTTTTGTAAGAAGAAATAAACAATTAATCTCCTTATCTTTTGCTGTAGTTTTTCTTTATGGAAGTTTAGTTTGGGGAATATTTCCTATTGATGTTGGGGTGTCTTTTGAAGCCCATCTTTGGGGGTTTGTAGCAGGTGTTATATTGGCATTTTATTATAAAAAACAAGGGCCTCAAAAAATAGAGCACCACTGGGATGAAGAGGATGATTTAGATGATGACAATCCCTACTGGAAAGAAGGGATTGAGATTAACCAAACACAAGAAGTGAATTATATTTTTAAACCAAAAGATAAGTAAGCTATATACTTAAGCATTCTTTATTGGTCCATGCTTTCAGTAATAGAATCATTTCCTCCTGAATTGTTTGTCCTTTGTCTTTAGTGTACCAAATTTGAAATTCTTTTTTTAACTCGGCCATTTCTATTGTAGGATTCTTTTTATTTTCATACAAACGATCTTGTAAAACTTTTGGCCTTGGTCCCCAAGTTCCTAATTCGTTTAAATCCTTATCAACACAGATTAACTTCGGAATAGATTTTGAACCGTTGGTTAGATATTGATCCATTAACTCAGGGTTCTCATCTCGTAACAATATTTTTAATTTGATATTTGGATTTGCCTCAGCAATCTTGGCAAAGATTGGCAAGTTTTGTGCGGCATCACCACACCAGCTTTCGGTTAGAACAATCCATGTTAATTGATCATCTAAACAGTCAACTGTACTAGTAACTAAATCAGATATTGGTGCAGTTTTTAAAATACGCTTCATTCTAGAAAAATTTAATTTAGAGTAATTGATCAATGCTTCGCTTTGATTTTCTCCAGTTGTTTTTCCTTCTTTAGCTAACTGTTCTGATAGTTTGTAGTATTCTTCAAATGAAGTACCTTTGTTGATATCGTTTTCTGTGATCATAAGTTTAAATTTTAAACAAAAGTACGACAGATATAGATAGTTATATATGTTAATATACAGGTTTGTAAAATAATGGACAAAATTTCTTTTAAAATAACAGAGGATGGATCTCATACACTTTACTTAGAAGATCTTGATGAGACCTATCACTCTAAGCATGGAGCGATACAAGAGGCCATACATGTTTTTATAGCTGCTGGTCTAAATTATGTTGATCAGCCAAAATTAAATGTGTTAGAAATTGGTTTTGGAACAGGTTTAAATGCTTTCTTAACCTTACAGAATTTAAACAATAAGAGTGTTCAATATACTTCATTAGAAGCCTACCCCTTAAAAGAAAACATTATTGACCAGTTGAATTATAGGGAAGAATTAAAATTGGATGATAGTGAAGTTCAACAATTTGATAAGCTACATCAGATTGAATGGGGAAGTTATCAGGAAATAACCTCAAAATTCAGTTTAAATAAAATTCAAGTTGATTTGATCAATTATAAGTCAAAAGAGAAATTTGATCTTATTTATTTTGATGCTTTTGGACCTAGGGTGCAGCCTGAAATGTGGACTAAAGATATTTTTGAGAATATGTACGCTATGTTAGCAAAGAATGGAGTATTGGTTACTTATTGCGCTAAGGGTAGTGTGAAAAGGGCATTGAAAGAGGTTGGTTTTGAAGTAGAGCCTTTACCAGGACCTCCAGGAAAAAGAGAAATGACGAGAGCTAAGAAATTATGAATAGAGAACTGAAACAGCATATTGAGCTAGCTGAAACGAGTAAAAAAGAAAACAAAAACCTCGTAAAAAGGCTTAAGAAGTCGAAGCCTAAAAGTTTGGATAATACGGTGCATCAAATGCACGATGAGGCTTTTGAAAAGATTGATTGTTTGGAGTGTGCAAATTGTTGTAAAACTACAAGTCCTGCAATATATGAAAGAGATATAGATCGTTTGGCTAAGCACCTTAAAATGAAACCACATAAATTGATTGAGCAGTATTTGGTAAAGGATACCGATAACGATTATGTATTTAAAGGCGCTCCTTGTCCATTTTTAGATCACGAAAACTATTGCATGGTTTATGATAGTAGGCCTTTGGCTTGTAGAGAATATCCGCATACTAATCGTAAACGTATTTATCAAGTGTTGGATTTGTCTTTAACTAATACGGAGATATGTCCCGCAGTAGCTTCTATCTTTGAGCGGTTGAAGGATGAAATGAATTAGAGACTTGATTTAATTTTTTCATATTCCTCTTCCTCACAAACAACCCAATGTTCTTTATAGTTAAAAGTTAAATCATGGATGTAGTTTCTGTCAGGTAATATTTTTGCTTCAAAAACATGTAACGTTCTATTGTCTTTTAACAGTTGAATTTCTTCAAATTTTTCTGGAGAAATAATTTTATAGAACGATTTATTGTTAGCATATTTTCTATAAAGAGGATATATGACCGTTTCTTCATTCATTATTGCAAATTTAAGCTTTAAATTCCTTCTCAACACTTTGTCAATTTTTAAATTTCTTCTCAACACTTTCTCAACATCTTAATTGAAAAGTTAATGTTTTTATTACTTTTGCTGCCTCGAAAGTTCAGTGTTTGTTGAGAAAATTAATGTTCAACACTGTTGTTTTTGTGATGAAATATTTATAAGTGCTATTTTTTGTGCTTGTGATTTAACATAAAACTGCTTTAAAAAGCTTTTAACGGTAACTAAACACTTGAATTTTAATTTTCTATTTAAAATAGTACAGATTATTATCTTAATTGGTTTTCCTTTGTTTTTGGGTGCTCAACAAATTGATAAATTGGAGAAAAAGGATTTGTTTGGATTAAGTGGTTCTGTTGGTGGGATAGGTACTTTTTATTCTGTAACTGGTAAAGATGCGAATAGAGATCCTTTTTTCTGGCAATTTAATGTAAACGCAAATGTTAAAGCCATAGGCATAGATATTCCTTTTAGTGTTCGTATTTCACAACAACAAAAAAGCTTTACTCAACCTTTTAATCAATATGGATTGAGTCCTAAATATAAAAATACAACGTTACATATAGGGCATCGATCTATGAAGCTTTCGGAGTATTCTTTAGGTGGTGCACAGTTTTTCGGAATTGGTGTAGAAACCAAGTATAAGTTTGTTTCGGTAAAAGCCTTATATGGTCAGTTTGCAAAGGCAGTTGATGGGTACTTTTCGGATGGAACTATAATTGGAGAACCATCATACGAAAGAAATGGTGCTGGTTTAGGTGTCTATTTAGGTAGTAAGGATAATAATTTAGGGTTGGTATTTTTTAAGGCAAAAGATAAATTATCATCGATAACTAACCTACAAGAAGATAATACGATAAAACCTGCAGATAATATTGTATTTGGTCTTGTTACAAAACAAAAAATTTCTAAGAGTATATCTTTTGATTTAGAAACTGATTGGAGTGCTTTTACATCAGATATTAGAATGCCTGAAGAAGTATTAGAGGGGTATAGCTTTATAAATAATTTAGGAAATCTTTTCTATACCAATAGAACAACTTCTATCAATAATGCAATTACAGGTAAGTTAAAGTTAAAAAGGAAAAGGTTTAGTGCGAACTTAAAGTACAGAAGAATTGATCCGGATTATAAAACATATGGTTCTGTTTATTTAAATAGTGATTTTGAAGACATTTCTGGTAATGGTACCGTTAACTTTTTAAAGAAAAAATTAACTGTTGGAGCTAATATCGGAGTGCAACGGAATAACTTAAAAAAGGATAAGGTTACTCAAACTATCAGATTAATAAACGGAATAAATGCAAACTATACTCCTAATCAAAAATGGAATTTTGGAGCAAATTATTCAAATTTTAATGCACAAACTTCAATGACTCTTGTTGTTATTGAAGACTCTATGAGGTATGGTCAGGTAACTAAATCATATGGAACAAATGTTACACGAAATTTTAAAGTGGGTAAGAACAAAGTTGTAACCACGGTAAATGGAATGTATCAAGACGCTAAAATAAATAATGAAACAAATTCTACCTTATACAATGCAGGTTTGACTTGTTTATATAGTGTAACAGCTTTAAAGTTGAACTTGATGTTAAATGGGTCTTATAACAATGTATTAACACCTACAGCAGAATCTACTTCTATAGGGCCAAGTTTAGGTATTACAAAGTCTCTTTTAAAACAAAAGATCAATGTTTCAATCATAAGTTCTTTATTGAAATCGTATGTCAATTCGCAAGATAATGGGTTGATAAATAACAATAAACTTGGAGTTAATTATAAATTAATAAAAAGAGCAACTATAAAAGCTAGTTTTGCGTATTCGGTTAAGCAAAGCAATGGATTAAGTGTAAACGAGATGATAACTTCTATTGGGTTTAATTATGCATTTTAGAAAGAGGTTATACATATTATTCACTTTATTGTTGTTTAGTTTTGTTACTAAAGCACAAGTTTATCCTGTAAGTGTTAGTACTATAGTAGCATCTCCGGGGTCTGTTATTTTATCAGATTACTACAGTACTCAATCTACTGCTTTTCAATCTATATTAATTTTTAATGATTTTTCAGAAATCTCTGCAGATGTTCGACTAAGAATTACAATAGAATCTAATGACATTAAAATAGAGACCAAACCTGGTTTTATTCCTGTTTCTCCGATTACATTAACTCCTGGTGTTCCATACACACTTTCAGGGTCTGATTTTTATGATTACTTGAATCTTCCCAATATAGATTTAGACGGTATTTCTTATGCAGCATTAAGTAATACTGGTAGAATACCTGAAGGGTACTATAATTTTTGTGTAGAAGTTCTAGATTATCAAACAGGTATCCCTATTTCTTTGGGAGGTTGTGCGAGTGTTTATGTATTCTCACAGCCACCACCTATTATTTTATCTCCAATGTGTGAGCAGGTAATCACTCCAACTGACCCTCAAAATATTTACTTCCAATGGCAAATGCAAGGGGGAGCATCTCCAGCATTAACAATGAGCACTCAGTATAAGCTTTTGGTCTATGAGGTTACAGATGATAGTGAAGATCCATACTATGCAGTTGAAAACAATAAGGCGTTATTGGTTTATGAATCAGATTATCAAAACACCTTATCAAAAGCATTGGATTTTGGAACCACACTTTTAGCTACAGGAAAGAAATTTACCTTTAGAGTTAGGGCAGTTGATGAGAATGAAAATGATGTTTTTACAAATAATGGTTATAGTGAGTGGTGTTGGTTTTATTATGGATTTCCAAGTGATGGTAAGATTGAAATTGTAAAACCTGTTAATGAACATGTGTTTTCTAAAACTGAACAAAAACTTTTTGAGTGGTTAGAACCAGACAATGTTGTTGCTGGAGTTTCTTATGATTATACAATTACAATCAAAGAGGTAAATTCTAATCAATCACCAGAAGATGCAATGAAATCAAATACCATTATGCATACTGCTACAGTATCCTCTTCTGGAATGGGAGCAAGTTATTTATTGAATGAGACTTTAGAAACAAATAAAGAATTTGTATTTAAAGTTGAAGCTTCTACACAAGGACAAAAAACAGCAGAAAGTGAAGTAGAGGTATTTTATTCAGCACCGTTATTGGAACACTTTTATGCTGGAGATACAAAAGTAGAGGTATTGAAATTAGACAATTCAGATCTTAATTCTTTAGCAGGTAAGGGAAGGTTTGTTATTTCTGATGAATTGCCAGATACCATTAACGTTGAGTTTTCAGGATTAAAAATATCTGATCAATTTGGGGATAATTATTTGCAATCTGGAGAGATATTGTTTGAGTTGGATGAAGAAAAGGAATTAGAATTAACACCGGAAATAGATGCAAATGGTTCTGCTAATGTGGTTTTTAGCAATGGGAAACTTATAACAAGTGGTTTAGAAGTTAATGGAGTTTTTAAATGGGATTTTCCGCATCCAGTTAACGATCCTGATTTACAAAGTTTAAAATCCTTAGAGACTTGGTTCCAATTTAATGGAGGGAAATTAAATGGAAATTCTAAAATTAGTTCTGAATCAAATTCATTTGAATTATTAGACCCTAATGGATTTAAAATAAGTTTTGATGATATCTCAAAGATTACTATTTCTGATAACATTTATTATTTAGCTCTTGTAGGTAATTTAGAAATTGTTTCTTCAGTTACTACTAATGATGAACAACCGTTAATCTTAGAATTTGATCAAGTAAAAGAATTGTTTTATGTGGAAGTAGATGGACTGATAAGCAGTGTAGAGAATTACATTAAACCCTTTAACGGTTTAAATATAGGGGCAATGCCTAAAAAGGCAATAATTGACCTGTCTGAAAAAGAAAGCCCGGGAGAGTTAAGTACAAATAAAGGATGGAAAGGAATTTACTTCAGTGAATTTAGAATGCGCTTTTTTGAAAATGGATTTGATGCATCCAATCAAATTAAGTTACCACAAGTTTTAGAGGTAGATTTAAGTTCTGATAATTCCAATAAGCTGTGGTTTTCTGAAAATGGATTAACGGCTTCTTTCGATTTTGAATTTGATAACCAAGAAGGAATGCAATTCAATTCCTTTGAAACTCCATTAAGCGGACATCTAGAAAAAATTGATGATCAAATTCAGCCGAGTAATATAAAAGGAGCAATAAAACTGCCTGTAATAGATAAAGATGATTTGTTTTCTTTTACGGTTTCAGTTAGTGATGATGGGTTGGTTGATGGATATTTAGATGAAGATTTAACAGGGAAAGATTTTGTTTTTAACCCTTATGGTGGTGAAAACAGAGTAGATATGGTAATTAATAGGGCTGTATTTACAGATAACGAATATTTGAAAATAGATTTAGATGCTGAATTGGCAGCCTTTAATACTACTATAGAGAATATAGATGATTTTAGAGCTTATGGAGATGGAATAATAGGTGTAGGTGATAAAAATGGTTCTCAAGCATTAACAAATCAGGTTGTTGGAGAGTACAATGGGTTTCCAGTGTTTATAGATGAGGTTGGTGCTTCATTGTATAACGGAAATTATTCATTCTCTTATAAAGCGTCTCTTGATTTAGGTGAAGAAGTGGTTGGTGAAGATGGACCTCCAATTTTAGCCATTTCAAGTGTAGAACCATCTGGATTAGATAACTCTGCATCTTCAGGAGCTCCTGTACCAGCTATCGAAGTGCCTGAAATTTCTGATACAACAGATAATAGTAAGATTACATCTACAGAAATGTTTATTGAAATAAACAGTGCTATCGTTGATCTGGAAGGATATTTAATTTTAACACATAATGATCCAAAATGGGGGACTTCATTTAGGGGGGGGATCAATGGTGAAATTAAAATACCATCTCAGATTGGTATGGGGGCTAATATCGTTATGGGGAATGTCGATAATTATAGCTTCTGGTATTTTGATGCCTGGTTTAATGATAAGGAAACTAGAGGAATACCTGTTTTTGGATACTTTAATTTAACAGCTCTTGAGGGTAGAGTTTATAGACATATGTCGAAAACTGATGGAGAGTTTGTACCAAATAAAGAGATTGATTTTGGAGCTGGTGTTTATTTGCAAGTTATAGATAACAATGGTGGAGCATTATTTGCTGCAGATATAGCTGCTGAAGTAGAAGTGTCAGATAAAAATTTTATCATACAAATGGAGGGAGATTTATCTTGTATAAACACAGAAACTCGTCCTGCATCTTCAGGGTTAACCTCAGCTGTAGCTAAGGGAGTTGCAGAAGAGGTAGTAAATCAAGTGGTAGAGAATTTAGGGCCAATTTCATTTGACTTTGATGTTGCTGGAGGTGAATTGGGATTAAGAGCTGAAAATTTAAAAGCAGGAAATTTAACCTTTAAAAAATCTGATTTAACAATTGGAGTTGGAGCAGATGTAAATAGTGCACCAGCTCTTAGTTTTGATTTTGAAAAATCTGACAATAAGTTTTCAATAGCGGCTGATGCTTCTGGGAATGCAGATTTAGGTTTTGCAATAGATGGAAAAGAGTTTGGATTGTCTTTAGAAGGAACAAAAGCTGCAAGTTTTAACTTTGCTTTAGACAAGGTAAACTTTGAAACTTCTTTAGATAGAATCAATAAAACAGGAAGTTTGAAATTAGAATTGGATCAGGCATCATTTGATTTAGATGTTGCCACTGATGGAGGAACTTTTAATATGGATTTAGGATCAAATTCTTTTGAAACTGGATTTAAAACAACTGGGTCTGCTTTCCTTGGAATGGCTATTAGTGATAACAAATTCTATATTTCTGGAGATAAATCATCTGGAGAAGGAAAATTTGAATTGGCAATTGATGGTGTTGCTATAGAATCTGCTATTAATACTAACGACAAATCAGGAAACATAAGTTTAGCAACAGATGAGTTTGAAGTTAATTTTTCTGGTGCGAACAATGCAGGAGGAAGTTTCTCATTAACCAAAGGAAATCAACTTTATGAATTATCAGCAGATTTACCAAGTAAATCATCAAGTATAACAATTCAACCTAGTGCAAGTAGAAAATACTCTGCCGGAATTAAAGATGGAGATACTTATACGATTGGGTTATTAGAGAGTGGGGTTGATTTAAATGCAGAATATGTTCATGAAACATCTGGTAAACTTAGTTTAGTTAAAGATGATTTAGCAATTTCTGTGGAGGGAGTTTACGGTAAAAGTGGTGCTTTCTCTGTTGAAAAAGGAGAAATGAAATATAGTGTGTCAGCAGATATATCTACTAAATCAGGAGAATTGTTAATACAGCCAGCAGCAGATTCGAGGTATTTTGCATCTATAACAAATGGAAATGAATACAATATTGATGCAACACAAGGTGATTTTAGATTTACTGGAGTTTATTCGCCAACCACAAAAGGTGTTGGTGTAGAATATAAAGAAGTTCAAGTAAGTGCAGGTAAAATAAATGATAGATATGAATTAGGCTTAGGATATGAGTAAAATAAGTTATTGATCGCTAAAGAAAATTCTAGTAAAGAGGTACAGTACTCTAATCAAAATATTGAAGTATCCTATAAAGATGAGTCATTAATTGTAGATGATTTACAAGGAAATACTTTAACAGTTTCTAGTACAGGTATTGAAGAGAATGGTAGTTTAATAGCTTCTGTTACTGGAGGTATTGATACAACTATTGTAATTAATAATGTTAATGTAGGTTTAAAGGTTGTTAGCGCTGAGTACTCTTTATCATTTAGTAATTCAGGGTCGCAGGTTGTTTTAAAAACAAATAATTTCCAAAATGCTGGTATTGATGTTCAGCATAACGGACAAACGTATACGGCATTATCTGACGGAACAAATTTTTACATTTCTTATAACCAGATTAAGGCTGCATATGATCAAGAAGCAGTATCAATTAGTATAGACGAATCGAAAGGTATTAAAGTCATACCAAATTAATTTCATAAAACGTTATATTTTGTGTATTTTTAAGGTATGGGAAAAGTATTTGAAATCACGATTAAAGAGAGTTTATCAGCGTTGAAATTGCAACGAAAAAGAGAAAAAAGTCAAAAGAAAAAGC
>CAJQOH010000007.1 GCA_905479915.1 uncultured Flavobacteriales bacterium
TCAAAAGGTGTCTTACTATCATCCTACTAATATACAAAATCTAATCTCTAACAATTCTTTTTCAATAAAAAAATCATTATAACAAACCAACACACGCACATCAATATGCTTTGGTTATCAACAACTTACAAACAAAAGTGAGATAAAAGTGAGATACTTACAAAGATGAAATAGAGATGTATTTATAAAAAAGTGAAAAGAATAAAAATACTTTCACCCATAAATAAAGCTACCTACTCATTACAAGTAATTAAACTTAATCTAAGATGATAAAAAAAGAACTTTTTACAATAATGCTTTCGATGTTCACATTATCTATGATAGCACAAAACTGGTCAGGCACAACCATTGTTGCAACGGACCCAGTTTACGTCTATGAATTAGCTTCGGGAGATTTAAATGGAGATGGTTTTGATGATATTATTACAACAACTACAGCAACTGATCTCACTTTACATTGGTATCTTAATGATGGTGCTGGAAACTTTACTCAATACTCCTATGATGCAAATTTTAGAGGAGTAGGTATGACAATCTATGATTTAGATGGAGATGGAGATCTAGATATAATTGGTGTTGGAATAATGACCGATATTACCGACACAGAAGGTATTGCATTGTGGGAAAATGACGGAAATAATTTACCCGTCTTTACAAGACATGATATTTATAAAACCACTACTCGTTTTGACGGAGGAAGATCAACAAGAGTTTACGATGCTGATAACGATGGAGATATGGATATTATAGCGGGAAGTTATAGTGATGACCGTGTTTCTTATTTCAAAAACCCAGGAACCCCAACAACACTAGGCTGGACTAAGGTGGATATCTTGTCAGGGTCTACAGATGCAGATGGAATTAATTTTGTAGACATAGGTGATGCTGATGGTGATAATGATACAGATGTAGTAGTAACCGTTTATACGGCAGATAAAATAACAATCAAACAAAGAACAGGCAGTTCTAGCTATACTAGCAGAGTTGTTACTACTGGTTATGACGCTCCCACTATGACAAAATTTGCTGGAGATCTTGATGGGGATGGACACAACGATCTTATCAGTACTTCTACTGGCACAAGTGATAAACTCTCTTGGTGGAAAAATGGAGGAAACATTTCTGCCGGGGCTTCCAATTGGACAGAAAACACACTATACACTGGTGAACCCAGTTATGGAGTCATATCATACGACATAGACAATGATGGAGATTTAGATATTTTTGCAGGAATAGCGAGCCCTTCTGGATCATACGAAGATATTGTTTGGTATGAAAACGATGGTGTAGGAAATTTTACTCTAGAAACGATTTATAGCAATAAAAACATCTATGAAAACTATGGATTTAATATGTTTTTAACCTTTGGAGATGTAAATAATGATGGTAAAATGGATTTAATTGTAACTGCAGCTAACAATGATACCAAAGGAGATGTATTTTACTTCTTAAATGAAATGACAATAACACTCCCTATAAATTTAATAGACTTCACGGCCAAACATCAAGGTGGTGAAACACTCTTAGATTGGAGTACTTCATCTGAACATAATAATGATTATTTCACTATTGAACGATCAAAAGATGGTTTACTATGGGAAGAATTGATTGATGTAGATGGAGCAGGTAACTCTTCTAACCTCCTTCATTATTCAACTAATGATAGAGACCCTTACACTGAACTATCCTATTACCGTGTAAAGCAAACCGATTTTAATGGAGAATATTCTTATTCTCAAATAGAAGCTATTAATATTAAAGGTACTAATAATTCAATTTTCACTGCCTTTCCTAACCCCTTTAAAACAAGTTTTAATCTACATTTTTTTGAAAATACTGAATACCCAATTACAATTGGAATTTATGATCAATTAGGTCGGAAAGTTTATAAAAAATTGATTACTGAGCAAGTTGAAACAGTTGAAATCGATTTTGAGAAGAATTTTCCTAAAGGGGCATATTTCATTAAGGTTAATACCAACTTAGAGCAAATGGTAAAAAAAATAATAAAAAAATAGCATCTAGAAATTTACATTAATAAAAATTAATAATTATGAAAAAAACACTTTTATCAGTACTACTTTCAATATTCACAATATCTATAATGGCACAAAATTGGTCAACAGCAACCATTGTTGCAACAGCCCCAACTTATGTCTATGAATTAGCTTCGGGAGATTTAAATGGAGATGGTTTTGATGATGTTATTACAACAACTACAGCAACTGACCTCACTTTACACTGGTATCTTAATGATGGTGCTGGCAACTTTACCCAATACTCTTATGATACAAATTTTAGAGGGGCTGGTATGACCATCTATGATTTGGATGGAGATGGAGATCTAGATATTATTGGTGTGGGAACAATGTCAGACATTGGTATGGAAGGTATTTCATGGTGGGAAAATGACGGAAATAATTTACCCACCCTTACAAGGCATAATGTTTATATCACTTCATCTTTATTTGATGGTGGAAAATCACCAAGAATATATGATGCTGATAACGATGGTGATATGGATATTATAGCGGGAAGTTATAGTGATGACCGTCTTTCCTATTTCAAAAATCCAGGAACCCCAACAACACTAGGATGGACTAAGGTAGATATCTTATCAGGAACCACCGATGCAGATGGAATTAATTATGTAGACGTAGGTGATGGTGATGGTGATACAGATGTAATAGTAACCGTTTATACGGCAGATAAAATAACAATTAAAGAAAGAACAGGCAGTTCTAGCTATACCAGTAGAGTTGTTGCTACTGGCTATGACGCTCCTAACATGGTTAAATTTGCCGGGGATCTTGATGGGGATGGACACAACGATCTTATCAGTACTTCACATGGCACAAGTAACAAACTATCTTGGTGGAAAAATGGAGGAAACATTTCTGCCGGGGCTTCCAACTGGACAGAAAACACACTATATTCTACCGAATCAAGTTACGGAGTCTTCTCATTTGATGCAGACAATGATGGAGACATCGATATTTTTGCAGCAATATCAAGTCCTTCTGGAACAGGAGAAGATATTGTATGGTATGAAAATGATGGTGCAGGAAATTTTACTCTTGAAACGATTTATAGCAATCAAAACATATATGAAAACTATGGATTTAATATGTTCTTAACTACAGGAGATGTAAATAATAATGGCAAGATGGATTTAATTATAACTGCGGCTAACAATGATACTAAGGGAGATGTATTTTACTTCTTAAATCAAATGACTCTAGCTACTTGCTTAACAAACGTTTCAATTTCCTCCCAAATAAATCCAACATGTAATGCAGATTCTAATGGAACAATAACTGTTTCTTCAACGGGGTTTACCTCTCCATCTTATACATGGTCAAATGGAGGAACAGGGCCTACAATAGCTAACTTAGGTGCAGGATCATATCAAGTAATTGTATCTGACAGCTCCTGCGTAGATTCTATAACTGCAACACTTACAAATCCACCTGCTATTGATAATTCTGTAACACAAATAAATGATTCCTTAACTGCCAATCAAAGTGGTGCAACATATCAATGGATAGATTGTAATAACGGAAATTTAGCAATTACTGGTGCAACCAACCAATCCTACACTCCTACTATTAGCGGAAGTTATGCAGTAGTAATTACTTTGAATAGCTGCACAGATACTTCGAGCTGTAATACAACAGTTTCTGTAAAAAAAATAAAACTGAAAGAGGCAATTATAGAAATCTACCCTAACCCTGCAGATAGTCGTATATTCATTAAGAGTAATGACATTACTCTTAATAAAATAAAATTATTTGATGTACTTGGAAAAGAGTTAAATGTAAATTTAATCCAAAAAGAAAATAATCTAGAAATCGATGTATCCTCTATCCAAAAAGGAATTTATATTATTGAATTCACCACTAATCATGAGAAGATTTCCAAACGAATAATAATAAAGTAATTTAACCCAATAACGATACTAGGAAAATTAGTTTAAAATGATAAAAAAGATTCTTTAAACAAAAAAATATAATAAAATTATTTGCTCAAAAGTACTTTAAGGTAACAGTAAAATTACATTTAAGGAACAATTAGTATGATATCAGCAAATTTATTAGTCCTTATAATATTAATATACTTTTTATACTCTCAGAATACAAAAATGCTTAATAAAATTCTATATCATGACAAAATTTAATTGTTCAAACCGAATATTAGAGATATCTGTTTTAAACGAAAAAAAGGTCAGTTACTCAAAAATGATTTCCTATTTTTTAAAAGGAAAAAGAATACTCACTCAAAATAATGCAAAATTCATAGTAATTAATATTGACAATAAAACCTGCTTCGATAAAAAAGGAAGCAAAACACTTACTAGCTTTTTATCCAAAAGCAATAATATTCCTATTATAATAAATTATCATTAATAATTCTAAAAAGGAATCGAAAATAAGATTGAAATTTAAACTTATTATAAAGCAGTAAAAATATATGAAAAAATCTAAAAAAAGTTAAGCTCCAAACATAAATGCTTGGAGCTTAAGTTATGCTAAAAAGAGGTGGAAGCCTACAATAACATTTCACAAAAAACTCAACACAACAGACTATTAGGCTTATGTATTTCAAGAGAATCTATTAGAAATCACCTATAAATACTCAACTTGACAGATAGGTGACATTTAAATGGCGTGTTGTAAACAAATATCTTCTAATAGATTTGTGTCATTATAATTTTATAAATTTAAAGACATGAAAAGCAAACCACTTAGCGAAAATTTAATTTATCATAGAAAGCTAAAAGGATATACCCAAGAAATTCTATCTGAAAAAACTACTGTTGGTGTTAGAACAATACAACGAATAGAAAAAGAAGAGGTTCAACCACATTTACAAACAGTTAAACTTTTAGCAGTTGGATTAGATATTGAAGTAAAAGATCTTATTCCTCTTGAAAACCCTAATGAAGAAAATGTAAAACGCGGATGGATACTTTTATTTCATTCTATTCCATTTATTGGATTTTTAATTCCATTTGCCAATATTTTTATGCCTTTTATCTTTTGGAGTATAAAATCTAAAGACAATAAAGCATATGATATGAACGGTCGAGCTGTTGTCAATTTTCAATGTACAATTACTTTACTGTTTATAATTTCACTATTACTATTTTTCCCTTTTCCTGGTTACAACTACTTTCTTACTGCAGCTATCACTTTATATGCTATTACTACAAGTATATACAACATTTTTAAAAGCTTAAATAGTGGAACTTGTTACTACCCACTTTCTATACATTTTTTAAAAAATAAAGAATAGAAACGATTCTTCTACTTCATTTCTATTTTTCAATTGTGCTAGTTAGGTATGCTGTTAAATCAGATTACTCAGCGAAATCTATACTTTAATAATCAATACTTACGCTTCCCTAATTTTAGTTTGAATAAGTAGTCTTGAATATTTTTCTTTGAACTAGTATTAACCTTAGTAAGCAATACAACTAAACACTAATCATCAATACATAAAACTTAAAAAAACAATTATGACAAATATTAAAAAAACAATTTCAATAACAGTAATCGCTTTATCATTACTGATTCTTAATTCATTTAAAATCGATCACAAAAAAGATCTTAATATCCCTCAATTCTTACCTATCAATAAAAACGATATAATTAGAATATCTTCTGGATTTGGAAAAAAAACAAACTCTTCTAATAAAATTGAACGCACACATGAAGGTATAGATTTTATAGCTTATAAAGGCACTCCTATTTTAGCTGCTGGAAATGGAGAAGTAATCTTTTCAGGGTTTTCTAAGACCTATGGAAATCACATCATAATAAAACATAACGATACTTATCAAAGTCTTTATGCGCATATGAATACACTAAATGTTGAGAAAGAACAAAAGGTAAAGGCCAAAGAAACAATTGGAATAATTGGTTCAACTGGAAAAGCAACAGGAATACATTTGCACTATGAAGTAATCAAGAATGGTATAAAGATAGATCCCAACCCTTTATTTAATAATTAGAAAAAAATAAAGCTCCAAACATAAATGCTTGGAGCTTAAGTTGTGCCATAAGAGATGGAAGCCTTCTTAATATTGGTTTGCAACAAAAAAGCCTTCTCATAGAGAAGGCTTTCGTACTCGAGGCCGGAATCGAACCGGCACGGCCTAATGGCCACAAGATTTTAAGTCTTGCGTGTCTACCAGTTCCACCACTCGAGCTTCAATATTACTATTGAAAACTGGTATATATTTTCTTCAAGAGCGGGAGACGGGGTTCAAACCCGCGACCTCCACCTTGGCAAGGTGGCGCTCTATCAGCTGAGCTACTCTCGCTTAATTTTAAAAGAACATCCTTCTTACGAAGGGAGGGCAAAAGTAACTATTTTTTTTACTTTGCAAAATTCTTTATCAATTTAATTACACTTTTTTCTGTCATTTTTTATGAAAAGAAAAAACGCTGAAATAAATTAAGTTATTCCAGCGTTCCTATTGTAATGAAAAAGAAAACTTCCTTAAGACTCTGTACAAGGCATTAGCAGTATGAGGTAGTAAATTCGAGTCTTAAAGAAGTTATTTGATTAAAACACAATTACTGTTGCAAAAGTTACTATAGATGACATAAATGCAATTATTAAAAAAGTATAAATGTTGTATTGTGCTGATTTGTTCATATGTATTTTCATGGCTATTTGGTTTTATAGTTAATAATTCAATTTATCTAAAACTTTAAAAATTTCAAAGTAAAAAGAAAGGCATTCTGCAACAACAATAAGCGCTTATTATAACAATGTTTTTAAGAACTTTCTTCCATATTAAAACGCCTAGAGCGCGCTAAAAGTTGCCTTGGTATAAAAGCGATTTATAAACGGTAGGAATTTATCCCCAAACGGAGATTTGTGATCCAATTATCGGAAATATTACTTTTGAAGAAAAGCTAAGGTCTTGTCTAAAACTAGCTGAACATCGTCTGGAAAAGAAGTTTCAGTATATGGATGTTTAGATCCAAACACATGATCGGCACCCTCAACCTCTTCCAATAAAGAGTCTTTACTCCATTTATTTATCTGGTGAGCCTCTTCTATTCTTACTACCTCATCAGCCGTACCATGAATGATTAAATGAGGAAGTCTTAATTTCTTAGCAGCTAACTCAATATTAAATCGTTCTAAATTGTTCAAGGTATCTTCTGCCAATTGATAATACAATGGCATTTGTTGATTCGTTCTAGAATTTTCGATATACAAAACACCTTCTTTTTCCCACTGAGTGATTACCTCTTGTGAATAACGATTAATTAAATCTGATACAGCAGCCCACGTAATTAACTTTTTAATTCTATTGTCTTCATGTGCCGCCAAAATAGCAATTCCTCCACCTCTACTATGTCCTATTAAATAAATTTGATTCTTATCAATTTCTTCAGTTTCAAGATTTTCTATCCAATCTAACACTGTAGTAATATCATCCAATTCTTTCGTATAGTTATTATTTCCAAATGCTTCTAAATCCGGAAAATCGATAGGTTGTTCTATTGTTCCACCATTATGAGAAAAATTAAACTTTAAAAAAGCAAAACCTTTCTCAATAAAGAATCCCATCATTTCATTAAAATGACCCCAATCTTTAAATCCTTTAAACCCATGAGTAAAAACTAGTATTGGCTTTGGAGTTCCATTAGCCTTAAAACCATAGTCCAACACAATAGGTTTATTGTGTTTTCCTTCTACAATATCGTTCTTAGAAATAAGCATTACATTTTATCGGGCACATTAACCCCTAACAATAACATTGATGATTTAATAACTTTCCCTACCATTTCAGACAAGCACAATCTAAAAGCTAATTTTTGGTTATCCTCTTCTCTTAAAATATCTACTGTTTGATAAAAATTATTGAATTCCTTAACCAAATCAAAAGTATAATTAGACAATACTGCTGGACTATATGATTTTCCAGCTTCTTTTATAACTGAAGGATAATCATTAATTAATTTAATCAACTCTTGTTCCTTACCATTCATTTCTACAGCAGCATAAATTTTAGAATACCCAAGACTTTCAGCTTTCTTAAGTAAAGACTGTATTCTTGCGTGAGCATATTGTATAAACGGCCCTGTGTTCCCATTTAAATCAATCGATTCTGCAGGATTAAATACCATCCCTTTTTTAGGATCAACTTTTAATAAGAAATATTTTAATCCTCCTAAACCAATAGTTGAGTAAAGCGCTTCTTTCTCTTCCTCACTCATCCCATCCAAATGACCTCTTTCTTGAGTCATCGCTTTAGCATCCCCAACAATAATATCCATCAACTCATCAGCATCAACCACAGTTCCTTCCCTAGATTTCATTTTACCATCAGGCAATTCAATCATTCCATAAGACAGGTGATAACATTCATCAGCCCATTCATATCCTAATTTTTTAAGAATGGTAAATAACACTTTAAAATGATGGTTTTGTTCATTACCTACGGTATAAATTAATCCATTTAAATCTTGATGTTTTTTAAACCTTTCTATTGCCGTTCCAATATCTTGGGTCATATAAACGGAAGTGCCATCACTTCTCAACAATATTTTATCATCCAATTTTGTGTCTGATAAATCTGCCCAAACTGAACCATCTTCTTTCTGATAAAATTCTTTTTTAGCTAAACCTTCAGCAACAACTCCTTTTCCTAGAATGTATGTATCAGACTCATAATACAATTCATCAAAATCAACCCCCATTGTTTTAAAAGAGACATCAAAACCATCATACACCCAAGTATTCATTTTTTCCCATAATGCTCTTACTTCTTCATCACCTTCCTCCCATTTACGAAGCATTATTTGTGCTTCCTTAAAAATAGGAGCCTCTTTTTCTGCTTCAGCTTTCTCCATCCCTTTATCAATCAGGTCTTGAATTTCTGCTTTATACGCTTTATCAAAAGCAACATAATACTTCCCTACTAAATGATCTCCTTTTAACCCCGAACTTTCTGGAGTTTCTCCTTCACCAAACTTTTGCCAAGCAATCATACTCTTACAAATATGAATACCTCTATCATTAATAATTTGAGTTTTTACAACTTTATGCCCGTTAGCTTTAAGAATTTCAGCTACAGAAAAACCCAAAAAGTTATTTCTTAAATGACCTAAATGTAACGGTTTGTTTGTATTAGGAGAGCAATACTCTACCATTACAGTTTTACCAGAACTTGTTTGATGTCCGTATTTTTTTGTTGTAGAAATTTGATTGAAAACACTCAACCAATACGCACTAGAAATAGAAAAATTTAAAAATCCTTTAACAACATTAAACCCAACAACCTCATCTATATTGGCTTGAATAAACTCGCCTAAATCTTCAGCAGTTTGTTCAGGCCCTTTTTTTGATGCCTTTAAAAATGGAAAAACTACAACTGTTAGATCTCCATCAAACTCTTTTCTTGTTTTTTGGATTTGAACCTGTTTCTTATCAACTTCAGCATTATATAAATGCTTAATTCCCTCTACAACTTTATCTATTAATACTCCTTCTATCATTTTATACAATACTTTTCTATACTACTTGTAAAATCACTTAACACATCAAAAGCTGTTTCTGCCATCACATTCCCTTTATTGTCTAAACAAGGATTTACCTCTACAACCTCTACACAAGCAACCTTACCACTTTCTATAATTTTGTTAATTATATCTTTTATTTCTTGTTGATCAAAACCTTTAGAAACAGGAGTTCCGGTTCCTTTAGAAATTAAATCACAGTCCATACTATCCACATCAAACGACACATAAATTAAATCACAGTCACTTAACTTTTCTAAAGTTTCATTGATACACACATCCATACCTCTATACCTTACCTCATCAACCCTATAATTTTTTATAGCGTTTTTCTCCATTGCATATTCTTCTGGTTCTTCAGTATCTCTCACACCAAAATAAACAACATCAGTATGCAAAACTTTAGGTGAGATTCCTCCTATATTTTTCAATCCTTCCCATGCAGCATCTGTTTCTCCCTTAACTTCATTTATTTTTCTATCCATATTATCGTCTGCCAAGGCAGCAGCCAAAGGCATTCCATGAACATTACCAGAAGGTGTGGTATATGGCGAATGAATATCAGCATGAGCATCTATCCATACTACACCCAATCTTTTATCTGGAAAAGCTGTTTTAATTCCACTAATAGTTCCTAAAGCTGAAGAATGATCTCCTGATAAAACCAACGGAAACTCGCTATTTCCTAATGTTGTTTTAACAGCATCAGTAAGGCGGTTGCAAACGGTTAAAACCTTTGCTATTCTTTTTGCAAAAAGAGCTTTTTGCTTTTCATAAACAACATCATTTTCCGTTTCTAAATCAACATAGTCATACCGATTAAAATAATCACTACCACAATTTATTGCTGCAATTTCAATAGCATCAATACCCATATCAGAACCACGAGTTCCTGCTCCAATATCTGATCTGTTTTTTATAATTTTAATCTTATCCATAAACAAACTATAACGTTATTATTAATGAGAGTTCGAAGTTATCCAAAATCAATTAAATATCAATAAAAAGTGATTTATCTCTGAGATATTAGCAGACTTAAAGGTTTTATATGTTCTTGCCTATTTTACTACAAAATAATGATATATTTGTGTTTCGTGCATTTTCCAAATATTTGAGAGTAGTATTCCATATTATAATAATCATCATTTCGATTTCATTACTGAGTTGTGGCGGTTCCGATACAGGAAAATCTGAAGGCATCATTGAATATGAAGTTTCTTATCCAAAAATGGATAAAAAGAACTTTATGCTAGATTTTATGCCAAAAAAAATGATCCTAAAATTTAAAGACAACAAATACAAAACATCCTTAACTGCTGGTATGGGTATGTTTAAAACCAACTTTGTTATTAATCCTGATGAAAATGAGATTTCTCAAATGGTTAAATTGATAAACAAGAAGTACATCCTCACATTAAAAGATGATGAAATAGTAAATTCAATCGACAACCTCCCAGCCTTTCACATTGAACAAACAGGTGAAACAAAAAACATTTTAAATTTCAATTGCAAAAAAGCAATCATAACTGTAGACAATGAATCAAATGATGCTTTTCCTGTTTTTTACACAGATAAAATAGAAATTGAAAACCCAAATTCAACCAATCAATTCCAAGGCATTAACGGAGTTATGCTCAAGTATCAATATGAAAAATACAACATTTGCATGCAATTTAAAGCTAAAAGCATAACGTTTACTGAAGTTGAAGATAAAGAGTTTGATATTGATGAAAAATATGAAGCTGTTTCTGAGGTTGAAATGGACAAAGAAATGCAAGAAATTTTCAATAGTTTTAAGTAAAAACACACCTAAAAAACTTACTTGTTATTCACAATCAATTGTTATTTAGTAGCAATTAATCCATCCATACTAGCGTTAGTTATTAATACATTTGATCTATTAGTAATTAGCAAAGTGAATGGGAAGGAACGAATATAAATCTGAAGATAAAAAATCTAAACCAACTTCTAAAAAAAAGAAGTCTAGTAGATTGAATCCCTTCACTAAAATCAACACCCTTTTCACCAAATTATTTAGCAACGAAAAATTTACTAAATCCACAGGGCTATTTTTACTAGCCTCTTCAGCATTTTTATTATTAGCATTTTCTTCATTTCTATTTACATGGGAAATTGATCAAAACATAATTAACAACCACTGGAATGATCCAACCGTTCAAGTTGAAAATTGGCTTGGAAAACTAGGGGCATACACCTCTCATCAATTTATATTTAACGGTTTTGGAATTTCTTCTTTTTTGTTTGTATTCCTCTCGTTTATACTTGGCTTTAGAATCCTACTTAAATCCAACCTATTACCCTTAGGGAAGTCTTTTAAATACTCTATTTTTTCAATTTTATGGCTTTCCATCTTATTGAATTATTTAACGCCTTCTATTCCAATTTTAGGTGGAGCATTTGGTTTTCAGACAAACCTATGGCTTAGTAGCATTATAGGCAATGTTGGTATTCTTTTATTTCTAATCTTAAGTATATTAATATTTTCAGTAATTAATTTCAATATTTCCTTCAACTTTCTTCCTTCAAAAAAAGAAGTTGAATCAGACATCTCTCCAGAAGATTCCCCACTTGAAGAGACTTCTACAAATACAATTTTTGAGGAACCTACCAACCCACCGGTTGTAGAAGAACCTATTGAATTGGTTAAAGAAGAGGAAATTCCAACACCTACACCTTTAACCGAAAACACACCTCCTCTTGTCAATTTAGAAACTGACGAGAGTATTGAAGAAACTGCGGTTGAATTATCTAGTGAAAACACAGCTCCACCTGAACCAAAACAAGAAGGAGACATTGAGTTCTCTATTGAAGAGCCGGAAGTAAAAGATGAAATATTAAGTGACAAGGAGGTTGATAGCAAGGTAAAAGATTTTGGGGAATATGACCCGAAACTAGATCTTGCTTCTTACAAGCTACCTTCAATTGATTTATTAAAAGACTTTGGAGATACCAAGAACAAAGTTAGTCCAGAAGAGTTGGAAGCCAATAAAAACAAAATTGTAGACACATTATCTAACTACAACATAAAAATCGCAAGTATTAAAGCGACAATTGGACCAACAGTTACACTATACGAAATTGTTCCTGAAGCGGGGGTTCGTATTTCTAAAATAAAAAATCTTGAAGATGATATTGCTCTTAGTTTAGCTGCTTTAGGGATTAGAATTATTGCACCTATACCAGGCAAAGGAACTGTAGGTATTGAAGTGCCAAATCAAAACCCTGAAATTGTCTCGATGCGAACAGTTGTTGCTTCAGATAAATTTCAAAATGCAAAAATGGAATTGCCTGTTGTTATGGGTAAAACCATTACCAATGAAACCTACATTTTTGATTTAGCTAAAATGCCCCATCTACTTATGGCTGGAGCTACTGGACAAGGAAAGTCAGTTGGTCTAAATGCTGTCTTAGTTTCTTTACTTTACAAAAAACATCCTTCGCAGTTAAAATTTGTTTTAGTAGATCCTAAAAAAGTAGAATTAACACTATACAACAAAATTGAAAGACATTATTTAGCAAAACTGCCTGATGCCGAAGATGCAATTATTACAGATAACGACAAAGTAGTAAATACACTAAATTCACTTTGTATTGAAATGGACCAACGTTACGAGCTATTAAAAACAGCTATGGTTCGTAACATAGTAGAGTACAATGCTAAATTTATTGCCCGTAAACTCAACCCTGAAAACGGACACAAATTTTTACCTTATATCGTTTTAGTTATTGATGAGTTTGCAGATTTAATTATGACTGCTGGTAAAGAAGTGGAAACGCCTATTGCTCGTTTAGCTCAATTGGCTCGTGCAATTGGAATTCATTTAATTATTGCTACTCAAAGGCCTTCTGCAAACATTATTACTGGAATCATTAAAGCGAATTTCCCTGGGAGGTTAGCCTTTAGAGTAACTTCAGGAATTGATTCTAGAACAATATTAGACTCCAGTGGTGCCGATCAATTAATTGGTAAAGGAGATATGCTTATCTCACAAGGAAACGATTTAATTCGTGTACAATGTGCTTTTGTAGACACCCCAGAAGTAGAAGAAATATGTGATTTTATCGGAGAACAAAGAGGTTACCCAGAAACATTTACTTTACCAGAATATGTTGGTGAATCTGCAACCGGAGGAAGTGGTTCTTTTGATGGTGAAGATAGGGATGCCTTATTTGATGATGCTGCAAGAATGCTGGTAACACACCAGCAAGGTTCCGCTTCATTACTTCAACGAAAAATGAAAATTGGATACAATAGAGCCGGAAGATTAATTGACCAAATGGAAGATGCAGGAATAATTGGCCCTTCTGAAGGAAGTAAAGCTAGACAAGTATTGGTAACTGATTTAGAAACTTTGGAACGGTTATTGGAAGCTCTTCCGCAATAATAAATTCAAAAGAAACAAAATGAAAAAAACATTTATCATAGCACTAACAGCGCTAATTAGTTTAGGAAGTTTTGCTCAAGAAGTAGATACTAAAGCAAAAGGAATATTAGATAAGCTTAGTGTAAAAACAAAAGCTTACAAAACAATTAAGGCAGATTTTCAATTTACCCTTAAAAACAAAGCAGAGGGCATCAATGAAACACAATCTGGTAAAATTCAAATTAAAGGTGATAAATACTTCTTATCCATTGCCGGTCAAGATATCATTTCCAATGGCAAAGATATTTACACGATCTTAAAAGACGCTGAAGAAGTTCAAATTAATGGAATTCCTGACGAAGATGAGGAAGATTTTATTAGTCCCAATACTATTTTTACGTTATACGAAACAGGCTTTAAATACAAATACCTTAAAGAAGATAATGGAACTCACATCATAAACCTTTATCCTAAAAAAGCAAATGAAAAAGAATTTCATAGAATAGCCTTATTTATTAATAAAGCTAAAAACGAAATCTCTAAAGTGAAAATCTTTGGCAAAGATGGATCTATAACAACCTATTCTATTAAATCATTCGTAGCAAACGGAACTATACCTGATTCAAAATTTAGTTTTGATAAAGCAAAGCACCCCAACTATGAAGTTGTTGATTTAAGGGAGTAAAAGAAAAATGCCCCGCTAAAAGCGAGGCAATTTTATAAGAAAAAGGTAACGCCCAAAGTCATTTCTGACCCTAGACTATATTTAAGACGTAACTATTTCGAAATGGTTGCTTCTAATAAAAAATTATTTTCTACGGAAGTATCTTTTAGGTAATGTTAAGTTATCAAATGTTGCAAATTGAATATAGGTAAACAGATCGTTATTTAAATAACCGTACATTCTATCTACATCATACTGAAAAGGTTCTCCTTTATTATCCAAAAGAGTTCTAAAGTTAGGCATATGATATATCGCAATCTTATTATTATTTACACCTTCAAGATCCTTAACTTCTATTGTGATAAAAGGAGGTGAAGCGATGATAGAATCAATTTTAGTTTGTTCAGAATCAGTATCAATCATCTCGTAATATATTTTTTGATATCGATCAACATAATCTTTCAACTGATCAGGATGAACGTTTAATGGTTCTTCACTGCCTATTTCAAACAAAGAAAACTTACCTTCATCATTCTTAATAATAAAAGACTCTTCAGGTGTTTCAGAATAGTTAACTTCTATACTCTTTATTGTTTCGGGTTTATATTTAAAAACAATCGCATCTCTCCATTGTGTTGCCTGTGTAAAGAAACGGGAAGATAAGTAACCATAGTTTCCTGGAATAAACATAATAAATGGAGCTGTAGATTTAACACCATTCGTTTCTAATATCATATAAGTTCCTTGATGATCTAAAGTTGATCCTCCAACATAATATATCTTACTAGGCTTATCTCCTCCTTGATAAATTTCTACCTTAGTTGCTCCTGTTGCAATTTGCTTAACAACATTATTAAATGCTGCTTTTGGTACTGGAGAACGAACATCTATTCTACTAAATGTTTTCATTAACAATCTAATATTATCAGGACGTGCAGTATACTTTCCATCTACCATCCAAACACTCTCTTCCTTAGCTAAAGTAACTGAATTACCTCTAGCATCTACAATAAATATTTTATCAATACTAGCTGTATCTTCAATGGCAAAATCAGATTTTTCACCACCAGCTAAACCCAAAGTCCCTGAAGTTTTATTAATAAAAAAATAAATAGCTACAGCTGCAAGAACAACTAAAAGGAGTATTAATACTTTATTACTTTTCATAATTACTTAGTAAATTTTTTCTTTCTATCGAAATAATGAGCCAATCCAAACAATAAAATTAACCCTATAGGTAAGATTGTATTAATCAATTGCCAATCAAACTTATCATCTTTTAAAACTGTTTTATCCAGCAATCTTATTTTCAATTTTTTAGACCTTACACTCATCAGACCACTATCATCACAAAGATACCCTACCACATTCAACATAAAATCTCTATTCCCAAATTCTTGTCTTGTAAAACGATCAAAACCAAGTGCTAAATACTCTCCTGTTCTTTTATTTACACTATTTTTAGCAACATCTCCATCTGCTATAACAATCATTTTATTCTCTACACTCTCTTCTTTAAAGTTGATCTCATTGGCATCTCTAATCTGAGGTGTTATTCGATTCTTATATACCGACTCAAACTTACCTTCCAATAAAACGGCCACAACCTGATGTCCGGCATTAAATTGTTTTTGATCAGGTTCAAAACGCACCATATCTAAACCTATTCTTGTTGGAGTACTACTTACTTTAGAATATTTAGATGTTTTTAAAAGCCCAGTTTTCCTAACTCCCTTCTTAGCTATCGTGTCTATATTACTAACAAACTCTCCTTTTAAAGGATTTAAATTATTCACTATTGGATGACTATTTGCAGAAGTCAATAAAGGAAAAAAGAACCAAGGAAACATTTCCGTTTTAGGCTGATTACCAACCATACCTGTTACTATTGGAATCGGTACTGATTGTACATCCTGAACAATATTTGTATTTACTCTTACTCCATAAGTAAACAATTGATCATCTAAATTTAAATCTATAGGGATAGCCATCGTAATATTTGCCGTTTGCAGACTATCCATACTTGCAAAAACAGGATCTACCAACCATACCACTCTACCCCCATACATAATATACTGATCAATAATAAACTTATCTTTTTCAGGAAATTTATCTGTGGGCTTAGCTATAATTATAGCATCATATTTAATTTTAACAGTATATGCTTTAGTGCTATCAACCATTACACGCTCTGTTAAGCTATGTAAATTACCATCAATTTCAATACGGTCAACAGCATAAAACTCTGCCAACGACTCTGCCAACGATGCAGTTTCTAACTTACTTAACTCACCATGTCCATCTATAAATGCAACCTTAGGAACATTAACAATGGTAAGGTTATTTATTGCATTCGCTATTTCATATTCTAATGACTCAATAGAGTTATTAAGCATTGATTCTTGCTGAGCACCCACCTGGCTTTTTAACAATTGTACAGGTAATTCTTTACCCTTATACAAAAACACAGCTCCTGGCCAAATGATCTTACTACTAGATCCATCATTCGATTTTTCTGATAAATCAGTTGGACGTAAACCTTGCTTATACAATTGCTTGTATATTTCGTCTCTAATTTTTTGGTCACCACTCTCTGATGGGTTAATAAATTCATATTCCAAATTACCATTTGAATATGCTCTAAATTCATCCAACATTTCTTTGGTCTCATCACGTAACCGCTTAAAACCAGCAGGAAAATCTCCCTCTAAGTAAACCTTAACATAAATGATGTCATCAATGTTATTTGCTAAATCTTTACTTGTTTCTGAGAGGGTATATCTTTTTTCTGAAGTTAAATCAAATCGTTCAAATGTAAAGGATCCAACATAGTTTAATAATAAAACGATTACCAATCCTATTACTAAAAAAGTAAGGTCTTTTTTTCTATTTAAAGTATTCTTACCTACCATTTTCTACTACTTAGAGCTGTTTTAGTAAACGTTAGAAATAAAAATATTGTACTTATAAAGTAAATAACATCTCTTGTATCAATAACACCTCTACTCATAGAGACGTAATGCTCATTGATTCCTAATTTCATAATGATGTCATCCACCTCTCCAAAATACTCTAAAGAACTAATTGATTCAAACCCTACATAACAAAAGAAACACAAAAACACGGCAACAATAAAAGAGATGATCTGATTCTTTGTAATTGAACTTGCAAATGTTCCTATAGCAACAAATACACTTCCTAAAAAGAGTAAACCAAAATAAGACCCAACTGTACCTCCAAAATCAATATTTCCTACAGGGTTCCCTAATTGATAAACGGAATAGAAATAAACTAAAGTTGGCAATAAAGAAAATAACACCAGAGTAAACCCTGCAATGTATTTTGCAAATACAATTTGAAAATCTGTTAAAGGCTTAGTCAGTAATAACTCTATAGTTCCTGTTCTACCCTCTTCTGCAAACAATCGCATAGTTATGGCAGGAACCAAAAACATGAACACCCAAGGTGCCACATAAAATAAGGCATCAATATTTGCATATCCATTATCTAAAACATTAGTTCCTCCAGGAAAAACCCACATCATTAAACCAATAGTACTTAGAAAAACAACAATAACAATGTATCCTATTAAAGAACCTAAAAAGCTACGTATTTCCTTATTTATTAATGTTAACATCCTATCTTTTTCTCAAAGAGAACAAATTTAATATTTTTTATAGGATGTTAACGCTAAAAATTGTTAAACCAACGTTTTGAATATATAAACGGTAAAAATATCAAATGTTACATATTTAACATATTTTTAAATATTAAAGCATTTAACTTTTTGTATTATTGCAATCTCAAACTAAACAAAGAAAAATGGTTGTATTAAAATTTGGAGGAACATCTGTTGGATCTGCCGAAAGAATAAAAGAGGTAGCCAATTTAGTTAACTCTTCTCAAAAAAAAGTAGTAGTTCTATCTGCAATGTCTGGAACAACAAACAGCCTTGTTGAAATCGCTGATTATTTGTACAAAAAAAATCATGATAGTGCAAACGAGGCTATCCTTCTTCTTGAACAGAAGTACTATGAGGTAATTAATCAATTATTTTCTACTCAAGAGTTTAAAGAAAAAGGAACTGAATTAATTAAATCTCATTTCACTTACATAAAATCATTTACTCAAGACATGTTTACCCTATTTGAAGAAAAAGCAATACTTGCTCAGGGTGAACTGATTTCTACTGCCTTATTACATTATTATTTTAACGAGCAAAATGTGGATTCAATTCTTATACCTGCATTAAATTTTATGCGAATAGATAAGGAAGGAGAACCTGATTTATTTTACATCCAAGAAAACATCAATAGAGAGATTAATCAAAATCCAGAGAACGCAATTTTTATTACGCAAGGATATATTTGCAGAAATGCTTTTGGTGAAATTGATAATTTAAGACGAGGAGGAAGTGATTATTCTGCTTCTTTAATTGGCGTTGCTTGCCAAGCTGAAGAAATTCAGATTTGGACGGACATTGATGGAATGCACAACAATGACCCTAGATTTGTAGAAAACACAAAACCTTTAGCCAACCTTTCTTTCGATGAAGCTGCGGAGTTAGCTTATTTTGGAGCTAAAATATTGCATCCAGCAAGTGTTCAACCATGTAAAATAGCGAACACACCTGTACGGTTAAAAAATACCATGCAGCCTGAAGCTTCTGGAACACTAATCAGTAGTGCTGTAAATGGTGAAGGCATTAAATCTATTGCAGCTAAAGACAACATTACTGCCATCAAAATTAAAAGTGGAAGAATGCTATTGGCTCATGGGTTTATGCGTAAAGTATTTGAAATTTTTGAGACCTATAAAACACCTATTGATATGATTACCACATCAGAAGTAGCTGTTTCTGTTACAATCGATGACACCAAATATTTAAATGATATTGTTGATGAATTAAAAAAATATGGAACAGTAGAAGTTGATACTGATCTGTCTATAGTATGTGTTGTTGGTGATTTTATTGCCGAAAGTAAAGGGTACGCTTTTAAAGTTATGGAAGCCCTTCAAAACATTTCTATTCGAATGATTTCTTATGGAGGAAGCAGACACAATGTATCCTTATTGGTAAATACCTCAGACAAAAAAGAAGCTTTAAATGCATTACACCAAAACCTTTTTGACCATGTTTAGCTCAGAAGAAATAACTCGTTTTGAATCTTTAACCACTCCATTTTATTATTATAATTTGGAATTATTAAAAGATACCTTAAAAGCGGTAAAAGAAACTTCATCAGAATACAATTACCATGTGCATTATGCTTTTAAAGCAAACACAAACAACGAAATTTTAGAGTTGATTCAACAATATCGATTAGGTGCTGATTGTGTTAGCGGTAATGAGGTAAAAAAAGCCATTGAATGTGGGTACACTTCTGAACAAATTGTTTTTGCAGGTGTTGGTAAAACCGATGATGAAATAAATACTGCTTTAGACAACAATATTTTCTGCTTTAACTGCGAATCTATTCCTGAGCTCGAAGTCATTAATGAGCTAGCCGCGGCTAAAAACAAAACTGCTCAAATAGCATTAAGAATAAATCCTAATGTAAATGCCAATACACACGCCTACATTACAACCGGACTAGAAGAGAACAAGTTCGGCATCAACATGTGGGAATTAGAGGATGTTTTAGTAGCTCTTGCCGACATGAAAAATGTAAACTTTATTGGTTTACACTTTCATATTGGTTCACAAATAACAGATTTAAACGATTTTAAAGGACTTTGTTTAAGGGTAAATGAAATACAGAACTGGTTTTATGATAGACAAATAATTGTTAACCATATTAATGTTGGTGGTGGTCTCGGAATAGATTACGAAAACCCTCAACAAAACCCTATCCCAAACTTTGAAGCCTTCTTTAAACTCTTTAACGATTTTATAGAGCTAAGACCTCAACAAGAATTGCATTTTGAATTGGGCCGTTCTATTACCGGACAATGTGGAACATTAATTAGCAAAGTGCTTTATGTTAAAAAAGGAGTAAATACAGATTTTGCAATCATTGACGCTGGGATGACCGAACTAATAAGACCCGCTCTTTACCAAGCAACACATTCTATAAATAATTTAACGACTACCTCAACAGAATCAAAACGTTATGATGTAGTTGGCCCAATTTGCGAATCTTCTGATTGTTTTGCCAAAGCATTAATGCTTCCAACAACAAAAAGAGGAGATTTAATTGCCATCAACTCTTGTGGTGCTTATGGCGAAGTAATGGCTTCACAATACAATTTAAGAGATTTAGTAAAGGCGGTTTACTAAAGTTATTTTCTATTAGAAAACTGTACTTTCGTAGAACAATCTATTTTACATCTTACTATATAGATGTAGAATAGATTTAATAAACACTAACTCTACTTATATGAATAAATCAACTTTAATCTGGATCATTTTACTAGCTACAACATATATTAGTTGTACTTCTAATGACAACAAAACAAACCAAACTAAAAAAGTTGACACCTTTTCTTTTGAAATAAAAAATTTAACGGATAAAGAATACCCAGACAATCCTGATATTGGATTTAGATCTAAGAATTATAATGAAAATTTATTTGAAAAAGGAAATATTAGTAAAACATCCAAAACATTCATTTGGAATTTTTCATTCCTAACTAAAGAATCTGACACCATATCAATAAACAATATAAATATATCTGAATTCATACCTACCATTCCAGAACACATAAAATCTGATTCTTACATGAGCTACATCTCTTGCATTAATCAAGAATGGAATAGAAACCAAGTTAAGTTTAATAAGAATGAATTCTCTACAAATACTCCAGAAATTGTTCGGATCGATGTAGCTCGAAACTGCCTTAACGCTTATTTATGGGAAATAATTTTATACATAGAAGAAGATGGCGCAATCTTACCGTATTCTCATGGTTGGTTTGATTTTCCTCATGATTTATATGCTGAACTTTTTGAGAAAAAAAACAACATTCCATTTAACGAGTACAAATCTCCTTTAGAAGACTGGGTTGACCCAGCAAATAATGAAATTGACTTAAGTCTTCTTAGAACTGTTGTAGATACAATAAATATAAATTTCAAAGATGAATCAGATCAAATGTATCCTCTAGAAGGCGCTCGAAAAAAGAAGTACAAAGAAATTATTCATCCAACTTCTTTTTCGAACATGAGAGATCTTCAATCTGACTCTACTCTATTTGCTACATTTACTCCTCCAGGTTATTACAACAGAAAAGACCCTAGAACAACTGAACTTGGCCGTATTTACAATTTAAAAGATATTAAACTGCTTAAAATTGAAACAAAATCAACACAAACTGAACTATATGAGCTTCAGCTTAAATTCTCACACAAGACAAAAGGCAATGAAACTTCATTAATTATTGGCGGAATCAACATCGATGAATTTCCTATTCTTAATGAAAATGAATCAAACAATGGATGGAAAAATTCTATGGGAATTGGCAACCATACATTTTACGAGAAATATAAAGAGCATATAAATAAAGAAACCAAAAATTCCCCTTACTACGCAATCTTATTAGATGGTAAAGGGAAATGGTTGGATAGCCATAAAATTGGAATTGACGGTCCAATTTTTCACTTTTCTGATGACCAAAAAACTTCGCTGCATTTATGGTTATTATCATTTGAACGTCATGCTCTAGTAGGACATTATCAAGTAGAATTAAAATAATTCAAGAGAACATTAAAATATTTTCCGCACAAAAAAAAGGCTATCAGTAAATGATAGCCTTTTTCAATTGTATAAATTTAATGTTATTCTGCTAAAACAATAACTTTATTATTGTTTACTTCCACAACACCACCTTTAACGGTAAAAGATTTTTCAGAACCGTTCTCAGTAATTTTAATATCTCCAGCTTTAAGTGTAGATACTAATGGTGCGTGACCGTCTAACAAACCAAAGAAACCATCAGAACCAGGTAAGTTAACCATATCAACTTCTCCTTGGTAAATGTTTTCTTCTGGTGTAATTATTTCTAATTGCATAACTTCTATTATTTAACTTCGGCTAACATTTTCTTACCTTTCTCTATCGCTTCTTCGATGTTTCCAACTAAGTTGAAAGCAGCTTCAGGATATTCATCAACTTCGCCATCCATAATCATATTGAATCCTTTAATAGTTTCTTCAATTGGTACTAATACCCCTTGTAAACCAGTAAATTGTTCTGCAACATGGAAAGGTTGAGATAAGAAACGTTGTACTCTTCTTGCTCTATGTACAGTTTGTTTATCTTCTTCAGACAACTCATCCATACCTAAAATTGCAATAATATCTTGCAACTCTTTATAACGTTGTAAAGTTTCTTTTACTCTTTGTGCAGTATCGTAATGCTCATCACCAACAATCTCTGCAGTTAAGATTCTTGAAGTAGAATCCAATGGATCTACTGCAGGATAAATTCCTAACTCAGCAATTTTACGAGAAAGTACTGTAGTTGCATCTAAGTGAGCAAACGTTGTTGCTGGTGCAGGATCCGTTAAATCATCTGCAGGTACGTAAACCGCTTGTACAGATGTAATAGAACCAGACTTAGTTGATGTAATTCTTTCTTGCATCGCTCCCATTTCAGAAGCTAATGTTGGTTGGTACCCTACTGCTGAAGGCATACGACCTAATAATGCAGATACCTCAGAACCTGCTTGTGTAAATCTAAAGATATTATCGATAAAGAATAAGATATCTCTACCTTGTCCATCACCTTCTCCATCTCTAAAATATTCAGCTAATGTTAATCCAGATAAAGCAACTCTTGCTCTAGACCCTGGAGGTTCGTTCATTTGTCCGAAAACTAATGTTGCCATAGATCCAGTTAAACCTTCTTTATCTACTTTAGATAAATCCCATCCACCTTCTTCCATAGACTTTTCGAATTCTTCTCCGTATTTAATTACGCCAGATTCGATCATCTCTCTCAATAAATCATTCCCTTCTCTTGTTCTTTCACCAACACCTGCGAACACAGATAAACCTGCATGTCCTTTTGCGATATTGTTGATTAATTCCATAATCAATACTGTTTTACCAACACCAGCACCACCAAATAAACCAATTTTACCACCTTTAGAATAAGGCTCAATTAAATCAATTACTTTAATACCTGTAAAAAGTACTTCAGCAGAAGTTGATAAATCTTCGAATTTTGGAGGGTTTCTGTGAATTGGAGAACCATTTTCCTTTGGTAAAGCATCTAAACCATCAATTGGATCTCCAACTACATTAAATAACCTTCCTCTAATATTTTCACCAATTGGCATCATAATAGGAGCTCCAGTAGAAACAACTTCCATTCCTCTACTCAACCCATCAGATGCATCCATTGCGATTGCTCTTACAGTATCTTCACCTACGTGTTGTTGACATTCTAATACTACTTTTTCTCCATTAGATCTTGTAATAACTAATGAATCCAAAATATTTGGAAGTGCTCCTTTTTCTGTATCGAAACTTACATCGATTACAGGTCCAATTACTTGTGTTATTTTTCCAGTATTAACTGACATTCTATTTATTTTTTAAATTAAACTTATCTGTCGTATTTTCAGACTGCGAAAGTACTATTAAAAATCAAATGATTATAACATAATTTAAGATTACTTTTTTAAATTTTTATTACTGATATTTGCAACACACAAATAAGTGCAATTACTTTTGATTTTAAGACAAAATAAGTGAAGGTTTACCTCAGTATCGAAGAGTTTAAAACTCATAGCAAAACAGCCGTTACAACTGGAACTTTTGACGGAGCTCACTCTGGTCATAAAGTAGTAATTGATCAACTCATAAACACCGCAAAAAAAATTAATGGAGAAAGCGTAATCTTAACCTTTTTTCCTCATCCAAGAATGGTTTTACATCCAGATGACCATAATCTTAGGTTATTAAATACGATTGAAGAGCGTATTTCCTTATTAGAAGGAACAGGAATTGACCACCTTATCGTTCACCCTTTTTCTAAAGAATTTTCTCGATTAAGCTCTACTGAATTCGTTAGAGATATATTGGTTAATCAATTAAATGTATCCACTCTCGTTATTGGTTACGACCATCATTTTGGACGAAACAGAGAAGGTTCTTTTGATCACCTTCAAGAATTGGCTCCACTTTATGACTTTAATGTAGAAGAAATTGCTGCTCAAGAAATACAACAGGTTAATATTAGCTCTACCAAAGTAAGAACATCATTATTAAGCGGAGAAATTAATGCTGCTAATGAATTTTTAGGGTACAACTACTTCCTTAAAGGTACAGTTATTGATGGAGATAAAACTGGTAGAACAATTGGTTTTCCAACTGCAAATATTAAAATAGACCAGTGGTACAAACTAATCCCTGCAAAAGGAGTTTATGCAGTAAAAGTAATATTAGATGGAACTTTTTACAATGGAATGTTAAATATTGGCAACAGGCCAACTATTAAGGAAAACAACAATGAAACTATTGAAGTAAATATCTTTAACTTTGATGAAGATATTTATACTAAAGAAATTCAAATTGAGTTTCATTATAAAATAAGGGACGAACAAAAGTTCGAAAACTTATCAAGCTTAAAGAAACAACTAGAAATTGACAAACAAAAAACGATACAAATACTTAATTAGTTTTTTACTGATTGCATTTTCCTTTCAAGTAAATGCTCAACTATTAGATTCAATTGCTATTGATACTGTTCCTACCTACACACTACAAAGAGCATTAAAGCAAGACCCTTTAAAAGTGTATAAATTATCTTTAAAAAAGATGAAACTTTCAGCAATTCCTCAAGAAATTCTGGAATTCAAAAACTTACAGATACTCGACCTTCAAAAGAACAAATTAAAAACTTTCCCAAAAGAAATTACAAACTTCCCATACCTTCAAGAGCTAAATATATCAGCCAATAAAATTGAAACGGTCACCAAAGAGTTAGGAACCCTAATTCATTTAAAAAAAATCATTGCAAACTCAAACAAAATAATCTCCCTACCTAAGGAAATAAGAAATTTAAAAAAGCTTGAATTTATTGACATCTGGGGAAATGATATTGGATCCCTACCTCATGAAATACAAGAACTTCAAGGGAACCTTAAAGAAATTGACATGCGAGTAATTTTAATGAGTAAAGAGGAACATCAAAAAATAAAAGAATTACTCCCTGACACAAAAATCAGATTCTCCAAAAGCTGCGATTGCGCTTTTTAACAAGATTTTACCTTTTTTAAAAAATTATTGCATTCTAATTGTAAGCTACACATATATCTTTATTTTTGAGACCAGTAAACCATTTCTATAATTTTTACGTTTACTAAACTTAAATGACCAAAAGACTTAACATATTAGTTTTTCTATTTGCTTGCTTGATATCTATCAATATCCAAGCACAAGACAAAATCTTATTTTTAAATGGTAAGATTATGGAAGGAAGTCTTTTAGAAAAAACCAATTATGAGTTTACATTTAAAGACAAAAAAGAAAACCAATTCACTATAGATAAGTATAGAGTATTTTCTTACTTCCAAAACAATAAAGAAAACATTGTTTATGAATTTGATACACTTTCTGGAAATTTCTTAAAAGTAGAAACCATGAAAATGTTTGTTTATGGAGAAAGAGATGCACACCAAACATTCAAACCTAGAGCAACTAATATTGGAGGTCTAGCATTTGGAGGAGCTGTTGGTTTTCTAATGCAAAAAGATCAAAACTTCTTATACATTCCAGCTCCTTTAATTTATACTGCATTTACTTTATTATTTCCAACAAAAGTGAACCAGAGAAAACTAAAAGACACTAAATACTTAAAAGAAGATGAGTATTTAAGAGGGTATGAAAGAATTGCTAGAAGTAAAAGGACCCAAGGAGCTTTAAAATCTAGTCTTATCGGTATGGCTGCTGGTTTTGTTGCCGGACTTGCTATTAATAGCGGCAAATAATAAAGCTTTTGAAAAGCTTTAAAACAATCATCAACTTCTTTATCTACTCCAATCTGTTTGTATCATTTTGTGTTACTGCATTTACACATACAACCTATATTATTTTCAACCTACCTCAAAATAATTTACCAGTTGTGCTTTCAATGGTATTTTGCTTTACTTTTTTCACATACAATGGTCAACGCCTCTATAGACTGAGACAAAAAATCGTTGATCCTGAAAAAATTGGAGATCGATTGAAATGGGTAATAAAACACCAAAAAAGCTTAACAATTTCAACACTACTACTTGGCTTAACTGGTCTAAGTCTCACCTATTACATTGGTCTTTATTGCTGGTTACTACTTATTCCTATGGGAGCTATTTCTATTTTTTACGTGGTTCCTATCATCCCTTTCTATCAAAAAAGTCCAAGCCTAAGAAACCTACCTTACCTTAAAATATTTTTAATAGGATTTGTATGGAGTCTTATTATTATAGGACTTCCAATGCTAGACAACTCTTCTCTTCCTAAGCTCAATTTAAATATCCTTTTTGCACTCTTTCAAAATCTATTTTTTGTAGTTGCCATCACCTTACCTTTCGATATAAGAGACTTAAGTTTTGACTTATCAAACAATCTAAAAACAATACCACAACTTTTAGGAGTAAAAAAGACAATCGCGCTATCAGAAATTCTTTTAACAGCTTCTATTGTATTGCTCTACTTCTTAGAAATAAAATCTGTCTATTTTATAGGACTATCGATAGGCTACGCTATAACAATGCTAGTCATTTTATTTACAAAAGAGAATCGAAAAGAATTGTTTTTTTCAGGGCTAATAGAAGGAACAGTACTTATTGTTTATGGATGCGTCCTTATTTCTGAGTATTGTTCTTTTCTCTAATTTTTTTATACGCTTTTATTGCCAACATTAACAACATCCCAAAAAGCACAATTCCAACAGCGCCCCAAATCCAACTAATTGCATTTTTAAGCACAACTAAAAACACAATCGCAAAAAGAAAAACTGTTGCGATTTCATTAAATATTCTAAGCTTAAAAGAAGAATATTTCAAGTTATCATTAATCAATTGAGTAAACATTCTATGACACATAAAATGATACACATACAAAGCTGCAACAAAGGTTAATTTAATATGCATCCAAGGCTGACTGATATAATATGAAAAGTTAGTAGAAAATAACCAAGACGCAAAAACTGCTGTTAAAATAGCTGATGGCCATGTAATTCCATACCACAAGCGTTTACTCATCAATTTATATTGTTTTTGTAAAATAGCTTTCACATCACCACCTTCCTTATCGGCTTCAACAAAATAAATGAAGAGTCTTACTATATAAAATAACCCTGCAAACCAGGTTACTACAAAAATAATATGTAATGCTTTTATATAGCCAAATTCCATTAGGCTAAATTATCAAATAATATCTATTAGATTATTACTTTTGTAGACATGTCAAAAAAAGGAGTATTATTAGTCAACTTAGGAACACCCAATAGCCCATCGGTAAAAGATGTGCGTAAATACTTGCGTGAATTTTTAATGGATAAATATGTAATTGATTTACCATATATAACGAGATGGCTTCTCGTAAACGTTATCATAGCTACATTTAGAGCTCCTAAATCGGCAGAAATATACAAACAACTTTGGACAAAAGAAGGGTCTCCTCTTTTAATTTATGGGCTTAAAGTTCAAAAATTACTTCAAAAAAAATTAGGTGCTGACATTCATGTTGGGTTTGCTATGCGCTATCAAAACCCTCCAATAAAAACAGCAATTAAAGAGTTTAAAGATAAGGGCATTGATGATTTAGTTGTTATTCCTCTTTATCCTCAATGGGCATCTTCTTCAACAAAATCTAGTATAGAAAAAGTTAAAGAAGAATTAGTAACTAACAACTATTCTCCAAAAGTTAGATTTGTTGAAAATTTTGTGAAAAACGAAAAATTCATAGCTGCTATTGCTGAAAACGGAAATAAACATTGGAAAACAGGAAAGTATGACAAAGTACTATTTAGTTACCACGGCATCCCTGAAAGACATATTTTAAAAGATTGTGACAACAACCACTGCAAACTGGATGAAAACTGTTGTTCCATTTATGCTGATAAAAATAGATTATGTTACAGAGCTCAGTGCTACGAAACATCTCGTTTAGTTGCTAAAGCGATGAATCTCAAAGAATCGGATTACGAAGTTGCTTTTCAATCAAGACTTGAAACAAGAGCTAGAGACCCTTGGCTAAAACCATATTCTGACGTTGTTACCGCAGATTTTCCAAAAAACGGAATTAAAAACGTGTTAGCATTCTCTCCTTCATTTATTGCCGATTGTTTAGAAACCACTATTGAGGTTGGAGACGAATTCAAAGAGATTTTTGAAGAAAATGGCGGTCAAAATTGGCAGTTGGTTGAAAGTTTAAATGAATCCAATTTATGGATTGAAGCTCTAGAAGAACTTGCTACAAAACCTTCGTAATGTTTTTTATTCTATCTAAGATTCTCACTTTTTTAATCAACCCACTTGTATGGATTTTCACTTTATTGTTGTGGGGAATCCTGACAAAAAAGACACTTCGAAAAAAAAAAATATTGTGGAGTGCTGTTGTAGTATTTTACTTTTTTTCTAACTCTTTTCTTGCCAATGAATTTGTAAGGGTTTATGAAGAACGAAACCAAACTTACTCTGAACTAATAACGAATTATGATGTTGCAATTGTACTAGGAGGTTTTTCCAGCTATGACCCAAGTCAAGAATTGATTCAGTTTCATTCTGCCACAGACAGACTAATGGCCGGGATAAAATTGTACAAAACTGGTAAAGCCAAAAAGTTAATGATTGTGAGTGGTTCTGGAAGTATTCTTAAACCCGATGAAAAAGAAGCCTTATTTGTTGAGAAATATTTATTGGAAATTGGCATCCCAGAGGAAGATCTTATTATTGAATCTGAATCTAAAAACACAAGAGAAAATGCACTAAATTCTGCTGAAATTTTAACTAAAAAATACACCAACGGAAAATACATTCTAATTACTTCTGCTACACACATGCCAAGAGCAAAAAGATGCTACAAAAAAGCTGGACTTGAAGTAACTCCTTTTAGTGTTGATCAACAAGCTGGACCAAGAACATATGCCTTAGATCATTTATTTATTCCAAATGTACATAGCATTAAAAGTTGGCAAACACTCATAAAAGAATGGACTGGGTTTATCACATATAAACTACTAGGCTACATTTAGGAAATTCTATTTCCTTTTATAGGCTCTAACATAATCAATCTCAAAATAATTAGGGAAAACGGCATCTTCCAACTTCATACCCTTCATATCACTTATCTCGTTATTGATAATGATATGCAATTTATATTTAAGGTATTTCATCCCTCGTCTTGAAGTCTTTACCCTTTTATTGTCATAAAACCATCTAATTTTTCTGTTCGTCCACTCAACGGCATAAGTATGAAAACCTTCTGCTGCACTTTCTTTCATTCTCACTTGCTTCGGCTGCGCTTTTTTTTTGCCTCTCCTATTTTTCCAATGATGATTTGTTTTAATTAAATCAGGTGAATTTGTGTAAAACTCATAAATGTCTATTTCAGGAGGCCAATCTTCTGTTGAAACCAACCAAAATGCAGGCCAACATCCTGTTCCTTTTGGGTTTTTACTTCTAATTTCAAAATAACCATATTGCTGCTTAAATGACTGATTACAATCAAGCATCCCTGAAGTATATTGTACTCCTTCTTTTACTTCCTTTTCTTCTGCAACAATTATTAAGCTGGAATCAGAAAATTGAAACTGATCCGCACCATAATAAGTAAGACCATCTATATTAACCCTACCACCCCAATAATAATGATCCTGCCACTTTGAATAATCTAACTTACCATCATTAAATTCATCATTAAAGGTCAATTCCCATCCTTCTTTTTCTATTGGGTTTTGAGTAATTCCTTCAAATGAAAAAATACCAATCAATACCAATAAAACATATTTCACAACTCTAAAATTGAAGTAATTCATCATAAACGCGTTTAACCGGTAATCCCATCACATTAAAATAAGAACCTATTATCTTTTCGATACCAACATACCCAATCCATTCTTGAATTCCGTAACTACCAGCCTTATCAAAAGGCTCATATTCGTCAATATAATATTCAATTTCTTCAGTAGTCAATTCCTTAAAATAAACTTCGGTTTCATCGTAAAAAGTATGTTGTTTTTCTTTAGACAATAATGTTACCGCAGTAATCACCTCATGTCTATTACCAGATAATTTAGCAAGCATTTCAATAGCATCTTGTCTATCTTTTGGCTTTCCAATTATCTCATCTTTCAAACAAACAATAGTATCAGAAGTTAATACCAAATCATTCTCTTTTAAACCATCTTTAAAAGCATTTGATTTCAATTTACTTAAAAACAATGCTACTTGCTCACGTTTTAAATTGGGAGGATAAATCTCCTCTATATCTTTGGTTTTAATTTCAAACTCAAACCCTAATTCTTTTAAAAGGTTTTGCCTTCGTGGCGATTTAGAAGCTAAAATTATATTCCATGAAACGGTTTTCAAACTCATGCGATATAAATAGTAGTATAATAAAAGAAAGCTGTATAAACGATACCCATCAACATTATCAATTTCATATTTAAACTCAATTTAGTATAATCTGATTTTTCTTGAGCAGATTGCAACTTTACTATCACATAAATCAATGGCAATTGTACTGCAAATAAAAAGTACATAAAAGAAGCCATATCTTTTCCTTGTAACTGAAAATACTGCAAATATCCAACCATTACAACCATAATAACCGCTATAATTTGAGCTACAATTTTTGCCTTTACTTTTCCATATACAACCGCTAGGGTATTACTGAAATACTTTTTATCCCCCTCATAATCTTCTATATCCTTTATAATTTCTCTAATCATGGTGCTAATAAAAGCAAAAACAGTAAACCCTAAAACCCAATATAAAATACTGTTGAGAATTTCAAGCAATAAATACTCTACATCTTCAAATGGCGTATACTCTTCTAACCTAAACAACAAAGTATTGACTGTATCATCAGAAAAAGCATGCTGTAAAATCAATTCGTATAAACCTGCAACAAAAGGAACTAAGGCTGCTAACAGAGCTACTATAACGTTACCAATTACAACCTGTTTTTTAAACATAGTAGAATAGTACCACAAAGCTCCAGCAGACAAAACCTGTATAAAAATAAGTTTCCAATTCCCTAAAACATAAGCTAAATAAGCACCAATCAATATGGCAATTGTATTAATTACAACATGAGCTCCCATTGCTATTCTACGCTTAATATATTTTCCTACAATAATTTTATCTGGCCTATTTACCCGGTCAACTTTCACATCAAAATAATCGTTAATTATATAACCAGCAGCAGCAATCATAACAGTAGACAAACTCAATAAAAAGAAATTCATATCTGTCATTTTCAACCCAACATTAGGGATATCTTGACCACCAGAAAAAGTATAGATTATAGGATAAATTACACCATAACGAATTGCATATTGCGTAAGTGCAATAATCAATAGATTCGGTAAACGAATAAGTTTTATGAATGCAACAATAACGTTCATTTTTTTCTTGACTTTACGTAAAAGTATAAAAAGTAATTTAGTCATAATGATATTAAGTAATTAAGTTTATGTTTAATTCCTTATTTCATAAGCTTCTCACCTAAATCCTAAAAAAACTTTTACCTTTAAACTTTAAACTCAGAACTAAAGGTGGATATTCATCAAATACTATTAAAATATTGGGGGTACAAAAACTTTCGCCCGTTGCAAGAAGATATTATTAATGCAACATTGGCTGAAAAAGATACACTCGCACTATTGCCTACTGGTGGAGGAAAATCAATTTGTTTTCAGATTCCAGCAATGGCAAAAGAAGGCATCTGTATTGTTGTTTCTCCATTAATTGCTTTGATGAAAGATCAGGTACAGAACTTGGTAAGTCGCAACATAAAGGCTGTTGCCATATATGCAGGAATGACCAGAAGAGAAATTGACATTACACTAGACAATTGCATTTACGGTAACATCAAATTTTTATACATCTCGCCAGAACGAATAGAAACTGAAATTTTTAAGGAACGTTACAAAAAAATGAACGTTAATCTTATAGCAGTTGATGAGGCGCATTGTATTTCTCAATGGGGTTATGACTTTAGACCTGCTTATTTAAATATAACCAACCTACGCAAAGAGAAACCTGATGTAACTTTTATAGCACTAACTGCAACTGCTACTCCTGAAGTTGTAATTGATATACAAAAGCAATTAAAATTTAAAAACGAGAATGCGCTACAAAAAAGTTTTGAACGTAAAAACTTAGCCTATGCTGTTCTACCTGAAGATGATAAAAAAAACCGTATCCTAAAAATTTTAAAGTCAGTACCTGGCACTTCAGTTGTCTATGTTAGGAGCAGAAAAAAGACAAAAGAAATCGCTTTGTTTCTTCAAAAAAATGGAATTGCTTCCGATTTCTACCATGCTGGACTTAACAATGAGGAACGAACAATAAAACAAAACAATTGGATCAACAATACTACTCAGGTTATTGTTTCTACCAACGCTTTTGGAATGGGAATAGATAAACCAGATGTTCGTTCTGTTATTCATATTGATTTACCAGACTCTCTAGAAGCATACTTTCAAGAAGCAGGAAGAGCCGGAAGAGATGAAAAAAAGGCTTATGCCATCTTATTGTTTGAGGAGGCAGACAGAATTGATTTAGAAAAAAGAATTGTAAGTAGTTTTCCTGAAATAGACACTATCAAACAGGTATATCAATCGTTGGCCAACTTCTTTCAAGTTCCGATTGGTTCTGCTTTAAACGAGAGTTATTCTTTAAACATCTTAGAGTTTAGTGAACAGTACAATCTAGAAATATATACGGTATACAATTGTTTAAAATTTTTAGAAAAGGAAGGCTACCTTACCCTATCAGAATCTAATCACAATGCTTCTCGCATAAAGATTGAAATTAGTAAAGATGACTTGTATGAATTTCAAGTAAAAAACAACAAGTTCGATATCTTTCTTAAAACCATACTAAGATCTTATACTGGTCTATTTGAAAACTATGCTAAAATTGATGAATTTGAAATCGCTAAACGTCTAAAAAGCAATAAAGATCAAGTCGTAAAAGGTTTACAATATTTAAATAATTTAGAAATTATAAGCTATCTAGAACAAACCAATCAACCTCAGCTCACCTATTTAACAGAGCGTTTAAATGTTAAAGACATTTCTATCTCTGCCAAACATTACCATGAAAGAAAAGAGATTGCTGTAAAAAAAATGGAAAGTGTTATTTATTTTGCTACCGCAAAGCATAAATGTAGAAGTGAAATTCTTTTAAATTATTTTGGTGAAAAAGATGTTTATCGTTGTGGAGTTTGTGATGTTTGCATGGAAAGAAACAAATTAGAATTAAGTGATGTTGAATTTAGTTCTGTTTCTGACCAAGTAAAAAAGATAGTGCAAAAAGAAAAGCTTCCTATTACTCAATTAATTAATAAAATTGAAGGAGTAAGAGACGACAAAACCATTAAAGTAATACAATGGTTAATAGAAAATGATAAATTAGTAAGCAACAAAGAGAATTTATTAGAATGGAGAAAATGAAGTTCTTAAAAAGCAATACTAGAACTTCATCCTGAACTTGATTCAGGCCCCATAAAAACAAGAAAGAAATATTATGGAAAAAATCAAATGGACAACAAAAGCATTTAAAAACCTTACGGTTGATGAATACTTTGAAATACTTTACTTAAGAACAGAAGTATTTGTGGTAGAACAAGACTGTCCTTACCAAGAGGTTGATGAAAAAGACAGACAATCTTACCATCTATTTGGTAGAGCGGAAAACGGAACGGTAATGGCCGTTACTAGGATTTTACCAAAAGGTATTTCTTATGCTGAAGCTTCCATTGGTAGAGTTGCACTGAAAAAAGAATATCGAGGAAAAGGGATTGCTGACACCCTAATGTTAGAATCATTTAAGTTTGTTGAAAACCACATGGGCAAACAAGCAATAAGGATTTCTGCCCAAGAATATCTTTTGAAATACTATACTAAACATGGTTTTAAACAAGTTGGGGATATGTATTTAGAAGATGATATTCCACACATAGAGATGCTTGCTCAAATGAACTAAACTATGGAAGATTTTATTAAAACAGCTATTGAAGATTTACAAATCATGTATTGTGCTGTGGAACAGGATAAAGGTTCAAATTTTCTATTTTCTGTTCGATTAGCAGACAACATGGAAATGGATCGATTGAAAGTGGCCTTAGAGGAAAACAACTTAGTTGTTTTAATTCAAGATGATCTAGTAAACATACCATCATCATATCAAACCAAAGAGCATATACAAACCCTGATTAACTGTTTTAGATTATCAGTGAGTTTTTAGGAGTCTCACAACGTTATTCAAATAACGTTCTAATCTATTGTAAGTTAATCTAATTCGCAAGCTTTTATAGTATATACTCCTGCAACTGTCTCTTCATAATCATATGCATTACATTCCTCATCAGTTAATCCACTACCAACAGTCTCAGTCTCTTGAGTTGCAGTAGTTCCTGCACTAAAATCACTACTATTTGTATAACATACACAATCACTTTTTGAGCAGCCAATCAAAACTAATACCCCCATCAAAATCGTTAATAAAATTGTTGTTTTTTTCATAATTAATCATTCAGTTAATACTCATGTAATGATATTAATTATTCACCACGAAACCTAAAAATGTTAACAACATTATTAATTCACCACTTTTATTAGAATTTTACCAATAGGTATTTCTTATATTGAAATTCCTATTGATAGAATCATATTAAAAAAAGACTATAAAAGAACCAGAACTGATTAACCACTTTAAATAATTTGTGAGTTTTAAAACCAATTAATTCCAAATCGAATAACTATGAAAGTTACTACCGAAAAAAATGAAAAAATTGCCAATATGATATTTGGTTCCATTTACCCACTTTATCTCAATAGGTTGGAGAAAAATGGCAGAACAAAAGAAGAACTCAACCAAGTAATTAATTGGTTTACTGGATTTGATCAAGGTACTTTACAAGAACTTATCGATGAAAAAGTAACTTTTAGAACATTTTTTAAGAAAGCCAAAATTAATCCAAACGCCCACATGATTAAAGGAGTTGTTTGTGGTTATCGAATTGAAGAGATTGAGGATGAGTTTGAATTGTATAAACAATGTAGGCAAATGGAAAAACTCATTGATGAATTGGCAAAAGGTCGTAAAATGGAGAAAATCTTACGCGAAGAAAAAAAGTAAAAACTAACCCACCATTTCCAAAAACTGATCTTCATTAATTATAGCAACTTCTAGCTTTTCTGCTTTAGCCAATTTACTCGGGCCCATATTTTCTCCTGCAACAATATAACTTGTTTTTTTAGAAATAGAACTCGATACTTTCCCTCCATTCTGCTCAATAGAAGCTTTCAGCTCATCACGAGAAAATTTACTAAACACTCCCGAAACAACAAAAATTAACCCCTCTAACTTTGTTGTTGCGTTTGCTATCTGATCCTCAGAAAGTTGAAATTGTAATTCATGTTCTTTTAATTTATTAATCAATTCTACATTACTCTCTATAGAGAAAAAATGAATGATACTTTCAGCAATTTTATCACCTATTTCATCAGCAGCAATCAATTCCTCAAACGAAGCATTGATAATATGGTCAATCGTTTTAAATTGTCTAGCAAGTTTTTTGGCAACAGTTTCTCCAACATATCTAATTCCAACACCATACAACACCCGTTCAAATGGTATTTGCTTAGATGAAATTAATCCATCAATAATATTTTGAGATTTCTTTTCTTTAAAAGATTCTAATTCAAATAATTGATCAAAAGTCAACGCATATAAATCAGCAATATTCTCAACCAAGTTTTGCTCAAACAACAAATCAATAGTCTCTTCTCCAAGTCCATCAATATTCATAGCCTTACGAGAAATAAAATGCTGCATTTTACCTTTTATTTGAGGTGCACATCCCCATTCATTAGGACAATAATGTTTAGCATCCCCTTCTTTACGAATTAATTCTGTTTGACATTCAGGACATGTAGAAATGTACTGAGTAGGCTCTGAAAAAATATCTCTTTGTCCTGCTTCTACACCAACAATTTTTGGAATAATTTCTCCTCCTTTCTCAACAAATACCGTATCATTAACTCTAACATCAATTTTCTCTATCTGATCAGCATTATGCAATGATGCTCTCTTTACAGTTGTTCCTGCTAATAAAACAGGCGCTAAATTAGCAACAGGAGTAATTGCTCCCGTCCTACCAACCTGATACGTAATTTCTAATAGTTTAGTAGATACTTTTTCTGCTTTAAATTTATATGCTATGGCCCATTTTGGAGATTTAGCCGTAAAGCCAATCTCTTCTTGCCTAGCATAATTATTCACCTTAATAACAATTCCATCTATCTCAAAATTGAGGTTATTGCGTTCCGTATCCCAGTAATTGATAAATTCAAAAATTTCATCAATTGTTTTACACTTCTTTACATAATTATCTTTTTCTGTAGGCACTTTAAAACCCCATCCCCCTGCTTTTTCTATTGATTGATAATGTGTTTTAAAGGGCAAATTCTCACCTAATACAAAATACAAGTAACAATCTAACCTACGTTGAGCTACAGCACCAGAGTCTTGCATTTTCAATGTTCCTGAAGCAGTGTTTCTAGCATTTGCATATAAATCTTCACCAGCATCTTCCCTATCTTTATTTAAACCTTCAAATACATTTTTAGGAAAAAATATTTCTCCTCTTATCTCAAATTCTTCTGGATAATCATTCCCTTTTAATTGTAATGGAATGGATCGAATGGTTTTTACATTTTCTGTAACATCATCTCCTTGCACACCATCACCCCTTGTTACCGCCTGAACTAACTTTCCATTTTTATACGTTATACCAATGGCAACGCCATCATATTTTAATTCACAAATATATTCTAGTTCATTCTCTACCAGCTTTTTAATTCTAGTTTCAAAATCCTCAATATCCTCTTTACTATAACTATTCCCCAAAGAGAGCATCCTGTACTTATGCTTTACAGTCTCAAAATTTTTAGCAATTGTTCCTCCAACTCTTTTTGTTGGTGAATCTTCAAAAGCAAATTCAGGAAATTGTTCTTCTAGTTTTTGAAGTTCTTCTAATAACATGTCAAAATCATAATCTGATATTTTAGATTCTGAAAGCACATAATAACTATAATTATGATCTCTTAACTGTTGTGATAATACTTCTATTTTGTGTTTAGCTTCTTCTTTTGTCATAACTCTATAAGATGATTCTAAATTAAATAAATCAGTTTATACTTCTTAATTTTGAATTATAAATTCATTAACAAAATGACAGGTTTAGAAAAAGGTAAAGCATTATTTGAAAAACAAGAATACAATGAGGCTATTGAAGCTTTAAACTCTTTCTTGACTGAAAATGAAAATAATGCTGATGCACTATACACTAGGGCTATTTGCTACAGAAAAATTGATCAATTCAAAAAGTCTATCGCTGATTTTACAACTATGCTCATCCGTTTACCAAACGAACCAACCTTATTGTGTGATAGAGGTATATCTCACTTCCACAATAAAGATATTGAATCTGCAATGGTAGATATGAATAAGGCTGTTGAGATAGACCCTAACAATCCTTACCGCTATTCTAGTAGAGCGTACATCAGATCAAGATCTGATATTGACGGTGCAATTGCTGACTACGAAAAGGCTGTTGAATTAGACCCAAAAGACGAAATTGCTTTAAATAATTTAGGGTTATTGCATGAGAATGCTGGCAGAATGAAATCCGCTCAAAAAAATTACAAAAAAGCAAATACAATTATTGGTTATGACCCTGATAAAAGGCAAGAAGAAATAAACAAAAACACGATAGAAGAACAACTAGAAAATACAGCTTCTAAAAATGAAGAAACTCAACCTATAGAATCTTTAGGAAAAATTATGCTGAGTGTTTTTACAACCAAACAAGGTCGAAAAGAATACTTTAATTACCTCAAGTCAATAATTAAGAAGAAGGAATAAGTAGAACTCAATAAATATTTAAACCATACTAGGAAAAGGATGTTTCAAGTAAGAGAATACTTTCTCATAAGTTTTACCTGAAACTTCTTCTGACAAATAAATCATTCCATTATTGATCAATTCAATTGCCTCTTCATAAACATTTTTACTTTCTCCTTTCTTAATAAAACCTGAAGCTCCAGCAGTTATCATCTCTTTTATAAACTCAGGGCTCTCCCAAAAAGAAGTTGCTAGTATTTTAATATCTGGATCAATTTTTTTTAACTCTCTAGTCGCGTCAATCCCATTCATATTTGGCATATTCACATCCATTAAGACAACATCATAATCATTTTTCATAACCAAATCTATAGCCTCATAGCCATCAGTAGCTTCTCCTTTTACAACAATCATTGAATCAGATAGAACTAATTTCAAACCATCTCTAACAATATCTCTATCATCTACAACTAACAACCTTATTTCATCCATAATTAAAATTTCAAGTCAGATAAAATTAGAAAGAAAAAGAAGTAAAAACATCAGTATTTTTACTTAGTGGGAAAAATAAATGAAACAATTTAACAAGTAAATTGATTTTCCTTGATTTTCATAACAAATGGTAAACATCAGATTAAAATCATTTTAATAAATTAATAATACGATAACATTTACCTTTTAATAAACAAGTATAAATACCCGTCACTCTTTTTTGTTACGTTATAAAACAAATCTCCTTTATATTCAAAAAAATCTTTATTTGTAGAAGAAACAATGCAATCTAATTTATCTTCTACTTTTATTTGGTCACACAAATCAAAAGAATTTAAATGTATAGGCCTTACACCATCACGATAAGAATCTGTAAATAATTGATACTCTAATTCAAATTTTTTGAGCTTCAAGCCTACATTCTTATACCCCCTATCTTCTATCATATCCACAACATTTTTATAATCACTATGAAACTCTAAAAAGCGACTAAAATACTTTTTATACCTATCATCCGTCACCTTAATTTCTGATGTAAATGGTACAACAGTAATCAATGGACGACTATAATTAAACAATAAAATAACCACAGCATTAAATACAAATCCAAAAATCACCAAATAAATTAAAATTTTAGATTTCAACTCTTTTATTATAAAATACGCCAAAACAACAGTATGAAAGATGTAAAAAGGAGCATGCAACTTAATCCAAGGTTGCCATTTCAAATAAAAACAAAAGAATAAGAATGATAAAATAATAACTATAAGTAAAACGACTATCCCCCTATTGTATTTTTTATAAAATATGAATAACCATATAATAGTTAGTAGCATTAATATAGTATGATATGTATTTGCTCCATTGTTTTCATGAGTAGACAAAGGATCTACAGAGTAATTTATGTAACTAATATTGTAATCGTTTATATCTACATTAATTAGTTCATGAATTTTCTCGGTGGCAGCTGCTGCTAAAGGCGCAATCTTAGGTAATCCAAATTGATTGGATAAATTTTTTGTAACACTAGAAATTAAACCCGTTACGGAATGAGTTTCATTAGCATACGAATTTTGAAGACTAGGATTTGTACCAAGTATACTGGAGGTAAGTTGATAATTCCTTGAAAAATGGGCAAAATTTATCACAACAAATACCAGTCCTACCAGCAAATAATTAAGCCAAACTATTGGCATTTTTTTAAATGCAATTTGGTATAAATGATAGACAGCCCAACTAAAAATAAATGGAGTCAAATATAAATACGCAGTACTTTTTGTTGCAGCAGCCATACCCAAAGCACACCCAAGAAAAATGAAATTTACAATGGCCTTACCTTTTCTTGTTTTAATTAAAAAATAAATACTCACCACCATAAAGAAAGATACTACCAATTCATTATGTGTAGATGAACCCAATAAAATTACCTCTGGGATACATATTAAAATAAAAACTGAAAGTATTTGTCCGAACCTACTTAGCTTTAATTCTTTGCCGATCAAGCTTATTCCTATAGCTGTTCCTATTAAATAAAACAGCTGAACTGTATTAGAAAGAAAGTCATTACCTAGTAATAAGTTAACATTCAAAAGCATTACCTCTGAAAAAACAGGGAAAATTAACTGTTGATGAAATGGTGTTCTATAATGAGCTAAGCTTTCATTTTTAATCCAATGAATCGTTCTAGCCATATGATAAAGCATAGAATCCCAATTATTGGTAGGGTAAATTAATCCTTGAACCAAAATTCCAACAAGAATAAAACCAGAAAAACCAATTAAAAACTTTTCAAAAAAAGAAAGTCTTTTTAATCCATTTTTGGTTTTAACCAAAAAAGCTCGGAGCTTTTTATAGGATTTTTTTTGATAAACAGCATAAATTATAACAGCATCTATAACGCCCCAAGCTGTTATCAAACTATAATAATTTAAGGATTTGAACAAACTCAAAACCTCTGTTAATCCTAATACTAATACTGAGAATAATAAAATAGACTTCAATATAGATAACCTTGTATCATCGCCAGATATAGAGAGCAAGGTTATACCTAAAAAACATATCAATAACAAAATAACGGCCATAAACTAAAATTAACGAGATAAAGAAAAGGAATCAAATTTATTTACCACTGATCTTAAACCAAAATTATCAAAAGCCACAAAACATACTGCCATCATTTTTTTAAATATAGAAATAAGTAGCCATCATTATCCTTTGTCGCATTGTAATAGATTGTTCCTTCATATTTTATTTGATTTTCATATTCAGTTGAGACAATACAATCTACATTATTTTGAATAGGAAGCGATTCACTAAGCAAACATGAATTAATATGTATTGATTTAATATCACTACGATATGAATCTACAAACAACTGATACTCCATACTATAACTTCCTAACATCAAACCAATATTTTTATATTTTTTTACAGAAATAATTTCTTTAACCTTCTTATAATCATGATGAAAATTAAAAGAATTACTAAAGTACTTTTCATACCTATCATCAGACATTGTAACATCATAAGTAAAAGGGGGTAGCGTAATGAATGGTCTACTAACATTAAACACCAATATTAAACAAGCATATATCACAAAGCCTAAAATAGAAAGGTTCAATACGAGTTTAGATTTTAAAAACTTCGTTAAAAAGTAAGCTATAATTACAGAGTAAAACATAAAAAAAGGCACATGCAACTTAACATAGGGAACCAATTTCAAATAAAAACAAAAGGTTAGAAAAGAACACACACACACTACCCAAAACAAGGTTAATTTGATATTATGCTTTTTTGCGTAAATCAACATCCAAACCATACTCAATAACATTAATAACATATGGTAAATATTTGCGCCATTGTTTTCATGTATTGCTAATGGATCAAGTTCAAAAGAATTAAAAGTTGTTTTAGGATTATGAATATCTTCACCTATTGCATCGTGTAATTGATCTGTTAGGTTATAAACAATTGGTGTTACCATTGGAATACCAAACTGATAAGAAATATTCCTACTCACATTAGATACCATCATTTTTAATGAATGCTCCTGATTGACATAGGAGCCATTTATCTCCTCTGTTGCTCCAAGAATAGTTGATGACAATTGATAGTTCCGTGAATATTGACCTGTATTAACTAAGGCAAAACAACACACTAGTAGGCTACAATACGATAACAAAAACCACTCTTTTTTGAGCACTATAAAATAAACTATGTACCCAAAGAAAACAGTAACAAAAGGTGCAAGGTATAGATAAGCCGTATGCTTTGTTGCCGCTGCTAAACCAAGAGAAAACCCTAACAAAACAAAGTTAACCACTGTTTTTTCTGAACTAATCTTCAAAAAATAATAGATGCACATTAACATAAAAAAAGAAAGGACTATTTCATTATGTGTAGAGGAACCGAGTAAAATAACCTCAGGAATACATACCAAAATAAAAGCCGAGAATAGTTGTCCGAATCTATTTAAACCTAACTCTTTCGCAATCAAACTTATTGAAAAAAAGGCGCTCAATAAATAAAACCATTGCACACTATTTGATAAATAATCATTTCCAAAAAGTAGATTAACATTTAAAATTAACTCTTCCGCAAAAGGTGCCGAATTTAACTGAGGATAAATACTTGTTCGATAATGGGCTAAGCTCTCATTTTGTATCCAATGAACAATTCTAGCCATATGGTAGGCCATTGAATCCCAATTAGCTGTAGGATAAACTATCCCTTGAACAAAAACTCCTGCTAAAATAAAAATTGAAAAACCAACAAAAAACTGTTCAACTCTTGATAAATTTTTAATCGTTTCTTTTAATTTAACTCTTAACGCATAGATTTTTTTATAAGCTTCTTTTTTATAAATAACATATAGAATAGAAGTATCTATGATCCCCCACACTATAACCAAACTAAAGTAATTCAAAGAATAAAACACACTAAGAATCTCCGTTACTCCTAATACTAAAACAGAGTATATCAATACAGATTTCAATACGGACAACCTTGTATTATCTACAGATATAAAGAGCAAGATTAACCCCAAAAAGCATATCAATAATAAAGCAATTGCCATAAATCAAAAGTAACTAGTTTATTCCATAAGATACAAACAGAGGTATCCTTCATTCTCTCTGGTTACGTTTAAATACCTCTTTCCTTCATAATCAATAAAGTCATGCTTATCAGTAGAAACTATGCAATCAATTGGAGATTCTACTTCCAGTTTTTCGCATATTTTATGTGATTTTAAGTGAATCGCTCTAATGTCACTTCTATAAACATCTGAAAACAATTGATACTCCATACTGTAAGGCCCTAATTTTAAACCGATATTCTTTAACTTCTTAAAAGTGATCATATCCTTTACCTTTTTATAGTCATGGTAAAAGACCACAGATTTACTAAAGTATTTTTTATATCTGTCATCATCCATTTTTATATCCCATGTAAAAGGAGGGTATGTAATAAATGGCCTAGTACGATTAAAAGTTAATATTGCAATAGCGTAAATCACAAATCCTAACACACATAAATAACGTAAAATATTTTGATTGAATATTTTGATTAAAAAATAAGCAAGAACTACAGAATAGAACACGAAAAATGGAGTATGCAACTTAACATATGGAACCCATTTTAAATAAAAACAAAACAATAAAAAAGATAAAACACAAGCTATCCAAAACAATTTTAATTTTAGATCATGTCTTTTTATAGTTACAATCATCCAAACCATACTTAATAGTATCAATACCATATGGAAAATATTAGCTCCATTATCTTCATATGTTGCTAATGAGTCTATTGCATAAAAGTCATAAGTCGTTTTAGGATTATTAATGTCTTCATTAATTAAATCATGTAATGTTACCGTTAAATTATAAACAACCTGTGTTACGTATGGGACTCCAGCCTGACACGATAAATTTCTTGAAACATTAGACACCATCATTTTTAATGAATGCTCTTGATTTACATACGATTCATGAAGCGTATCATCAACACCAAAAATAGATGAAGACAATTGATAGTTACGTGTATAATGGCCCGCATTAACTACTACAAAGCCACATATTAAGAGACTGCAATAAGGCAATAAAAATCGCTCTTTTTTTAGTATTAAGTAATAAATAATATATCCAGAAAAAATAGCTACAAATGGCATAAGATATAGATATGCAGTATGTTTTGTTGCAGTTGCTAAGCCAAGAGATAAACCTAAAAACAAAAAATTAATTACTGTTTTTTCTGAAACTATTCTAATAAAATAGTAGATACTCATCAACATAAAAAAAGAAAGAACTGTTTCATTATGAGTAGATGAACCTAATAAAATAATCTCTGGTATACATACCAATATAAAAGCTGAGAATAGTTGTCCAAATCTATTTAACCCTAACCCTTTTGCAACCAAACTAATTGCAACAATGCTTCCTAATGTATAAAACCATTGAATACTATTTGATAAATAATCATTTCCAAAAAGTAGATTAACATTAAGAATTAATTCTTCAGCAAAAGGTGCCGAATTTAACTGAGGATAAATACTTGTTCGATAATGAGCTAAACTCTCATTTTGTATCCAATGAACAATTCTAGCCATATGGTAGGCCATAGAATCCCAATTATTTGTAGGGTAAACTAGTCCCTGAACTAAGATTCCTGCTAAAATAAAAATCGAAAAACCAATAAAAAATTGTTCAACTCTTGATAGACTTTTAATCGTTTTTTTTAATTCAACTCTTAACAATTGAATTTTTTTATACGATTCTTTTTTATAAATACTATAGATCAGAGTAGCATCTATAATTCCCCAGACTATAACCATGCTAAAATAATTTAAGGAAGTGAACAAACTCAAAATCTCTGTTACTCCCAATACTAAAACTGAAAATAGCACTACAGATTTCAATATGGATAACCTTGTATTATCTACAGATAGAAAAAGTAAGGTTAGACCCAAAAAGCATATCAATAATAAAATAACTGCCATAAACTAAAAGTAACTAGTAAAAGAAAAGGAAGCAAGTTTATTTACTATCTGTATTCATTTTACCAATACAAGGTTCACACAAACAATCTTTATATTTTGATTTTAAAACAGCTAAGTTTTTTGTTGAAATTTGATAATTAGTACACCAACAATTATCATTTGGTTGACAAGAAAAGTCATTGCCACATTTAGCACATTTTATTCGTCTTTTATCGCTCACATTCTACTTGTATAGCAACATTATCAATATGCCCTCCTAAAGGAACATTTAATTTTGACACTTTTAATTTAATTTTTTCTACTGCCGAAAACTCTTCAAATAACGCATCTACAATCCGCTTTGAGACATGCTCCAACAAATTAGAACGAATAGCCATTTGTTCTTTAATAATTGTAAAAACAGCTTGATAATTTACCGCATCATTAATATCATCTGATATTGCAGGTTTAGATAAATCAGAATCCAAAACCACATCAACCTGGAAATTTGTGCCTATATCCGCTTCCTCTTTGAAGCATCCATGATAGGCATAAATCTTAATTCCTTCTACAAATATCTTTCCCATATCAAATAGTAAAAAGTAAAAAGTGGAGAGTTTTTAAAGTAAATAATTACCTCTTAATCCTTTCAACTTTAAACTTGATAAACTTTAAACTTGTTAACTTACTTTTTCTTAGCCCAAAAATCTTTCAATGTAGCTGTTCTATTAAAAATTAAATGATCTGATGTTGAATCATTATCAACACAGAAATAACCTAAACGCTGAAACTGGTAACGCTCATGTGGTTTTGCATCTTTAAGTGCCAATTCTATTTTACAGCCTTTTAATATTGAAAGTGATTCCTTATTAATAAACTCTTTAAAATCTTTTTCTTTATCTCCATCTGGATTCTCAACTGTAAACAATCGATCATAAGCATTTACTTGAGCAGTAACATTATGCGAAGCAGAAACCCAATGTAACGTTCCTTTTACTTTACGTTTACTTTCTTCAGATCCACTACCACTCTTACTTTTTGGATCGTAAGTACATTTTACCTCAACAACATTCCCATCAGCATCTTTAACAGCTTCTACTCCATTAATAATATAACCATGCTTTAACCTTACTTCTTTTCCTACTCCTAATTTAAAAACCTTTTTAGGACACTCCTCTAAGAAATCACCTCTTTCAATGTATATCTCTTGTGAAAATATCATTTCTCGTTGACCAGCATTTTCATCTTCAGGATTGTTATCTGCCATAACAACTTCTGTTTCTCCTTCAGGGTAATTGGTAATTACCAATTTTAAAGGATCTAACACCGCCATTATTCTATTGGTAGTCTTATTCAAATCTGTACGAATACAAGATTCTAACAAAGCAACATCAATCATCTGTTCTCTCTTAGAAACGCCAACAGTATCAATAAAGTTTCTGATAGATTTAGGGGTATAACCTCTTCGTCTTAAACCAGAAATAGTAGGCATCCTAGGATCGTCCCAACCGTTAACTAAATTTTCTTCCACCAACTGCATCAACTTTCGTTTACTCATTACAGTATAGTTTAAATTTAATCGAGAAAACTCCCTTTGCTTAGGCCTCAATTTTTCATCATGCACCTGATCTAAAAACCAATCATACAATTCTCTATGCGGTTTAAACTCCAATGAACATAGCGAGTGAGAAATTTGTTCTACATAGTCTGATTCTCCATGAGTCCAATCATACATAGGATAGATACACCAATCACTACCTGTTCTATGGTGAGGTTTATGCATAACTCTATACATTATTGGGTCTCTCATCAACATATTGGTATGAGTCATATCAATTTTAGCTCTTAATATATGCTCACCCTCTTTAAATTCTCCTTGCTTCATTCTATTAAACAAGTCTAAATTTTCTTCTACACTTCTATCTCTAAAAGGACCATTAACACCTGGTTTTGTTGGAGTCCCTTTTTGTGTAGCCATATCCTCAGAAGATTGAGAATCAACATAGGCTTTTCCATTTTGAATCAACAATACTGCCCAATCATATAGTTGTTGGAAATAGTCTGAAGAATAGCATTCTGCATCCCATTGATAACCTAACCAGTTTACATCATACTTAATTGCATCTACATACTCTTGTTCTTCTTTTGATGGATTGGTATCATCAAACCTCAAATTAACAGGAGAGTTATACCTTTCTCCTAAACCAAAATTTAAACAGATTGCTTTTGCATGACCAATATGTAAATACCCATTTGGTTCTGGCGGAAATCTAAACTTTAAGCTATCAGATGAATAGCCTTCTTTTAAATCTTCTTCTACTATTTGCTCAATAAAATTGAGTGATTTTTTTTCTTCTTCCACGTTATCCATTAGGCTACTTCTTCTTTTTTAATGTTTTGTATTCCTGCATTCAACCTTGCAATTGATTCTTCTTTCCCTATTAATTCCATAATATCGAATAATGATGGACCGCCACCTTCTCCTGTAATTGATAATCTAATCGCAATCATAGGTTTTCCAAAACCTAACTCTTTTTCTTCAACAAAAATTTTAAAAGCAGTTTCTAATGCTTCACTCTTAAACTCAGTTGCAGAAAAAACAGCAATTAATTGCTCTACTATTTGAGCTGAATCATCTTTCCATTTTTTCTTTACCATTTTGGCATCATAACTTGTAGGTGCTTCAAAAAAGTAGTTCCCTTTTTCTAAAATCTCATTTACAAATGACACCCTTTCTTTCATCAAACCACAAACTGCAACTAATTTATCATCAGCTATATCTCCTGCTAAAGGTTTTATAATTTGAGCCAATTCCTCGTTAGATTTTGCTCTTAAATATTGCTCATTGAACCACTTAGTTTTATCAGGGTCGAACTTCGCTCCTGACTTACCAACACGCTCTAAAGAAAATTCTTGAATCAATTCTTCTAAAGAAAATAATTCTTCTTCTGTTCCTGGATTCCACCCTAAAAATGCCAACATGTTAATGTGTGCTTCAGAAAAGTATCCACTTTCTCTATATCCAGAAGCAATATCTCCTTCTGGAGATTTCCATTCGATTGGAAAAACAGGAAAACCTCCTGCATCACCATCTCTTTTGCTCAACTTCCCATTTCCTGTAGGCTTCAAAATTAAAGGCAAATGAGCAAACTCTGGCATGTCGTTTTCCCAACCTAAATATTGATACAATAAAACATGTAAAGGTCCAGATGGCAACCATTCTTCACCTCTAATTACGTGACTAATTTTCATCAAATAATCATCAACCACATTTGCCATGTGATAGGTTGGCATTCCATCAGATTTAAACAATACTTTATCATCTAAATTTGAAGAATCTACTTCAACATAACCCCTTATAATATCTTTAAAGCTAACTTTTTCATTTGGCTGTATTTTAATACGAACAACAAAAGGTTCTCCTGCCTCAATTTTATTTTGAACTTCTTCTGAAGACAACGTCAATGAGTTTTTCATTGTCATTCTGGAAGCTGAATCATATTGTTGAGAATGACCTTCAGCTGCTTTTAAACGCTCTCGCATTGCATCTAATTCTTCTGGTGTATCAAAAGCATAATACGCTTTTCCAGCATCTAACAACTGATCTACATACTTTTTGTACGTTCCTTCAGCTTTCCTCTCTGATTGTCGGTAAGGACCAAAATCACCACCAACACCAACTCCTTCAGTAGGAGTTATTCCACACCACTTTAAAGCTTCTAAAATATAATCTTCAGCACCTTTAACATATCGTGTTTGATCAGTATCTTCAACACGTAATAAAAAATCTCCGCCATTTTTCTTTGCGAATAAATAATTATACAATGCTGTTCGTACTCCACCGATATGTAATGGCCCTGTTGGACTTGGTGCAAATCTTACTCTTACTTTTTTCTCCATCTATGTTTCTTTAGATCCCGTTTCTCAACAGAATTAGTTCAATTTGCTATATCAAGATATAGAATTTCACTTAATTAGTTTGCAAAGGTAATTTATTCAAAGCCAAAAAAAAAGCTTCTTAGATTTCTCTAAGAAGCTTTTTAAATATAATCTATTCAACTATTTCTTTACTGCTATTCTTTCAGTAAAAACGCGTTCTCCTTTATGTTCAATAGAGACAAAATATATTCCCGATTCCATTTCTTCTGTTGATATCTTGATTTTGTCTTGATTTTCAACTGCAACAGCTTTTATTTTTTGACCAACTACATCTGTTATGATAACTTCACTTCCATAATAATTATTAGGAACAGTTACATTAAAATACTTAGTTGCTGGAACAGGATAAATGTTCACATAATTTGCTGCATCAAAATCATCAATACTAGTAACAAAAGAAATTACTTGACAAACAGTATCCATACCACAACCTGCAGAATCCGTAACAGTTAAACATACGGTATAATTACCAGCAGAAGCATAGGTATGAGAAGGTGATTCTAAACTTGCTGAATAACCATCTCCAAAATCCCAAGAATAAATATTTCCTGCTATTGATGTATTCGTAAACTGATACGCTCCTCCCCCCATGTGTGCAATTGTAAAAGATGCAATTGTGGTGTCATTCACTAAAACTACCCTACTTGCAGTATCAACACAATTACCTGTATGTCCATATCTAGTAGAAATTAATTGTGAAGTGTATGAAGCTGCTGATCCATAAGTGTGTCTATAAGGGGTTAAATATGGATCTACACTAGTTGCATCTCCTAAGTCTAATGAAAAACTATCTGAAGCTGTATAAAACATTGAATCTGTATAAGCAGTTGTAGTATTTGTAAAAAGTACAGAATCTCCTAAGCAAATAGTATCTGAATCTACAGTATATGACCCTGTATACGATTCTTCGAAAATTGGCGACAATAACATATCAGAATCCCAAGCACCAGACCAGTCTGTTAAACAATTGTACCAAGTTCCTGCATAATGAGCCCAAGATAAACTTTCTCCTAGACCGTCAGAATAACCATTAAATCCATAATAAGGAAGTGTAGAAGGTAATTCTGACGAATCAAGTTCTAACACAAGAACAAAAGAATCTGTTACTGCAACAGGAGTAGAAAACATTAAAGGTTGATCCCTAAAGGCAGCATCTATAACATCAACAGTATCTCGATGTAGTAATATATTTGGTGCATTTGGGTAACTCGCATTTATATTAAAAAGAGAGTAAACACTCGCCACCAAACGTATTGAGTCTAAACCTTCATTATTATCTAAATCTATTAAAACATAAGCATTCATCCCATGAATTGTTCCTGAACCAGAATAATGATACGCTTGAGAATATGCAGAAACACCATGAACAGACATTGTATCTAGTTCAACCATGTTAGTCAACTTTGATGCTGGGTAGCGAACTGTATCAATACATGATGCTGTTTTAAAACTACTTTTAGCCTGAAGATATGGGACACTTACAGATGCCCTCTGAGACATATTTCCTTGTCCATTAACCGTTAACAATCCAATAAAAATTGCTAAAATAAGAGAGTATGTTTTTTTCATATAAATTATGTTTTAGTTATAAAAGTATGATACGTTTAAAGGTTAAAAAAAGTTGCAATAATATTTTCTTATTCTATTATCGACTCTTCTGTTTCTTCTTTTGGAAAAAACTGTTTATTCATCAGAAATACAAGCCCTATCCCACAAGAAATGGATACATCAGCTATATTAAATACGGGTCTAAAAAACATGAAATATTCTCCACCCCATACTGGAACCCAATCTGGAAAAGTACCATCAATTAAAGGAAACCACAACATATCTACAACTCTTCCATGTAAAAACGGAGCATATCCTCCTTCATCGGGCATAAACGTTGCTATCTGATTAAAACTCTCATTAAAGATCATTCCATAAATACCACTATCAATCATGTTGCCTATTGCTCCAGCAAAAATAAGGGCAGAACTTATTTGTAGTCCTTTATGTGCATCTTTTGGTAAATATTTAAATATATAGATCCCTCCAGCAATTATAGCCACAATTCGAAATAAACTCAATGCCAATTTACCCCAATCTCCTCCGAGCTCCATACCGAAAGCCATCCCGTTGTTTTCTATAAAATGGATATAAAACCAATTCCCAAATACAGGAAACTCTTGACTTAAATACATATTTGTTTTTACCCAAAGTTTTGACCATTGATCTGCCGTTAACACTAAAAGTGTTACAACAATTGGTTTAGAAAGAATTGATAAAAACTTGTTCATTTAATATTGTCCTAAATTAAAAATTGGAGACTAAATTCATATAATCTCCAATTCTTAATTAACTTTTATTTTTTTAAGATTAGCTCTGAGCTTGTTTAGCTTCAATACTAAGCGTTGCATGAGGAACAGCCATTAACCTTTCTTTCTGGATTAATTTACCTGTAACTCTACAAACTCCGTAAGACTTATTTGAAATTCTAATCAATGCATTTTCTAAATGCTTTAAAAACTTTTCTTGTCTTCCTGCCAATTGAGCTACCTCTTCTCTAGAAAGCGTTGCTGCTCCTTCTTCCATCATTTTGAATGAATGAGCAGTATCATCAGTTCCATTATCATCTGCATGAGACAATGATCCTCTTAGTCCGTCTAAATCTTTTTGTGCAACTTCAATTTTTGCATCAATTACAGCTTTAAATTCTGCTAAATCTTTATCTGAATATCTTATGTCTGCCATTTTGTATTATTTAATTCAATTTTTCTATTGAGATTACAGTACTTACATTGTCATCTAGTTCTACTGCAATTCCATTATTTTGTTTCATTTCGTCAACTAAATCAAGTTCTCCTGCTAAAGTTTCAGAGCAAATATAATTTTTATTTTTATTAATTGCTTGATTTATTTCGTTGTGTTTTAAGATTTTAAGGTGAATTTTATCCGTCACCTCTAAACCGCTTTCTTTCCTTAAGTTTTGGATACGATTTACAAATTCTCTAGCCATTCCTTCCTCTTTTAAATCATCCGATAGCACAACATCTAAAGCAACAGTAATTCCTCCCTCAGATTGCAATAACCATCCTGGAATATCTTGAGTAGAAATTTCTACATCACTCAACTCCAACACAACATTTTGATCTTCAACAGCAAATGTTTTGGATCCATTACTTTCTAATTCAGCAATTTCATCAGCTCCAAATTGATTTACAACTCCAGCAATTTGCTTCATTATCTTACCATATTTTGGTCCTAATGTTTTAAAATTTGGTTTAATGCTTTTCACTAAAACTCCTGTAGTATCTGTTAAGTATTCTAATTCTTTAACGTTTGTTTCTGAAAGAATTAAATCTTCAACATCTTCTAACTGTCGCTTAAATTTATCATCTAAAATAGGCACCATAATTTTTTGTAATGGCTGACGAACTTTTAGGCTTTCTTTCTTTCTTAAGCTCAAGACCATAGAAGAAACTTTTTGAGCAATGGCCATTCTCTCTTCTAAATCTGTATCGATAACCGCTGTATCAGAAATTGGAAAATCAGATAAATGAACTGAAGTTGTATTGCTATTTCCACTTACCGCTACTAAATCTGAATACAGTTGATCCATATAAAATGGAGCTATAGAAGAAGATAACTGAGCTACCACTTCTAAACATTTGTACAATGTTTGGTAAGCAGCAATCTTGTCTTGAGAGTATTCCCCTTTCCAAAAACGTCTTCTACACAAACGAACGTACCAATTACTCAATTCATCATTTACAAAATCTTGAATTGCTCTACCTGCTTTTGTCGGTTCTAATGCATCAAAACAATCATCAACAACGGTAATGAGAGAATTTAATTTTGAAATGATCCAACGATCAATTTCCGGTCTTTCGCTAACAGGAACTTCATCTTCAGCATAAGTAAATCCATCTAAATTAGCATACAATGCAAAGAACCCGTAAGTGTTATACAATGTTCCAAAAAACTTACGTTGAACTTCTGTAATTCCATCTAAATCGAATTTTAAATTATCCCATGGTGATGCATTGGTTACCATATACCAACGCGTAGCATCTGCCCCATACTTTTCTAAAGTATCAAATGGATCAATTGTATTGCCTAAACGTTTAGACATTTTAACTCCATTTTTATCCAAGACTAAACCGTTAGAAATTACATTTTTATAGGCTACAGAATCAAACACCATTGTTGCAATAGCATGCAACGTAAAAAACCAACCTCTTGTCTGATCTACTCCCTCTGCAATAAAGTTAGCTGGAAAATATTCATTGTTATCTATAGCTTCTTTATTTTCGAAAGGGTAATGCTGTTGAGCATAAGGCATAGATCCTGAATCAAACCAAACATCAATCAAGTCTGATTCTCTTTTCATTGGTTTTCCTGAACCGGAAACCAAAATAATTTCATCAACATAATTTTTATGCAGATCAAAAGTCTTATAATTTTCTTCAGACATATCTCCAACAACAAAATCTGCCAATGGGTTTTTAGTCATTAAACCAGCAGCTATAGACTTTTCGACCTCCGCTTTTAATTGTTCTACTGAAGAAATACAAATTTCATCATCTCCTTCTTCAGTTCTCCATATTGGAATTGGTATCCCCCAATAACGTGAACGAGATAAATTCCAATCGTTTAGATTTTCTAACCAATTACCAAAACGACCTGTTCCAGTACTTTCAGGTTGCCAATTTATTGTTTTATTTAACGCTATTAATCTATCTTTTACTGCTGTAGATTTAATAAACCACGAATCTAGTGGATAATATAATACAGGCTTATCAGTTCTCCAACAATGCGGGTAACTGTGCTCATATTTAGATACATTAAACGCTTTATTCTCTTCTTTTAATTTGATACAAAGCTGAACGTCAACAGATCTTTCTAAAGCTTCTCCTTCTGCATAATATTCATTCTTAACATACATTCCTGCAAACTCACCCATTTCTGGTCTAAATCTACCTTGCAAATCAACTAAAGGAACAGCGTTTCCGTTATCATCTAAAACTAACATAGCGGGTACTCCAGCATCTTTTGCTACTTGAGCATCATCCTGTCCAAAAGTTGGAGCAATATGCACAATCCCTGTACCATCTTCAGTAGTTACAAAATCACCAGCTATCACTCTAAATGCTTTATCAGCATTTTCATGAGGCAAGGCATAAGGCAACAACTGCTCATATTCTACCCCTACTATTTCAGCACCTTTTTTCTCTTGAACTATAGTCCATGGAATAATTTTATCTCCTAAAGAATAATCTTCAAACGATGCATTTTCTCCATCTGCTTTAAAGTGTTTACCAACTAAATCTTTGGCCAAAATGGCAAACATTCTATCTCCAGTATAAGGATTAAATGTATCTACTTTAACATAATCAACTTTATTCCCAACTGCTAATGCAGTATTTGAAGGCAATGTCCAAGGTGTAGTTGTCCATGCTAAAAAATAAGAGTTTTCTGTATTTTTAATCTTAAACTGAGCTACTGCTGATGTATCTTTTACATCTTTATAACAACCTGGTTGGTTTAATTCATGTGAACTCAAGCCAGTTCCTGCTGCTGGAGAATAAGGTTGAATTGTATACCCTTTATACATTAAGCCTTTTGCATAAAGCTGACCCAACAACCACCAAACGGTTTCCATGTATTTATTTTCATAGGTAACATATGGATCATCCATATCTACCCAATACCCCATTTTCTGAGTTAAACTATTCCAGATATCTGTATACTGCATTACTGTCTCTCTACACTCTTTGTTGTAGTCATCAACAGAAATTTTAGTTCCAATATCTTCCTTAGTAATTCCTAATTTCTTTTCTACACTCAACTCAACGGGTAACCCATGCGTATCCCATCCAGCCTTACGCTTAACCTGAAATCCTTTTAATGTTTTATAACGACAGAAAAGATCTTTAATCGTTCTTCCCATCGCATGATGAATACCAGGCAATCCGTTTGCAGAAGGTGGTCCTTCATAAAATACAAAGGGATCTTTCCCTTCTCTAGTTGAGATACTTTTCTCAAAAACTTTATTTGCTTCCCACTTATCTAAAACGTCTTTAGCAACGTTAGGTAAATCTAGCTTGGGGTATGTTTTATATTGGCTCATGTTCAATTTTAAGAAGTGCGAATTTAACGATTTAACCTTTTATTTAATTAATTTCGATAATATATTCTTGCAGATAAAAAGTGAAAAAAACAACCCTAAAAAACTCAACTATAGAGCAGTTATCTGCTAACCTTGTATTGGTTGTTCTAAACGACAATGCTACCATTGAAATAGAAGACATCATTGAAATTAAAGCAGCAAATAAAAAAATTACGAATGGAGAAAATTATGGGGTTATTATAGATAGTGGTAACTACACCTCAATTAGTAATGAGGCAAGAAGTTTAACAGCAAGCAAAGAGATGGAAGGTAAAAGAATTGCCATGTCCGTTATAATTAACAACTTATCTCAACGGCTGCTTGTCAACTTTTTTCTAAAGATTAATAAGCCTTTGGTTCCTACCAAATCATTCTCCAACCTGAAAGAAGCTAGAGAATGGATAGAAACTGTTATTAATCAATAACCGCAATACATTTTAATTCAATACAAATTGGTGAAGGCAGTGCATTTACTTCTACAGTAGTTCTACAGGGTTGGTTCCCTTTAAAATATTCTGCATAGACCTTATTATAGGTTTTAAAATCTCTTTTCATATCTGTTAAAAAAGTAGTTACATCAACTAAGTTTTCCCAACTAGAACCCGATTCTTCTAAAATCGTTTTTACATTATCAAATACAGAACGACATTGAGCTTCAAAATCAAAAGTTTCATAATTCCCATTCTTGTCATATTTCAATCCAGGAATATTTGCCTCCTCACTTCCAGAACCCGCAGCCCTTGGTCCAACTCCTGACAAAAACAAAAGATTACCCACTTTACGTGCATGAGGATACATCCCCATTGGTTTTGGTGCTTTATCCGTACTTATTTTTTCGCTCATAATTTTAATTTCTTAAAGAGAACAAATGTAAGGTTTTTAATTACTTTTCAATTTATTCTGTCTGTTCTATCGAATCCCAAACTGACCCTGAAGTTCGCATTGGCCCATATTTTTTAGGTGTGTGAGTAACAACTAAAAACAATCCAATTAAAAATAGAAACACAAAAATTATAAATATGAATTTCGATTTATCTGCTGTTTTATAATTAGCTTCTCTATGATTATAGACTTTCTTATCTAAGCCAAAAATGTCTTTTTCTATATAATACTCTTCTACTATTTCTTTTTCATTATTCAGTTTGCCCCCCTTAGGAGTTCTTCTCTTCCGTCTAATGATTAAAGCGCTCATTAATATCATCAACAACAAACCACAAAATGCCAAAACAGGATCTGGATATGAGTAATACCCATAACCTGTTCCAAAACAATCGATTATTAGTAGAATTTCCATCCTGTTAAATTACCCAAAATTTAAAAACTCTTTATTTCTTCCATTAAAGATAAACATTACTTTTGCAAAGAAGTAACCAAACAATTTAAGTGATATGAGGAACCCTTTCAAGAAAAAAACAGAATCTGAAGTAATAGCTCCTACAACAATTCCAGATGAAGCCTATCTTGTGCCTGACGTACCTATGGCAGGAAAAATTGCCCATCAAAAATGGCAAAGCTATTTATATGAGCACTTTAATAAAGAAGGATTTCGTGTATTAGAAATTGGTAGTAGAGAGGTTACTGGACCTTCTGGAGCTAGAGATCATTTTAACAAAGCCGAATATGTTGGTTTTGATTATTATGATGGAGACAATGTAGATGTTGTTGGTGATGCTCATAAATTATCCACTTATTTTGCCGAAAACGAAAAATTTGATTTAATCTATTCTAGTGCTTGTTTTGAGCATTTTGCAATGCCATGGGTAGTTGCTACAGAAACGGCCAAACTCTTAAAAGTTGGCGGTCATGTTTTTGTAGAAACACACTTTTCGTATTCATCCCACGAAAGACCTTGGCACTTTTTTCAATTTAGTGACATGGCATTGAAAACACTCTTTTCTAGCGCTTTAGGATTCGAGTGTGTAGAAGCAGGATTATCCAACCCTATTGTAGGAAGGTTTTCCAGTTTTGCAGATGAATATTTACAAAACAAACCAGTTACAGGACTTTATTGTCATTCTGAATTTCTTGGAAAAAAGGTAAAAGAGGTAACAGATTTTAGTTGGGATAAAGTAAATCTAGAAGATGTTGTCAAAGACACTCATTATCCAGAGCCACAAAAATAAATAGATGCTTTTTAGCTCAACCTTATTTTTATTTTTGTTCTTACCAATATGTTTATTGGCAAGCTTTGTACTACCTAATATCCGTCTTAAAAATTTCTTTTTATTATTAGCTAGTTTATTTTTCTACGCTTGGGGCGAAGGAGAACTAGTCTTTTTAATGTTATTTACTATTCTACTAAATTATGTTTTTGGAATAGCAATTAGCAAATCCGAACCTCCGTCAATTAAAAAAATATACCTAACTCTTTCTATAATAAGTAATCTTTCAATTTTAGGGTATTACAAGTATTTCAATTTTCTTATAGAAAACCTTAACTCAATCCTCATAGGACTTGGAGAAACGAAAATTACAGCCGAAACAGTAACTCTTCCAATAGGAATTTCTTTCTTTATATTTCAGTCCATTTCTTATGTAATTGATGTATATCGCAATGATGCAAAAGTGCAAAAAGACCCTTTAAACTTAGCACTATATATATCTCTGTTTCCTCAACTAATCGCTGGCCCAATTGTAAGATACCATGATGTTTTTTTGCAATTAGAAAAAAGGAATACCGATACAAATAAAATCGCTCTAGGTATAAAACGTTTTATAATTGGACTTGGTAAAAAAGTACTTATTGCCAATACATGTGGCAGAGTTGCCGATCAAATATTTGAATTAAGCGAAAATGATTTGTCAGGAAGTTTAGCGTGGTTGGGAATAGTTTGTTATACCATTCAAATTTTCTTTGATTTCTCAGGGTATTCTGACATGGCTATTGGTTTAGGAAAAATGTTTGGGTTTGACTTCTTAGAAAATTTCAACTATCCATTTATTGCAAGATCTATTAAAAACTTCTGGCAAAGGTGGCATATTTCTCTATCTACATGGATTAGAGATTATCTATACATTCCTCTAGGAGGAAATAAAAAAAGTAATTCTAGAACCTATTTAAACTTAATCATAGTTTTTTTCCTAACTGGACTTTGGCATGGAGCAAGTTGGAATTTTATTGTATGGGGTTTATTTCATGGTATATTTTTACTCATCGAACGCTTATTCTTAGAGAAATTACTTAGCCGACTACCAAAATTTGTAAGTCATTTTTACACACTTTTTGTTGTGATTATTGCATTTGTATTTTTTAGAACTTCTGATATTAATAGTGCTTTAGTTTATATCCAAAAAATGTTCAGTTTTACTCAACAACAAAATGATTTTTACCCATTCTTACTATTCTTTGACTTTGAGCTTATCATCACGCTAATTGTTGCAATTATTGTCTCAATACCAACCTTAGAATTTATTAAACAACGGATGCCTTTTTTTAATAGAAGTTATCACATCTTAACATATACCAACTACATCGGATTATTTTCCATATTTATCCTGTCCATTATCTATATAGCAAGTGGAACACATAACCCTTTCATTTACTTTAGATTTTGAATAGAAAAAAATCATATATAAAAACACTAAAGCTAGGCCTTATTTTACTGGTCTCTCTTTATTTATCTAAATCAGGGTACCGATTTCTTAGACAAATTGAATTAGATAGTTCTAAGATCAACACCACCATTTCAATTGAAGGGAAATTTCAAGGAAAACAAAGTTTACAAGTCTACTATTCGGAGGGGGCCGGATTTAACGTAGATAATTTTATAACAGAAACTACAGCTGCTTCTAACGAGGTTCAGCGTATTGATTTTATCCTGCCTGAGTTAAAAAGAATACGAGATTTAAGGCTAGATTTTGGAACATCTCCCAATATTGTGGAGTTAAAAAACATTACTTTTTCACAAGGCAATCAACACTATAAAGTTCTTGTTAAAGATATCGCTTTAAATATCAGGCAAACGAATCAAATCAAATTGCTTTACCCAGAAAAGGATGTAATGAAAATTGTATCCAACGGAACAGATCCATTTATCACTTTTAAGTTCGATTATATTGAAGTATTAGAAAAAATCAGGCCATGGAACTACTGGATAGTTCCTGCATTTTATTCAGGAATTATTAGCCTACTTGTTTTTTTCTGGCTAATCCAATTAAAGATTTCTATACCTCAATTTAAAAGAACTGATCGTTTACGACCAGGTATAAAATTCAACCCTAAATTGATTGTAGTCATTAGTTTTTTCTTAATCATTGCTATTCCTGCAGGCACTATGCTTATTAATGATTCAAACCATGAATCAAATCATGAAAACAGAACTAAAACCGCTCTCCCGGTTTTGAACATACATGCACTGTTAGAATATCCAAAAAAATACAGCAACTATTTTAATGATCATTTTGGATTAAGAAATACTATTCTAAAATGGCATAGCTATATTAAATTCTTTGCACTTAACACTTCCCCTGTTCCTGAGAAAGTTTTCTTAGGCAAACAAGGTTGGTTATATTTTTCAGAAAATTATGACCCTAGATACCATAATTTAAGTTTTAACTATAGTGAAAAGGTTCTCGAAAAAATTAAAAACTCTTTAGAAGAGCGTGCAAATTATTTAAAAAATCAAGGAGCTAAATCTTACATTATTATACCACCTATAAAACATCGCATCTATCCTGAATATTTACCAGATCACTTAAAGAATCAAAAAGTTACAAAGCTTGACCAACTTATTGCTTATTTAAAAAACCATTCTTTTATCAAAATAATAGACATTAGATCTGAATTATTAGAGCAAAAGAAAAAAGAACAGATCTATTTTAAAAGTGACATCCATTGGAATGTAAATGGGGCTTTTGTTGGGTATAAAAAGTTAATGAATACCATTGCAAAAGATTTCCCTTCCATCAAACCAATTCCAGATGACTCAATAACTTTTAAAATTTTAAAAAAGCATGAAGGAGATTTAGGTCGAATGATACTTCTTAATGAGCTTTGGGATGAAAAAGAGGTTGGATGCGGAGTTATCGGTGGTCTTTTTGCTCAAGAGGTCAAACCTTCCCCTTATCAAAACCTCCCCCTTACCCGAAGTCCAACAGTAGTATTTAAACTAGAAGATCAGTCCAAACCTAAACTAGTGATGTATAAAGATTCTTATGGCGTATATCTTACCCCACTCTTGAACGAACATTTTTCGCGAAGTGTTTATGTTTGGTCTCACTATTTAACTCCTCAATTAATTGAGCAAGAAAAACCTGACATTGTCATTTTTGAACTACTCGAATCTCTTATGTATCAACTTGAAATGGAGAATGATTCAGGAATTTCTTCAAAATAAAAGACTTACATCTTTATTTGAAAATGAGTAGCATCCATTGTTAGGTTCTGATTATAACAAGGATCATGATCAATATAAGATTGCCATTTCTCTTTAAACAAACCTATTTCCTTAATATGCCTTGCGTAAGATTCTTTAGTCATATGAGGATGCCCCCTTGTTAAAGATTCATAGTGATACAATTCTACATAAGGCAAATAAATATTGTAATACCCTTTTTCTGCTAACTTCAAACAAAAATCAACATCATTGTATTCTACTGCTAAATCCTCATTAAACCCACCTACTTCATTGTACACTTCTTTCCTCACCATCAAACATGCAGCAGTTACGGAAGAGTAGTTATTGGTAGATGTGATGTAATAAAAATAGCCGTGAGAATCTCTCGGCAACCCAATAAAAGTATGTCCAGCAACCCCTCCTAAACCTATCACAACCCCAGCATGCTGAATGGTATCATTATGATACAACAACTTAGCTCCAACTGCGCCAACAGAATCTCTTTGTGACTGTTCCATCATAGATTCTATCCAATCTTCAGAAATAACTTCTGTATCATTATTTAACAGTAAAATATATTCACCTTTAGAAACATCCACTGCTTTATTCATTAAACGAGAATAATTAAAAGGAATTTCTAAATCTAACTGCACAAACTTCTCCTTGTATTTAGCTTTATATTTCTTAAACAAATCAAATGTTGCCTTTTCAGTACTGTTGTTGTTAATCATTATCACCTCAATATTTTTGTAGGTAGATTTTTCAAAAACAGACTCCAAACAAGTCTCCAATACTTTTGCATTATCTTTAGTTGGTATAACAATACTTACTAAGTCTTCTGATTTCAAGTCATATCTTACGGTATAAAAACCAGGTAATCCAGGTTTCAACTCAACACTTCCTTTTTCTCCTCTTCGCTCTAATGCTTCTGTTAAAGCTTTAACTCCAGCCTCAAAGGCATAAGGTTTGGCATCTTCTTCCATAGCCGCAGATGCAGAATGCATTCTCCAGTGGTAAAGAATTTTTGGTATATGGTAAATGTTATCTGTTTTTTCTACAAAACGTAAAAACAAATCATAATCCTGACTTCCTTCAAACCCCACTCTAAAACCACCAATTTCATCTACAATAGACTTTCTCAAACATGATAAATGAGTAATGTAATTTCTTGCCAAGAAATTATCAGGACACCAATCTGGTTTAAAATGAGGTTCACTTCTTACCCCGTTCTCATCAACCTTATCTTCATCAGAATAAATAAAATCTCTGTTCTCATCTACATTTAACGCATAAACCAACTGATACAAAGCATCTTTACTTAATAAATCATCATGATCTAACAATGCAACAAATTCTCCAGTTGCTAACTCTAAGGCAGAATTTGATGTAGCTGATATGTGTCCATTTTCTTTTCGATAAACAACTTTAATCCTAGCATCTTCTGAGCTATACTTGTCTAAAACTCCTCTTATTTCTGAATTAGTTGAACAATCATCTGCTATACACAATTCCCAATTAGAGTAGACTTGATTAATAACGCTTTCAATTGCTTCAATCAGAAACGAAATAGGTGCATTATAAACCGGCATTATTACGCTGATTTTTGGCAAATAAGAAAATATTTGAATCGTGTTTTTATAATTTTTTAAATCTAACTCTGATGGTGACGTTCTAGCTAAAAAATTTTGCCAAGGATCTTGCACAAAATCTTGCGGAATAGCATCTCCTTCGATAATCATTACTTTTTTAACCTCAATGAGTAAATAAATGTTCTTAAATATCTTACTCAAAAGTTTACGAATCATCCTTCTGCCATTAGCAGACAATGCGTGTAATACTTTTCCGACAATCCCTCTCTTTACACCTCCACCTATAGGAGATCTAAGCAAAGTTTTAAGTTTATGGTACTTTCGTTTTAATTTCCAAAGCTTACTTTGTTCAATATCTTTTAGTCTTTGTTCTAAGTTCTGAATTACATTATTCAATGAAGCATTAAAGCTTTGCTGAATCTTTAGACTTTTAACTTGAGCTTCATTTTCTTCTTTCAACGAAACTATTTCAGTTTCTTTTTCTATAAGCGTAGAATTTAACTCCTGAAGACTTTCAGACTTTTGAGTATTAATAGCCTCTTTTTCTAAAAGCACTTGATTTAACGTTTCAATATTAGCAGCTTGCCGAAAATGAACCGTTTCTATTTCTGATAAATTTTGAGTTAAATATCCAATTACTGAATCAGCATTTTCTTGATACAACTCGTAATGCTTTTTAGTGATGTATTCAACAAGAGCCTTTCTATTGTCCGTTTGATTTGAATCAGAAACCATAGAACCTGCTCTAACTCTATAATCAAATAAAAACTGATTGATATGGTGAAATTTCCAACCATTCTTATAAGCATTTATCCAAAATTCCCAATCCTCATAACCTATAGCTGGTATCTCTTCATCATAGCCTCCTAATTGGACCCAAACTTCTTTTCGATAAACAGCGCAAGCATCAATATAATTCACTGCCAAAAACCTATCCAGCTGAAAGTCTGGCAATTTTCGCAATTCTTCCTTATCCCCAAACACTTTTACATCAGAATAAACAACACCTACTTCTGCATTAGCATCTAATACTTCTATTGCTAAAGAAGCATATTCAGCTGTAATTCTGTTATCTGAATCTAAAGGTAAAATATACGCATACTTTGCTTTTTCAATACCAATGTTTCTTGCTTTAGACAAACCTAAGTTTTCCTGATGGATAACACAAACACCTTCTTCTTCTAGTACCTCAAATAGTTTTAACGTATCCTCATCATCAGAACCGTCATTAACAATTATTAATTCCCAATTTTCAACATTAATTTTTCTAGCACTATTGACAGCTTCCATAAGAAACTCGCCATGATTATAGCATGGAATTATAACCGAAATTCCTTTTTCAAATTCTTCTTTGGGTAAATTTTCTTTACTCATATACCTTCTTCTACTATTTAAATATGTTCGTGTAATAATTGGTTACCTCTTCAACTTCTCCAACTATTTGAATCTCTCCATCTTTAATACAAGCTGCTCTATCACACATCTTTTTAATCTCCTCTGTACTATGAGTAACCAAAATCACAGTACTTCCCCCATTAATTAACTCGTTAATTCTAGCAACGCATTTTCCTTGAAACCCTTGATCTCCTACAGCTAAAGTTTCATCAATAATTAATATCTCAGGGTGATTTGACACGGCTATAGAAAAAGACAAACGCAACATCATTCCAGTAGAATATCTTTTCACTTGCATTTTTAAATCATCATCAGACAATTCAGAAAACTCACTAACAAATGCTCTACACTTTTTAATTTCACTCTTCGTTAACCCCATTAAAACTCCAGCAATCTTAATGTTTTCATGACCAGAAAGCTCAGGCTCCAACCCAACACCTAAAGCCAATACAGGAGCAACCTTTCCTTTTACTGACAACTCACCTTTATCTATAGGCATAATTCCTGCAATCACTCTTAACAAAGTACTTTTTCCTGACCCATTTCTTCCAAGTAAACCAAAACATTCTCCTTTATTAATCTCTAAGTTTATCCCCTTTAATACATGTTTTCGGATAAAAGGTTTTTTCAAACCAAATGACATTAAATAATCCTTAACGGAATTTATACCATGGTTATGAATCCAAAAACTAGCATGGATATCTTTAAGACTGATAATATTTTTTGGCGTTTCTTTTGGCATTAAAAATTTGATATAAAGCCTCTTTCTAGCCTTTTATAAATAAGGAGTCCTAAGCCAAAAAAGGTTAAAGACAATACTGTAGTGATTAGAATTAATTCACTTGAAGGCATTTCGTTATAATACAAAATTGATCGAAACAATTCTACATAATGAAACAAAGGATTAAACTTCACAATCCATTGGTAACTAATAGGGATTACCTCGTAAGAATATGCTATTGGTGTAAAGTAAAACAATGCAGGCATCAATGTGCCCCATAAAATACCAACATCTCTATAAAACACATTTAAAGCACAAATAATAATTGAAAAACCAAAAGTAAACAGCATAAAAGACAACACGGCTGGTATTATTAATAAAACCTCTAGACCTGGAGAAAAACCAAAATAAAACATCAACAATCCAAAAGGAACAAATGATAGAATAAGGTTAAACGTTTCAGCCATTAAAGCTGTAATTGGAAAAATAATCGTGGGAACATTTACTGATTTCAAAATTCCTGCACTAGAAATTACGGAATTGACAATTTGAATTGATGAATTTGAAAAATAAGTCCAAAAAACTAACGCAGTAATCGCATACAAAGAATAGTTCTCTATATCTGGAAAGGCATTACTAAATATAAACGTGAATATCCCTAAATAAACCATTGGAGTAAGCAAACTCCAAAAAAAACCAAGTACAGAGTTTTTATACTTAAGTTTAATATTTTTAGCAGTAATAGTACCTAATATGTAGATTTGCGCTCTCATTTACCCCTTAGGTAATTTAGTTGCTTATATTGAGCACCAAAGCTATGAAATTTGATGTACTAATACTTTATTTAATTAAACAAATAGACTGTGATTAATATTACTTGGATAAATGCTCGCTTTCTTACACAAGAAAAAAGTGGAGTTCAACAATTCGCAATAGAATTATCTAAAAAACTTCTAAAAATTAATCCTTACATCAAATTTATTGCTCCAAAAAACACAATAGATAAAGCTTTGTGCAACGAATTAAATGTGCAGTATTACGGGAATAAAACAGGTACATCCTGGGAGCAATTTGAATTGCCTATATTTTTAAAAAAACAAGGCAACCCTACATTACTCAACCTTTGCAATTCTGCTCCTTTAAACTACAAAAACTCAATAGTTACTCTACATGATTTAGCCTTTTTAGAAAACCCAAATTGGTTTTCATTTTTTTTCAGGAAGTGGTATAAATTTATGATCCCTAAAATTGCAAAAAATGCAAAACACATTTTAACAGTTAGTCAATTTTCTAAAAGTGAAATAGCCAAAAAACTATCCATAGAAGAGAATGAAATTAGCATAATTTACAATGGATTAAATAGTGAATTATTAAATTACACTCCAAAAAAATCCAAATTTAAAACAGATAAAAAAATAATTTTAACGGTAGGGTCAATCAATCCAAGAAAGAATATAAAACCGTTAATAGAAGGATACTCTAACCTTAACCTTTCAAACTACGAACTACTTGTTGTAGGCGGAAAAAGTTCAAACTTCAAAAAAGAATCCTTTAGTTTAAAAAACGATTCTGTTAAATTTCTTGGTCATCTAACAGATAATGAGCTATGGGACTTATACAATGAAGCAGACATCTTCATTCTTCCATCCTTATATGAAGGCTTTGGTATTCCAGTACTAGAAGCTCTTCATTTTAATTGTACAATTTTAGTTAATGATCTAGAAATTTTCAAAGAACTTTACACTACTTTTACCCTCAATTATACAAAAGGAAATAGATCCAAACATTATAAAGAATCCTTAAGTACTTTGATCAACAATATAGGTGTTAAAGAAAATCACAAAGACATGATTCCTTCAATCTTTTCTTATTCTAAAAGTGCTGAAAAAGTGAATAAAATAATTAGCGCGAAATCAAATTCATGAAAATTGCTTTTATACATGACTGGTTTACAGTTAACGGAGGTGCTGAAAAGGTTGTTAAAGCAATTTTAGAAACGCTGGAAGGAGAAACAGACATTTACTGTTTGTTCGATTTTTTTGACGATGGAGATAGGCAACAAATACTAAAAGGTGCAAAGCCAAAAACTTCATTTTTGCAGCGCTTCCCACAATCTAAAAAACATTACAGAAATTACCTTCCTTTTTTTCCTAAAGCAATTGAAAGTTTTGACCTTTCAAAATATGACCTCATCATTTCATCCTCTTCCTCTGTTGCCAAAAGTGTAAAAACGAATACAAATCAAATTCACATTTGTTATTGTCATTCTCCGATGCGCTATGTATGGGATTTAAAAGATGAATACGTTAAAGAAATAAGTCCATTAATAAAAAGAAAAATTGCAAGTAGGGTTTTTAACCATTTACAATCTTGGGACAAACGAACTTCAAAAAATGTAACCCATTACATTGCAAATTCTAACTTTATAGCTCAACGGATTAAATCAAATTACAATAGAGAATCTGTTGTAATAAACCCTCCTATCAATACCTCTTTTTTCATTCCGAATGCTAAAAAAAAAGAAAACTACTTTGTAGTGGTTAGTCGATTGGTGGGCTATAAAAAGATTGACCTTATTGCCAATGCATTTTCCCAAATCCCAAATCAAAACTTAGTAGTTATTGGTGATGGACCAGAACTTAATGACTTACCCAAAAGCCCTAACATTAAATATTTAGGATATTTAAATGCTTCTCAAATGAAAAAATATGTGCAAAATGCACGTGCAACTATTGTTGTTGCTTTAGAAGATTTTGGAATAGCAGCACTAGAAGCCCAATCATGTGGAATACCTGTTATTGCTTTAAAAAAAGGAGGATATTTAGAAACTGTTATTGAAGATGAAACAGGTGTGTTTTTTGAAACTCAAACAGCAAATGATATTGTAAAGGCTATTGCTAAATTTGAAAAAGTAGAAAGTAACTTTTCTAAAGAAACCATAAGGAATCACGCATTAAAATTTACTGAAGAGGCATTTAAAACAAAGTTTAAAAACGAAATTAACAGAGCTGTTAAAGATCATGACAAAAAACTTATTCTTAAATAACACGTGGTATTACAGCTTATTGCTAATTGCTGCCTTCCCTATTTTAGGAATTAAGTTCACTCCTATCCCTATAATTATCGGGTTAATTACAAGCATACTTTTAATTATAAAAAACAAAAAAAGCACTTTTTCAAAAACTCAGTTAACCTGGTTTTTCACTTGTTCTTCTATTTATTTAATCTATATTATATCTTGTTTTTTTCATCCATTCAACAATGAAGTCAGTTTTGCATTAGAGAAAAAAATAAGTTTATTGGTATTCCCTCTTATTTTGATTCTTAACCCCAACGACATTTCTAAAAAGCAGTTTCACCATGTTTTATTAGGGTTTTCTTTGTGTACACTTCTAATTACTCTTACTACAAATATTGCTATACTGATTACAGGTTTACCTGAAAAATACATCCTCTATAACGACTTTAGTTTTTCATACCGCAACTATTTTGAAGACATCTCTAGGATACACCCAACTTACATTTCTATATTTTTAGGGTTTTCAGCTATACTGTTTTTAAACTTTTCATTAAAAAAAGACCGATTCAAAAGTCTTTACTTTATTGCCGCTCTTATTTGCTTTATTTCCCTAATACCTCTTGCTGCAAAAATGCCAATTCTTGCATTTATTATTGCTTTAACTACCTATCTATACAAACAACCTCAAATCTGGAAGAAATCAAAATACTTTTTTTTCACTTTAGTGATAGGACTATGCATTGCTGGCGCAACTATTCCTGCGCTTAAAATTAGAATTAATGAAACAATAAATTCTGAACTAATGCTACCTCAAGAAAATGAATTTAACTCTGTAAATGTTAGAGCTGGAATCTTTGGATGTTCTATAGAGTTAATTAAAAAGCATTTCATTTTTGGTTTAGGGCCAGGACAAATTCAAGCACAATTAAACTCATGTTATTCCAATTACAACACAACGGCTTTTAACAATCATACCTACAATACTCACAACGAATACTTCAACATTATACTTGGCACTGGAATATTAGGATTAGTAAGCTTCATTGTTCTTTTGAGCCTTCTAATAAAACACAGCTACCAATTAAACAATCCTTTATTTTTAGCATTTCTTCTAATTGTTGTCCTATGTTTTACCACAGAAAACATACTAGACAGGCAAGCAGGAGTAGTATTTTTTAGCTTTTTCAGCGCTTTATTTACTCGATATTATATTGTTCAGAAACAATCTGAATTTTTAGGTACTAAAATACACCACTAATAAAGCTACAAAAGAACTTGTTTTTGAACATATTCTTCTTCCCCATTTTTTATTTTTAAAATATAAGTGCCTTTTGCGATGGAAGTATGATGAATTCTTTTTTTCACTATTCCCTTATTTACTTTTAAAGCAATACGAAAAACAACTCTACCGTACAAGTCTAACATTACGACTTCTAAATCTGCTGGTTCTTCATTACTCAAAACAAGCTCAATATTATCTGTACTTGGGTTAGGAAAAACATTCAGTATCGTCTTTGGTTTTATATAGACCACTTGAACAGAAGAATAAAAATAGTCTCCATTAAAGTCTACTTGTTTAATCCTATAATATGAAGTCCCTATATAAGGTTTTCTATCATAAAGCTCATAATTACGAATACTATTACTGTTTCCTGCTCCTTGAACAGTTCCTACTTCCTCAAAATGAATAGCATTTTTACTACGTTCTACAACAAAATAATTGTTATTAACCTCTGAAGCTGTAGCCCACTCTATTTTAACATTGGCTCCCTGAGTATAAACATCATAATATTTAGATCCATTTGGAGAAGAGCCAGGTAAAGCATCAAAAGACAACCATATTACTGGAAGAGGTTTATCTGGAACAACAGGAGTGATTACTCCACATGGTGGTATTGCAGGTGTAATTCCAATAACAGTAACAGGTATATAGCTATCTGGAGGGCAAGAACAAATACTAACAGGAGAATTAGAGTGTATAGTTCCTACACTTCCTGCGATTGCGGCTCCTCCAGCACTACCTCCATCTACCGTTATCGAACCTCCATAAGTAATATTATCATAATAATAAGCCATTCGACCACCACCACCACCACCACCATAGTAACTTCCAGCATATCCTGTTCCTCCATTAGCGCTTATTACCCCTGTAATTCCTGTTATAGTACTTGCAGAAAACCATATAGAACCTCCTGATCCGCCTCCAGCATAAGAAGCTCCATCTAAACCATTGGCACTTAAATTTCCGTTTACAGTTAATGTATTAGTTACTAATAACTTTAACGCTCCACCTCCACTTCCTCCTGCGGAACAACCAGTACCCCCTCCACTACCTAAAGATACTGGTGCAGTAATAGATCCATAATTTGTTGTTCCTCCTAAGGCTCCTTTCCCACCATTTCCACCATTCCCTCCATATCCACCCCCTGCTGAGCCTAATGTTGTACCTGAACATGTTGTCGAAGCTCCAGGACTGCCACCTGATGCTCCAATACTTCCTTTTCCATCTAGATTTATACTTCCTCCACTTTGTACATCCATATTATTAGAAGCATTAAACACTAAAGAAGAGCCTGAAATAGTCCCTGAAACTACCAAATCATTGTTAACAATAGTGGTTAAACTAGACATTCCAACATCTAGAGTACTCAACAAATTAAAATCATTATTAACATTAATAGCTGTTAAACTAACTGAAGATATTGGTCCAGAAGCAACCAAATCATTGTTAACATTTAAAGTAGTTAAACTAGGTGTCGTCACTGAAGCTCCTGAAGCTATTGTATAATCTCTTCCTACAGACAATAGAGCTAAAGTCGGCCAATTCATTGTTCCATTTAAAACAAAATCTATATTCACTTTAAAATCAGTTGTGGTTCCTGCAATGCTAGAACTTGCGTCAATAGTTAAATTGTCAATTCTTCTAGTCTGAACTCCTGTCAAATATAAGTGAGCATTTCCGGAAACAGATACTGTATTATATGTTACTACTTCTGTCATATCCAACAAAGTATTGGCTCCACTTGACCCTCCATTAATTACATCTAACACCGCTACATCGTTTGTTCCATCGTAACTAAATATCGTTCCCGCTCCTCCTTTCTCTGCTGTACTTCCAGCATTACCTCCATAAGCTGTTATATCTCCAGCACAAGTATTAACAGTATAATAATAAGCAATTCGACCTCCCCCACCACCTCCTCCATAGTAACTTCCAGCATATCCTGCTCCTCCATTAGCGCTTATCTCCCCTGTAGCCCCTGTAATCGTTCCACTACAAAACCATAATGATCCTCCTGATCCTCCTCCAGCATAAGAAGCTCCATCAGACCCATTAGCACTTACATTCCCATTTACAGTTAATGTATTAGTTACCAACAACTTTAACGCTCCACCTCCACTTCCTCCTGCGGAACAACCAGTACCCCCTCCACTACCTAAAGATACTGGTGCGGTAATAGATCCATAATTTGTTGTTCCTCCTAAAGCTCCCTTCCCACCATTTCCGCCATTTCCGCCATACCCACCCCCTGCAGAACCTAATGTTGTACCTGAACATGTTGTTGAAGCTCCTGGACTGCCACCTGATGCTCCACCACTTCCTTTTCCATCTAGATTTATGCTCCCTCCATTTTGTACGTCCATATTGTTTAAAACATTGAATACTAATGATGAGCCTGTAATTGTTCCTCCAAAAGGTACTATTAAATTATTCGCTACATCTGTAGTCGTGGTTAAAGACCCTGTTGGCAAAGTCATTGTCCCGGATACAGACAAATTATTACCTATTGTTAATGTAGCAACTACATCCATACTAGATGTCCCTAATACCGATAAATCATGATCTACAGTTAATGTTGTTAACACTACTGTTGTCATTGTTGCTCCTAAAGCTATCACATAATCATTTCCTACTTCTAACCTAGTTAATAAAGGGTAAACCATAGTCCCAGCCAATAAATAATCATTACCAATTGTCAAATCTGTTGTTGTTCCTATAATTGTAGAGTTAGAACTTATATTTAAATCTGTTATAACTGATGTTTGGGTACCAGTTAAATACAAATTCGCGTTACCTGATGAATTAACTGAATTATATGTTATTACTGTAGTTAGATCTAAAGGAGTTAACACATTTGTTGCTCCATTATTAACTATTTTCAAATTACCATTAGAAGTAGCTGATTTTTCATATATCGTTCCCGCTCCTCCTTTCTCTGCTGTACTTCCAGCATTACCTCCATAAGCTGTTATATCTCCAGCATAAGTATTAACAGTATAATAATAAGCAATTCGACCTCCCCCACCACCTCCTCCATAGTAACTTCCAGCATATCCTGCTCCTCCATTAACGCTTATCTCCCCTGTAGCCCCTGCCAAAACATTTACTACAATCCATAATGATCCTCCTGATCCGCCTCCAGCATAAGAAGCTCCATCAGACCCATTAGCACTTACATTCCCATTTACAGTTAATGTATTGCCTACCACTATCTTCAATGCTCCCCCTCCACTTCCTCCTGCAGAACAACCAGTACCCCCTCCACTACCTAAAGATACTGGTGCAGTAATAGATCCATAATTTGTTGTTCCTCCTAAAGCTCCCTTCCCACCATTTCCACCATTTCCGCCATACCCACCCCCTGCAGAACCTAATGTTGTACCTGAACATGTTGTTGAAGCTCCTGGACTACCACCTGATGCTCCACCACTTCCTTTTCCATCTAGATTTATGCTCCCTCCATTTTGTACATCCATATTGTTTGAAACAGTAAGAATAAAATAATTAGAAGTGGTTAGTACTCCTCCATTAAGAATCGTAAGTTCTTGACAATTTGCATTAACTGTCATTGTAACAGTATGGCCTGAACAAATATTTACGATATCTCCAGCTACAGGGAATGTTCCAGCATTCGTTGCATTATTACACCCTACCGTAGACCAAGTACTACTAACATTCCAATCGCCTGTTGCCCTTGTGTAATATGTAGCTGCCTGAAGTTCGGTTACAACTAATATTAAAAAAAAAATACTTTTAAAGATACCTTTCAACAAGGTCCAACTACTATATTGGTGAGAAAAAAAGTTCATGTAAAAAATCTAAATAACAAATAATATTCTACTATCAAATTTAAATCAGTCCACACACATGACAATGTGTAAAACACTTAATTTAAGCCCGTGTAAAACGGTATTTTTTTTAAAAATACAACAATACATATCTACTCACAAAAACTTCTAGAAACAGAGAAAGAATCAAATATAATTTCCAAAAAATAACACTAATTTTCACCCAACACTCGAGATTTGATAACAGATTTTTGTGGCTATTTGTCTCCTAATGCATATATTTACAACAATTAAAAGTTTAAAAACTAAAACCTTAGTAATCACGTCTAATTGCAATTCACAATCAAAAATCTCAACCCAAGAGTGTATAACTAGCAGTAAAAGGGTAATGATTCAATTCCGACATTCTCCACCCACAAATTGAAAACTATGAAATACATTATTATTACAATTGCATTAATCACTTCAATAAACTTAACTGCACAAGATCATTTTATTTTAGAAGAAGGAAAGGTTATATGGCAAAAGATATACGAAACTAAAAAATCTAAAGAAGACATCATTGCTCATTTTAAAAGTTCTGGTTTATTCAAATTGTTTAGAGTTGAAGATGGTAAAATCATAGCAACACTTAGACCTCAATCCATTGATAAAGAAGATAAAAAGATTGCAGGAACCTTACCACCACCACTTACCGTTAAAGCCAGTTATGCCGGAACAGTAATTATTGGATTAAAAGATGATAAATACAGAGTTACTTATAAAGATATTTTAATTGTAGGAAATGGTGAAATGATTAAAAAAGGAGCAAAACAACCCTTTGAACAGCATTATGTAAACAAAGATGGAAAAGCATTCAGAATTTCATTTAACAAAAAGCCTAAGACCATATACAACCTCGCTTTTAATAAAACATTTGAAATCGAAGCTCCAAAACAAGATGACTGGTAACAATGAGTAACACTTTAATGATACTGGCTCATCCAGTAATAGAAAATTCTATCGGAAATAAGATTATCAGCGATAATTTTTCCAAAGCAGATAACACAGAAGTTAGACACTTAGATAAGCTATACCCTGATTTTAACATTGATGTTAATGCAGAACAAGAAGCTCTTCTTAAAGCAGATACTATAATTTTTCAGTTCCCCCTTTTTTGGTACAATATGCCTGCAATGTTAAAACATTGGATTGATAAGGTTTTTGAATACGGGTTTGCTTTTGGAACAGGAGCTCAATTAACTGGTAAAAAAGTAGTTCTCTCTTTTACAATTGGTAGTCCAGTAAGTAGCTATCCAAATGAGATCATTCAAAAAATAGCTTTTCCTTTTCAGGGTTTAGCCGAATATTGTAAACTACAATATCTTGGTGAAATCTTCTGTAATGACATTAATGGATATTCTGAAGCAGCTAAAGAAAATGCTACCGATATCGCAAATAAACACGCTCAAAAATTGCTTGAACTAATAAACAACTAGATGAAATTTAACGAATTAGGATTTGAAGACCAAGTAATTGAAGCTTTAGACGCAATGGGGTTTGAAAGCCCAACCCCAATTCAGCAAGAAGCAATTCCTGCTGTAATGAACAATAAAGACATGATTGCTGTTGCACAAACAGGAACAGGAAAAACAGCAGCTTTTGTTTTACCAATTCTAAATGCGATTTGCAAAAGAGGAAGCTCTGATAAAGTAAGTACCATAATTATTGTTCCTACGCGAGAATTGGCCATACAAATTGATCAACAAATTGAAGGACTAAGTTATTTTACCGAAGCTACATCTATTGCCATTTATGGTGGTGGAGATGGAAAAAGTTTTGATGCTGAAAAGAAAGCGCTAACAACTGGTGCAGATATAGTAATCTGTACACCAGGAAGATTTATTTCTCATTTAAATATGGGTTATTTTGATACTTCAGGAGTGAAGCACTTTATTTTAGATGAAGCTGATAGAATGTTAGATATGGGTTTCAATGAAGACATTACTAAGATTGCCAACAAGCTCCCTAATGACAGACAAAATCTATTGTTTTCGGCAACCATGCCTCCTAAGATTAGAACGCTTTCCAAACAACTTTTAAAAGATCCCATCACAATAAATATTGCTATTTCTAAACCAAACAAGGGAATTACACAAGCAGCATACTTGGTGCACAACCATCAAAAAATAAAATTGATTAGTGAAATTCTTAAAGGTGAAGATCTTGAATTCGTTTTAGTTTTCTCTTCAAGAAAAGTTACCGTAAAAGAAATAACACAATCATTAAATAAGATTGGATTACCAGCAAAAGGAATTCATTCGGATTTAAATCAACAAGAACGAGAAGGTGTTTTATTGGACTTTAAGAATAAAAAAATAAAGCTTTTAATTGCTACAGATGTTCTTTCTAGAGGCATTGATATCAAAGGGATTAACTTAGTAATTAACTATGATATTCCAAGTGATGCTGAAGATTACGTACACAGAATTGGAAGAACCGCTAGAGGAGACAATACTGGAGTTGCATTAACTTTTATTAATTCAGATGATTGTTATAACTTTTCTAAAATTGAAGCCTTAATAGGCAGTGAAGTTGAAAAAAGAGCTTTACCAGAAGGTTTTGAAGAAGGTCCTAAATACGATACCTCATCAAAAAAACCTTTTAAGAAAAAGAGACATTTTAACAAAAAGAAAAACTGGAAACCTAGAAAAAAGTAATTGTTCATTAGCAGACATACGTTAAGATCTTTTAAAAAAATCATTGCTTTTCATTTACATTTGTAAAAAATGAAACACTTGTTTTGAAAAAGTTTAAACTCATACCTTTATTAATACTACTCTCTGTAGTACTATTTGGATTTAACACAATTGAATCTGACGCTAGTATTAATCCATTTTCAGCTTTATTTAAAATTGAACGAAGTAAAGACAACAACCAGATTTTCTATGATGTTAATATTACCAATACTGGAGAGTTAGACAATAAAAATCCTATTAAAATATATTGGAGAAGAAATACTGAAGGTGGTATTATTAAACCACTCACATGGATTCAACAAAAATATGCTTACGGATTGGATTTTTTAAAAGTTGATCAAGAACAGGCTACGTTCAGATTTGTATCCTACAAAAAAATGTTTTTCACACTTCAAAAAACAGCAAACAATCAGTTTGAAGTTTATACCATGAACAATGATCAAATCCTTAGGATGAAACGCATCTATATTCAAATAGATGGTGGAACGTTTTGGTTCCCTAACATTACAGCTGTAGAAATTTATGCTCAGAACGTAAAAACTGGAGAAGATGTAATCGAAATAATTCGACCTTAAATTCCTTCTTAACATTTTTTATCTGCACCAAGTTACTTAGATCAAGAACTTAAATTTCTTGTGAGATCAATCACTTGAAAAAGCGACTAACTACCCTGAAACACTTACCAAAATCAACATTAATACCCAACAACCACAGGTTAAATTTCAAGTTGTAAACTTATTTTTGTCAAGTGAGAACACACTAAAAAGTGTATAAACTAACAAAACAACAACTTATGAAGAATAATCTAAAAAACAAGTTAACGGCATTTATTTTATTATTAACAATTGGTCCAACAACAGCACAAGTTGCTAAAGATTTAGTAGTAATAGAAAAATTTTCTGGTGTAAATTGTAATGCATGCCCTAGAGCAGTTCATCACATCCATGATTTAATTGACAATGAAAATGCAAAGGTTGCCGTAATTAGCTATCAAACTGGTGGCTATAGTATTCCTAAATATAACAATACCGATTCTCAAGGAAGACATTCCTACTACTCCTCTGAAATAATAGGCTACCCAACTACAATAATAGGCGGACAACATGTTCCATCACTTAATACTTATTTAGATTATAAGTCTCACTATGATAGTGAATATGCAGAACTGTCACCTGTAAGTTTAATGTTAACACATACAGATAATGGGAACGGAAACCTAACAGTAAACGCTACCGTAACAGAAGTAATACCTGCTGGTTCTAATTTAGTGTTGATGATTACTATTACAGAAACCAACATCGATCAAGACTGGAAGGGAGAAACGTTCTTATACGATGTAAATAGAAAAATGCTCCCAAATAACAATGGAACTATACTGAACTTTTCCTCATCAAATCCTTCAATTATTTCAGAATCTTTTACACTTGATTCAAGTTGGGATAGAGACTATCTTTCTGCAATAGCATTTGTACAAAACACAACTACCAAAGAAATTATTCAAGCAACTAAAATCTCTTTAGCAGATATTTCAAAAATTAATGACGCTATGGTTGATCGTATTTATTATGATACAGAAAAATACTGTGGAGGTACCATGGATCCAATAATTCGTATTCGAAATTCAGGAAGTACTCCCTTACAAAATGCAACCATTAATTATTCTATTGGTGGTGCTTCAAATTCAATCAATTGGTCAGGAAACCTTACTCCATTTGAACGAGAAGATGTCCAACTACCACAAATTACGTTTACACCATCAACCAACGTAACTTTCGAAGCTAACACCAGTAATCCAAACGGAACTGCAGATGAAGACCAAAGTAATGATATGATTTCGCAAGTATTCATCCAAACCAATCTTATTGGAAATACTCCTTCTTTAGAAATAAAAACAGATTATTTTGCTCAATTCCTTACTGAATGGAAAATTTTTGATGACCAAGGAAATGCAATAGATTCCGCTGGAAAATCAGACTGGCAAGAATATAGCACCTATAACTACAATTTCAATCTAACTGATGGTTGTTATGAATTTGTCATTACCGATGTTACAGGCAATGGTTTTACCGATTATACTACTGAACCTGGGCAATCTCATGCAAACGAAGAAAACGGATATTTCATTTTTTATGACCATAACGGGAATATCCTAGAACAAGAAGAAAACTTTGGCTATGAATTTATACTACCTTTTGAGGTTTCTAGCACTACTGAAATTAAAAATACAACTTCTGCAGAACAAAAATTAAAAATATATCCCAACCCTACTTCTGGGGTTATAAATATTGAACACTTTAACAACTTGCCTTTTAAAATTGAAATATCTGATGTTCGTGGTAGTGTTGTTTTTTCTTCACAAAAATCTTTTACAAAAACGACTCAATTAAATTTAGACAATTTAAAATCAGGCTATTACTTCATTAAAATCCTTGACTCTTCTTCAAACAAGGTATCTTCTTTATTCATTAAATAACAACTAATATGAAATTATTTTTTACATCTATCGCATTTTTGGGAATGCTAAGCAATTTTTCTTCCCAATCTTTAAATGTTCCTTTTCAAAAGAAACCATTTTTCACCAAAACAACAGCATCTTGGTGTGGTCCATGTGGAACTTATTTATCAGTATCCGATAGCATACACGATATACATCATGACTCTATTGTTTTCATCAATGCACATATATCGAGTAGTTCTGTAGGCGATAATTACTCTGGAAATTTTCACAATATAATCAATGGAGGAGGAGGCATTCCAGCCTATAATGTTGACGGATATAAATTACTAGATTGGCCACCTAGTTATAATTCAATTCTATCGTATTCAATTGCACAAATAGCTAAACCAATAATTGCGAATGTTGCTTTTAATAGTACCATAAATGGAAACAATCTAACTGTAAATACCACTACAGAATTTTTCGAAAATTCATCTGGAGAATTCTACATTAATGTATTTGTAGTTGAAAACAACCTAAATATACAACAATATACTGTTATTAATGGTTACATCCCTACTACTCAAGATAGAGTTTCCAGAGGACCTATTTTAGATGGTAATTCTGGAATGTGGGGAGAACAAATAGCAAATGGAACAGTTACATCTGGTAGCCGATATGATGTGAGTTTCTCAACTACTTTAGATAACTCATGGATTGCTTCAAATTTAGAGATAGTTGCTGTAATATGGCAAAAAGATGCAACAGGAAATTATGAAACACTTAACAGTGAAGATAAAGAAACACCAATTGCATCAACTATTGAAAACAGTAGTGTTTCCAAAATAAATATATACCCAAACCCTACATCAGATCTTCTATATCTAGAAGGAATAAATGAAAGGCAAGAATATGAACTAATAGACAATTCAGGTAAAAAAGTTAAAGAGGGGAAACTAACTAAACAACTTAATACAATTTCATTAGTCAACCTAGCAAAAGGAAATTATTTGTTACGCATAAAGGGCTCTAAAAGAATTTCTTTACAGAAAATAATTAAACAATAACTTAAAAATTAGGAGCAAAAGCATCTTGAATATGCTTTATCTCTTCTTCATTTGAATTTAACACGATAGCCACTACATCAAATCTGGCCTCTAAATCAATCTCATTTTTTTGAATATAAAAATCAGCACCATTAATTAAATGTTGCTGTTTTTTATTGGTTACTGCTTCTTCAGGGCCTCCAAAAAAGGAAGTGCTGCGTGTTTTCACTTCTACAAAAACAACCTCATTTTGATCAATAGCAATGACATCTATTTCAAACTTTCTTTCTTGCCAATTGGTCGCTACTATTTGATATCCTAAATTTTCAAGATAATTTTTAGCCAACTGCTCCCCACGTTCTCCTAACAAATTATGATCTGCCATCTTAACTAAAGGTTAAGCTACAATTTTCTCCAATTTGCAGACTTGCTTTTCTACCCATAATCAATGTTCTATTGTCATCAATATGCCCTGCAGGAAAATCAAAACAAACCGGATAATCATAGGCTGAAACAGCGGCTAAAATAATTTCCTTAGCTGTCATTCCATACGCAATTGGGTTATCATTCATATCAGACATCCCTCCAACTACAAGTCCTGCTAGTCCATCCAAAATTCCAGCCCTATTCAAATTCATCATCATTCTATCTACATGATATAAATATTCATCCAAATCTTCAATAAAAAGTATTTTCCCTCTAGTATCAATCTGAGAAACTGATCCGGTTAAAGAATATACAATCGATAAATTACCGCCAACAACTTCTCCTTCGGCACTTCCACTTTTATTCAGATCATGAGCACCAAAACTGTAACTCAAACGCTCTCCAAACAAAACACTTTTCAGGCTAGCTAAACTCTCTTCAGAGTTTGAAGAAAAATTAATTGGCATTATTGCATGTAAGGTTTCAATCCCGAAATTTTGATTGATGTGATTGTGCAGAACCGTAACATCACTATAACCAACTATCCATTTTGGATTGCCTTTAAAATTAGAAAAATCCAAATTGTCAATAATTTTAACCGTTCCATAACCTCCTCTAGCACAAAATATAGCCTTTACACTATCATCATCTAAAGCAGTTTGAAAATCTGATGTTCTTTGTACTGTAGTTCCTGAAAATTGATTTTTTTCACCATGTAAATTGGTACCAAAAACAACGCTTAATCCCCAACCTTCAAAAAGTTGTACAGCAGGCAAAATTTCAGCTTGAGAAATCTTACGAGCAGTAGAAAGAACCACAACTTTATCACCTTGTTTTAAATTGGATGGTTTTTGCATTTTTTAATCTTTATAAAATGTAACTTTGCAATGAATTTACTCAATGCCTGATAAGGCAATTATTGAGAAACGAAAATAACAAATTGAGCTGACATTTAAATGAAAGAAGCTAAAAGACATACAATCACAGCAGCACTACCCTACGCAAATGGACCTTTACATTTAGGTCATCTTGCAGGATGTTATTTGCCTGCTGACATATACTCAAGATACTTAAAAGCGAAAGGAAAGGATGTTCTTTTTGTTTGTGGTTCTGATGAACATGGAGCTGCCATTACACTTAGAGCAAAAAAAGAAGCAACAACTCCGCAAGCAATTGTAGATAAGAATCATGCAATTATTGAAAAGTCTTTTAACGATTTCGGAATTGAATTCGACATTTACCACAGAACTTCATCTGAACTGCACCATGAAACTGCAAGTAGTTTCTTTAAAGACATGCATGAAAAAGGTGCTTTCATAGAAAAAACTACCGAACAATTTTATGACGAAGAAAACAATCAGTTTTTAGCAGATAGATATATTGTTGGTACTTGCCCAAAATGTAATTCTGACGGAGCTTACGGAGATCAATGTGAAAAATGTGGGTCAACTTTAAGTCCTACAGAACTTATCAATCCAAAATCTACCATTAGCGGAAACGTTCCCATTTTAAAAGAAACTACCCACTGGTTTTTACCAATGAACGATCATGAGAAATGGTTAAAAGAGTGGATAGAAACAGGTCAACTAGATGGTGTTGAACAGCATGATGCCTCTACTTGGAGAAAACAAGTTATCGGACAATGTAAATCTTGGATTGACAATGGTTTACTACCCCGTTCTATTACTAGAGATCTAGATTGGGGTATAAAAGTACCTGTTGAAGGTGGTGAAGGAAAAGTGCTTTATGTTTGGTTTGATGCTCCTATTGGATACATTTCTGCATCCAAACAATGGGCAAAAGACAACAATAAAAACTGGGAAGATTACTGGAAGAAAGAAGATACTGAATTGGTTCACTTTATTGGAAAAGACAACATTGTTTTTCATGCAATCATTTTTCCTATAATCCTAAAATCTCACGGAGATTTTATATTACCAACTAACGTTCCGGCAAACGAGTTTTTAAATTTAGAAGGAGATAAAATTTCTACTTCAAGAAATTGGGCGGTATGGTTACACGAATACTTAGAGGATTTCCCAAATAAAGAAGATGAATTGCGTTATGTACTCACCTCTATTGCTCCAGAAACTAAAGACAGTGAGTTTACCTGGAAGGATTATCAGACCAGAGTAAACAGTGAGTTAGTAGCTATTTTTGGAAATTTTGTAAACCGCTCAGTAGTATTAACCCATAAATATTATGACGGTAAGGTTCCTGCTTTAGGGCCTTTAACTGAATATGATAAAGAAGTTTTAGCAGCAATTGAATCAACCAAACAAAAAGTAGATGAACTGCTAGCAGCTTATAAGTTTAGAGATGCTCAAACTGAAGCGATGACTTTAGCTCGTTTAGGAAATAAATATTTAGCTGATACAGAACCTTGGAAACTAATTAAGTCAGACGAAGAGTTGGTTAAAACGATTATGAACATTGCTTTACAAATAAGTAATGCTTTAAGCGAAATATTTGTTCCTTTCTTACCAAATACTAGCCAAAAACTAAAAAGAATGTTAAACAGTGATGGTTTAACTGTTTTAGAAGAAGATCATCAAATCAATAAAGCTGAATTATTGTATCAAAAAATCGAAGATGATGCAATAGAAGCTCAAATCAAAAAATTACAAGCAACAGCTGTTAATCAATCCAATCCAAAAGCAAAACCAATGAAAGACGAAATTACTTTTGATGAATTTACTAAAATGGACATCAGAATTAGTACCATTTTAACTGCTGAAAAACATCCTGATGCAGATAAATTATTAAAAATGACTGTTGATACTGGAATTGATGAAAGAACCATTGTTTCCGGAATAGCAGCACACTACAAACCTGAAGACATTATCGGGAAACAAGTTTCTGTTTTAATCAACTTAGCTCCAAGAAAGATTAGAGGAGTAGAATCTCAAGGAATGATTTTAATGGCAGAAAACAATGAAGGAAGCTTAGCTTTTGTTTCGCCAGAAAAAGTAATCGATAACGGAGGTATTATTAGTTAAAAGTAAAAAGTTGTAAAGTTTAGTTTCATCTTTAAAAACTTTCTGACTTTAAAGCTCAACAACAATGGAAAATAAAAGAAGAAGACCTAGTAAAGATAGTAAGCCAAAAAAAGGTAACGCTGCAAGAAAAGAACGTAGACCGAGTGCAGATAGCAAGGACAAAAAACCTTACAGAAAAGCTGGAACTTATAAAAAAGCTCCTTTAAGAAAAGCTGATCCGAATAGAAAAAGCAACAACAATCCGCATACAAAAGCAAATGATGGATTAACGAGGTTGAACAAGTTTTTAGCAAATGCTGGAATCGCTTCACGAAGAGAAGCAGATGTTTTAATTCAATCTGGAGCGGTAGAAGTTAACGGTAAAGTAATTACCGAAATGGGGTACAAAGTATCAGAAACGGATAAAGTTTCTTTTGGTGGTCAAGGCATTAAACGAGAAAAAAAGGTTTACATCTTAATGAATAAACCTAAAGATTTTATTACCACTGCTGATGATCCTTTTGGAAGAAGAACAGTACTACAAATCTTAGGGAAACTAAAAGAAAGAGTATACCCTGTTGGAAGATTGGATAGAGCAACTACTGGAGTTTTAATGCTAACCAACGATGGTGATTTAACCAAAAAGTTAACGCATCCTAAATTTGGTGTAAAGAAAATCTACAACGTTCAGCTTGATAAGAATGTAACCTCTACTCATTTAGCTCACCTTTGTGATGGCTTTGAGTTAGAAGATGGGTTTACCAAAGCTGATGTAGCAACTTATGTTGGCAATGGAGAAAAGAAAAATCAAATAGGAATTGAATTGCACTCTGGTAAAAACAGAATTATTAGAAGAATGTTTGAACACCTAGGGTACAATGTTGTAAAATTAGACAGAGTCTATTTTGCTGGATTAACAAAAAAGGATTTAGCACGAGGTCAATGGCGTTTTCTTTCTGAAAAAGAAGTTGGCTTATTAAAAATGAATCAGGGGTAAGATCTAAAAATTATAGAAGTAAGTACTATGCACAATTACATTAAAGCAGTATTAGACAACATGCCTACAGATTGGTTGAATCTAACTACGCATCGATTAGATATTTATGATGAATCACAAGCTAAAACTCAGTTTCTAGAACAGTTAGAAAGCCTGTTCAAATCAAATGATTCGAGTACTTCCTCTTTAAGTGAATTGCCTACAGCTTATGATTACATTCGTTTAGGGCATCCTTTATCTTGTTTATTAGAATGGGCCATTGCCAATATAAACACTGTAAATCCAGAAAATGTTATTTGTTTCTCTTCAAAGACAACTCCCGTTTTAGCTGTTTTAAGAAAAAACTTACTAGAAAATAAAGACACTCAAATTTTATATACCAACGAATTGCCTCACTTTTTTGATGCTGAAATTATCAGAAACGTTTACGGATATAAATTTGATTTGAAAAAGATTGACGCTACCAATGCTATTGATGCGTTTAATGGAAGTACTATTTTGTTTTCTGAACAAGAAGACATCTGCCATTTTGAAATGAACCAAAACATTGACTTTTTTGTCAATACCCACCAACAATTAGGAAGTATCTTAGTGGTAAATGACGAGCAAAACGAAAGTTACATCTCAGAAATTCAACACGTAAGAAGAAGAGAAACCATTGCAATGACTCCTGCCAATACGCTTGTAGCATTACAACAATTAACAAAACAAGCTACAAGCAATGTTGCTACAAATACTTATGCTGAGCGTAGCCGAAGTAAAACAAGCGTACTCACATCAATAAAAGAAATTACTGGAGCAAACACCAATGCTGTTGTTGCTTCTAGTGGATTGTCCATGCAATATGCCATTGTTATGGGATTAATTCATGACGCTCAAGAAAACCATAAAGGAAAAGCCATAAAAATTGTAGTACCTCCAAACTGTTATGGCGGCACTAATGATCAGGCCAGAAGGATTGCTGCTTGCCTAGACCATGTAGAAGTAATGGATTTACCGGTTGATGGTGACAATGACATGGTGAAAAGTGTAACTATCGTTTTAGATAAAATTGCTGAAGAAGATGCTGTACCTTACATCATTGCTGAAATCCCAACCAATCCAAGAGTTGAAGTTCCAGACCTTATTCAATTAAAAGAGGCTTTAAGCGCAACACGAAAAACAGCAACTGGTGAAACAGCAATTGATCCTGTTTTTATTTTGGATCAAACATTTTGCCCCAATACTCTCTTTTTAGGAGAAGATGAAATCCTTTCACCTGTTAGAACCCTTGCCTATGTTAGTGGTTCTAAATTTCCAAGTGGAGGTAAATGTACTGCAGGGTACTGTGTAGCCAACAATAAAGCCTCTGCTTTAATGGCAAAAATTGATTTGCACTTAGGATTGTGTGACAATGAGGCTACAGATTTACAATACGAGATCTTAGCAAAACAATTGCCTTCTATGAATCAAAGGATTCAGGATGCTTACAAAAACACTCGAGAGTTTGTAAACTTTATACAAGATACTTTACCTGAAGCTAAAATTAATTTTGTTTCAGAAGAACTTGCCCAACAAGGATTTACACCATCTGTATTTTCATTAGACCTTCCTACAAAAGGAAATACCGATGAAGAAAGAGAAACCTATAAAAGAGCATTAAACCTGAAATTGATCAATTTAATGATTAACGAAATCCCTAACGAAAGTAAATACTGCGTAAGTTACGGACAATTAAAAGGGTGTTATTGGACAATACCTGCTACGTCTACTCAAGGTACAACCAAAGAGGATGACAAAGATTACATTGCCCGTGTAGCGCTATCTGCGAACATGGACCTTGAAATGCACAAAAAAGTATTTGCAGATTTTGTTGAGGGTATTTAATTAGATAGCATTTTCAAAAAATAAAAAAGCCTGAATCTAATGATTCAGGCTTTTTCGTAGTAGCGGGGGCCAGACTAACTCCTTACAGTCATTGGACTGTTCCAAGTTAACAGCCCAACGGAGAACTGTGCAAAGCACATTGTCTTTTTTTTCTTCAAAAGTCTACGAGCGAGCTCAGACTTTTGAGCAAAAAAAAGAACCATTCATTGCTGAATGGTTCTCCGTTGTAGCGGGGGCCAGACTCGAACTGACGACCTCCGGGTTATGAGCCCGATGAGCTACCAACTGCTCTACCCCGCGATATATTTTTAAAAGAACTTTTTTATCTTAAATCGGCTGCAAATGTAAGTCTTTTTTTTACTCTACCTAACTATTTACGTTATTTTTATAGTCTTCAACAAGTTTTTTCCATATCCATTTTCGCCCTCTTGCAGACTTTAAAGCCTTCTCTCTTCTCATTGCATCTTTTTTTATCTCATAAGATTCTGTATAAAGTAATTCCCAAGGTCTAAACCTTAGTGTATAACCTTTCGTTGCGAACTCATTATGAGACAATAATCGCTGCTCAATATCAGAAGTATACCCAATATAAATTTTATCAAAATTTACAGAATATAAAACATACACTTTAAACATATTTTAAAACTAATAATAATTGTCAAACTCGAACTACGTCCGCCAGCTGGCGGATATGAACCCGATGAGCTACCAACTGCTATTCCTCACGATATTTAAAAGAACTTTTTTAAAAAAATAATTATCTAAAAATAAGATTCTGGATCTAGCACAGAATGACGAATTAGGTAGTGGGTGTTCAAACAATATTCTGTTTCTTTGCACCAATAAAAAAACTTAAAATAATGCATAAAGCAGGTTTTGTAAATATAATTGGAGCTCCAAACGTTGGTAAATCTACACTAATGAATGTTTTGGTTGGTGAACGCTTATCGATCATCACATCTAAAGCTCAAACTACACGCCATCGTATATTAGGTATGGTGAATGATGAAGATTCCCAAATGGTATTCTCTGATACTCCAGGAATTATCGATCCGGCCTACAAAATGCATGAAGGGATGATGACCTTTGTAAACATGGCCATTTCTGATGCTGATGTTTTACTGGTAATGGTTGAAGCCCAAGAAAAAGAATTTAAAGACCCTAAAATTCTAGAGAAAGTTCAAAAAACGGACACCCCAGTTATTTTAATCATCAACAAGATAGATGAGATAGAGCAAGAATTTTTAGAAGAAAAAGTAAAATTTTGGAGCGATAAAGTTCCCAATGCTAAAGTATTTCCTGTTTCAGCCCTGCATAAGTTCAATGTAGATCAGGTTGTAATGGAAATTAAAGCTGCATTACCAGAATCACCGCCTTATTACGATAAGGATACGTTAACTGATAAACCAGAAAAATTCTTTGTTTGTGAAATTATCAGAGAAAAAATTCTGATGAATTACAAAAAAGAGATCCCTTACTCGTGTGAAGTTGAAGTAGAATCGTTTAAAGAGGAAGAGAAGATTATCAGAATTAGAGCAGTAATTATGGTAATTAGAGATTCTCAAAAAGGAATTATTATCGGGCACCAAGGAAAACCGCTTAAAAAGGTAGGAACACAAGCTCGTATTGACATGGAAAAATTCTTTGATAAAAAAGTATTCTTAGAACTTTATGTAAAAGTAAATAAGGACTGGAGAAACAACGAAGCACAATTAAAACGTTTTGGATACCTAAACAAATAAGTTTTAGGTAATTTAGCCGCCTCTTATGGGAAATATAGTAGCAATAGTAGGAAGACCAAATGTTGGAAAATCAACCTTATTCAATAGGTTAACTGAATCACGTAGTGCCATAGTTGATGAAGCTAGTGGAGTAACACGTGATAGACATTATGGTAAGGTAGATTGGAATGGAACAGAGTTCACACTAATTGATACTGGAGGGTACATCAAAGGTTCTGATGATATTTTTGAAGATGAGATCAGAAAACAAGTTGTTATTTCTATTGAAGAATGTGACCTAATTATATTTGTTGCTGATGTTACAGCCGGTGTTACGGATCTAGATCAAACTGTGGCTAACCTTTTAAGAAGGTCTAACAAAAAAGTACTTTTTGTTTCTAACAAAGTAGACAATCATGATAGGATTCCTGAATCAAGTGCTTTTTATGGCTTAGGAATTGCTGACGAAATATTTAACGTTTCTGCAATTAACGGAAGCGGAACTGGAGATTTATTAGACGAGGTTGTCAACAACTTAGAAGAGGTTCCTGAAGACAATGATGACGATGGTATTCCTAGACTTGCTATTGTTGGAAGACCAAACGTTGGTAAATCATCCCTTTTAAATGCTTTAATTGGAGAGGAAAGAAATATTGTTACAGATATTTCAGGAACTACAAGAGATTCTATTACAACTCACTACAATGCATTTGGTTTTGATTTAAAACTAATTGATACTGCAGGAATTCGTAAAAAAGGTAAAGTAAATGAAGACATTGAATTTTACTCTGTTATGCGTTCTGTTAGAGCCATAGAAAATGCTGATGTATGTGTTTTACTTATTGAAGCTTTAGATGGTATGATGGCGCAAGACATGAACATCTTTAACTTAGCCATCAAAAACAAAAAAGGTGTTGTTATTTTAGTGAACAAATGGGATTTAGTTGACAAAGAAACAAATACTGCAAAAGCTTTTGAGGAAGCCATTAGAAAAAAGATTGCTCCTTTTACAGATGTCCCAATTGTTTTTACTTCGGTTCAAAACAAACAAAGAATACATAAGGCTTTAGAAGAGGTTGTTCAAGTATATGAAAATAGAACACGAAAAATACCTACTTCAAAACTAAATGAAACAATGCTAGAGGTAGTCAATAAAAACCCTCCTCCAGCTTTAAAAGGAAAATGGATTAAGATTAAGTTTGTTACCCAACTGCCTACTCACGCTCCTTCTTTTGCATTCTTTTGCAATTTACCGCAATATGTAAAAGATCCTTACAAACGTTTCTTAGAAAACAAATTAAGAGAGAAATTCAATTTCTCTGGTGTTCCTATTCAAATATTTATGCGAAAAAAATAAGTGGCAATGCCACCGATTATTGAGTAGTTTACTCGAATTGTATTTAAAACAATAAAAATGAAAAAAGTAACTCACCTTGTTTTAACCATTTCACTATTAACATCAACAAGTCTTGTTGGTCAAAACAACAATGTTGCACAACCAGAATTAGACTCAGGAACTATAGAACAACAGTTCGATTACATTATCAATAAGTCTACGAGTTTTAAAGAGTTTCAATTAATTAGAAAGACATCTATTTTAAAGGTTAAAAGCCATGCTTTAGACTCTATTAAATCTATTCAACAAAATTTATCTAGTGTAAACAATTCTACTTCAACAGCTCAAAACGAAATTTCAAAATTAAAGTCAGAAGTACAAACACTTCAAGGTGAGGTTGAAACAATAGCTCAAGATGTAGACAGCATTTCTTTTGTTGGAATACCACTTAGTAAAACCGGTTACAATAGCATTGTTTGGTTAATTATCGCATCACTTTCTATTGGCTTGCTTGCCTTTATTTTCCTTTTTAAGAAAAGCAATGTGGTTACACAAAAATCGCTTACTGATTTAGAAAAAGTAAATCTTGAATTTGAAGCTTTTAGAAAGAAAGCACTTATCAAAGAACAAGAAACAATGAGAAAATTACAAGATGAAAAAAACAAGCATTCGAATTAATTCTCTCTGTTTTTAGCATAAAAAAAATCCCGAAAAGAAATATCTTTTCGGGATTTTTATTGCTATAAATCTTCTTACATACCGCTCATCAAAAGGGTATTGATACTTGTGAAACGATCTTTCATCCCTTCTTCCATTCCCGCTTCTTTATATCGTTCGTTCGTCATCATTATAATTTGTTGAAGAATATATTTAGCTCTATCAGACTCTTCTTTAACCGATTTCTTATCATCTCCTTTTAAAGAAACATAGAACCTCAAATCATCTTCATAACGATCTACTAAACTTCTAATGATTTTATTTCCTTTTTCATACTCTCCAAGCTTATAATAATTTTCTGCAATAGAAAGCACAAAGTAATTGTAAGGAACATTTCGTTCAGGAATTGCTTCTATACATTCATCTAAAACTTCAATCGCTTTCTCTTTTTGGCCAAGTCTAATAAACTCACCAGATAAACGTGCAAAGTTATTTCTGAAGTTCATACACATTCTTCTGTTGTTTTCATTCATGTATAAATCACTCTCTCTCATTCCTCCCCATTGGAATGCTGTCATTAAATTCTTATACATAATTTCAGTATTTACTTCTCCAGTTTGTCCATCAAAACTTTGAGCCTTATAAGGAACTAAACGATAAGCCAATCCTTCTAATTGAAAATAGTCTGTTAATCCTAAATAACTTCCAGATCCAGTTGTAATTGCAAAATAAACTGGTCTCTCCCAATCATTAGCAGCTAAAATATCAAGAATGATCAAATCATTTTTCATAATGTAAGACTTGTTAACGGTCCATTCAACATTATCTACAATTCTATCTGCTCTATCTTGAGATACCGTTCCATTTGCCAATACTTTTTGTTTATCAACTGATATTTTAAAGTTTTTAGAAGGTATGTAATCTACCTGCTTTCTTCCTTGTCCAACCCCAACCTTTGATTTAGGAGTATCGTCCATAACAAACCCAATAATTTCGTCCACATCTCTAAAACCAGTTACTTCTGGTCTTTCATAAATAGGTACATAATCATTTGTTCCTTGTCTTAATTTTGCTTCTGGTATTCTTTGAGGAATTCCATCAGCATCCCAAGCTTTTCTTCTCATTTGATCGATATACCAATCAGTATTCAATAAACTTAAGTTAACTACTCTAACATCAGTACGGTAATGCAATACCTCTTGAGCATACCATAAAGGGAAAGTATCGTTATCTCCATTGGTAAACAAGATGGCATTTGGTGCACAAGAATTTAAATAATTCTTAGCAAAATCACTTCCTGTATACACCCCATTACGGTTGTGATCATCCCAGTTTTCGCTAGCCATTATTGTAGGTACAAGAATTAAACATCCTACAGATACAGCAACGGCACTAATCGTTTTAGGCATCTTTTTGCTTAAAAGATCATATAAAGCATATACTCCAACACCTATCCATATTGCAAACACATAAAAAGAACCTACGTAAGCGTAATCTCTTTCTCTTGGCTGTGGAGAAGGCTGATTCAGGTAAAAGTTAATCATCATCCCTGTAAAAAAGAACAGCAACCCGATAACAAGAAAATCTTTTGGATCTCTATAGAACTGAAAGATCAACCCAATCAATCCTAATAAAAATGGCAATAAATAATATTTATTATGGCCCGCATTTTCTGTTATACTTTTAGGAAGTTTGTCTTGAGACCCTAATCGAATAGCATCTAAAGGTGGTATACCTGTCATCCAGTTACCACTAGTAATATCATTTGGCTTTAAGCCTTGAACATCATTTTGTCTACCGGCAAAGTTCCACATAAAGTACCTAAAGTACAGGTGTCCCCATTGGTAGTTAAATAAAAATGCCAAGTTCTCACTTAAGGTAGGCACCTTTACTGTTTCACCATTAGAGGCACGTTTATTTTTCCCTTTAACGCCACCACTCCACATCTCATAATGTTGTTTATGATTGGCTTGAGAGCTCCACATACGAGGTAAAAACCCTGAAGTCTTTTCATCGTAGTTTGGTTTATTTTTCTCCCCTTCATTAGTCTGAACATACTTACCGTCTACTCTATCTTGAAAATAAACAGGATTTCCTTCTTTATACGGCTCTCTTGCATCTAAAGGAGTACTATAATACTGACCTGTTAGGAAAGGTGCTGAACCATATTGTTCACGATTTAAATAAGACAATAAACTAAATGCGTTTTCAGGATTGTTTTCATCCATTGGAGGATTTGCTGCTGACCTTACCATAATTACAGCATAGGTAGAATACCCTATCAATATAACTGTACCACACAGTATGATTGTATTCCATACTACCTTTCCATTTTTTTGAGTGTAATAAAGACCTGCTGATAATGCAGCCATTAAAGTGAATATAAAAATCAGTAATCCTGAATGGAACCCCATTCCCATCTTATTAACAAAGAACAATTCAAACATTGCTCCAACCTTAACTGTTCCAGGAATTATTGCAAACTGAACTATTCCTAATACTAAAACAGAATAAGCTCCTGCAATAAAAAAGTTTTTTGCATTCAGTTCTCTTGTCTTGAAATAATACAAGAATACCATTGCAGGTATTGCCAATAAGTTCAGTAAATGGACTCCAATAGAAAGACCAACTAAGTAAGCAATAAATACGATCCATCGTGTACTGTGTTTCTCTCCAGCTACAGCTTCCCATTTCAAAATAGCCCAGAAAACTAAAGCAGTAAACAAAGATGACATTGCATAAACTTCAGCCTCTACTGCTGAAAACCAAAAAGAATCTGAGAAAGTATAAGCTAAGGCTCCAACTACTCCAGCTCCTAAAATGGCGATGTTTTTACTTTCTGTTATTTCACCTGATTTTCTCGCTAATTTACCTACTACTCTGGTAATGGTCCAATATAAAAACAAAATCGTAAATGAACTACTCAGTGCAGACAACACATTCATCGCATATCCTGCAGACTCTCCAGAACCAAACATGGTAAAAAATCGACCTATCAACATAAAAAGAGGTGCTCCTGGTGGATGTCCAACTTCTAAGTTATAAGCCGTTGCAATAAATTCACCACAATCCCAAAAACTTGCTGTAGATTCAATTGTAGAAACATAAACGAAAGTTGCTATCAACCATACTGCCCAGCCAATTATGTTGTTTAATTTTTTAAAATCCATGTGTCTATTTTTTATAAGCTACGAAAATATGAAATTCTAAAGATATTCCCGTTAAAGGATGTTAATCATTGTTAAAAATTGTTTTAGCTTTTTTGTTTTGCAGAAATAAAAAAAATATTACATTTGCCGTCCTTATCAGCCTAATAGGTTTGATACTGCCCGATGGTGTAACTGGCAACACGTCTGTTTTTGGTACAGAAGAGTCTAGGTTCGAGCCCTAGTCGGGCAACTTTTAAGATTTCAAACCCTCCGTAAATAGTGAAAAATTTTCGGAGGGTTTCTTTTTGGTACAGGGTTCGTTACCGATTTTCTTGTTTCTGCTACTGAAAACCTTTACACCGATGTAAGGGTTTTTAATTTATCCTTATCTTCGTTTCAAAATCATCTAATTAGATTGAAAAAACGCTTACTCATATTATTATTGCTTCCGGTTATTGCAATTGGACAGGTTACTTCTGATTCACTTTGGAATGCATGGAGCAATGAGAGTTTGGAAAATTCAATCAGACTAAGTGCCTTACTTGAGCTTAGTAAAAATGTAAATACAATAAGCCCAGATAGTTCCTTTTATTTAGCAGGTGTGGCTTATAAATTTGCCGAAGAACAACAGCTTCAGACTGTAATGGCTCAAGCTCTTTTGAATCAAGGAATAGCATTAGACATGAGAGGAAACGGTGCATTAGCTGTTGAATATTACAATAAGGCAAGCGTTATCTACACCAAAACTGGTAATAAATCAGGGAGAGCAAAAACAATCGCAAACATTGGCATTATTTACTTAGCAAATAATGAATTTGAAAAAGCATTAACTCATTTTAGCGAAGCTTTAGCAATCATGGATACGTTAGGTTTAAACCAGCTTAGATCTACTGTTTTAAACAGAATGGGTGAGGTTTACCATAAGTTAAATCAGCATAGTAGAGCAATAGAATTGTATGAAAAGGCCATCCTAAATGATAAAAATAATCTAAACAGCTCTGAAGAAAATATAGCTATCAGCTATAGTGGAATAGCCTCAGTTTTAATTGATCAAAAGAAATATAACACCGCAAAAGAAAAATTAAACCTGAGTTTAGCACTCTTAAAAAAACATCTTCATTAAAACTACTCTAGAGCTTAGAGTAACTTCTTTTTTTGTTTAGCATACAGTTCATGAATAATACCATCAGCAAGACCCACTTTAGGAACAAACAGTTCATCAATTGAACTAGCTTTCATTGCCGTTAAGTAAATTTTTGCTGCATGAGTAATTACATCAGCTCTATCGGGCTTAAGCCCCAACTTTTTAACACGCTGATCTACAGAATACTTATTCAAAAACTTAGACATACGTTTAAGGTCTGCTTTCTTAAAAAGCATATAATCTTTTAATCCACACAACTTGTAAAGCTTATTAATATTTCCTCCTGTGGCAATGATTAAAGAAGGGCTATAATTTTTTTGTGCTTTTTTAATCCAACCATAAAAATCATCCCAAGTATCATCATGCACTAAATCATATTTCAATCGTAACGTACCAATTTTAAATGAACTTGAAATCTTTTTTTCACCCTTAGAAAAAATTGTAACCTCTGTACTCCCCCCACCAACATCGATATACAAAAAGGTACCATTACTATCTATTTGATCAGCCACATGAGTCTGATAAATTAACTCCGCTTCATCTTCACCACTTAACAGTTCAATCTCTATATCGGTATGCTTCTTTATCGTTTTAATAATTTCTGCACCATTCTCTGCACTTCGCATTGCTGAAGTAGCACATACCCGATAATCAACAACATCATAAACGTCATTTAACTTTTTAAAAGCCTCAATGGTATTGATGAGTTTTTCTTTATTATTCTTAGAAATAGTCTGTTTTAAGAATACATCTTCACCAAGCCGAATTGGCAACCTTACCAATGAGGTTTTCTTAATCACAAAACTGTTTTGATAAGGATATACATCACAAAACAATAACCTTACAGCATTAGACCCTATATCAACAGCAGCTAATCTCATATGTATAAAACTACTATTTTTAAGTAAGCTCAAATAACTTAATTAAATTCTTTATCATTTCATTATCTAAATAAAAGACCATTTTAAGAATACCTTCTAGCTCATTTCTCACATAACATCTTCCACTGTTACAACAATCTCTATTTTCAAGTAAACTTTTGATAATGAGGGCATAACTTTTAATTAAACTATACCGTCAATCTATAACAAAATCTTAATGATTGCGTGACTTCAATCCTATAGCCACAAGATATTTTTGTAAGGTAAATTCTTAAGAAATGAAAATAAACTATTACAAAAAAAAGATGTATGATTATAAGTACGGCACTACTAGCAATTTGCATAAAGAAATTGAGCAAATCACAAAAATTCAAGAAAATAACAAGAAAAATTATTCGAACGAAAAACGAAGTTTTTTCAAGAAAAAACTTTTCTCAGAAAAACCAAATAGAACCAAACATGCTATCAACAGAAATTCATTTGAGCTAAATGTATTCCAATCATGCATTTAAATAAAATAGACAGATTGGATGGACCAATCTTATTATTAAATAATAGCCAAAATCAATAAATCATTTAACCTATACCTATTGCACTTTGGTAATAAAAGACTCCTTAATACCATGGTTTTGCCTTAATTCTGCTTGAATACTTTTAGCTTCTTGAATAGAACTAACCTCACCATACGTAATTTTCATTGCTGTTCCAACCTTTCTTTTGGTAACACTACTAACTGGTAATTTGTACTTTTTACAAAATGTATTTAATCGTTCTTGAGAAAAGTTAGATAAAGACAACAATTGAACGGTATACTTTTTAGTTGATTGAGCTGCCACTTCCTTTTCTTTTGCTTCTGCTGCTTGTTGTGCTAACAACTCCTGTTTAGCCTTTTCTTCAGCTAACTTCTTTGCCGCTGCTAATGCTTCTTGCGCTATTCTTTCTTCTTCTCGTTTTGCCAAAGCTTCTTTTGCTCTTAATTCTTCAGCTAATCGTTCCTTCTTTTTTGCTTCTGCTGCTTGTTGTGCCAATAACTCTTGCTTCGCTTTTTCTTCTGCTAACTTCTCTTCTTCCAACTTCTTTGCCGCTGCTAATGCTTCTTGCGCTATTCTTTCTTCTTCTCGTTTTGCCAAAGCTTCTTTTGCTCTTAATTCTTCAGCTAATCGTTCCTTCTCTTTTGCTTCTGCTGCTTGTTTTGCCAACAACTCTTGCTTCGCCTTTTCTTCTGCTAACTTCTCTTCTTCCAACTTCTTTGCCGCAGCTATTGCTTCTTGCGCTTTTCTTTCTTCTTCCTGTTTTGCCAAAGCTTCTTTTGCTCTTAATTCTTCAGCCAATCGCTCCTTCTCTTTTGCTTCTACTGCTTGTTTTGCCAACAACTCTTGCTTCGCTTTTTCTTCTGCTAACTTCTCTTCTTCCAACTTCTTTGCCGCAGCTATTGCTTCTTGCGCTTTTCTTTCTTCTTCCTGTTTTGCCAAAGCTTCTTTTGCTCTTAATTCTTCAGCCAATCGCTCCTTCTCTTTTGCTTCT
>CAJQOH010000008.1 GCA_905479915.1 uncultured Flavobacteriales bacterium
ATGCTTAGGGAAGAGGTACGTTTTAATTTTATGTGAAACTTGTTTTCACATAAAATTAAAATGATCCAACGACCCGAAGGGAGGCGGAAGGAAAAAGAATCTAGAATAGTCTGTAAAAACTTGGTTTAGTCATAGAATACGTTTAGATGATGCCAATAAACTATACTACTCCAATCCAAATTCCTCTTATTTAATTTTTGACAGTATTGCAAAAGAGTTAAAAGGAACCAACTCTGATGAACTAGGAGAGGCCAAAATGGGTATAGGTCGCTACTATCTCTTAAAAGCAAATTTTGATAAATCGATTAAACTGATCAATGAAGCCCTCAACATCTTTGAATTAAACAACAATCTATCGGGAGCTGCAAAATCGCATTCCCTAAAAAGTATTTTATTATTTAGAATTTCTGATGCTGAAAACGGGTTTATTCACTCTAAAAAATCTCTTGAGCTATACACCTTAGCAAATGATACTAACGGTCAAATTTCTTCACTCATTAACTTGTCATATGACTACTTGATGAACAATGAACCAGACACTGCTTTTATTTATATGGTGAAATTGAAACGTGCTGAAAGCAGAATGAAAGAAACAAGTAAATACTTCATGTACCAAAACTTTGGTCTCTATTATCAGCATGTAAGAGATTTCAATGCCTCAATAGACGCTTTTAAGAAAGCTATTGTAATTGCTAAAGAAAACGATATGGTTGACAGCGAAACAAGTTGTTACAAGTCTATTGCAGGTACATATTTAGATATGAAAGATTATAAAAATGCTGAGAAGTATTTGATCATGAGTATTGAAAAAGCAACAGAAAACAACCTATTGCATGAAAGTAATGAAGCTCATATCACCCTAATCACTTTGTACGAAATTTTAGGAAACTATTCAAAGGCTTTCAATTTGGATAAAATAAATGATGAGATTGAAAAAGAGATCTACAATCTAGAAAGAATAAACAAAGTCAATGAAATTGAATCCCAACTTAAACTAACAGAAAAAGAAAAAATTATTGCTCAAAAAGAACTAGAATTAAAGAATGAACAAGTTCAGATACTAGAAGCAAAATCCAAAATTTCTCAACTCATTTTTGTCGTTATACTCAGTATACTCATTATTATTTCAATAATAATTGTCTTACTAAGAGTTAAGAAATTAAACAATAAAGTTAGTGCTCAAAAAATGATGTTAGAGGAAAAGAATCAAGAAATTACAGACAGCATTAATTACGCACAACGCATTCAATCAGCTATACTTCCTGCTTCAGATTATTTTAAAAAATATTTACCGAACTCTTTCACTTTATACAAACCCAAAGATATTGTTGCTGGAGATTTTTACTGGATGCAGGTACTAAATGATGAGGTACTTTATGCAACGGCAGATTGCACAGGTCATGGTGTTCCTGGAGCTATGGTAAGTGTTGTTTGTTCAAACTCTCTAAATCAGAGTATTAAAGAATTACAAACAATAAATCCGGCTAAGATTCTTGAAATGACCCGTAATTTGGTAAAAGAAAGATTTAGCTCTAAGGATGATGATGTAAAAGATGGAATGGACATAACATTATGTTCTATAAACTTTAAAACAAATACGTTGCAATTTACTGGGGCTAATAACCCCCTATACATTATTCGATCTGGTGAGGTCATCGAGATTAAAGGCGACAAACAACCAGTAGGAAATCACATCAATGAAAAGCCTTTTACATTACACACCATAGAACTTCAAAAAAACGATGTTATCTATACTTTCTCTGATGGTTATGCAGACCAATTTGGTGGAGAAAAAGGAAAAAAATTCATGTATAAACGTTTTAAAGAATTATTAATATCAATCTCTTCTAAATCGATGGAAGAGCAAAAAAACATACTCGATACTACTTTTGAAGAATGGAAAGGAAACCTTGAACAAATTGATGATGTTTGTGTTATAGGTGTAAGAGTGTAAATCTATAAGCAATTCTTATCAATCTGTTTTTCAATAAAACTCACAGAGCTTTCAATTCCAAGCCCTAAAGCTTCATACAAATCATCACATGCTCCCTCTACATTACCTTGCATCTTTTTTACATAAGCTCTATTGGTGTAGCCTGCTTCTAGCCTTGTTTCTATAATTTCTCCATCATAACGATTGGTTTCAATAGCAATAATTCTATTAAAATCTTTCATCGCATTCTTATAATCTTTAAACTGCTGAGCCCTAATAATTCCAACGTTATTTAAAGAATTCCACATCTCAGCACTGTACTTTTTTGCCATTGAAATAGTTTTCTCATAATCTTCAACAGCGCCTTGATAATCTTTATCAGCTTCTCTTTCGAGTGCTATATTGTAATAGAAATCCATTGGTTGTTCTTTCTCCTCTACATCAACAGCTATTATTTCTGCCTCAACATCTTCCAATTCCTCTTCAACAAAAATATCTTCAACATACTCAGCTTCCGTTAATTCAGTTTCTGTTGGCATTTCAACATCTTGAAATGCCCAATACAAGACACCAACCATAATCGATATGGCAACAATTAATTTAATTAAACCATCGTTATTATCAGAACTCTTTCTAGCATTATAGCGAGAACCAAATTCAATATCATCTTCTTTCATAAAGATAAAACTAAGAAATCTAGATGAGCTATTCTAAAAGCCTTCAAATACCCCTAAACCAAATAAAGCGAAATCATATTTTACTGGATCCTTTGGATCTAGATCCCTTAAACTTAAATCCAATTCTGTTACCGCCTTATCATCATTTTGTTTTCTATGAAGTAACCCTAATTTCCTTGCTACATTTCCTGAATGTACATCTAAAGGACAAGATAAATTGGCAGGAGAAATAGATTTCCACAATCCAAAATCTACGCCTGTATTATCGTTTCTTACCATCCAACGTAAAAACATGTAACTACGGATAATTAAGGTAGTAGATTAATTTATTATGTTATAACTAACTTTGTACACGATGAGTAAAGTTATAGATAAAGAATTAAAAGATTTCCTCGATGAGAAGGTAATAAAATACAACACACCAGACTTTATTGGTAGTGACCCAATTCAGATACCTCATCAATACCAACTGAAAGAGGATATCGAAATATCTGGCTTCCTAGCTGCGACCATCGCATGGGGTAACCGAAAGATGATAATTAAGAATGCTCAGCAAATGATGGAGATGATGGGTAACTCTCCTTATGATTTTGTTATGTCTTATAATGATGACCAACTAGAACGATTAGATGGGTTTGTTCATAGAACTTTTAACAGTATAGATTTCAGTTACTTCATCAAAGCACTTAATAATATTTATAAGAATCATGGTGGGATGGAGAAAGTTTTCTCATCACATACCTCAACGGACAGTATGTTACCAGCGATAACAGAATTCAAAAGATTATTCTTTTCAATAGACCACCCAGATAGAACTACTAAACATGTGAGTGACCCATCAAAGGGTAGTTCATCCAAAAGGATAAATATGATGCTTAGGTGGTTCTGTAGACAAGATAACAACGGAGTTGACTTTGGCATCTGGAAGAATATATCACCTTCTATCTTATCGTGTCCATTAGATGTTCACTCTGGTAACGTGGCTAGACAGTTTGGTTTACTTACCAGAAAACAGAACGATGCTAAAGCATTAAATGAGTTGGATGCTAATTTAAGGGTATTAGATTCTGTTGACCCAGTTAAGTATGATTTTGCTTTGTTCGGTCTTGGAGTATTCGAAAAGTTTTAACCTATAAAAACGTGGTACTTTAAAAGTGTGGTACTTTTTTCTTTAATACCATTAAAATAATACGCTTAAAACGTAGTACTTTAATCCTTTGGATATAAGTAATACGTTTCGTATATTTGATTCATCAAACAAATAATTATGAAAGTTGCTATTCTAACTCGTGTATCAAAAGATTCACAATCCTACTCTCGACAAATAACTGATTTAAGAAAATATGCTGATAGCATGAGTTATGAAGTTGTTGGTGAATTCAATGAAAAGATTTCTGGTGCTGCTAAAAATGAAGATAGAGAAGCATTAACTGGATTAGTTAATTTAATTAACACCAAAAAAATAGACAAAGTTCTTATCTGGGAACTTTCAAGACTAGGAAGAAATACACTTGAGGTTTTAAAATCTTTGGAGTTGTTCCATTCGCAAGGCGTTTCTTTATACGTGCTGAATTACAGCATAGAAACTTTAAATGAAGATGGAACTATAAATCCAATGGCTCAGATGATGGTAACAATGTTGGCTGAATTCAGTCGTGCAGAACGCTCTGCAATTCAACAAAGATTGGCATCGGGGTACAAGAAATATTTAGCTTCTGGTGGAAGGGTTGGTCGTATTAAGGGTGAAGGCATGAGTAAAGAAAATCTATTAGATAAGCACAAGGATGTTGTGAAATACCTAAACAAAGGTAGAAGTATTAGAGAAACTGCTACCCTTGTTGGCAAGAGCACAAGAACTGTTCAAAAGGTTAAGAAAAATCTCGTTACCTAAACTTCCAATCATCAAATTCTGGACGATAAATTACGTCAGTATAAGTAACATCTCCATTGTCCTTTGTAATTCTAATTTCGACTGGTTTCCCATCTTTAAGAAACATTCCACCATAGTGTCGATTAATTTTATTCTTAAGCCAGATATAGAAATTATGCAACATGATGGTAGTATGAAACATATCTACCCATTCATCAAATGGGAGGTTGTGCAATTGATGTGATAGGTCACCATCAATGAAGTTGTTAGGGTGCATATTACGACCAAGAAAAGAAAAATTAGAGTGTGCAATACTATTTCTAATTTGAGTTTTATAAGCTAACTGGAAAGAATCAAAAACAGGTTTCGAATACTTCTTTATCTTGTCTCTAATGTGAATTCTCAGTAGTTGCTGTCGAGAAGCTATTCCTTCACCTCTACTGGATGATTTAACTTTAAAATGCCAATCATAAGCATTACCTTCCAGAATTTGCACTAACTCATACCATGTCTTGATAAAATGGTCACCTTCCCAAATTTTTAAATAGACCATACTTTCAAGATGAACGGTCATTTGCTCACCCTTAAGTAATTCATCTATTTCACCTTTTCTCTCTTTATCCCACTCATGTAATTTTAAATATTCTGGGTATGTCCATTCACTTAGCTTAGACCTATATTGATGTATAAACTCATAATGAGTACCATCTGCTAGCCCAGCACTTCCTGGTCCAATGATATAAGGTGACGCTTTTCTACCCTTACTCAATTCAAATCCTTCCATAGATTTCTCGAACCCTCCATTAATAACAACTAATAGAAGGTCAGATGGGTGACTCTGATTTTTTAAGGCATGTTGAAATAATTTTTCAAACTCTGGTTCTAGATGTACTCTTATGGAATCTAACTTATCTCTAAATAACATACTACTTATTTAACCTATCAAATACCTTCTTCAACATATACTCCTTCACCATACCACCAAAATCTTTATCATCCATCATCTTGGAGAAGATGTCTTGGTTTTGGTCCATGCGACCGATTAGCTTATCCATAAACACATCTTCGAAGCCGAACTTAAAATTAGCCATAGAGTTGTTCTTAGCTTGCTCGGATAGCTTAATATCAGCTACCAACTCAGCTTCTATCTGGTCGAAGAATAATTTATCCGCATCGTTAAACTCGGTAGAGAATCGTGTGTTGAGTACTTCTATAATTTCTGATAGTGCTGCTTCTTCATCTTTATTGTTACTTCTGATTCCAGATTCGTTACTACCATCTAGACCATATTCAGCTTGGTCTTCCAGTGCTATGTTGTTCTCAGCTATCTTTTGTAGTCTGTAATATTCTAAGGAAACCTCATCACCCAGCTTAAATCTATCTTGTTGACCAGTACGTGGTAACTTCTTTAATAAGAAACGACCGTAGGTAAATAGTTTTTCTAACTCAACATCACTAAAAGGCATTATCTGGGTTAAGAAAGAATATAGTCTGGTAAAGGATTGTAGAGCATGTTTAAAGTTCTCTTGGGTAATCTCAGTGCCAACTACATCTTCTTTAGAGTTCTCTTCTGGTAGCTGCTTAAAACGCTCCACTGCTGGGTCTATGTATGCATTCAGCTTACCTTGCTCCTTAACAGATAAGGTCTTCATGGATTTAAAGAAGATGTTACAGAAAGAATCCACCTCAGTATCCCAAATTACATGAGCCTTGTCTATCTCACCCTTAAGGTCGTATAAGTGATTCGGGTCAGTAGTTTCTTCAACTGTAGTTAACTCGTAATAAGGTTGAAAAGAATTTTGGATATCCTCAGTCTCATTAGTGAAATCCAAAACAAAGGTATCCTCTTTACCAGCACACATTCTATTTAATCTAGATAAGGTCTGTACACACTTTACCCCAGATAATTTTTTATCTACATACATGGTGTGCAGTAGTGGCTGGTCAAATCCAGTCTGGTATTTATCCGCTACCAATAATAGTTGATATTCTTTAGATGCAAACTTCTTTGGTAGTTCTTTTTCTTTAAAACCATTCAGTTCTACTTCGGTTACTCCTTCTGGGTATTTATCATAAATCACTTTTCCAGAGAAGGCTACTAAGGTCTTAACATCTGTATAGCCTTTAGATGCTATGTACTTGTCAAACTCTTCCTTATAACGCACCGCATGAAGCCTAGAACTGGTTACTACCATTGCCTTAGCTTTACCACCAATCTTTTTAGATACAACTTGTCTAAAGTGTTCAATGATTACCTCACTTTTCTGTGCGAGGTTATGAGGATGAAGTGACATGAACCTACCAATGGCTCTAGCTGCTTGTTTCTTATTTACATTCGGGTCATCCTCAATTTCTTTAGATAACTTAAAGTAAGTTTTATATGTTGTATAATTCTTTAGTACATCCAAAATAAAGCCTTCTTCAATGGCTTGTTTCATTGAGTATAGGTGAAATGGTTTAGGTGTACCAGTAGTATCTGGTGTACCGAATACTTCTATGGTTTTAGGTTTTGGGGTTGCAGTAAAAGCAAAGAAGCTGAGGTTATCTTGTTTACCTCTGGCTTCCATAGATTTTCTGATTTCATCTTCTGCATCATCATCCAGCCCAGAATATACTTCTTCTTTTTCGGCTTCTTCTAAAGTCTTTGCTGATAGCACCTCTTTTAACTTCTTAGTGGCTTCACCACCTTGTGATGAGTGAGCCTCATCTATGATTACAGCATACTTACGATTAGGTATCTCACCAATCTTGTCTAAGATAAATGGAAACTTCTGTAAGGTGGTGATAATGATGTTAGACCCAGCTGTAATTGCATCCGCTAACTGCTGAGAATCCTTATCAATCTTCATCACCACACCATCCTTATGCTCGAATTGGTAGATGGTGTTTTGTAACTGACTATCCAGTACTCTACGGTCGGTGATAACAATTACCGAATCAAATACCCGATTATTTAAAGCATCGTGTAAACTAGACAACCTATAAGATAGCCATGCTATACTATTTGATTTTCCCGAACCCGCAGAGTGTTGGATAAGGTAATTAGTTCCAGCACCATTAGACTTTGCATCCTTGGTTAAACTGCGTACCACATCCATCTGGTGGTATCGTGGAAATATCATTGTCTCTTTCTTCTTCTTTACACCGTTCAACTCATATTCTTCTACGTTGAGGTGAAGGAACTTAGAAACAATATCTAACAAGCTATCCTTGGTCCATACATATTCCCATAGGTAGGCTGTTCGGTATCCATCTTTGTTTGGTGGGTTGCCAGAGCCATTGTTATAACCAAGATTAAAAGGTAGATATCTCGTCTTCTTACCAGCTAATCTAGTGGTCATAAATGCTTCATCAGTATCAACTGCAAAGTGAACTAGAGAACGCTTCTTAAAATGGAATATCGGCTCTGTTGGCTCACGGTCATATACATACTGTTTCTTAGCATTGTTAACCGTCTGTCCAGAGAACTGATTCTTCAATTCTATAGTAGATAACGGAAGACCATTAAGACTCAGCACCATGTCTAATGAGTTTTTACCATCACGCTCGTAATAAAGCTGTCTGGTGACCGATAGGTGGTTCTTTTGATATAACACCTCAGCCTCTGGATTTAGCGTGCTCTCTGGTCTAAAGAAAGCCATCTTAAACTTCACACCATAGTCTGTAAAACCATTACGCAATACATCCAACGTACCTCTTAAGTCCAATTCACGGATTAATCGATTTAGCACCTTTGTTTCAACCTCAGCCTTATGAATACCAGATATTTTCTCCCATTCCTTAGGTTGTGATTCCTTTATGAAGTCAGTAATGTATTTAGGGAATAATCCCAACTGAGGATTGTAATCATCTGAGTGACCTTGAACATATCCACCATGTTCCAATAAAGAAGCCTCAATAGCCGCTTCAAATGTTAATTCTGTATGTATTCCTTGTGCCATAATTAAATAACAAATTCTTTAATTTTATTTACATCCCATATAAGTCTTGCTAATTGCTCATAGAGTTTTTGTCTTTCTTTTATAGTCTGTTTAGTGTAGTCTGGCTCATTTTTAAAACTTAAGTTGTTCGACTCTTTAAACCTTAAGAAATTTGGGTTGTTGGTATAACAATTCTCATTTAATGAAGCCACTAACAAGTTCTGACCATAGTATTTCTCTAGTTTTTTAGAATACTCATCATCGTTTAGACTGCGGTTAATATCTTGGGGAAGAATAACTAAATCACCAAACATATTTCTAGTTCGTTGGAATTCTTCCTCTGTTTCAAACTCTGATTCATATCTATCATAATGGTCTACCCAGATATGTTCTATATCGTAAGGGTTCTTAATCGTCCTATCCACATAAACATCAAACCTAGTATCCTTACCACTTTGTTTTTCTACGAAATGCGTAAGTCTTGCTAACTGATGTAACATGTATCTTTTAGTCCACCCATTTAATGAGAACCCTTCAATACCATCAATTTTAAATTCCATGGTGTTAATCTCTTCCGAAAGAATATCAGCCAATTCCGCTGGTGACTTTCTTCTGATTCTCTTTGCCAGCATAAACATAGCATAGGTCATGGCAGAGTAATCCAACGTTTTATAGTTGAATATTCGAATAGATATAAATTGGTCTAAGAAACATGAAACGATTCTTAGTTTAGAATCTATCACCTCCTTAGTATCTGATTTATCTATAGCAGCCAATAGAATTAACGGTTGTAACGTAAAGTTTCTGTTAGCATTATAAAAGATGTGTTCAAATCCATCGGTTAGGGTATTCGCATATTCTAAAATCCTCACATAGGTGTTCGTAAACAAAATAAACTCTTGCTGGACAAACTGGTTGTAGTCAGCTGATTTTTTAAGTCCTATAAAAGATGATTTCTCTCTTACCCATTTATGAAAAGCAGTACCAATGATATCAAAATCACCAGGAACTGCATTCTTCTTTCTTTCCCTAATAGAATCAGCATATTGTGCTCTCAGCCAAGTTTTAATACAATCGCTTTCTTGTTCTTTACCTAATGATTTGAGTTCTAACATTTTTGTTTTCCAGAAATCATTAGCCTTTTGTCTTTCATCATTTTCTGCAATTTCTGACAGCAAGAAACCTTTCAGCATCTCAGCAGCAGTAAGACTTAGACCTCTATCATTCATTGATACAAAAATCTTATGGGCATCTTGTTCTGTTTGAGCAACAATCTTAATGAACTGAACATTATCTATCAACCAATCCTTAAAGAACGGTAGAGAACCCTCTGGTATGTTGTCAATCATAAGATTAACAATGTCTCCATATCTTTTCCAAATATTCTGAACGCTCTCTGGGTGACCTTCTGGCTCAAACTCAACATCATCAATTATGGCTTCTAAACATTGCGTTCTTTCTTCTACGTTTATGTTAAAAGTAGTCTTACCATATTTTTGAGAATAAATTAGATTAAGCACCTCAGCTTTATCGTGTTCATCGTGAAGGTGTTTTGTAATATAGAGTAAAAGCAAACTCAATGAAGTTAGTCGTTGCTGACCATCTATAATTGCATTTTCATCTTCTGTGAGAACAACTGACCCCATAAAATAATGTCCGTATTTTTCTACCTCTTGTCTTTCGTGGTCTGGGGAGTAATAATCCAAGAACTCACCAGTTAAGTCTTCTACAAGTTCTTCTATTTGTTTACGACCCCATTGGTACTCTCTTTGGTAATAATGTATGCTGTACTTTACCCCAGTAAATAATTCTCTAATGCTTTTAGGTGCTCCTAATATTTTCTTCATGTACAATCTAGTTTAATACCTCATCTCTAACATCAACTTTTCCAGTAACTACTTCGCTGATTAATGCTGTTTTATATTCTTTCATTAATTCGATTTCTTTGAACATATTTTGAATAGCATTGCTAATTCTGTTCGTTTCAGAATCTATGTAATCAGCAATTTGAATTTGTTCTTCTACAGTTGGAATAGCAATAAACAAACTCTTTAAGTCATGAGTATTATATCTGAAAACTTTTAAACCTTTTGCATACTTCCTTAACTCTGGGCAAAAACGCTGAGAAAAGCGATAAAGATATTTCTCATTCAACAGCTTTCTGTTAGGTTTCAGAAGGATTTGCTCACCGCCAATCAATCCTTTTTGCTCCTTATTGTAATAACAGGTATGACCAAGGTCTTCCATGGTTTCTGATGTAGATACTAAAATGGTGTCACCTTTTGAAACTACTTGACTTTCTTTATAAAACTCACTATTTACAAAGAAGTTAAAAGAATCATCCACGATATCAACTTTATAAACCTTACCGTATTGTAGAGCAACATATTCCCCCTTGTTCAATAGTTCATCTCTTTTAAATCCCGTGTTACCTCGAGTAATTTCTGCAATCCAATCAATCCTATATCTTGTCCAATGCTTAGGAATTTCCCCCAACCATTCAATACCCGAATCCTTCATCGGAGCATTTGGGTCGAGACCTTTGGTAACTGCTTGGTTAATGATTGCAGTACGCTCTTCTTTTAATAACTCAATCAGCTTTTCTTTTTTACAGATGAGGTCATCTATTTGTGTAGTCTTAAGGTCTAGATAGTTGGCGATTTGGGCTTGTTCTTCTAATGGTGGATTTGTGATTCTTAGTTCTTTAGTCTGAGTCTGATTAAAAATAGGAAGTGTAGAGGAATCCGCTTCACTCACTATGTGTTCTTTAATAGAGTTAAGAAAGTACAGGGCATAGGATGGTATCATTCTCGCTTTATCTAGGCTAATGGCATTAATCTGTTGATTAGAACTACACTCTTCTTTAGCTAAGCCAATCTTACCAACTGTAGCACCAATCCCCACCAAAAGAATAGAATCCTTATCGTATATTCTACATTTCTTATCTTGAACCGCTTTTTGCGTTACATGTTTCTTTGAAGTACCTAGAACTAAAGAACTAAAGTCACCTGGTCCGTACCATGGTATGTTACCACCTTCGTAATATTCTTTATTGTCGGATGGTGGTGTTGAGCCCGTTTTAACATAGTTAGCAACAAACTTTAATCTTGTCAAATCCCAATGACTAGGAACCGTCTTGAAACCAATTACATTAGTATCCTTATATGAGTCGTATTTCTTCATATCTAAGCGATTACCTCTTTAATTAAACCGTCAGTCTCTTCTTCAAGAGCCAAAATATCTTCACGTATTTCACCTAAAGACCTCAATGGTTTGTACTCATAGAAGTATTTGGTGAAGTTGATTTCGTACCCCACATTGGTCTTCTTATCGTCTACCCAAGCATCTGGAACATGCGGCAACACCTCACGTTGCATGTACTCATTAATATCTTCTTTCAAAGGTATGTTCTCACTATCTCTAAGGCTGCTATCTGGTTTAGGGTTACCTTTCTTATCGGTCACCACTTGTCCATTCTCTTTTAATGGTCGTTCTACGGTTACCTTAGAGTACCCGAAATCCTTATTATCAAATATCTTGCACTGGTCACTCTCCATTAAGTCACCGTATAGTTTAGTGATGTCATTGATATGGCTCTCGCTCAACTCGTTACGCTTATCACCTAGAGATTTACTCATCTTTTTATACAGGTCAACTGCGTTAATCAGTTGAACTTTTCCTTTTCTTTCTTCTGGTTTATTATTGCTTATTAACCAGATATAAGTGCTAATACCAGTATTATAGAATAATTGGTTCGGTAAGGCAATTACCGCTTCCAACATATCATTCTCTATCAACCACTGGCGGATACTAGATTCATTCTTTTTACTACTCGGTGACCCAGAGAATAATGGTGAGCCATTGAATACAATTGCTAAGCGTGAGCCACCTTCTTCTTTGGGTTTCATCTTTGCCATTAAGCCCATTAAAAATAAAAAAGAACCATCACTTACCGATGGCAATCCAGCACCATATCTTCCTCCATGACCTAAAGATTCATGTTCCTCTTTTACTTCTTTTTCTACTTTTTTCCACTTCACACCAAAGGGTGGATTCGTAATTAGGTAATCAAACTTATGATTGATAAACTGGTCTGCTTTCTGCTTTTCACTATCTTTATTCTTTAAGCTGTTTGCTCTTTTTATATTGGAAGGGTTCTGTCCTTTTATTAGCATATCCGATTTACAGATAGCGTAAGATTCTGGATTTAATTCTTGTCCAAATACCTCTAGACGTGCATCTGGATTCAACTCTTGCAAATATTCTTCTGCTACCGAAAGCATACCACCAGTTCCAGCACAACAATCGTATATGGTCTTCACAACACCTTTCTGGGTAAGTGTATCTCTATCATCCATAAACAATAGATTTACCATCAATTTAATCACCTCTCTAGGAGTAAAGTGCTCCCCAGCAGTCTCGTTAGATATCTCAGCAAACTTTCTAATAATTTCTTCAAACATATAGCCCATATCCATACTAGAAACTTTCTCTGGATGAAGGTCTATTTCTTGAAATCGTTTTAATACAATAAACAATAAATTATGGTCATCTAGTTTAGTTATCTGATTGTCGAATTCAAATTGTTCAATAATCTCTCTAGCATCTTCCGAGAACCCGTTGATGTAATTCCTAAGATTCGAAGCAATGTTGTTAGGGTCTGCTATTAGCTTATTAAAATCGAACTGACTACTGTTATGGAAGTTGTATCCAGCTACTTTGTTAAGGATTGGGTCAAGGTTCTGAATGTTCATGCTCTTAACTTGCTCAAACTTTTTTAACACCTCAGCTTTAGAGTTGTCCAGTACACAATCCAACCTTCTTAATACTGTTAGTGGTAGGATAATCTTACCGTAGTCACTCTGTTTGTAGTCACCTCTAAGTAGGTCCGCAATGGACCATATAAAATTCGCTGATTCTTTTACGTTCGTCATATATCTATTCAGTTTCTTTATTCTCTATTAGTAAATCTTTCACACTCACTTGTAACAAGTCAGCAATCTTGTATAAGACCTCAACACTAGGTTGTCTCTTATTGGTAACATAGCTATTCACCATGTTGTAACTTTTATCCAGCTTGGATGCCAGCCATGTTTGCTTAATCCCCTTATCGTCAAGTACTTCTTTTATCCTATTCATAGTATGGAATTATGAGTCATTAAATATAGTTTTTATATCTCATATAATGATGGAGAATTAATTTATTTTTATCTGTACCAAAACGCACCTCATTAGCACGTATTCGCTGACCCAATATTGAGGACATCATCATTTTAGTAACATTTCTTAGTATTTATTTAAAGAGGCAAGCACCCCCTCCCTCCATTAATAGAAGGATAATTAAGGGTACAGAAGTCACATCCAGTAACCTTTCTTACATATAGATGAAAGTTTTTTTGTCGTCAGCGGCAATTGAATGTATTTATAATTAGTAGACCAGATTTTTTGGACCACAAGCATCACGACAAAAGTCGTTATGAACAAAAGTGAAAGAAATCGGGTCGGGAGACTTTACTATCAATGGATTGTGTAGTAACCTTAAGCAAATAACAACAAGAACCTCCTTGTATTGGACTTCTTGTGCCTTTATTAAAACAATACAAAATGAAATTAAAAACATGGATGACATCAGAAGAGATTGCTAGTATAGCTAATAAGCATACTAGAACAATAGAAAGAAGAAGAGATAAAATAATTAAAGAAACACCAGATATAGATTGGTTTAGAATGAAATCGAAGCCTTACAAGTATCACATGAATTTCTTAGAAGAGTTTGTATCACCTATAGTATTTGACCTATTGGATAGGAATAGACAGTTGAGTAACACCATAGCATGTATGCATAGAACAGATTCATTAGAGCAACACCTATCGTTTTTAGAATGGGACTATTTTGTCACCATAAGCTATAAAGATTCATTGAGCAGTAAAAGATGCTTTTCAGCTATGTCTGAATTATATGAAAAAGTTGAGGCATATTCATTCAGTGGTGACTGTAGAATGTTCTTTACCACCGAGCCATTCTCTAATCGTAAAGGATACCACAACCATCTGGTACTAAGAATGAGTGCAGATACTAAAACTGTTACCCGTTTTATTGAGAAATATGCACCGATAGGTCGAGTTGATGTTAAACCGTATGACCATGAACTAGCTGGTGTATTCTATACCGCTAAGGACAAGCATAGAAACGATGATTGGGACATCCTAGGAAACAAGTTAACCGAGGAAGGGATACAAATAGAAAAGAATCGCAAATCAGCTTAAAGGCTCTCTAGTTGGTGAATCTTGTCCTTAATAGATTCTATCTCACGTTTAAATCTTAAGACCTTGATTCTGTTTTGTGCCGCCACCCGTTGGTCATTATCGGTGGCGATGTTCAGCTTGGTCTGCTGTAGTTTTATTTGGTTGTCGATGTCTTGTATTTTATTCATGGTATCTTTTTATATATAAATATCATGCTACCTTATTTAATCTAAATAAGAATCAATAAATTTGTAAGCATAATAATTATACCATGCTAGCAATATACTGTAGACATTCAAAAGCAAAAAAAGAAGGTAAAGACACATCTATTGCTACACAGAAAAAACATGGCGTAGAACTCGCTGAATATTTAAACTTAGAATACGACACCTATATCGACAAGGGGATATCTGGCACGAGTGTAGATAAAAGAGAGGGGATGTTGCGATTACTTGAGGATGTTAAAAAGGGTAAGATAACAGTATTCTATGCTCATGACCAAGATAGGATTGAGCGTGATACAAGTTTCTGGTTGGAGTTCTGCTCAATCATAATAGCAAACAATGTTAGGTACTTCGAGAACACTTTAGAAATTGATTTGACCGAACCTAGCAATGCTATGAGCACGACCATGAAGTCGGCTTTTTCTGCGTATTACGCTGCCCAGACAAGTAAGGCTGTTAAGAACTCTATAAAGAGAAATGCAGAGAGAGGAAAAGTGAGAGGGATACTACCTTATGGCTACACTAAAGATGAAGAAGGTTTTGTTATTAAGCACACAGAACAAGCTAAAGTGGTTGAACTCATTTATGAGTTATCGCTAGGAGGTTTGGGGACATATTCTATATCAAATGAACTTAATAAGAAAAACATTCCAACCAAGTTTCATGAATTTGAAGGTGATATAAAACGTAAGGCAGATAAGTATCAACCAGAAAGAACATTTAAAAAATCGGAAGTAAGGTGGAGGGGGAATGTCATCTACGACATGATTAAGAATGAATCTTACAAAGGAATTAAAAGAGTTGGGAACATAATTGTTGAGATACCTCCAATTGTTTCTGATGAAACATGGATTAAGGCTGTTGAGAACCTAGAGCAGAACAAGAAAAATGTTGGTCCTAAAAATCAGTACCATTATCTGTTAAATGGTCTTGTATACTGCCACCATTGTGGAAAACCAGTTATAGGTAAAAAAAGATTAAAAGGTAGAGATAACGCATATAAGTGTACTGGAAAAAGATACCCAAACCCAGACTGCACAGAATCAAGAGGATTAAACATTCCTAAACTTGAAACCTTTATAATAAAACACTTATTCGAATCAAAGGATTTAACAACTTACCTCTTAAGCCTACCAGAAAGAGAGGGTGAGGTTGATGTGATGAAAAGTAAGTTAATACAATCTAAGAAAGACTTAGAGAAGATTAAAACAATAATAGCTAATACAGATGAATTATTGGTTTCAGCAACAGCTGACCGAAGAGAGCGATTTATAAAAATACTAGATACCAATGAGAAGAAACAACGCTCATTAGTCGAGACTATAGAAGTATTGGAAATTAAAATTGGTGAGAGTCTTAAAACAGAACGTGATAAAATACTTAAAGAAGTTACCCAAGGATATGATAGGGACTTATCTTTTGATGAGTTGAAAGATTTGGTTCATACGGTTGTAGAAAAAATTGTGGTGAAACATGTTGTGAAAGAAAAAGAAGATATTGAAAAATCACATCATGTTCTATTCATAAAGTATAAAGGGTTCGATGAACAACTGGTGATTCAAACAAATAATTACCTTGCCTACACATGGTCGGGTATGATATTTAACAATGTCAATAATGTTGAAGAACTAGACCCGAATAAAATAGAGATTGATTGGGAAAAGGTAGCAAATCAAGAAACGTTAACAATGCCAATGCAGAGTTATAGGCTGACTCTAAAGGAAGATGAGTTAATTCATTTTGATTAAGCCGCTACCTTATTTAACCTATTAAACATATTAATATTTTTTGCTGCAGACTTTTTATATGGATCACTTACATGCTTTTGTGTTCTATGAGGATGATCAATTGAAAAAAATACCTTTTTAAATTCATGTATTGCTGGTTGCATGGAATTGTTTGTTTGATATTTTTCAAAAACTGTCTCCATTCCATCATGATTCTCATAAATATTTTGAAGACCCTTTATAAAGTATTTAAAATCTTCGGCATTAAAAGTTCTGTGCACAAAACCATTCAAACGATTCAATTGAACATCATCATGATCCATAATAAAATCATAAGGAGAATTTCCCATTAACTGAACCATACGGTTCGCATTTTTCACAATCATTTTTCTATTCCCCCATCCAATAGTAGCGGCTAAAAACCCTGCAATCTCTACATCTTCTTTCAAACTAAATTGATGAGGAATAGAAATCGGATCTGGCTCTATAAAACTTGGGCGGTTGTATTCAACCACCTTTTCATCTAAAAAAGACTTTATATCTTGGCTTATCTTATTCATACGTTCTGACAAAATTAATTATTAAGATCAATTGAGAAAAAACGTACTTTAGTTTCTTTAAGAAAAAAGAATGGCTGAAAAAAAAGTTAAAGAAGTTAAAAGTACCGGTTTCGGTTCTAATGCTAGAAACGAAAGTGATCGGTTAATTTCAAAAAACGGAAAGTTTAATGTTAAAAAAGAAGGTTTAACATTTTTTGAACGGTTCAACCTGTTTCATTCCTTAATAAACATGGGAACGATTCCATTTTTTATTTGCTTGATGGCTGGTTTCTTTCTTATCAATTTATTTTTTACCGGAACCTATCTTATAATTGGATTAGATAATTTACAAGGTACAACGGCTAATAATGAGTTTTATGACGCCTTCTATTTTAGTGCGCAAACACTCACTACAGTTGGATATGGCGGTTTACATCCAACAGGAAAATTAATAAGTTTAGTCGCAAGTTTTGAAGCATTCACAGGATTATTAGGTTTTGCAGTTTCTACAGGTCTTTTGTATGGAAGATTTTCTAAACCAAAACCCAAAATAATGTTCTCTAACAATGCGTTAATCTCTCCTTACATGGAAATGACAGGCTTAATGGCTAGAGTAGCTAATCCTAAAAACAATCAACTTATAAATGTTACTGCAAAAATGATGTATTCTCAAACTGAGGAAACAAATGGCAATAAAACCAGAAAATTTTATCCCTTAGATTTAGAAATAGATAAAATAAGCCTTTTTGTTACTAGTTGGACTGTTGTTCATCCTATAACTAATGATAGCCCTCTTTATAATTTAACACACCAAGAAATAAAAAATCGTGATGGTGAACTGATTTTATTACTTAGTGCTTATGATGAATCTTATAGTCAAGATTTACATGCTAGAACCTCATACAAACCAGAAGAGATTGTTGAAAATGCTAAATTTGTATCCGTTATTGGCTTTAATGAAGAAAAACAATCTGTAGCCCATCTAGATAAATTGAGTGACTATGAATCCGTATAAATTGGAATGATTATTGGTAAATTTGAATTATGAAGAACTTAATAATAATTGCGTCAATCATGTTAACCAGCTTAACAATAAACGCTCAAGAAAAAGTAAAGACATACAAAGTATTGGCCGCTTGTGGTCAATGTCAGCTTGATATGAATTCTAAATCTGGTTGTGAACTCGCTATCCAATATGGAGGTAAAAAATACTGGGTTGAAGGAAGTACACTCCAAGATCATGGAGATGAGCACGACCCGGAAGGAGGAATGTGTAAAAAGACAAGAAAAGCCGAAATTCAAGGAACTTTTAAAGACAAAGAATTTCATGCTTCCTCTTTTGTTTTAATCGACAAGAAGAAGAAGAAGAAGAAAAAATAATTACGCTTTATTGTCCAAATAACTGACCAACCCTTTAAGCGTGTCGTCCCAAAAGTTTTCATAAAACTTTAACCAATCACTCACTGTTTTTAATGATTTTGGATTGGGATAAATCATTTGTTCTCGTCCATTCTTCTTTATTTGGACTAAATCGGCATCCTCTAAGATTTTAATATGCTTAGTTACCCCTTGCCTAGAAATATCGAATTGAGCAGAAATTTCTGTAATAGGTAAAGCTACACTGGCCACCACAAGAGCGTGTAAAATTTCACGTCTTGTAGGGTCAGCAATTGCTTTAAATATTTTATCTATTTGCTTTTGCATTATTTAGCTAAATAATCTTTTAATTGGTTAACACATTGTTCCCAACCTCCACTAAAACTTTCAAACATTTTAATAGCAGATTCTCCAGGAAAATTTGCGATTCCTGAATGTTCTAAAAACAACTTCGTACCTTCTCCCTCTGCTTCTAAAACCCATTTCACAGTTGTTTCAACATTCGTATTTTCTACTATCCATGTATATACTAAAGTATATGGGCTTGCCTCTTTAACTTCTCCAGTAATGGTCATACAACCTTGTTCTTCGCTTGCTGTAAAAGTATAAGGCATTCCTGCTTTAGCTTCAAAATCAGCTTTAATAAACCAAGTAGAAATCTCCTCAGCTTTAGAAATAGCATTCCATACTTTATCAACCGGATGGTTAATGATTTGTTCTTTTGTGATTACATCATTCATATCTATAAAATTAAGTTTAATATTTGTTTTAGCAACTAATTGGTTGCAAATATAAATAGAAATATTAATTAAGCAACTAAACGGTTGCTTTTTTTTAATCCAAGATTAATTTATCTTTGATCAAAATACTTCTTAAAATGTCTGAACGAGTCCAAAAAATAAGAGAAAAGCATGGTGAGCCTTCTGAAAGAGCTCAAAAAAAAGTACTCAATTATTTAGCAGATGATGTAAAAGAGTTTATCAAGCAATCTCCTTTTGCAGTTTTATCTACCTCAGATAGTAGCGGAAACTGTGATTCTTCGCCTAGAGGCGGAAAACCAGGTTTTATAAAAATTTTAAATGACACTACTCTCTTAATGCCAGACATAAGAGGAAATCGTTTACTACAAAGTACTTCCAATATCGAATCCAATCCTAAAGCTGGTTTAATATTCTTTATTCCCGGAAACAACAAAACGGTAAGAGTTAATGGAACTGTTCAATTCTTAACATTTGATGAACTAGAAAAGTTAGGTCTAAATAACGAAGTTTTCAACCCTGATGAAACCTCTCAAATGATTCAAGGATTAAGAATTACAGTAGATGAAGCCTACCGTCATTGCCCAAGAGCCTTATCCTTTTCAGATTTATGGAACACTGATAATATTTTCAAAAATCAATAACCGTTTATCAATTCTTACAACACATTTAACTATAAAAACAACCTTAAACTATTTTTATAGTTGTATAACTAAAATTTTAGTTATACATTTGTTGTATGAAAGAATTAACTAAAGCTGAAGAACAAATTATGCTCATCATATGGGCAAAAGAGAAATGTTTTGTAAAAGAAATCGTTTCAGAACTCCCAGAACCCAAGCCTGCATACAATACTGTATCTACAATAGTTAGAATATTAGAGAAAAAAGAATTTGTTGCTTATGAAGCCTTTGGGAAAACACATCAATACTACCCTTCAATTTCTAAAGAAGAATACAAAAGTTTAAAGACAAACAATTTAATGTCTAACTTTTTTGGAGGTTCGGCAGAATCTATGCTCTCCTTTTTTATGAAAGAAAATAAAATGGATATCAACCAAATAGACGAGTTGCTAAAAGAAATTAAAAACAAGTAAGATGGAAACATTATTTTATATTTTCAAAGTAGGAATAATTTATGCAGCATTATATCTGATTTATTTCGGATTATTTCGGAACAACACCAATTTTCAAACAAACCGAATTTACCTTTTAGCAATTGCTCCGCTATCTTTTCTTTTGCCCCTGTTAGATTTTAACATATCCGAAACCGCTCAATACCACATTATGTTACCCACTTTTGAATACAACAACACCATTTCAGAAACAATGACCTACAGCTGGAAAGATTTAATTCTATTCTTTTATGGAGTGATTTCTGTCAAGGTTTTATTTCAATTTCTGAACAATTTCTTCAAAACGATAAATACCATTTCTAAAATCAAGAAAGGAACTCAAAAGGAAATTCAACCCTTTTCATTCTTTTCTTTTATCCATGTTTCAGAAAAGATAAAGAATGAAGAGAGACAAGCCATTCTTTACCATGAACAAATCCATTCTACACAAATCCATTCTTTAGATATAATTATTTATGAAATCAGTAAGGTATTGCTTTGGTGGAACCCATTTTTATGGATGGGACTCAATTCTGTTAAAAGTAATCACGAATTTATTGCGGATAAGTTGGCTTCCGAAAAAGCCGACAAGTATTCATCGGTTCTTGTTGCTCAACTGCTTGGTGTGAATTGCAGTGTATTAGCAAACAATTTTAAATCTAAACCATTAATTAAAAAAAGAATTATGATGATGAAAACAAAAAAATCAAGTCGAATGAGCATATTAAAATATGCGTTAGTTATTCCTGTTATAGGGTTAGCAATAATAACAAGCAACAAAGAGACGCTGGCAAATCCAATAGAAAGCCTTACCCTAGAAAAACATAACGATAACAAAGTTTATCAAAAAGTAGACGTTATGCCAGAGTTTAAAGGTGGTCAAAAGGGTTTAATGAATTATTTAATGTCGAACATAAAATACCCTAAAGAAGCTCAAAAAGACAACATTCAGGGTAAAGTTTTGGTGAGCTTTGTAATTGATTCTAAAGGCAATATTAAAGACATTAAAATACCTAAACCTGTCAATACTATGTTAGATGAAGAAGCTATTCGAGTAATTGAAACAATGCCTAAATGGACTCCAGGTAAAAAAGATGGAAAAGCAGTAAGTGTACAATATACAATTCCAATTATGTTTAAGCTTTAAAAATAATTCACATCAAGTCCAGTTAGTACTTGAAACCAAAAAGGGGAAATTCTTTAATTAGAACTTCCCCTTTTAATTTAACCAATTTATTTAAAAAGTATATCGAATTGATACCCCTAAAGTAAATTCGAAACCAGAATAATCCCTTACAAAATTAAACATCGGTCTAGAATCTACACTTACTGTAAAAGGCAAATCAACTTCTTCATTAAAATCATATTCAACACCAACTTGAGCACCTAAAGCTGCTCCAACAGCACTACCATCCCTTACCAATTGATCTCCATTAATCGCAGCACTAAAAGAATACATCCAAACCTGAGCACCAGGACCAGCAAACCAACTAAACCCGCTCTCAATATCTCCAAGAACATGAAAAGCTCCAGATATTCCTAAACGATTAAAATTATTATCAGTCGAAAAACCAGCACCAACCTCTACTCTATTTAAATCTCCTAATCCTTGTTGAAAAGAAATTTCAGGTCCAATACCATAATTACCAGCACTTGTTCTTAAACCTATTGTACTAGGGTACACTTGAGACTTAGCCGAAAATAAAACAACCAATAACATTGTTGTCAATAAATAAAATTTCTTCATAGCTTCTCTTTTTTTTTATAAAAGTATCTCAAATCAATGCTCCGAATTAAACTTAGTTATAAATAATATTAACAGTTAGTTTGGGATAACCTACTATGAATTTTATATTTTTACGACTCTTTTACAACTAATCACATTGATGACAACAGAGAATGTAGACGTTTTAATTATTGGAGCCGGACCTTCTGGCTCTATGGCTGCATCGATGGTTAATAAAAATGGATTTAAAGTTAAAGTTGTAGAAAAAACACAATTCCCTAGATTTGTAATTGGAGAAAGTTTACTTACAAGATGTATGGATCATTTTGAAGAAGCTGGAGTTCTTGACGCGATAAAAGAAAAAGGCTTTCAAGTAAAAAATGGAGCTACTTTCCTGAAAGGTGAAAACAGGTGTGATTTTAACTTTTCTGAACAGTACACAAAAGGTTCGGAATGGACTTGGCAAGTTCCAAGAGATGAATTTGATAAAGTTATTGCAGACAAAGTAGAATCAATGGGGGTAGACATTGAATATCAAACAACTGTTACCGATATTCAGTTTAACGGATCTAATTCAACAACTACTGTTCTAGACAAAAATGGTAAAGAAAAAAAGATTGAAGCAAAGTTTATTATTGACTCCAGCGGATACGGCAGAGTAATTCCAAAACTACTCAACCTTAGCACACCATCCTCTATGCCTGCAAGAAGTACTTTGTTTGCTCAATTTAAAGATGTAAACAGGCCTCACAATAGCGATAGAAATAGAATTGTTGTTGTAGCGCATGACCCCCAAATTTGGATATGGATCATCCCTTTTTCTAATGGAAATACTTCTGTAGGTTTTGTTGGAAATCCTGAGTTCTTAAATAAATATGAAGGAAACTTAGAAGAAAAGTATAGAGCTTTAATTGCAGATGAACCACTAATTAGTGAACGCTTTAAAAACGTAGAACTAAAATTTGACCCTGTACATATCGAAGGATATTCTGTTGCTGTTAAAAAACTTTACGGTAAAGGATTTGTGCTAACAGGTAATTCCACCGAGTTTTTGGACCCTATCTTTTCATCAGGAGTAACATTTGCTACCGAATCAGGAATCATTGCAGGGAAACTGGTAAGTAAAAAACTAAAAGGAGAAACAATAGATTGGGATAATGAATATGTAAAACCTATTACACAAGGAATAGAAACTTTTAGAACATACATTAAAGCTTGGTATGATGGAACCCTACATCAAATTTTCTTTTCAGATCAAATAGACAAAACAATCAAAAATAAAATATGTTCTGTTCTGGCTGGCTATGTTTGGGATAAGTCCAATCCTTTTGTTACTAGACACCAACAATCTGTTAAAAACCTGGCTAATTTCTTGTCTAAAAAACAAACTAGTAAATAAAATATCTACTATTCGTTTAGTTAGTTTTTCAATGTCGGTTATTGTTCATTTAATGATTATTAAATATCCTTCCTCAATAAAAATCTAATAAAAACAGTATCTTGTTCTTTATAAATTTCAAGACATTAAAAAGCTCTGGCATAAAATATCATTTATAGGTTTAAATAACCTACAGAAAGGTGAAGCTCTAGAACACTTCCGAGAAATTATTTTAATCAATCGATTAATTTCGATTACTACCATAGCAATGGTAATTTACTTACCAATAGAAATTATATTTAACAGTTTTGAATTAGTTCCCTACATATTAATTGAAATAGGAATACTTAACTCAACACTATTATTTAATTACAAAAAATGGTTTGGGTTTTCTCGAATTTACTTTATTATAGCCTGTATTTTTTCTATTGTCCCAATGATGTATGTTGTTCCAGATGGAGGTGGGAACGAATTCTTTTTACTACCTCTATCTCTACTTCCTGGATTAATATTTCGTAACAGATGGTTGGATATTTCATTTTTCATTCTTGTTGTTATTGTATTTTACATTGTGCTTTCTACCAAAGGGTTAATAGATCCAATAATTGATGTCCCACAAGAACAAATTGAGTTTTTTAGAAATATTTATATAGGAGTAGTTTTTCTCCTTTGTTTCACTATTATCTCCTACTTTAGAATATTAGTCAATCAATTAGAAAAAATAACAAAGAAGAAAAATGAACTCTTAAAAATTTCAAACGAAGAGATTAAAGCGAGTATCAGTTATGCAAAGAGAATTCAACAGGCAATTCTTCCTTCAATGAACTTGATAAAAAAGAATTTACCTCAATCTTTTATTTATTACAAACCAAAAGACATTGTTGCCGGTGATTTTTATTGGATGCACCTCCTACCTGAACCAAACGGTTGGGATGTAAATGGAGATGTGGTGCTTTTTGCAGCTGCTGATTGTACAGGGCATGGGGTTCCTGGAGCAATGGTAAGTGTAGTTTGTCATAATGCACTTAACCAATCGGTAAAAGAATTCGGAATTACTGAACCGAATCTAATTTTAGAAAAAGCAAGAGATATTGTAATTGATACTTTCTCTGAAAGTATAGAAAATGTGCAAGATGGAATGGACATTTCTATCTGTGTTTTAAACACAAAAACCAAAGAATTAAACTATGCAGGAGCCAACAATCCTTTATGGATAATTCGAAACAATAGCAATAGTATTGAAGAATACAAAGCTGATAAATACCACATCGGAAAATGTGATATGATGAAGTCTTTTACCAATCATAAAATTCAATTAAACGAAGGTGATACCATTTATATATTTTCTGATGGCTACCCAGATCAATTTGGGGGAGCAAAAGGCAAAAAATTAAAATCTAAACCCTTTAAAGACCTCTTATTGTCTGTTCACAAAGAGCCTATAGACACCCAAAAAGAATTGCTACATCAACATTTCGAAAAATGGAAAGGCACTTTAGAACAAGTAGATGATGTTTGTGTTATTGGTGTAAGAATATTCTAGATCATTACTCATAACTATAAAAATTAGTTATCTTTCAATAATGATTTGGCAATCTCATATAAAAACTTGGATCCTTTTAATTGGTACAGTTTTATTCTGTTTTTTTTACTCCCCAGTAAAATCAAATGAACTAGATAGTCTTATTAATTATGAGCAAGCATTAAAAAATGATACCAACAAAGTTATTGCAATTATAGATATAGCAAGAATTTACATTGAGTACGATTTTATTAAAGCGATTGAACAAGGTAAGTTGTCACTTAAATTATCTGAAGAACTCAATTATGAATGGGGTAAAATTAACAGTTTATCGTGTCTAGCAGATGCTTATGAATATTCTGGAAGATACTCTAAAACTCAACAATTAAATTTTGAAATCTTAGCACTATATCAAAAGAATAATGATCAAGATGGTATCAGTGGAACTTATAACAACATAGGCATTATACACTATTACTTAGGGAATTATAACGAAGCTATAGAATTCACAAACAAAGCTTTAAACTTCTATTTAAATCAAAAAGATAAAGAAGGAATATCTATGTGCTATAACAACTTAGCAAATTCTTACTCAGATCAAGGAGATTATGAAACAGCCCTAAATTATTACGATAAATCACTGGCCCTTTATAGATTGTTAGGAGATGATGATGGAATCTCTTTAACTAAAGGAAATATTGGTGAAGTCTATATTGAACAAACTAAATTTAATGACGCTTTTATTCAATTAATTAGTGCATTAAATGCAGCAAGAAAAACAAACAATGAATGGCAACAAGCTAATATTTATACAGCACTAGGAGATCTTAGAACAAGACAACATCAAACAGATAAAGCCATTGAATATTTATTGAAATCAATTGTAATATTTAAAAGCTTAGGTGCCGAAGCCGAAAAAGCTGAAACCTACAAAGCAATTTCTATTGCCTACGAACAAAAAAATGATTTCAAACAATCTCTCCACTACATAAAATTGCACAATGAAATAAACAATGAATTATTTTCTGAAGAGAATTCTGATAAAATAGCTGAAATGAACTCTCTTTATGAGATAGATGAAAAAGAAAAAGAAATTCTAAAACAAGAAGCCAACGCTACAATTCAAAAATCACAACAAAATGCAATTATTATAGGATCTTCAATAGGCTTTTTACTATTGTTTATTATTGTAGGTATATCAATTAGAGGGAATTTATCCAAAAGAAAAGTAAATGAAAAACTAGAGCTCCAAAAACATCAAATAGAAACAAAAAACAGAGATATTACCGACAGTATTCAGTATGCAAAAAGAATTCAAGGAGCAATACTACCTTCTGACAAAGTGATTAAAAAATACCTTAAAGATAGCTTTGTACTTTATTTACCTAAAGATATTGTGGCCGGAGATTTTTACTGGATGGATACCTTTGGCGAGAATGTTTTATTTGCCGCTGCAGATTGTACAGGCCACGGAGTTCCTGGAGCTATGGTAAGTGTAGTTTGTCAAAACGCATTGTATAGATCTGTAAAAGAATTTAACCTTTCGGAACCAGCAAAAATATTAGACAAAGTTACCGAACTAGTAATAGAAACATTTGAGCATAGTGAAGCTAGTATTAGTGATGGAATGGATATCGCCTTATGCTCCTTAAACCTAACTACTAATAAGTTACAATACGCTGGAGCCAACAATTCTTTGTATTTAATACGTAACGAAGAGCTTTTAGAGATTAAATCTGATAAGCAACCTATCGGAAAATTCCTTCATAAAAAACCATTTACCAATCACAATCAACAACTGTTCAAGGATGATAAGATCTATTTATTTACAGATGGTTATGCTGACCAGTTTGGAGGTGAAAAGGGCAAGAAATTTAAGTACAAACAATTTAGATCTCTTCTTCTAAAAAACAATAGCATCCCTATGCAAAAGCAACTTAATCTTTTAAATGAAAACTTTCAGCAATGGAAAGGTGATTTAGAACAGATTGATGATGTATGTGTAATTGGAGTTAAGATATAATTAAGCCTAACAATAAGAGAATTAAATTTTAATTCTCAACCACCATTACCAAATACTTCGAAGAAGACCAAAAAGCATCTGAATCAAGTATCAACAGCTTTTCAGCACTATCATCTTCTCCCTCTATCTTATAAGATTCTGAAGGATGATTTGAAATAATTTTAACCTTTTTACTCATTAATTCTATTTCATTTACCGTACTAATATCAATCTTAGTAAAATACTCTCTATTAAAATCATCAGATAATTTTGCTGTTTTTCCGATACCAATAAATCCACCTGATTTTGAAATTACACCTTGCTCTTTCAACTCTTTAGCAGAACCGTAACAATAATAAGCAGTATTTAATTCATCTTCTTGATCTCCTAACTCTTCTATTCTATTGTTATACTCTTCAAATAGAACCATTAATTGTTTATTTGCTTCAGCCAATTGCGTATGCAACTCTGCAATTTCACCATCTTTTTCTTGCATACGTACTGCTAATCCTTCAATCATAGTTTCCAATTCTACAATTTTCAAATTAGACTCCTCTTTGTTTTTTCGGAGCTTAGAATTTAAAGCTGCCATCTTATCTTTATTCTCTAATAGCAAGTTGTTAATCAAATCAATGTCTCCCATAATTTGATCCTTCATATTGCCATTCATTTCAACATTTCCTTTATCAAATCTGGTGGTAATTAAATTTTCTCTTTCTTTAATTTGAGCAAGGTTTGCTTCAATCTCATTCATTGAACCAATAAAATCAACTATTAGAGCTTCTTTACCTTCTAAATTACCATTTGCTTCCAACTTTTCAGCTTCCAAGTCAGCAATTTTATTCTCTAACTCATCTGTATTACACGCAAATAAGAATGCAATTAAACTTAATAAAAATGTTGCTTTAAATAACCTTAGAATATTCATAAATTTTCTTTTTATAATTAATTTTAAACCTTAAAAATAAGCCTTATGCAAATTAAACGAATATTTCTTCTAATAGTTATAGCTTTAACCTTAAATTCTTGTATTAATACAATTGATGGTAACGGTAAAGTTGTTAAAGAGAAGAGAAACATTGAATCTTTCAACAAAATAGATATTTCTGGAGGCTTTGAAGTAATGATACATCAAGACAAAAAAGAAAGACTTGAACTAGAAGTTGATGAGAACCTTCTAGAATTAATTATTACTGAAGTTAAAAACAATACGTTATTTATTTCAAGCTCTGAACCTATTGGAAATAGCACAGCTTTAAAACTATATATTACAACAAATGATCTTGAACATATTGATGCTGCTGGTGCAATAGAATTAAACAATAAAGGAACCTTTAACGGAGAAAATCTAGACATCAGTGTTAGTGGTGCTGCAGACATTAAACTTAATGTTGACATTACAAATTTAGAAATTGACCTAAGTGGTGCTAGCGAAACTACACTATCAGGAAGTGCTGATAATTTTAATATCGATATCTCAGGAGCAGGAGAATTAGAAGCAAAAAAATTAAAAACTAGAAACACTACAATTGATATTTCAGGTGCAGGAAGCGCAGTTGTTTATGCAAAGAAAACATTAGAAGTTTCAGTTTCTGGAGCAGGAAGTGTGCAGTACAAAGGGAACCCAAAAGTTAAAAAAGACATTAGCGGTGCAGGTTCTGTAGAACAGATTTAAAATTATTTTAACAAAATGATGAACGGTTATGCTTTTCAACCCTAACCGTATTATTTTTGATTTGTTCACATGAAAAAACTCATTGAGATATATAATAAAGTAAACCGTTTTGGAGAAGAAAATGGAATGAAGCTTACAATACTTGAACCGGGTTCTATCTCTTATGAAATGGAAGTTTTACCAAAACATTTAGCAACTCCTACAACAATACATGGAGGAATGATTGCTGCTATGATGGATGGTGTAATTGGAGTTGCAGGATTAAGTGCTGTTGCTCTAGAAAACAAGCTCGTTTCTACTGTCGAATTTAAAATAAGCTATTACAACCCTGCTCTAGTTGGAGACATACTTACCGGGAAAGGAACAGTAGAAAAAAAAGGAAACAGAATTATTTACGCTTCCGGAGAAATTTACAATCAAAACAATAAAATAATTGCTAAAGCTTTAGGAACGCTTAACGCCTACCCTATTGAAAAAAGTGATATGACTGAATATTTATAACTATGAAAAAAATCATCTTATTTTCGTTTGCCGCAACCTTACTATTTTCAGGAAATATTAATGCGCAAAAAAAGAAAAAAGCAACACCTAAAAGCAAATACAATTCTGGCTTATTTAATGCTTTAAAATTTAGAAGTGTTGGTCCAGCATTTACCTCTGGTAGAATAGCAGACATTGCAGTGAACCCAAACAATACTTCACAATACTATCTTGCCGTAGCTTCTGGTGGGGTTTGGAAAACAAACAATGCAGGAAATACATACACACCAATTTTTGATGGACAAGGATCGTATTCTGTTGGTTGCGTAACAATAGACCCTAACAATGAAAACACAATATGGGTAGGATCGGGAGAAAACAACAACCAAAGATCTGTAGCTTATGGTGATGGTATTTACCGTTCTGATGATGGTGGAAAAAGCTGGGAAAACATGGGGTTAAAAGCTTCTGAACATATTGGAAATATCATTGTTCATCCAAAAAATTCTGACATTATTTATGTTGCTGCTTATGGTCCGTTATGGTCTGAGGGTGGTGAACGAGGTGTATACAAAACAATAGATGGTGGTAAAACGTGGACAAGAGTTTTAAACATTAGTGACAATACTGGTATTGCAGAAATTATAATGGATCCTAGAAATCCTGATGTAATATACGTTTCAGCACATCAAAGAAGAAGACATGTGTTTACATATATTGGTGGAGGGCCAGAATCTGGAATCCATAAAACTACTGATGGGGGTAAAACTTGGTCTAAAATAAATAAGGGACTTCCTAAAGTAGATATGGGAAGAATTGGTTTGGCTATTTCTCCTGCTAATCCAGAATATATTTATGCAATTGTAGAAGCTTCTCAGGGAAAAGGTGGATTCTTTAGAAGTACAAATAGAGGTGCTAGTTGGGAAAAACGCAGTAGTTATGCCACTAGTGGAAATTATTATCAAGAAATTGTTTGTGACCCGAATGATGAAAATAAAGTATTCTCTATGAACACATGGCTACATCATACTGAAGATGGTGGAAAAACATTTAAAAAAACTGGTGAGAAAAGTAAACATGTAGACAATCACTGTATGTGGATTGACCCTACAGATACAAAACATTGGGTTGTTGGTTGTGATGGAGGGATGTATGAAACTTGGGATCATGCAGCCAATTGGCAATTTAAACCTAACCTACCTATTACTCAATTCTATAAAGTAGCTTTAGATAACGCCTACCCTTTTTATAACATTTATGGAGGAACACAAGATAACAGCAGCCAAGGCGGACCTTCAAGAACAACAAACAATGTAGGTATCGTAAATGCTGATTGGTACATTACCAATGGTGGTGATGGTTTTGAATCTCAAATAGACCCTAAAGATCCAAACATTGTGTATGCTCAATCTCAATATGGATGGTTAGTAAGGTATGATAAAAAAAGTGGTGAAAAAACAGGCATCAAACCTTACCCAAAGAAAGGTGGTGAAGGCTTAAGATGGAATTGGGATGCCCCATTATTGATTAGCCCTCACAACAACAAACGATTGTACTTTGCTGCTCAAAAATTGTTTAAAAGCGATGATAGGGGTGATACTTGGACAGAAATTAGTGGTGACTTAACTCGAAACCTTGACAGAAACAAATTAAAGGTAATGAACAAAGTTTGGAGTATTGATGCAGTAATGAAAAATAAATCAACTACTATTTTTGGAAACATTGTTGCTCTAGACGAATCTCCAGTAAAGGAAAATTTAATCTATGTTGGTACAGATGATGGCCTTGTTCAAGTATCAGAAAACAATGGTGAAACATGGAACAAATACAGTAGCTTCCCAGGAGTTCCAGCAATGACCTATGTAAACATGTTAAAAGCTTCTAAACACCATGAAGCAACTGTTTTTGCTGCTTTCAACAACCATAAAAAAGGTGACTTTAAACCTTACATTTTAAAAAGTACAGACAAAGGAAAAACATGGGTTTCTATTGCTGGAAACCTTCCAGAAAAAGGTGCTGTTTATTGTATAGAACAAGATCATGTTAACCCTAACATCTTATTTGCAGGAACTGAGTTTGGTGTTTTTGTAACACTTAATGGTGGTGCAGCATGGACTCAACTAAAATCTGGACTTCCAACAGTAGCTGTTAGAGATATGGAAATTCAAAAAAGAGAAAATGATTTAGTATTAGGAACATTTGGAAGAAGTTTTTATGTATTAGATGATTATTCTTCATTACGTGAGTTGGCTGATGAAAAACTATTGGACAAGCGTTTCCACATTTTTAATGTGAAAAAACAATTAATGTTTAACACAAAAAACCCATTAGGTTATAGAGGGAAAAATGCTCAAGGTGAAATGTACTATGCAGCTAAAAACCCTCCACTAGGAAGTGTTATTACTTACTATTTTAATGACAGTCTTAAAACTGCTCAAGAAATTAGAAGAGAAAAAGAAAAGAAAAGTGAAGATGATCATTACCCAACTAAAGAGCAAATCAAAAATGAAGCACAAGAAGAAAAAGCTTTTCTACTTTTTGTAATTAAAGATGAAACTGGCGATGAAATTCAAAAAATTAAAACAGATGCTAGTGCTGGTCTAAAAAAAGTAATTTGGAATTTCAGGTATGCCCCAACTGGACCTATAAAATTAAAAACTAGAAAAGTTGGGCGTTATGGTTCTGATGATGTTGGTCAATTAGCACTACCAGGAAAATATACTGTTACCCCTTATCTAAGTAGCAATGGAAAAACAGAAAAATTAGCAGAACCAAAATCTTTTGAAATAGAACTACTAAACAATACTACTCTTCCAGCAACAGACAAGAAAGCTTTATTGGCTTTCCAAAAAGAAGTGGCTGAATTAAGAAGGTCTGTTGATGGTTCGGAAAGACTATTGGGTGAAATCAACAACAAATTAAAGTACATAAAGGTTGCAATAGAAACTACCCCAAATACCGACTTAAGTCTTCTCAACAAAGTAAAAGAGTTAGAAGCAAATATTAATACAACTAGTATCGCTCTTTGGGGAGATGGAGACATTAGCAAGCATGAATATGAAGTTTATCCAGGCTTAAGTGAACGACTAGGTATTGTTATTTATGGCATTTGGAATTCTACTTCTGCACCTACAAAAACGGCTATCAATAATATTAAAATTGCCAAAGAAGAATACGTTCCTGTATTGGCTGCAATACAAAACTATGTTAGTGAGATTAATAATTTAGAAAAAGAACTAGGTGTTACACCGTATACTCCAGGAAGAGGAAAAGACTGGAAAGAAGATTAAAAGAAAAAAGCCTAGAGATTATTTCTTTAGGCTTTTTAAATGCTCATAATACGCCAGCTTGTTTGGCCTTCTTAGTTCAAGAGAAGAGTCCGTATAGTACTCATGCTTCTTTAAAAACTTAATTTGAGTTTCATTCCATTCATCTTTTGAAAAAAGAAACCCATGCTCTGCTAATTCCTGATGTAAGGTCTCTGCTATTTTTGTGACATCATTTCTTCCCAAATAATCATAATCTGCATCACACATTACTTTCTCAAGCAAAGACACCGGTCTTGCTTTTACCCTGGTAGTTAATATAATCTCTCCTATTGTCTTAATTTGATGAGCATTGTAACCGAAATTAGGCAACACCTCATTTACCATTTCAACCGCCAATACTTCATTTTCTTCATATTGAAAAAGGAAACCTGAATCATGATATAAAGCTGCAGTATTTACTAGAATTTTTTCTTCTTGATTTAAATTCTCTAACTCTGCTATTTTTATAGAAACTTCATATACATCCAAAGTATGATGAATACCATGATAGTACAGATTAGAACTCAACTCTGTTTCCAACCTATCCAAGATATATTTTTTAGCCCCTTTAAAATCCATTATTGTAAATTAACTTTCTTTCTTAAGTCACTATTTGCTCGTTTTCCATCTTTATCTTCAGCGTAGTTTGCCTTTATTCGTTGTACAAAATACATGGCAATTTTACCTTTATTTTTTGCTTCAACATTCCCTCTAAACTCACAATCAAAATAATCCTTAATTACATTATAAGTTACTTCAGAAACATTAACCATACCAACTTCTCCACTAGACTCTAATCTTGCAGCAGTATTTACAGTATCCCCCCAAACATCGTAAGCAAACTTTTTCTTTCCTACTACCCCAGCAATCAATGGACCAGTATGTATTCCTATACGTAATTCAAAATAAGGAAGGTTATTCTTTTTTCTTTCCGCGATATGCTCTTCCATAAACTGAGCTATTTCTAGTCCTGCTAAAGTTATCAAAATTGGATTATTAGAATTTTCTACTGGGATTCCTGAAGCACACATATATGCATCACCAATCGTCTTAATCTTTTCTATATGATACTTCTCAACAATATCATCAAAATGAGAAAAACAATAATCTATTTCTTTCACCAAATCAGCCGTTGTTAATTTTTCCGCTAAAAAAGTAAACCCTTTAAAATCGGTAAACATTACTGAAGTATAAGCATAATGCCGAGCTTTTGCTTTTCCATATGCCTTAAGTTCTTCAGCGGTTTCTTTGGGTAAAATGTTTAACAACAACTCCTCTGTCTTTTCTTGCTCGCTTACCAATTGTTTCGTCCTAACAGTTATTTTTTCCTCCAAAACTCTTTGTTGCCGCTTCAATTGCTTTTCTCTTAAACGAATAACAACTAAAATCAATACGATAAGCCCAAATAAACAAGCTAGGTAAAACCACCATTTTTTATAAAAGGGAGCAGAAATAGAAAAACTAAATGTTTTAACACTTGTTTCTTTACCCAAAATGTTTTTTGCTTTTATGTGTAATACAAAATCACCATTCGGTAAATAAGGTAAATCAATATCATGATCTTGACTCCAGTTTGACCATCCGTTTCTTAAGCCTTCAATGTAGTACTTAAAATTAATTGCATTAGATTTTACAAAATAAGGTGCTGAAATATTAAATTTTAATGAGTTCGCCTCATAATCTAATTCGAGATTGTCTTTAGCTAAAAGAGCTCCTTCTTTCCCTATTACAAAATTGAGGTAAACATCAAAAATTTCTTGATACTCTTCTTCGGTATTCAGTATCTTAAAAATAGAATTGTTGTTATCAATAATCCAAATATTAGTTTCAGAATCAACATATATATTACTGATATCATCAAACAATTCTAAAAAACCTTCCGGCAAATTTGCGTAATCTGAATGCTCATGAATACTTACCCATTTAAGTTCATTAAATACCCAGGTAATGTTTTTTTGAGAAAAAATGTATTTTGATTGCCCTCTAAACTTCTTATTTGTTTTAGCATTAAAAACAATAGAATCATTTTTTTCATTGTAGCTATATAAGCCTGTTGAAAGAAAGAAATAAGGAGTATTAAACACCCTTCTTACCAATACTCTCTCTGTAAAGTCAGTTTCAAAAGTGTAGGGTTTAATATTAACTGGATTACCCGCATTATCAAAAAGTATATTGTAGGCAACATTCTCACACCCTACCCACAAGTTATTTTTATCTAGCTCTAATACAGAGTATATATTCTCTTTAAAGTCATTTAACTTATCCTCTACTACCCAAGAATTATCAATGTTCTTTAAAATTAATAAACCAGTATTTGTTCCAACATAAAACTTATTTAGATTGACCTTTGATTGAACTATAAAGTTCACATACCTGTTTGCAATAATTTGTTCAGCTTTAAACTCAGTGATTTCATAAAGGCCAGTGTTTGCTGCAATCAATAATACATCTTTATACGGTAAAAACTGTTTTGCTTTACCTTCTATTCCTTCAATTTTATGATACTTATGACTAATACTCTGTAAGGCATAGATCTTTTTAGATTGAAATTTTGATACCTTTTTAACAGGCGTTTTTTCTGCTTTTTTTTCTATTACAGTTACTTCCTTTTTCTCTTCTTTAATTACTTCTTCAGGTTCCGGTTCTACGATTTTTTCCTCTTCAACTTTATCTTTTGACTTCTTCTTTTTCTTCTTTTTCTTTCTCTTTTTAAACAGCTTATTCCATACTTTTTCTTTTTTCACTTTCACCTCTTCCTTATCATTCTCTTTTTTTAATTCATTTGAAGACTTATCATCAGCTTCAATAGTATTTACTGCTTTTTTTTCAGCATCCTTTACCTTATCTTTTTTCACCTCATTTACCCTAACCAGAACCTCAATTTCTTCATAATTCTCAACCTCATCAAGGTAATAAACACCCTCACTTGTGGAAACATAAATGGTTGAATCAACATCTATAATTGAGGTTAAATTCCCCTCCAATCCTGGATAATAATTTAAATTTCGAATAGGTAGTTTTAAATCTACCCTACTCATTCCATATTCATGCAATAACCACAAACCTTTATTTTGGTCAATACCCATAGAGTAAATCTCATCATCAGGCAACCCTGTCTGATAATTTAAAGTATACTTCACCTTTTTTGTATACTTATCAATTACCAAACACCCTCCTGTTACAGTTGATAATACAAAGGTGTTTTTATCAATATTTATTCCTCCCGAAAGAATACTCTCCTCAATATAGTCACTAGATTCATATTCATATGCATGTAACTTAGAGCCATTAAACAGGTAAAGAGAATCTTTACTTGTTCCAAAAAGAACCTGTGATTTACCATATTTTAAAAAGAAAATTATTCTATCATCGAATAGCTTTTCACCTCCCTTTACAGGAACCTTAAAACTATCTTTAAGCTTATGTAACCCTAATTTATCTATGTTAACATAGACATCCGCTTTATTGGTAAAAAAACCGGTATAAGGCTCGCCAGATTCAGCCGCCCATTGTTTAATCTTTTTAGTCTCGATATTAAAACGAGTAATGTATTCGGTACTATAAAAATAGATATTGCCATTAAGTTCTGTTATCGTTTCAACATCACCAACATTTCTTCTCCCTACAATTAAAGAAGCGTATTTATAGATGCCGTCTTCTCCTTTTACGAGAACACCAATACTGTTTTTACAACCAACAAAAATTTGACTAGAATTATCGTCATGAAATAAACTCAAAGGAACACTTGGAGTAAGGATTGTATTCCAATTAACCCCATCAAAAGAAACTATTCCTCTTCTATTGGCAAACATCATTTGCCCTTCACGATCTTGAGCCATTGCCCAAGATTCATTATCTATGCTCTTTTCACCAAAATTAAAATTGGTAACTAAAGGCGTTCCTTCTTGACCAAACACATTCAACACCCCTAAAAAAAAGGTAAAAAATAATACGTGTTTTATTCTATTTAGCATTAAATGATTTGATTTTTAAGGATAGTAAATTTACGATTAATAACAGAAAAAGTTTCTGCCGATTAATTAATTTAGCAGCTGATTTAAAAGTAATGAGTAATAAGCCGAGCATACCGAAAGGAACAAGAGATTTTTCGCCAATAGAAATGGCTAGAAGAAATTATATTTTTGATACAATTAAAACGGTGTATAAAAAATATGGGTTTCAACAAATAGAAACTCCAGCAATGGAAAACCTAAGTACACTTGTTGGTACAGGAGGTAATGAAAGTGACAGTCTGATTTTTAAGATATTACCAAGAGGAGAAAAACTAAACAAGCTTGTTAAAGAAATTAATAACGTTAGAGGTGACCTTTCAGAAGAAAATTTTAATCCAATTATTTCTGATCACCTTTCAACTTTTAGCAAACATACAGAACAAGCATTACGCTACGACTTAACGGTACCCTTTGCACGTTATGTTGTTCAAAATCAAAATGACATTACCTTCCCTTTTAGAAGATTTCAAATACAACCTGTTTGGAGAGCTGATAAACCACAAAAAGGAAGATACAGAGAGTTTTATCAGTGTGATGCTGACATTATTGGCTCTGATTCATTATTGAATGAGGTTGATTTAATCAAAATTATTGATGATGTTTTTTCTGAATTATTTCAAGGAAAATTAAACTATACGGTTTCTATAAACAATAGAAAAATATTGCAAGGAATTGTTGAATCTGTTGGAGAAACAGATAAATTCGAACAGATAGTTGTCGCTATTGACAAATTTGACAAAATAGGACTCCAAGGGGTCTATAATGAATTAGCTAAAATTGGACTTTCTCAAAATAGTGCATTTAAGGTTCTAAAGTTAATGATTAGCAAAGATACTTATGATGAAGTCAGGGTTAATTATCCTAATAAAACTGATCTTGAATTAGCTCCTGAAGTTTTAAATGTTCTTTCTCAGGATATTGCCAATACAATAAATGGACAAAAAGGAATTGAAGAATTAGAATTCGTATTTAAGAAAATAAAAATATTAGGAGTTAAAACTGCTAATATTATATTTGATGCAACATTAGCCCGTGGTTTAGGATACTACACTGGAACCATTATTGAAGTTAAAATAGATAATTTCCCTAGTATTACTGGTGGCGGAAGGTATGATGATTTAACGGGTAAATTCGGACTAAAAAATGTATCAGGTGTTGGTATTTCTTTTGGAGCAGATCGTATTTACGATGTGCTCTTTGACAACGACTTGTACCCTGAATTTAAAGGAGACTCTACTCAAGTATTGTTTATCAATTTTGGAAAAGAAGAACAAGATTATTGTTTACCACTTCTTTTTCAATTAAGAGAAGCTGGTATCAATTCAGAAATATATCCATCAGCAGCTAAAATGAAAAAACAAATGACTTTTGCCAATAACAAAGGCATTAAATATGTTGTTTTAGTGGGAAGTAACGAAATGGAGTCAGGGAAATTAACCGTTAAAAACATGGAAAACGGTGAACAAAAAAACTTAACTATAAATGAATTAATTAATTTAGTTCAAAAATAAATTGCCATTGTGAATTGATTGCACCCTAAGCGAAATGGAAGGGCAAGCAATTGATAAATTGATTCGTTCCTACAATGCTTAAAACAATGAAAATATGGGAGCACACAGCATTAACAAAGACTGGTTAACACTAGAAACAATAGACACTATTCTTTCTAAAAACCTAAAACTAGAATTATCTGAAGAAGCTACACAGCTTGTAACAAAATGTAGAAATTACTTAGACAATAAAATGTCTACCAACAATAAACCTATTTATGGTATTAACACTGGGTTTGGATCATTATGCAATACCGAAATTTCTAATGAAGATTTAGGGAAACTACAGCGTAACTTGGTAATGTCTCATGCCTGTGGTATGGGAGAGGAAGTTCCTCAAGAAGTTGTTAAACTAATGTTATTGCTTAAAATTCAAGGTTTAAGTTACGGCCATTCAGGAGTTCAACTTAAAACAATACAACGATTAATCGATTTATACAATAACGAAGTCTACCCTGTTGTTTACCAACAAGGTTCACTCGGTGCATCGGGAGACTTAGCTCCTTTAGCACACTTAGTATTACCACTTTTAGGATTAGGCGAAGTAAATTACCAAGAAAGTAAAGTATCAGGTACAGCAATCAACCAACAATTTGGTTGGGATGAGATTCAATTACAATCCAAAGAAGGTTTAGCACTTTTAAATGGAACACAATTTATGAATGCTTATGGAGTCCACTCTTTATTGAGAGCTAAAAAACTAAGCGCTTTAAGTGATTTAGTTACTGCGGTTTCTATAGATGCTTATGATGGTAGAATTTCTCCTTTTAATGATTTGGTGCATAACGTTCGTCCACATGATGGTCAGCTTATTACTGCGCGCAACATTCAAAAATATTTAAAAGGAAGCGAAATCATTACCCAAGAAAAAGAACACGTACAAGATCCTTATTCCTTTAGATGTTCCCCTCAAGTTCATGGCGCAAGTAAAGATGCTATAGCTCATGTTCAAAGTGTTTTTGAAAAAGAGATTAACGCTGTTACTGATAACCCAACTATTTTTCCTGATGAAGATGAAATTATATCAGCTGGAAATTTCCATGGACAGCCCTTAGCAATCTCTTTAGATTATCTAGGGATAGCTGTTGCTGAATTAGGTAATATCTCAGAAAGGAGAACTTACAAACTCATTGGTGGAGAACGTAATTTACCAGCATTTTTAGTTGCTAATCCAGGTCTAAACAGTGGTTTTATGATCCCTCAATATGCACAAGCTTCAGTAGTTAGTCAAAATAAACAATTAGCTACACCTTGTTCTGTTGATACAATAGACTCTTCTAATGGGCAGGAAGATCATGTAAGTATGGGAGCGAATGCTGCTACAAAAGTTTACCGTATGGTAGACAATTTAGAAAAAATTATGGGTGTTGAAATTATGAATGCTGCGCAAGGTTTAGAGTTCAGAAAACCATTAAAATCATCCCCTATTATTACTGATTTCATTTCTGAATACAGAAAAACTGTTCCTTTCGTTAATGATGATGTAGAAATGCACCCTTTAATGAAAAAAAGCATTCAATTTATCAAAGAATATGCTTCAAGTATCTCTGTTAAAGAACCTTCAATCCATTAAAATGATACTTCGACTACGCTCAATACAGGCAAAACTACTTTTTATTCTTATTCTTATAATAACATTTTCTTGTAACAATAATCCTTCAGAAAGTGAGGCAATCATGAAGGTTATGAATGACCAAGAACAAGCCTGGAGTGATGGCAATATTGATGGTTTCATGGAAGGCTATTGGAAATCTGACTCCTTAATGTTTATTGGTAAAAATGGGATAAAGTATGGCTGGAAAACTACCTTAGATAATTATAAAAAATCTTATCCCGATAAAGCTGCTATGGGGAAACTAGAATTCGAAATTATTAAGCTAGAAGTAAACGGTTCCTCTGCTTTTATGCTTGGAAAATGGAGTTTAATTAGAGCAAATGACAACCCGAATGGATATTTTGACCTATACTGGAAAAAGATAAATGGCCAATGGGTAATTACTATAGATCATACTAGCTAATGTTAAAACAAATTTGGAATACCATTTTTGTAAATACTTTTAATGAAGTAGAATCACAAACATTAAACAGCCCTAAACTTGATAAGAAAGTAATTACGATACTTATAGTCGTTTCATTTTCATTAGTATTTATTCAATACTTCGGGAATTTTCAATTCTTAATTTCATCTTTAAAATCAATTCAATTCACTAGTGTAGTTGATTTATTGAACACACTCCAATCTTCATCTTCAAATATCAGGCTATTTCAATTAACTTATTGGGTAAGTATCATTGTCACCTTCTATTTTATAATTCCGGTGTTTATTATCAAAATCTTTTTCAAAGACAAATTGAGTGATTATGGATTGTCTCCAAAAGGCTTCTTTAAGAGTTATAAGATTTATGTTGTCTTTTTTTTATTTATGGTCCCTCTAATATTGTTTGTTTCTACAACGGAAAGCTTCCAAAACAAATACCCTTTCTATAACCCTGAAGGAGAAAGTTTATACCCCAATTTTCTAATTTGGCAATGTTTGTACCTCATTCAATTCTTTGCTTTAGAATTCTTTTTTAGAGGATTTATCATACATGGAATTAAAAAACGATTTGGGTTCTATTCTATTTTTATAATGATGATACCGTATGTAATGATTCATTTTCAAAAACCAATGCCCGAAACAATAGGTGCTATTTTTGCTGGAATAATCTTAGGTGCCTTAAGTTTAAAAAGTCGTTCAATTTGGCTAGGTGTAGCGATTCACTACTCTGTAGCGATAACTATGGATCTTGCAGCTTTAGTTCAAAAAGGATATTTTGACCAATAGATAAGATTAAATAATCGAGTGTAAGGAAGTTCAAATAGACTAGTGCTCCTCGTAAGCTGGAACAGCTAAATAATCCCTGAAGAAATTCATTCCTAAATAAAAGAATGCTGTATCAATTAATGCCGCTAGTAACTTAAACACATATCCTGTTAAAATAAAAGCAACTAATTGTGGTACAATTGCTTTTTCATCATTCATTGGTAGAGCACCTTCTGTAAAATAATAAGTAGTAATAATAACTGCCGTTGAATCTATTAACTGGCTAACAAGAGTAGAACCATTGTTTCTTAACCACAAGTGCTTCCCTTTTGTGATTCTTTTCAGGAAATGAAAAATATGGACATCACAAAATTGAGCTGTTAAATAAGCAATCATTGATGCTATAGTGGCCCCAAATGCAAAATACCTTAATTGATAAAACACTCTACCATTAGTACCTATTGGTGGAATACCTGCTTCTGGACAGATTGCTTCTCCAACGTTAATTCCATTTAAATAACCAATTCCATCACAGATATCTGGTGCTGGAGGTAAAATACCACCTAACCACAATATAAAAAGCACCCAAATGTTTAAAATTAACCCTATCCACACTAAAAGATTTGCTCTTTTTTTGCCATATATCTCAGAGATAAAATCAGTACATAAAAAAGTAATAGGATAGGCCAAAACTCCAACCGGCAACATATAGGTATTAGGCTCTGCACCAAGATAACCCGAGATATCGATAAACCGAGTAATACCAAGAATATTAAGCATCGTTAACGAGCCCAAAAACAACCCTGCCAAGACCATAAAAACGACCTCTCTCCTCCACACAATTTGTGAATCTATACTCGTATTTTCGTCTCCTAATAATCGCATATTAAGGGTCAAATATACATTTTTATCTATGTTTTTATAATAATTTTTTTCTGTGCTTCATAAAAAACGAATTAATTTGAATGATTCATAAAACAAATTTTATTGCTATTAATTAAAAGTTTATTTTCGCAGATTAAGTATTATCTAAACACATTTGAAAAAGTTATTATTATCAATATTTGGTATTGAGAAAGAGGAATCATTAAGTGTTTCTCTTTTAATGATTCAATCATTGTTTATAGGTATATTTAATGGTACCTTCTACATTAGTTCTCACACCTTATTTATTGGTTCTTACGGAGGTGAATCCATACCAATGGCCTATTTAATCTCTGGGGGAGTTGGTATTGTACTAACCTTAATCTATTCTAAATTACAGGAAAAAATAAAGTTTTCTTCCCTTTCTAAGGTTAACTTGATTTTTGTTTCAATAATTACTATTTGTTTAGCACTCAGTTATTCTTTTATTGATAAAAAATTAGTTGATTATGCTCAATTTGTTCTATTCGGCCCCCTCTTTGTCTTAAGTATAGTTTCATTCTGGGGGGTTGCTAATAGATTATATAACTTAAGACAAGGAAAAAGGTTATTCGGAATTATTGATGCAGGGATTATTTTTGGAATTATCATAAGTAATATTGCCGTAGCTACCCTACCATACTTTACAGGTATAGAAATTAACTTTGAACAATTACTCTTCATAAGTTTAGTTTGTACAGTTGTTACTGTAATTATACAGTTTATCATAAGCTCTAAATTCAGTTTAGATAAAACTGAAGAATCTGAAAATGAGGAAGAAGAAACTGAAGAAACCTCAGGACTAAAGATAATGCTTCAAAATAAATACGTTTTAATGATGGCAGCTTTTGCTGGGCTATCAATGCTTATCGCGTTTTTTGTTCAATATTCATTCCTTTTGGTTTTAGCAAAAAAATATACCAATGAAATTGATTTTGGTTCATTCTTAGGTGCTTTTACCGCTATAATTATGGTATTCACCCTATTACTTAAAACATTTGTTTACAGTAAATTGATTAAGAATTATGGTTTAAAAACTTGTCTTGTTTTACTTCCTATATTGCTAGCTGCTTTTACAGTTGCTGCCATCGCAATTGGTTATGGAATGGGAATTGAAGACATTGAATCTTCTGGATTCTTATTTTTCTTTATGCTTATTGCATTGAGTAAATTGATTGCTCAGGCAGTTAAAGAAGGTATTGAATTACCTTCATTCAAATTAATTTATCAAACACTAAGTAAAAAAATACGATTTATCGTTCAAGCTCAAATTGATGGAACAATAAATGAATTTTCTGCTCTTTTATCTGGATTGTGTTTGGTAGGTTTATCTGCATTGAGCTTTATTGGGTTAGTAGAAATTTCTGTTGTAATGCTCTTTATTGTATTGGTATGGCTTTATATCGCTTTTAAACTATATAGTCGTTATAAAGAATCTTTAGAATCTGGCCTTAAAGTAGAAACTAATGAAAATGAAAAAAACTACATTACTCCTATTTCTGAGTCTATTTTAGCTAAACTAAAATCAAATAAAACCATTACAGACCCTAACCTAGTAATTAGTTTACAAGCTATTGACCCTGTTCTTTTTGAAAAAGAAATTAAAACAATAGAAACCAGAATAACAACTACAGAACTTCAGTCATTTTTAATGACAGAAATTTTAGAATACCCAGATCAAAATCATTTAGAGACTTTATCCCATATTGAAAAAAACACATCATCAGACGCTATTAAATCTCAAGCCTCTAGTTTAATTAGTGAAATCAAAGAAACCTATGTAGGTATTGATTATAAAAAGATAATTGCACTATCTAACTCAAAAGACAATAAAGATAGAATTACAGCAATTCTAATGATCAGGTCTAATTATGATCCTAACTACGATACTATTTTATTGAGGTTAATTAAAGATCCAAACTTTGATGTTAAGTCAGAAGTAATTAAAACATGTGGACTACTTGGCAAAACGGAGCTTACACCTATTATAATTGAGTATTTGGCAGATGATGAACTATATTCTATTGCATATTCTACTATAAAAGCTTTAGGAGAGAATGCCATTGAATATTTACTACAAGCATTCTTTAAATCTAACGTTACTGACAAATCATTAATTGTAGTTACAGAACTTTTATCATTTATCAATACTGAACAAGCAGACAGTTTATTAATGGAAAAACTTTTTTCTAAGAATAGACTTATTATGCAAAAAGCGGCTATTGGAATTACTGCTAAAAAGATTAGCCCACAGTCAGAAAAAGAAACTATTGATTTAATCAACTTACTAAACGAACAAGTTTCTATTGTTGCATGGAATTATGCTGCATACAATGCCTTCAAAAAGAATAATCCTGAAATGGTAATTACACTTGAAGCTATTCAGGATGACATTGATTTATCTAAAGAAATATTGTTCTCAATATTATCTATTATTTATGATGACAACTCTGTTAAAATTGTAAAAAACAATATTGAAACTGGAGATCCTGACAATATCAGTTATGCCATGGAGATGCTTGACTTATTTATTCACGAGCATTTAAAACCTAAATTATTCCCTGTTCTTGACGATAGTCTATTGTCATCTAAGATTACGCTATTAGAGGATTATTTCCCTATTGAGATGTTTAAAGAAGAGAATATTTTTGATTTAATCTTAAATAGAGATAGCAACTATATCTCTGATTGGGCAAAAGCAAGCCTTCTATATGAGATTAAACTTGAACAAGATGATGTTACTCAATCATTTTTAGCTCAATTATTTAATCCAAAAAAAATAATACGAGAAATAGCTTACTACAAAATGTCAACTATTGATAAAGCGCTACAAAACTCCATTCTTGAAAGATTTTCTGAACAAGATAAATTTAAATTAATCAAAGAAATAGAGACTATTTCTAAAGATAAAAATGAATTAATGATTCTTTCATTATTAAAACTGAAAGAAGTGATAGCTAATGATGGGTTCAAACCAATGAATTGGGTTACCGATATTCCGCATATTCAATCAGAGATTATTGATACCCCAAAAAGTACTGTTCTTAAAGAAAGCTCTATCAATTATTTATTTAGAGAATCAAATAAAAATGTATCATGTAATATAATAAACAATCAATATTCAGGATTAAAATCTAAGGATAGAATTATAAGTATAAACAAAACTGTTTTCAATAAAATAGCTAGTCATAATTTATTTACAAGAATGTTACTTTTAGAAAATTAACAGAAAATAGGCTATATCTATTTTTTTAATAATTTTGAGGATTATTTAAACGAATGAAAATAAACAATAAAACATCAACTATATTCAAACAATTAATATTAAATATTATTGTTCCAGTTGTTTGTGCGCTTGTTATTCTAGCTCTTTTAAATCAATACCGTGTAAAAACGAGTACTGATCAAAATAATAAAATTCAAAATCAACTTATTACTGACCAAATTGAATTAAGCCTTGTTCATCAAGATTTTGGTTTAGAAGCTGTTGAATCAAGAATTGAAGCAGATCTCTTTGTTCAGAGTCATCACCTAGTTAACCGTATTTTTAAAAACACAGACAGCATTGAGGTTGTTGACCTATCTCTTATAAGAGATTCATTAAATATGTATTCTCGAGAGCAAGATATTTACATCATAAATCGAGAAGGTGTAATTGTTAATACCACGTTTGAAAAAGAAAAAACTTTAATCTCTTTACCATAGGTGAGAAATTTCAAACTTATTTAGAAAACGTTTTTGATGGTAAAGAATATGTGAGTGAAAAGTTTTCAATTGAATTGAAAACTGGAAAACTTCGAAAATATACTTACCAACCTACTTTAGATGGCAAATATCTTATCCAAACAGGAACATATAAATTAGAAGCAGATAAGTGGGTAAACAAAACGAAAGAAACACTTAACAACATTTCTAAAAAGTATAAGAACATCAAAAAAATCGACTTATTTATTGATGCTGACACTCCGTTTAGCTTAATTACTTCAGCTACAACTAAAGAAAACACGGCTTTCATTAAAGGTATTTTTAATACACTTGATACTAACCTTAGCCAAACAATTGAAACAGTTGAAAATGATAGATATATTGAAAAAGAATATATCCCTATGAAAAGGCAGAATACAACGCTGTATGAAAAAGCATTAATTGAAATTATTGCAGATAGAACTGATGCTCATGTAAATCAAAGAAATGATCTCATTCAAAATGTTGCTATTTTCCTATTCACTATTCTACTTGTTATATTCTTAATCTATCAAAAAACAAGAGTAATTACATCTCCTATTAAAAAGTTACTAGATAACGTAAACAGAATTACTCAAGGTGATTTATCAGGTAGAGCTGATGTTGAGGGGAATAATGAAATAACTAAACTCTCTGAAAAGTTCAATTATATGGTTGAACGTTTGCAAACTCTTTATAACAACTTGGAACAAAAAGTTAAAGAAAGAACTGCCGACTTAAATGCTAAAAAAGACGAATTAGAAGAGCAGAAAAAAGATATTGAAGATAGTATCAGGTATGCAAAAAGAATTCAAAATGCAATTCTTCCTCCAATGGCATATGTTAAGTCATTATTTCCAAATTCATTTATCTATTACCAATCTAAAGATATAGTGAGTGGTGATTTTTACTGGGTTGGAGAAGTTGACAACAAAAAACTAATGGCAATAGTTGACTGTACAGGTCATGGTGTTCCCGGAGCATTTATGAGTATAATTGGAAATAATCAATTAACACAAACTGTTGGTATTGAAAGAACGGATGTTCCTTCTGACATTCTTAATGATGTAAATAGTGGTGTAACAGCATTACTAAGACAAACTAAAGGGAATACAAACGTTAAAGATGGAATGGACCTAGCACTTGTGTCTATTAATTACGAAACGCTAGAACTAAATTTTGCAGGAGCATACAATCCCGTTTATATTATAAGGGATAAAGAGTTAATAGAAATTAAAGCTGATAAGTTTCCTATTGGAGGCTTCTTAAATCAGGATTTAGAGAAATTTAAAAACAATGTCTTCCAATTGCAAAAAGATGATATGATTTATATGTTCTCTGATGGTTATATGGATCAGTTTGGAGGACCTAAGGGTAAAAAGTTTAAATCAAGAAATATGAAAAACTTGATGATAACTATTTCTGAATTCTCTTGTGAGAAACAGCATACAATTCTTAAGGATACAATTACTGACTGGATGAAAGATGAAGAACAAGTAGATGATATATTAGTTTCAGGAATTAAGATTTAACATTTAAATGAACACTACAACTATATATCTCTTTTCTGAAGATCAGAAATTAAAAAGCTGGACAGATTTATTCTGTAAGAATTTGTCTATGATCTCCACACAGTTCTTTGGTGCGAATGAATCTATCGATGTTGTCAAATTTGATGGAAAACTTACTGCTTCTAGTAAACATGTTTTCTTGTTAACAGATAGTGTTTCTAGCAAACCTTCAGAAATAGGTAATACAAACAACAATATATACCAAGTACATTTATCTCCTGTTTCATTTAAAAACATTCCTGATTTTTTACATCAAGCACCTGTTTTTGAATTTTATGATGTTGATTTAGTTAACAATGAATCTAGCTGGAGCAATCTAGATGTTAGTACTGGTAATAGCTGGGAAAAGCTACTAGACTTTACAAAAAGTATTTTTAACATCTACAAAAAAGATAAACAAACAATCTATTTAGCAAAAGCATCAGCAAATCAAGTATCAAATAGAAATTTTCTAAAACGTGATTTACTCAATCAAGGATTTAATGTAGTTCCTGTAATACCATTAAATGATACGAGTGATGCTATTCTAGAAAAACAAATTAACGCATTACTTAAGGATGTCGCATTAAGTATTCATGTTTATGGAAATGATATTATGGCTGATAGCATTCATAATATAGAGGTTGTTGAATTTCAAAATAAAGTTTGTTCTAAAAACGAGGACAATAACCTACAGCGATTAATATGGTTACCTGCCGGAGTTAGGCTTGATAAAGAAAATAATGAATACATAAGTGTCTTAAGAAAAGATTTGGAATTATTAAAAGGAGCTGAATTCGTTGAAGCCCCATTAGAATTGTTTAAATCTTTAATTTATCAAAAAATAGAGCGAATGTCTGCTCAAGATGAACAGTCTAAACATGGGCTCTATTTTATATATGATAATCAAGAAAACAAAGACATCAAGCAAATTAAAGCTGAAATTAAAAAACATAAACTTGATGTTTTAGTAGTAAATAATCTAGATGAACATCCACTTACTAATCATAAAAATAACTTAACCAATTCTGACGGAATTATTATCTATTATGATGGTTCAAATAGTAATTGGATTGAGAATATTTTAAACGATATTATTAAGACTCCTAAATATCGAAATAATAAAAAGATTAATTCAATAGGAATTGTTAGCAATAGTAACCTAACCTTAAAGCCTGAATTGGAAAGTTATAAGTTGGAAAAAATTGATATTACAAGTAAAAATCAGTTAGAAACCTTTATTCAAAATATAAATAAATGAGTTCAGTCTTATTAAATAAAGGTCAAGATTCGTTATTAACGAAACAGGTTGAATACAATCCTTTTCCAGGGTTAAGACCATTTAGTCCTAATGAAAGTCATCTATTCTTTGGTAGAGAAGGACAAAGTGAAGAAATTCTTGAAAAACTATCTGAGAACAAATTCGTTGCTGTAGTTGGTACTTCTGGTAGTGGTAAGTCTTCATTAATGTACTGTGGTGTGCTACCTATCCTACATGCAGGATTTGTTCATGGAGCTGGATCGAATTGGGAAATCATTACAACAAGACCTGGTGCTGGACCAATATCAAATTTGGCTGAATCTATTCTTGTAAATAAAGCTGGCTCAACTAAAGATAATAAAAGTTATACCGAAGAATTAGCACTTAACAGTGCTATCTTAAGGTCTAGTTCAAATGGGTTAATCGATATCGCCAATCAATTTGAAAAGGACAAGAATATCTTAGTAGTTGTCGATCAATTTGAAGAATTATTTAGGTATAAGAATTCTCAAGATAAAAATGCGATTAATGAATCTGTAGCTTTTGTAAAGCTATTGCTTAATGCAGTAAAAGATGTTAATTCTAAAATTTATGTAGTAATCACGATGCGTTCTGACTTCATTGGTGATTGTGCTCAGTTCCAAGAATTAACGTCATTAATTAACGATAGTCAATACCTTATACCAAGGATGACTAGAGAAGATGTTCAAAATGCTATTAAAGGACCAATAGCAGTTGGTGGAGGCCAAATATCTAATCGTTTAACAAATCAATTACTTAACGAAATCGGTGATAATCAAGATCAACTACCTATTCTTCAGCATTCACTAATGCGTACATGGGATTATTGGTCTAAATTTAAAACAGAAGGAGAAGTTATTGATATTCCACACTACGAATCAATTGGTAGAATGGAAAAGGCACTTTCTGAACATGCCAATGAAACTTTTGATGAGTTAACACCAGAAGGAAAAGACATTTGTCAGAACTTATTTAAAACACTTACTGAAAAAGGAAGTGAAAACAGAGGTACAAGAAGACCTACTGTAATTAAGGAAATTGCCGAAATTGCAATCTGTCAACCAAGTCAGGTTATTGAAATATATGAAAATCTAAGTCAAACAGGAAGATCATTTCTAACCTCTAGTGATAAGGTTGTAACTGAAAATTCTGTTATAGATATTTCTCATGAAAGTTTAATGAGAATCTGGGATCGTTTAATTGCATGGGTTGAAGAAGAATCTGTAGCAGTTAACATGTATCTTAAATTATCCGAATCAGCAGCTCTTTATCAAGTTGGAAAAACTGGTTTATGGAGACCACCAGATTTACAACTTGCCACAAAATGGAAGGAACTTAAAAAACCTACATTAACTTGGGCTGTTAGACATGATATTGCTTTCGAAAGAACAATGTCATTCTTAGATGCCAGTGTTTTAGACCATGAAGCGGAAGAACTAAACAAAGTAAAACTTCAAAAAAAGGCATTAAGAAGATCTCGAATTTTTGCTATTGTTTTAGGAACAGCTGCAATTATCTTAATGTTTATAATAGTTTGGGCAATCTTACAAAAGATTAAAGCCGATAAATTAACTATTGAAGCAAATGAACAACGTTTGATAGCTCAAGAACAAACTGTTATTGCTGAACAACACGCAAAGGAAGCTCAGCTTGAAAAAGAAAATGCCAAACAAAGTGCAATAGAAGCAATTTTAGCTAAAAACGAATCTGAGAAGAATTTAATTTTAGCGGATAAGAATGCAAAAGAAGCTAGACAGAATTTAAATGTTGCAAAGATTAATGAGCAAAAAGCAAATGCAGCATCAGAAGAAGCTAAAAAAAATGCAGAAGAAGCATTAACTCAAAAAACATTGGCTGATAAGTCAAGTAAAAAAGCACAAAATTTAAGAATGCTTTCTATTGCTCAATCGATGGCTGTAAAATCACAACAAATCAAAAAAGATTTGGATCAAAAGTCATTAGTAGCATTTCAAGCTTATTTATTTAACAAAAAGTATGAAGGTGAAGATCATCATGGTGATATTTATACTGGTTTATATGATGTGTTAAAAGCTAAAAAACCGAAGGACTACAATAACCTTAAAGGACATAAATCTTCTGTAAGAGCTATTACTACAAATCAAAAAAATAGTAAGCTTATTACAACAGGTTCTGATGGTAACATTTTTTCATGGGATTTGAAAGATTCTAGTAATACGAAACTAATTGGTAACACTAAGGAAATAAATAGAGCCTTAGCACTAAGCAGTGATGATAAATGGTTAGCATGCGGTACTGAGAGAAGTAAAGTTATTTTATTTGACATTAACTCCGATACAAAAAAAGTACTAAAAGGGCATACTAAAGTAGTTTGGGCTTTAGACTTTATGGATAACAATACGTTGATTTCTGCAAGTGCTGATAGTACGATCAGATTATGGAATGTAAACGATGAAAAAAGCATTATTGTCGCAAAAACGAAATCAAGAATAAAATCTTTCGCAATTTCTCCAGACAAAAAGTACATTGTAGGAGCTTCAGATAAGGGAGAGATTATATTGTGGAATAAAATGAAAGACTACTCTTCTACAATATTGTATACGAATAGCTCTAGATCTATATCTCAAATTACTTATAGTAAAGATGGCAAACACATTGCTTTTGGAGATCAACAAGGTTTAGTTAGTATTCTAAATGTAGCCTCAAAGACAATCGAGTATGATTTAATTGGACAATCTGCTAGAATCACTGATTTAGAGTTTAGCTCTAATGATATGTTTTTAGCTTCTGCAAGTTTTGATGGAACAGTTCAAGTCTTCTTAACTGAAAACTACGATCTATCTCCCCTAGTATTAAAAGATCATGATTCATGGGTGTCTAGTTTATCGTTTACAAACAATGACAAAACATTGGTTACAGGTACTATGAGTAGCAAAATTAAACGCTACCCTACTAATATTGACCAGATGTCTACAGATATTTGTTCTTTAATTGCAAGAAACCTAACTCAGAAAGAATGGAAAAGATTTGTTGCTAAAGATATAGAGTACGAAAAAACTTGTCCCGATATTAAATAGTTGTCTAAATAGATTATGAAATTATTAGTTAAAAATATTACTCTATTGCTTTTAGTTGCTTTCTCTTGCAGCAACCTTTTTGCTCAAGATGATGATTGTTTAGTTATCTTAAAAAAGGTTCAAAAAGATTACGAAGAAGGAATTATTGAGAAAATACCAGAAACTTTATCTGAATGTATTAAAGGTGGTTTAAGAGGGGATGACAAGATAACGGCATATAAATTATTAATCAATGTCTACCTTTTTGACGATAGAGTTGAAAAAGCAGAAGAAACTATGGAGAGGTTATTGCTTTTTGAACCAGAAATGAAGCCTAATGAAGCTGTTGATTCTAAAGAGTTTATTACCTTATTTGAATCATACAGAACAATTCCATTATACTCACTTGGAATAACAGCTGGTATCAATTATAGTAATGTAACAATAGATAAAGAATTTGGAACCTACAATACTGATTTTTATGATGGAAAATATTCTGCTCCTGATTTTGGTTTTCAAGTTGGACTTAATGCTGACTACCTGATACATAAAAACATTTATGCTAATATTGAAGCATTGTTCACCAACAAAAAATTTAGCTATAAAACAGAGTTAAATAAATTTTCAACATTAGAATTCAAAGAAAGTGAAAGCACAATTCAAGTTCCATTAACAATTGCTTATCATTTTGGAAAAAAACGCGTAAAACCTACTTTTAAAATTGGTGGATATATTAATTACAACCTTTTAAGTAAATCAGAATTTATTAGGTCTTATACCGAAAATACTCAGAGTAATATTACAGGTCCGTTAATTGATGTTTCACCTATGAGAACTAGCTTAAATTATGGTTTAATAGGTGCATTAGGTGTTAAATATAAAGTTAAAGAAGGTTATTGGTTTTTAGATGCCTCTTACTCATACACACTATCTTCTTCTGTAGATCCAACTGAAAGATATAGTAACCCTGAACTTTTATACGATTACCAATATGTTGATGATAATTTTAGCATCAATAATATTTCTATTGGATATAGACGCTTATTTTACAAACCAAAAAAATTAAAAATCCGTGAATAAACTTTATACATATAGCGCACTACTTTTATTGGTTGTTCTTTTTTCTTGTAAAAAGGATGAAAGTACTTTATTAGAACCTTCTGATACTTTTGTTAAATATTATGGCGACACCTATTTAAACGAAGCTCATGAAATGATAAACACCAGTGATGGTGGTTTCATAATGGCTGGAGAAACAGGAAATGCATCTTCTAAAAAATCAATGTTTGTAGTTAAAGTTGGTTCAAATGGTAATGAAGAATGGACTAAAACCTATAGCAACACCAATGATGAAGTTGCTAAACATATAACTCTAGGATTAGATGGTGGTTATTTACTAGCAAGTACACAAGTTGATGTTAACAATAACCAAACTATTTTCTTTACAAAAATTGGAGCTTCTGGTGATATAGGCTGGAGAAGAAGTTATTTTATTAACGATAGTACATCTGTAGAAAAAGTAATTACTACATCAGATAATGAGTACTTGATATTAGCAAATACTACCAAATACAATTTTACAAATAGTAATCCCTCAGGAAAATCCGATGTACTATTAATGAAATTAGATGTTAGTGGAAATTTCTTATGGTCTAAACAATATGGTGGGAATGATGATGAGTTTGGCTATGACTTAGAAGAAAAAATTGCATTAAACGGATATGTAGTTGTTGGATCTTCAATAAGTTTTGCTGAACCTACACAAGCTTTAACCAATGCTTTTATATTCCAAACCAATTCTGTTGGTACTGAAAATGGAAAAATAACTTACGGAGGAACAAATATTGATATTGCTTACGAAGTTGAACCTGTTTCTGATGGTTACTTAATTTGTGGAGAAACTCAAAGCAACGGAAATGGAGATAAAGACGTCTATCTATTTAAAGTAGAATTAAATATTTTTTCTTTAGTATTTGAAAAGTACTTTGGTGGTCCTGGAGTTGATATTGGCAATGCAATAACTTCAACAAGTACGGGAGATTTTTTAATTGGGGCAACAACTAACTCTATTGGTAATGGAGCTAATGATGCTTACTTAATAAAAACAGATGCTAATGGAAACGAACTGTTTGTACAAACTTATGGTTCAACAGATGATGAAAAAACAAACGACATTATAAGTTTAACTGATAATAAAATAATTATGCTTGGTTCTGATAATATCGGAGGCAATCAAATGATAACACTAACTAAAACTAAAGAAGACGGAAGTCTAAATTAAACTATTTTACGAATACCCAGTCAAAAGAACTAAAATATCAATACTATGAATATTAAAAATATAAACATTCTTAAACCACTAATTTTAGTGGCTTTTTCGTTTTTTATAACTACTACCCAAGCACAAGTATCTGTTTCTGCTAATCCTATATCTATTGCAGGTTCTGCTGCATCAGAGGATATTGTGCTATCAAAAGAAGCCGATAGTTTAAGAGTTGTTGGTTTAAATGGTACCTCCGTTACTGCAGGAGCAAATTCAATCCAATTCAACACAGATACTGTTCATGTTGACTTAACCGTAAACTCTAACTTATCTGTAACTCTAGGTAATGGTAATGATATAATCGGTACCAAAGGAGCAATGGATTTAACTGGAAACTCTATAACAGTAGCTAACACTACTGAAAATATGATTCATAATGGAGTTTTAACTACTGACCAGAATGTTGTTATAGGCTTATCAGATGATTTTACTGGAACAGGTTCAATAACTTTAAGTGGTGGAACTGCAGATTTATCAATTACTGCTACTGACACTATTGATCATTCTGGTGCATTTAATGCTGATGTAATTACACTTAATGGAGGTGATATTTTAAATAATGGTGTGCTAACATCTACAGGAAACTTATCCATGACTTCTACAAGAATTATTGATATTCAATCGGGAGGAACAGTTGCTGGAGCAACTACAATGTCGTCTAGTTCTTTAACTATGGGAGCTAATATTAACTCTACTGGCTCAATAACTATTGGAACCGATGCCATTACTGGTTTAAATCTAACAAGTTCATCAAGTTTAAGTATTGAACCAACTACTGCATCTACTACTATTGGTATTGGAAATACTGCTACAGGAGCATTAAATATTGATGCTACAGAAATAACTGGATTAACTAACGGGTTTTCCTTAATTACTATTGGTAATACTGGAGGAACAGGTGCTATTGATATTCAAGCTTCATCATTTACCGATCCTTTAACAATAGAGGCTGGTTCAGGTGTTACTACACTTAATGGTACATTAACAAATACTGGAAACACTGTTATTTTTAATGGAGATTTAACAATTACAGCTAATCAAACCATTACATCTAGTGGACTAACAGTTCAGAACAATACATTAACTACAGGTGTTAATACATTAACTAGTAGTGGTAATGTTACACTAAATACAGAAGATTGGCAATTAACTGCAAATGGTACTACTGTTGGTCAATTTGGTGCCATAGATGTAACTGGTACGGTTACACTTACAAATTCAACTTTAACATTATCTGGTTCTCACACTGCTTCAGGAGCTGATGCAATCGTTATCATTAATAATGATGGTGCTGATGCTATTGTTGGAACATTCAATGGTCTTACAGAAGGTGCAACAGTTGGAAACGGATTTACTATTACTTATGTTGGTGGAGATGGAAATGATGTTGAATTACTAGCTGCACCATCAAGTGAAATGAACATACTTGGTAATGCGGTTACTATTCTAGATGGTGCTCCTACTCCAAATACAGGAAACTTTACTGATTTTGGATCTGTAAATGTATTAGCATCTAGTCCAAACACTTTTACAATACAAAATACTGGAGCAGTTACATTAAACCTAACAGGAGTTCCTAATATGGTATTTATTACTGGAGCAGATGCAAGTCAGTTTTCTGTTACAGCTCAACCTACAGGATCTACAGTAGCTGGTTCAGGAACTGAAACATTTACAATAACATTTTCCCCTACATCTTCAGGGTTAAAGCAAGCAGAAGTGTTTATTTATAATGATGATGCTGATGAAAACCCATACAACTTTGCTATTCAAGGTACAGGATTAAATAATGAAATTGATGTTACAGGTTTAGGAGTATCAATTGCAGATGGAAGTAATACACCTTCAACTTTAGATGATACTGATTTTGGAGGTTCTTTAGTTGGAAGTCCTGTACCTCACACATTTACCATAGAAAATTTAAACTTAGGTCCAAACCTTAACATTAATAGTGTTAGTACATCTGGAGCTAATTTTACAGAATTTGTTGTTTCAGCTATCACTACTCCAGCTTCAATTGCAGGAGGAGCAAATACAACATTCGTAATAACTTTTACCCCAGGTGCAACTGGAATTCGTTTTGCAGAAGTTACCATTGTAAACGATGATGATGATGAAAATCCATATACCTTTACTGTACAAGGAAATGGATTAAGTGACCCAGAAATTGATGTTTTAGGAAACGCTATTTCTATTACGGATAATGATCTATCTCCTTCTACAACAGACAATACTGATTTTGGTAGTGTTACAGAAGCAGGTGTTACTACAATTGTTAAAGTATTTACAATAGAAAATACTGGAGGAGGAGATTTAACACTAAACAATATTGTTGTTGGAGGGGGCTCAAGCTGCTGAATTTGTATTATCTCCTTTAGGGCTACCTGGTACTCCAATTACAATTGCTGGAGGTGGGACACAGAATTTCACCATTACTTTTGACCCTACTGCTGTAGGTTTAAGAAATGCAAACGTTACAATAACAAGTGATGATGGTGATGAAGGAACATACAATTTTAACATTCAAGGAACAGGAACTGCAGGAACAGTTTACAAAATAGAAGATGCTACAGATGGTGATATTAACACCGCATGTTCAGGTACATTATTTGATGATGGTGGTGAAAATGGTAATTATGCTGCTAGTAAAGATAACACCTATACAATTAGACCAACTGATGCAGAAAGAGTATCCATTACTTTTATATCTTTTGATGTTGAATATAAAAATAATTGTGGTTGGGATTATTTAGATGTTGATTTTGGTTCTTATACTACTAGATTTTGTAATTCTGGAAATGGAAATATAAATGCCCCTACTTTAAATACTCCCTATTATTCTGATTATGGAAGCGATATCATTTTAACATGGCACACAGATGGTAACACTCAAGAAGCAGGGTTCGAAATTGCTTGGGAAGGATTAATATCATCAACAGTAGTATCAAATGATCTTAATTGTAATGCTGATAATTCTGGGCTTATTACAATCTCAAATGGAATTGGTGCAGGAAATGGGACTCCAACTTACGATTATCAAATAAATTCAGGTGGTTATGGAGCTACAAACTCATGGACGACACTTCCTGCTGGAAGTCACCTTGTATCAATTAGAGATAACAATCTATGTCATTTTGATACTACAATTACTTTAACAGAACCAAGTCCATTAGTTTTATCCGAAATTCATACCGATGAATCATGTTTAAATATTGCTGATGGAACACTTACATTATCTGCAACTGGTGGAACTATTGGAGCGGGATATACCTACTCTTTAGGTGATAGTGCATATACTTCTAATAATTCTTGGGTAGGTATATCAGATACTACCTATTCTATTGAAGTTCAAGATGCCAATGGTTGTATAGATTCTTCGAATGTAACTTTTGCTCCTGGAGCCGCTGGAATACTCAGTAGTTTAACCTCTGGAATTAGTCTTAATGATACTGTTTTCTGTTCAGGTGCTACTTCTCACACTTTTAGTGATACAGCAATTGCTGGTGCATACAATTGGGAATGGAGTTTTGCTTATTTTAGTGATACCACCAACCTTCCTATTATAACTTCTGATACTAACCTTCCGTTCATTTCAGTTGATGTTAGTTCAGTAACTGATTCTTTTTATGTGATTGTTTATGCCTACAATGAATGCGGGCAAAGTGCACCCGATTCTATGGTTGTTTATCCTTCAATAATTAATGGAGGCTACCTTGATCTTCCCGCTACTGCTGATAGTTCATCACAAACTGCAATTGACCTTACTCCATATGGACAACCCACAGGAGGAACCTTTGCAGCTATAAACACTCCACTTTCTATTGATGCATTGAATCAATATTCTCCTCATATTTCAGGAATTGGGTCCGAAGAAATTACGTATACCATCACAGATCAAAACGGTTGTGACCATGTCTTCACAGATACAATTATTATTGTAAGTAATGCTGGATTTATAAGTGGTGTTCCACCTTCAGAAACCTATTGTTTTTATAATGGAGCGTCTTCAGATACTATCTATGCAAATGAGTTTTTTACTGAAAATTTACTTCCCGGTGGAACTACAAGAGACAATGGTATTTATTTCGATATCAATAACCGTGAATTCAACGTTGATGAAAATCCTGCACTTACTGCTGCGGCTATAAACACAATATCGGTTGGTAGTACTTCTAAATGTTTGATTGACCCTTCTCAATTAACTGATGGACCACATACTTTAAATTACAAATACCAATCCAATAAACTGAGTGTTGTGGGCCAAGGTGTTGAATTTATAAGTCAAACTATTAACCTTGGGTTCCCTTTTGGTTCAATTACAATTCAAATACCTAATTTTTACCCTATATATGGAACACCTTATCAGCTTGATCAAGTCTATACGATAACTCAACAATTTTATGTAGATTCTATTGGTGAGGTAACGATATTAGGACAAGATTTCGCATGTAATGATCAAACAGTACCAATACAATTTTCTGCTCAGTATACACATACTGATGGTTCTGGATCATGGTCTGAACCAAATGGAATCCTTATAAACCCGAATACTTTTGCTACATCTGTAAATCCTTCTACTGCAGATACTACGAATTCACCATATCAAATTATATACGAATATGAATCAACTGCTAATGGCAACAATACTTGTAAAGTAAGTGATACATTAGACCTTGTTATTGCACCTATTCCTAACCCTAGTTTTGTTCTTGCACCATACCATTCAGAACAAGGAAATCCAGTTTCTACTTCTCCTTCACCAGTTGGTGGTAATTATAGTGGTAGTGGAATGCTTGATACTGTTTTTTACCCTTCATTATCTGATACTGGCCTAGTAACTATTATTTATACCTATGGAGATCCTGCAACATCTTGTACGAGTGCAGATACAAATTCTACCTATGTAATTCCTAATAAAGGAACAATTAATAGCTTAAATGCAAACTATTGTTATGATGGTGCTAGCGTTACTATATCAGGGACTCCCAATGCAAATCAAGGAGCTGTAATAGGACTTTTCACAATTGACTCTAGTGATCCTTTAGCTATTGTTGATAATGGAAACAATACTGCTCAATTTGATCCAAATAAAGCAGGTCAAGGAACACATACAGTTACATTTACTTGGTCAGATCAAGGTATTACTTTTGAGACTTCACAACAAGTTTTTGTTGACTCTATTGGCCCAGTATACTTTACAGGGTTAAGTAATACCATGTTAATTTCAAAAAACGCTATAAAAGTTGTTTAAAAAAAAGTTATTATGTGTAATACTTCCAACAACTTTTTTAGTCAGGTTGTCTCTAACAAAATCATGTAGCCAGATTTTTACATTTTCTAAATTTTC
>CAJQOH010000009.1 GCA_905479915.1 uncultured Flavobacteriales bacterium
AATACATATTTAAATATGTATCTTTAAAATCAATTAAAAACTAAAAAGTATGTCAAGAAAACCATTATCAGACCGTTTTAAAAGAAATTTAATAGCTACAGGAAAAAGTTTATGCGTAACGATTCCATTAGAATATTTAGAAGAGCTTGGATGGGAAAAAGGTCAAAAATTAAAAGTAAGAATGAATAAAAAAAACAAACGAATTATTATTGAAGAAATTTCTGAAGAATAATTTTTTTCTTTCAATTGAAAAGAAAAGTCCTACATTTAAGCATTGAAAAATGGGCTGTTTACAATTATCATACTATGAAGATTTAACAGGGTTTACAGAAGTAAGTCGGTTAAAAATCTGTTATGTAAATCCTAAACTTAGGGCAGAAAATAACACTTCATTTTTAGGAGTAGTTTTGGAGGGAGTGAAGGGTGCAGGGAATAGCTCTGGGTTGAATAATGTTCAGGCAGGACTTACTGCTGTAGGTGCAGGTTTGCACTACGGAGAATCTACATTAAGCTATGGTGCAAATGCGCCAACAGGAAATGTTGGAGGGAAAATATTAGCAAAAGAACTTGCTGCAGGGAAATATTTTGCAAAAGGTGCTAAGGTTCTTGGGGCAGGGGCAAAACGTTTGCCTTATGTTGGATTAGCTGTTTCTGCAACTCAGTTCGGTGTAGGTCAACAAAGTTTTGGAGGTTTACTTTATGATGGAACTATGTTTGGTATTGGATTTATTCCTTTGGTAGGAGTGCCATTATCTATTACAGGTTCAGTTTATAAAAATGAAATAATGCAGTGGGGAAGCAATCTACCAAAGGTAGATGTGTCAAATGAATTTATTTGTTTTGTAGCAGGAACACCAGTATTTAGGCAGGGGCAGTTTATTAATATTGAAGAATTGAATCAGAATGATTCAGTAAGTAGTTATAATTTTGATAATCAACTTTCTGAATTAAAGATAGTGAATTACACGAATGCTAAACAATCAATTAATATTTATGAAATAATTACTAGTGTAGATACATTTATGGTAACAGGAGAACACCCATTTTATGTAGAAGGTAAGCAATGGGTAAAAGCAAAAGATTTAAAATTAGAGGATGAATTAAAGAATATTTCGGGAGCTAAAATAGTAGTAGTTGCAGTTGAGAAATTAACAATAGAAAAAGAAGTGTACAATATTGAAGTGGATGGAAATCATAATTTTTATGTAGGGAAAGGAAAAGTATTGGTACATAATAAAACAATAAACAAGGAACATATCTCTATTGAAGAATTAAATAATGAGCTGTTAGAAAATGATAGAAAAAAATAAAGGTTTTAATCTTTGGGATTATTTATACTATCGAACTACATTGTGGTATAGTAAGAATGAAAAAAGTGCAGGATTTGAATACAATAAGGATACAGGTGCTTATGCAGTAACTGCTGCTATTTTTTTTAATTTTTATGGTGTTCTATTGATCCTAATAGCTCGTCTTATTCCTGAGTATTTTATAACTTTTTCTAAGAATGATTACTTTGTTTATCTTATTGTAGCTTTAGCAATAGTTCATTCAATTGTTGTGTCTTTAATTATGAAAAAAAGACATCAGAAAATATTTGAAATGTACGAGTCGGAAACTGAAAAGCAAAGGGATAAAAGAGGAGCTTTATTAGTAGTTTATGTTATCTCCTCAATTTTAATTTTCTTTATTACCGCATATTTTTTAAGAGAAATATTACTTGGGTAGAGAATATGTTTTAGGGATTACGGGGTAAACTAAAATTATGTAATAAAAAAGCCAACTTTTTGGAGTTGGTTTTTTTTATTGGGCTAAATGTTGGATTTGCCTTTTAGTAAGAAAAGCATCAATAAAAGTTTTAATCAAATACTTATCATCTTTATTCAACTTTTCTACCTGTTTAAATTGGTTGAGTAGTTCCTTATCTGTGAGTTGAGCAGAAGCAACATCGTCTGAGCTTCCTTGCATTAAAAAGTCTGTAGTTGTATCTAAGGCATTAGCTAATTTTTGTAACACATCAGAAGAGGGATTAGATTTTTGTGTTTCATATCTGCCAATCTGTATGTATGATAAACCAACTATTTTTGCCAATTCAGTTTGAGTTAACTTTTTAGCTACGCCCCCCTTACCTTGCCATGTTCTGAATGAAAGAAGAAAGCAGCTTGTCATTTTAGATTTTAGCTGTAAGCGTAAAAATCTTAATGGCAGAGCGTTAATACTAAATAGAAGAGTTACTTTAGATTTATGAGTAAAGGCACGACAAGTTATCGGATAAAGAATGAGGAAGGTTTGTACTATTTGACATTTGCTACAGTAGAGTGGATAGATGTATTTACAAGAAAGCGTTACAAAGATATTGTGGTAGAAAGTTTAGGATACTGTCAAAGAGAAAAAGGATTAGAATTATTTAGTTGGGTATTAATGAGTAATCATATGCATCTGATAGTAAGAGCTAAATCGGGGTTTAGGTTATCAGGGATAATGAGAGACTTTAAGAAATTTACCGCACAACGAATTATCAAATCGATCCAAGAAGAGCCAGAAAGTCGTAGAGTTTGGTTGTTAGCAGAAATGTTAAAATCAGGAGCAGCGAATAGTAAAAAACAAACCTATCAACTGTGGCGCAACGATAACCATCCTATCGAACTTTATAGTAACGAAGTAATTAATCAGAAAGTAGATTATATTCATAACAATCCGGTAGAAGAGGGAATAGTAGAAAAAGCAGGAGATTACATTTACAGTAGTGCTAAGGATTTTGAAGGAGAAGAAGGGTTGTTAGAGTTAGAACAAAATTAGGAATTCAGCTCAATTGAGTTGGGTTTTTATTTGGTTTTAGAATTTATGGTTAGTGTGGTTACCAATAAAAGTAACGAGTTCAATGTTGCTTTTATTGATTTTGTAGATGAGTGAAGTGTTTTTATGAATAACACACTTTCTTAGTTTTTTCTTTTTGGATGGAGGGCAAAATTTCTTGTAGTTTTTTAAATGATCTAACAGCGTGTTTGTTTTTTCTTGAAAATCGAGAACAATATCAATTTCCCATTTATCAATTAAATCATCAATCGTATTATCGTAAGTGTTGCGAGCTTCATCAGACCAAACTAGTTTCATCCTTTTTTAGCGTTTAAAATACGTTCTCTCACGCTTTTTCTTACCTCCTCATCCGAATGTACCCTTCCACTTTTTAAATCATCTAAACCTCTTTCAATAGAAGCTTTATTTTCTGTAGACATATCATCCCACCAATCGGTAGTTTTAGAAAGCTCTACAAAATCTAACGTTTTTAGGTAAGTCAATAAGGCAGAAGCTTTAGAGTTGTTTTCCGATATTCTTAATGTGTAATCTTCCATAATGTTCAAGTTTAAGAAGCTAATTGTTGGATTTGTTTTTTAGTAATAAAAGCATCAATTAATCTAAGTACAACAGATTTATCTTCATTATTCATTTTTTCTACTGCTTTAAAATGTTGTAAGAGTTTTGAGTTATTCAAAGCACTCTCTGCTTTTTCATCAAGATTTCCATTCACTAAGAAGTCGATAGAAACCCCAAAGACGTTAGATAAGTGTTTTAATGTCTCAGCAGTTGGTTGAACATCTTTAGTTTCATAGCGAACTAATTGAGGAAGAGAGATGTTAATTTGTTTAGATAAAGTAGTTTGAGTAATCCCTTTCTCTTTTCTGAGTTGTTGTATTCTGTTGCCAAGTGTTGTCATCTTAAAAGAAGTTTTAAACAATTAATTTATCAGTAAAGATAAGTATTTAAGGTGTTTTAATTATCATATTGTTTAAAAGTTGGTTTGTTTCAATTTCCAAATGTTATCATTTATGAGTTAATTTGCTCAAATAAGATAATAAATTATTTTTCAACAATGGAAATAAAAGAGATTAAGCAGCAATTAAAAATAGAAACGGTATTAACTCATTATGGATTACAAGCAGATAAAAATGGAATGTTAAGTTGTCCGTTTCACAATGACAAGAAACCAAGTTTTCAGATTTACCCAAAGACAAATACCTATTGTTGTTTTAGTAGTAATTGTTCTGCAGGAACAGGAGATCAAATACAATTTATTCAATTGAAAGAAAAATGCACGAAACACGAAGCAATACAAAAGGCGAAAAGCCTTTTAATGAATAATGGAGAATTAAAAATGAATAAATTATCTATCCAAACACAAAACACTAATTACCAAATACTATTTGAAAAGCTAAAACAAAACGTAAATAAAAGTAGCAGAGCAAAAAGCTATTTACAAGAAAGACATTTAGAGGTAGAAAAATTAGAAGTAGGATTTAATGCAAACGGTTACAAAGATTTAAAAAACTGTATCGTTTTTCCATTAAGAAACTGCCACGGGCAGACCGTTTCAATGTATGGACGTAGTGTTTTAAACAGCCAGTCGGGCTCCGACCATTATTACACAAAAAATAGAAAAGGACTGTATCCAAAATATCCAACTGCAGAAACAAAAAAGTTAATCCTAACAGAATCCATAATTGATGCAGCAACACTTTTACAGTTTAAAGTTGAAAGTGAAAAGTTAAAAGAATACGAAGTATTAGCACTTTATGGAACAAATGGTTTAACCACGTTGCACGTGGAGGCGATTAAAGAATTACAACATTTAAAAGAGATTATTCTCTGGTTTGATGGAGATGCAGCAGGCGAAAAAGCAGCTAAAAAATACAGTAAGGAATTACAAAGCTTAAATGTTAAAATCAGCAAAGTAGAAACACCACAAGAGGAAGATATTAATAGTTTACTAGATGGCCACACACCAAGTGTGTTGTTAGAATTATTAGAAAGTAGAATTATTTTTTCAGTTGAAAAAGAAGAAACTAAAACTTTAGACTTGAAACTTTCCACTTTAAACTGTGATAACCCTGAAAGAATCATCTACATCAATAATCAACTGACGGTTACCGTCTGGGGAGGGATTGAGAAAGAAAACCTAAGTAGATTAAGAGTGAGTTTGCACATTACGAGCAAGGAGAATAAGTACAAAACCTTTAGAGATGATGTGAATCTGTACAGTCATACCGCAGTAAAAAAGCTAATCCAAAACGTAGCAGAATTACTGGAGCTCTCCACAACAGAAGTTAGCA
>CAJQOH010000010.1 GCA_905479915.1 uncultured Flavobacteriales bacterium
AAATTTAGAAAATGTAAAAATCTGGCTACATGATTTTGTTAGAGACAACCTGACTAAAAAAGTTGTTGGAAGTATTACACATAATAACTTTTTTTTAAACAACTTTTATAGCGTTTTTTGAAATTAACATGGTATTACATGACCTGTATACTTTTTTGAAACTCCTTCTAAGTCTTTAATTTCTACTTTATTTTTTGATTTCCTTTTTATAACTACCAACTTTCTGAATAGTAGTTTTAGGATTTTTAGAAATTAACTTATTCTTTACTTTAAAGGAGAAAAAGTGGCTTTGAAATTAGAAAAGATAAATTCTTCTGAAGAGTTATTCCATAGGTATACCAACACTTTATCACCTTTTTTAGTTTTAGGAAGTAGTAGTCCATGCATAAAGTAAGCTGTGTGGTTTGAAGTAAAACGGGTTACTTTTTGGGCTTTATAATAATAGGATTGTCCATTTCGTTGAATATCGATAACAACTGATAACTTATCTGGAATCGTTTTGGAGTGAATGGTTAACCCGTAAGTTAATAAAGTTGTTTTGTGGGTATGAATTTCTTTTAAATTGCCAGATTGTAGGGCATTGCTAAATCGATTGGTATGATTTACTGTAATTGTATCATGGAGTGTTTTAGTTTTATCGCTAGAGAACAGAAACTCATTTTCTAAATATGGTATAGTGCTATTACTATATTCATAGTTAATTAGGGCAATAAGTTCTGGGTTAAAATCTAAATTGTGAGTGGTTAGTGTTAGATCTGAAATTTCAGGAGATAGAATATAAGTCAACACTTTTTCTTTTTCAACAACATCAAGAAAGGATGGTGCAGTTAAAGATGGCTTATTTTCTGCAGTAAGTGTATATCCTTTTTGATTTAACGATTGGTTTTGGTAGTTAATTAATTTAAAAATAAGAAACCCTAAAATGATTAAAACAACAAAAGATTTAAAGTATAGAGGAGATGAAGGAGAAGAAATCCAAAAATAAAGAAGTAATAAGAGTAAAAAGCTAACATTGAGAAAGTAAAATAGAAATTGGATAAAAGGTTTTTCAAACTCAAATACTACGTGGCTGTTTCCTTTTTGAAGAGCTATATTCATTTCAAAACCATTGCTAGTAGAAATGGGTATTGATTTACCATTGATAGTAGCTTTCCATCCAGGATAGTTTGCTTGTTGAACGATTAAGGTGTCTGAATTTAATGCGTTAACATTAAAGCCAAACTTGTTAGGTGAAAAGTGATTAATAGTAACCGGAGTTTGATTGTCTTTTAGGTATGCAAAAGGTTTATTGGCAATTGAATTTTCAATTTCAGGATGATTGTTTTTAATGTTGGCTCGGTTATTTAAAATAAAAGAGCTGAACCCATTTAAATTGGGTTGGTTCGTATAATTCCCTTGATTTCGCCATATTCCAGCATCTTTTCCAAAATTAGAATAGTTGCCTATGGCAACAGTATTGTTTGGAATACTAAACCCTTCTTTTTTAAGAGAAAGGTAATCGTTTATTGTACTTGTTTTGGTTTCTCCATGTACTGTAATAGGAATGTTAAATTGAGAAATGAGTGCCAATTCTAAAACTAAGAAGATGAAAATGAGTTTCGTTTTTTGTTTTATAATGAAATAGAGTGCTATAAAACTTAGCACAATAAAAGTATGAAATAGACTCTGAAGAAGAATGGCATCATTAAAAGATAAACTTTTAAAAGCTTTAGAAAGGTTGCTGTAGCTTATAGACCATATATTATTAAAAGACTCTAATGTTGCAATAGACGATATGCTATAAAATAAAAGTGCCGAAAGCAGGAAGTAAAAAAATGGTTTAGCGTTTTGTTTATTTAGATAATGCTGTAATCCAAAACATGCAATAATGAGCAATGGAATCCATGCGAAATAACGATAAAACACGGCATAATAAAACAGATCTAATCCCGGGAAAAATTGTGCTAAAAATGGTTGTATTGGTGTAAATCCGCCTAAGCTAGCCAGACCAAAAACAATTCCAAAACCCATTAATATGATTAGGTATGGAGATATGTAAGATTTTATGTTTTTGAGACCATATATTAATAAGAAAAAGATGAGTGTACCATTAAAGATATTTTGAAATGAAATATCCATATGCTCAAATGATGTATGTATTGAAGCAAATGGAAAAACGCTAGAAATAACAGCTTTTGGATGCATAATATAACGCTGTGTATCTTCTAGTGTTAATCCTCCTAACCTTTCCACATGTGGAAAAACATCAATTAAAGAAGTAATAATTCCTAGCATTAAAATTCCTAAGGCTATTATACTTATTAAATGGCCTATGATAAACTGTTTAAGTTGTGCCGAGTTTTTGGTTTTTATAAGTTCGATTAATCGATACAGGAAAAACACTAAAAACACATAAAACAGTATTATTGAAACTGCTTGATAAGCACTAGAAAGCATTAAAAAGGTAAAAAGAATAAAGCGTAAGGTGCTTTTAAAAGAAAAATTATTTTCTAGGGCTGCTATATACGAACCAATAGCCCAAACAAGCCATACTGCACCTAATACAGAAGCCATGGATTGTGCATGGCCGAGTAACATGCCGGAAAGCATAAATAAGATGCCTCCAAAAAATGCCACCTTGGTTTCTATCTTAAATTGTTGTAAAAGAAAACGAAAGCCGAGCCCACCTATTGCAATGTAAAAAACAAAGAGCCACTGAATGATTGTGACATTGTACCTACTAAATAAGGAAACAATAAATAATTCAGGGTTCCAAATGGCATATTGTAAATCAGCAAAAAAAGGATACCCTCCACTTTGATAAGGGTTCCATAATGGAACTATTCCTTGCCTTATAGATTCAGAGCCATAAAACCGCCAAGGTAAAAGAACATCTATGGCATCAAATTGTAAAGAATAGATTCCTAAAGAAAGTGGCCAAAAAACAACAGCAGCTAATAGTAGATAGGATAGAAAAGGATATTGATATAGAAAGCGCTTGATGTTCAATAGCAAAAAGTTATGTTATCCTATAATTGCTTTAATTCCTGGCAATTCTTTTCCTTCTAAATACTCTAACATAGCACCACCACCAGTACTAACATGACTAACTTTTGTTGCTAAATTAAATTTGTTGACTGCCGCAACAGAATCACCACCACCAACAAGAGAGAATGCACCATTTTCTGTTGCTTCAACAACTGAAAGGGCAATTTGTTTTGTTCCTTCTTGGAAGCTTTCAATTTCGAATACACCCATAGGTCCATTCCACAAAATGGTTTTAGAATTTTTGATACAATCGGTACATTCTTTAATCGCTTTTTCTCCAATATCTAATCCCATCCATCCGTCAGGGATATCGTTAGTAGAGCAGGTTTGTTTATTGGCTTCATTACTAAAATTATCAGCAGCAACAGTATCCGAAGGAATGATAATGGAAACATTTTTTGCTTTTGCCTGTGCTAAAACTTCTTTAGCAGTATCGATAAAATCATCTTCAACCAATGAGTTTCCAGTTTTTCCACCCATTGCTTTAGCAAAAGTATAAGCCATTCCTCCACCTATAATAATGTTATCTACTTTTTCCATTAGTTTTTCGATGATAATAATCTTTGAAGAAACTTTTGCACCACCAACAATTGCAGTAATTGGATTTTTACCTTCAGTTAAAACTTTAGCAACACTTTCAATTTCTTTTTCAATAAGGTATCCAAACATTTTTTCTGATGGAAAAAATTCAGCAATTATTGCCGTTGAAGCATGTGCTCTGTGAGCTGTTCCAAAAGCATCATTAATATAAACATCTCCATGTTTGGCCAGTTGTCTTGAAAAGTTCTGGTCTCCAGCAGTTTCATGTTTATAAAAACGAAGGTTTTCTAATAAAAGAATTTCACCATTATTAAGATTTTTAGAGGCAGCAACTGCATTGTCACTAATACAATCATCAACAAAATTCACTTTAGCGTCTGTTAATTCAGCTACTCTAGAAACAATATGTTTTAAAGAAAATTTATCTTGAGGCCCACTTTTTGGTCTTCCTAAATGAGACATTAACACAACCGACCCACCAGTTTCTAATACTTTTTTTATTGTAGGAACAGCAGCACGAATTCTTGTATCGTCAGTAATTTGTAAACTCTCGTTTAGTGGCACATTAAAATCTACTCGTATTAATGCTTTTTTATTGTTGAAGTTGTAATCGTTAATGTTTTGCATATCTGTTAAACGCTGCTTTGTTCTTATTTCTGGTTAATTTAAACTGTTGGTCAAAGTATTTCAATGAAATTTCTGACATAGCCAGTAAAGTTAATTTTTTGAATTAAAAGAGAAGACCTAAACTCAATAATAATTACTTTTGAAAGCAATGAGGTTTAAGAATGTAATAGGTCATGAAAATGTGAAGAATCGATTAATTTCTTCTGTTAAAGAAGGAAGGATTAGTCATGCACAAATGTTTTTAGGACCAGAGGGCTGTGGCAATTTGCCTTTAGCGATTGCTTATGCTCAGTACATTTCATGTTTAAACAAATTGGAAGAAGATTCTTGTGGAGAATGTGATTCTTGTGTTAAATATGAAAAATTAGTACATCCAGATTTACACTTTGTTTTTCCTGTTGCATCAAGTGCAGAAGTAAAAGATAAGCCCACAAGTACAAAGTATATTTCTCAATGGAGAGAGGCTATACTAGATGAACCTTATTTATCTTTAGCCCACTGGCAAAATAGAATAGAAACAGGCAATAAACAATTGCTTATTTCTAAAAATGAAAGTGAAGATATTTTAAAAAGTTTAAGCCTTAAAACTTACGAGTCAGAATATAAAGTGATGATTATTTGGTATCCAGAACGGTTTAATATTGCTTCAGGAAACAAGTTGCTAAAAATCATAGAAGAACCACCTAGTAAAACATTGTTTATTTTGGTTGCTCAAGATGCTGAACAAGTTTTAACCACTATTTTATCAAGAACTCAACTGGTTAAAGTAGGTAGGATTCAAGAAGAAGTTTTGAGTTCGGAATTGGTAAAAAAATACAATTTAGAAAGTTCTGTTGCGCAAAAATTTGCACATCAATCTGATGGAAATTTAATTACTGCTCAAAAATTAATTGAACATTCTGCAACGGAAGAAGAATTTCATGATTTGTTTAAAGTGTGGATGCGATCTGCCTTTACTGGTAAAGTAGACGGTTTAATTGCATGGTCAGAAAACATGGCCAGTACAGCTTTTGGTAGAGAGAAACAAAAACAATTTTTAAACTATTCTTTACATGTTTTTAGAGAAAGTTTGATGCAAAACTATGGAGATGCTGAAATGACAAGGTTGGCAAGCAATGAGGTAAAATTCTTAGCTAATTTTGCCCCGTACATTCATGGGGCAAATTGTATAGAGATTATTGAGCTGTTTAATGATGCATCTTATCATATAGAAAGAAATGCAAACCCTAAAATTTTGTTTTTAGACGTGTCCTTAAAGTTGACAAAACTATTGAGAGTTGAGGCTCCAGTTGGTGCTTAAAATTTCTTAAAAAAGATGGTAACAATCCATTCTTAAAAAATCCCCTTTCATCCCTAAAATTTAGCTCACAAATATGTTATATTTGTGAGGAACAATAAGTTTAACGATTCGTAGTTTTTTAACAAAGACTCACAATATATAGAATTTGAATGGGATGTAGTGGATGTAGTACTGAACGAGGTTGTGGAACATCATCAAAAGGATGTAAAAGCAAAACGGGCAGTTGTAATAAGTTAAATGTTTTTGACTGGCTAAAGGATATTGAATTGCCTCATGGTCAGAAAATGTTTGATTGCGTAGAAGTACGTTTTAAAAATAGCCGAAAAGAATTTTACAGAAATACAGATGAATTGAGCCTGAATATTGGCGATGTAATTGCTGTAGAATCTTCTCCTGGACATGATATGGGAACTGTTTCCCTTACCGGAGAATTGGTAAAAAAACAGATGAGAAAGCGCAAAGTTGCTTTTGATTCAGAAGAGATCAAGAAAGTTTACCGTCAAGCAAAAAAAGCAGATATTGATAAGTGGTTAGAAGCTCAGGCTTTAGAAACAGACACCATGTATAAGGCTAGAACTTTAGCGATTGAGCTTGGTTTGCAAATGAAAATTAGCGATGTTGAATATCAAGGAGATCGTTCAAAAGCTATATTTTACTATACAGCAGAAAGTAGGGTTGATTTTAGAGAATTGATCAAGAGAATGGCTAGTGAGTTTAAGATCAGAATTGAGATGAAACAAATTGGTGTTCGCCAAGAAGCAAGTCGTTTAGGTGGTATTGGTTCTTGTGGAAGAGAGCTTTGTTGCTCTACCTGGTTAACCGATTTTAGATCTGTTTCTACCTCTGCAGCACGTTATCAGCAACTTTCTTTAAACCCTCAAAAGTTAGCAGGGCAATGCGGAAAATTAAAATGTTGCCTGAATTTTGAGTTGGATTCTTATGTGGATGCATTAAAAGATTTTCCCAATACCAATCTCAAATTAAAAACAAAAAAAGGAAATGCATTTTACCGTAAAATGGACATTTTCAAAAATCTGATGTGGTATTCTTATCAAGATGAACCATTAAAATTTATCGAGTTAAGACTGGATAGGGTTAATGAGATTGTTGCGATGAATAAAAAAGAGGAGAAGCCAAATGATTTAATGGATTTTGTTGAGGTAAAAGAAGTTGTTCAAGAACCTGAATACAGCAATGTAGTTGGGCAAGATGATTTAACTCGTTTTGATAAACCAAAAGGGAATAAAAATAAGAACAGAAATAAGAAACGTAAGTTTAGTAATTCTAATAAATCGAATAATTCTGGAAATAATTCAGGAGATAAGCCTAGAGGGAATAACAAGAATAAACCAAAAGGGAATAGCAATAGGCCAAACAATAACCCTAATAGAAAAGAGAATAACAAACCGAAAGGAAATAAACCTCAAGGGAAGAAGAATGATTAATTCTTTCACTAAAATATTAGGAATTATTTTTTTGATTGGGGGTTTAATTTCTTGTGATACGAATAAGGTTTTTGAAGAGTATATTGAAGTAAAAGGTGCCAATTGGCAGAAAGAAAATATTGCTAGCTTTGAATTTGAGGCAAAAGATACTGTAACTGCTCATAATCTTTATTTGAATATAAGAAATACAGGTTCGTATGAGTACAGTAACATTTATCTTTTTGTTACAATGCAAGGGCCAAATGGAGGCGCACTTAGAGATACTGTAAATTGTGTGTTGGCAGACAATAGAGGCAAATGGTTGGGTAAAGGTATAGGTGATTTGTGGGATTTAAGAATCCCTTATATTGGAGGATTTAAGTTTGCCCAATCAGGAAAATACGTGGTTTCATTAGAACAAGCAATGCGAGTTGAAGAAGGATTAGAAGGAATTACAGATGTTGGTTTAAGAGTAGAAACAGTAAAGAAATAATGGCTGAGAAAGAAAATACATCAACTAATGGCAAGAAGGTTTTAATCTTCTGGGTGATTGTACTTATCCCTTTACTTTTATTTTTTGCAATAATGTGGGGAGCTAAAACAGGTAATTTGGGTTTTGATGAATTGCCAGATTTAGAAGAATTGGAAAACCCTAAAAGCAATTTAGCCTCAGAAATTATTACTTCAGACGGAAAAACTATAGGGAAATATTTTCTTCAAAATAGAACCAATGTGAAATTTAAAGATTTATCTCCTTTTTTGGTAGATGCTTTAATTGCTACAGAGGATGAAAGGTATAGAACACATTCAGGGATAGATTTTAGAGGTTTAGTAAGGGCTGTTGCTAATTTAGGAAGTGCAGGTGGGGCAAGTACAATTACACAACAATTATCAAAAATGATGTTTCATTCTTCTCCAGGTGGTGGAATAGGTCGAATAAAACAAAAATTCCAAGAATGGATATTGGCTGTTGAATTAGAGAAGAGGTATACGAAAGATGAACTTATCGTAATGTACTACAACAAGTTCGATTTTATTTACAATGCGGTTGGAATTAAATCTGCAGCAAAAGTCTATTTTAACAAAGCACCAATAGCCTTGAATATTGAAGAGGCGGCAGTTTTGGTTGGGATGGCTAAAAACCCATCATTGTACAATCCGAAAAGATTCCCTGAAAATGCACTGAAACGAAGAGAAGTTGTTTTTGCTCAGATGAAACGAAGTGAGCTAATTACCCAACAGGAATATGATTCCTTAAGAGTTTTACCATTAGAATTGAATTATCAAGCTGTAGATCATAAAGTTGGGGAGGCGCCTTATTTTAGAGAAACGTTGCGATTAAAAATTCAAAAAATGTTTAAGGAAAAAGATGAAGAGGGAAATTATATCTATGCAAAATCTGACGGAGAACCTTATAATATTTATAGGGATGGGTTAAAGATTTTTACCACTATAAATTCTCGAATGCAAAAGCATGCAGAATTTGCAGTTGAAGAATATATTGCAAAGACATTACAAGGGCAATTTAATAGGCATATTACTAGAGTAAGAACAAAGCGTTACCCTTATGATGGAAGCCATAAAGGAGTTTCTAAAAAACAATATGCCTCTCTTTTAAAATCATCTAAAGAAAAAACACCCCGTTATAGAATTATGGCTGGTAAAGAATGTTTTAACTGCGGAAGAAGAGGTTCTAAAAATGTTAAAAAAGAGGGGAATTACTATGTTTGTCAAGCAGAAGATTGTGGTGAGAAAATTTGGGCAACCACGAAAGATTCTATAGATATTGTTTTCGATAAAAAGATTAAAATGAAGGTCTTTGCCCATTCAGGAATGATTGACACACTGTTATCTCCTAATGATTCTATAAAGTATTACAAGACTTTCTTACATACAGGGTTGATGTCTGTAGATCCACATACCGGTTATATTAAAGCTTGGGTTGGAGGAGTTAATTACGAACAGTTTGCTTACGATCATGTAACTAGTACAAGACAAGTAGGATCTACTTTTAAACCTTTTGTTTATGTAACAGCAATTCAAAACGGTTATTCACCGTGCTATGAAGTGCCTAATGTTAAAACAACATTTCATAAAGGAGAATTCGGCTTGTTAAAGGATTGGTCTCCAAAAAACTCTGATGGGAATAACAATGGCTGTCCTGTATCTTTAAAATATGCGATAGCAAACTCAATGAATACAACTACTGCATGGGTGATGAAACAGTTTGGTCCACAAGCTGTTATGGAACAGGCTCGAAACATGGGAATAAAAAATAAATTAGATCCAGTACCTTCATTGTGTTTGGGTGTTGCTGACTTAAGTGTTTATGAAATGGTTGGAGCCAATGCTACGTTCGCGAATAAAGGTGTTTACATAGAGCCAACAATGTTTACACGAATTGAAGACAAGCATGGAAATGTAATTATGGATGTAAATCCAGAAACAAAAGAAGCAATGAGTGAAGAAACAGCTTATGTAATGTTGGATTTGATGAAAGGGATAGTTGATGGAGAATACAATAAGTGTATGGGGGATGAAAGAAAATCAAGAGGAAAAAACGCGATGTATACTGTTGGAACGGGAATGAGATTAAGAGGAAGAATCTCTGAACAAAGACCCTACGCTGGACATAAATACCCTATTGCAGGTAAAACAGGAACTACTCAAAACAATTCTGATGGTTGGTTTATGGGAATTACACCAGATTTAGTTACTGGAGTATGGGTGGGTGCAGACGAAAGAGCTGTTCGTTTTGCAACAACCAATATGGGGCAAGGTGCAAATACAGCTTTACCTGTTTGGGCGTATTATATGCAAGCAGTAAAAGCAGATAAAAAATTAGATTATCCAGATAAAGATTTTGAAAAACCTGATAAACCTTTAAGCATAGAACTAGATTGTATTAAATACAATTTAATGAAGAATGGAGGTAGTGATTTTGGTTCAGGCCAAACGGATTATTAAACAATAAATTATGGCAATAAATAAAGTTGTTGCAAACGCAAAAGAAGCAACTAAAGGAATTGAAGATGGGATGACCTTAATGTTAGGTGGTTTCGGATTGTGTGGAATTCCAGAGAATTGTATTTCTGAAATGGTAGAAATGAATGTGAAAGGGTTGACGTGTATTTCTAATAATGCAGGTGTTGATGATTTCGGTTTGGGTTTACTATTGCATCAAAAACAGATTAAGAAAATGGTTTCTTCTTATGTAGGAGAGAATGATGAGTTTGAAAGACAGATGTTGAGTGGAGAGTTAGAAGTAGATTTAATTCCTCAAGGATCTTTAGCAGAAAGATGTAGAGCTGGAGGAGCTGGTGTACCAGCCTTTTTTACTCCTGCTGGATATGGAACTGAAGTTGCTGAGGGAAAAGAAGTTAGAGAGTTTAACGGGAAGCCACATATTTTAGAAAGTGCTTTAACAGCAGATTTTGCAATTGTTAAAGCTTGGAAAGGAGATACGGCAGGAAACTTAGTGTTTAAAGCTGCAGCTAGAAACTTCAACCCAATGATGGCAATGGCAGGAAAAATTACCATTGCTGAGGTAGAGGAATTGGTTCCTGAAGGGACGTTAGATCCAAATACGGTTCATACTCCTGGAATATTTGTACAAAGAATCTTCCAAGGAACAGGGTATGAAAAAAGAATTGAACAGAGAACTGTTCGTCAAAGAGATTAATATATAAAATACGTCATTGCGAGGAACGAAGCAATCTCATCTATAAGATTGCTTCGTTCCTCGCAATGACGTTAATAATTGAACTATGTTAGATAAAGTAGGTATAGCAAAGAGAATTTCTCAAGAGTTAAGAGATGGGTGGTATGTTAATTTAGGAATAGGAATTCCAACATTGGTGGCCAATTTTGTGCCCGAAGATATTACGGTAGAGTTTCAATCTGAGAATGGAATTTTAGGGATGGGTCCATTTCCTTTTGATGGAGAAGAAGATGCTGATTTAATTAATGCAGGTAAACAAACGGTTACTTTACAGCCTGGAGCTTCTGTTTTTGATTCTGCAACAAGTTTTGCTATGATCAGAGGGCAGCATGTGCAATTAACTGTTTTAGGTGCTATGGAAGTTTCTGAAAACGGAGATATTGCCAACTGGAAAATTCCTGGTAAAATGGTTAAAGGAATGGGTGGGGCAATGGATTTAGTTGCTTCGGCAGAGAACATTATTGTTGCAATGATGCACACCAATAAAAAAGGAGAAAGCAAGTTATTGCCTTCTTGCTCCTTGCCTTTAACGGGAGTAGCTTGTGTTACTCGTGTAATTACCAATTTAGCAGCATTAGAAATTAAAGATGGAGCATTTCATCTGTTAGAAAGAGCTCCAGGAGTTTCTGTTGAAGAAATACAAGCTGCAACTGCGGGTAAATTGATTGTTGAGGGAGATGTTCCTGAAATGAAGATTGACTAGCTCTTATTTATTTTGTCTGTATAAGAAGGGTTTTAATTAAAAATATGTGCTAAGAAATTGAAAAAAACAATTTTCATATTCCTTATTCTTCCTATTCTTGTATATAGTCAAGATGTTAAGGAGGAATTAAAGTCTTTAGAAAACGAATTTCATAAAACTTCAAAATTAGCAAGGCAATATCAGGTAGGTGGAGAGCATGACAAAGCTGTTTATTATGGACTAAAAGCACTTGAACTTGCTCGAGAAACTAAAGACAAGGGAACCATCTTCAGTGAATTAATTAAAGTATCAAGTATAGAATCTGATGCAGGGTTTTATGATAGGTCCATTAAACGATTATTAGAAGCAGAAGAGATAGATACTAGCTCTAATACCCAGAGAAGAATGAGCTGGCCTTATGCTAGGTTGTTTATTGGAATGAATGCTCCAAGGCTTGCACTTGATAGACTGACAAAGTACCCTCCTCATCAATCGACTATAATTGCTAAGCTGTATACCAAATTGGGGATACATGATAGTGCAATATACCATTATCGTAAAATAGTAGAAACAAACCCCAATGATCTTCATGCGAATAACAATTTGGGTATTGCTTATGCTGCCAATAATAATATAGATTCTGGGCTGTATTATTATCATAGAGCACTTGAATTTGTTAAGAGTGAAGAAGGCTTTATGTATGGAATGATTAACGGGAATATTGGAGCGTTATACTCTCAAAACAACTTGCACAATAAGGCGGCTCCTCACCTTAAAATTGATTTCGAAACTTCTGAAAAAGTAAAAGAATACGAGATACATATAAATGTAGGGGAATTGTTGTATCGAGCCTATATTAATATAGATGAAAACAATGCGGCTACTGCGGTATTGAAAAATATGTTGACCTATAAAAACAGAGTTAGTTTAGAAACTAAACTAGCTATAGCCAGGGTAGAGTTACTTCATTATAAGGGAGAAGAGAGTGTTTCTGAGTATGATTTACGATTGAAAAGCTATGAGAAGTTAAACAACAATTATCTAAAATCGGTTCAAGAGAAAGTTCAAGCTACAGCAGAAGCTCTTTCAGGGGCTCGTATAAAACAAGTGGAAACAGAAAAGACAGTACTTAATCAGCAGTTGATTATTGAGCAAAATGAAAAAAAACAAGATCAACTAAAAAATGGATTAATAATTTTAGCTTTAACACTAGGTGCGATTGTTATCATATTTTTCTTTTGGCGTTATAGAGTCATTCAAACCAGAAAGGCAGCACTAAAAGAAGCTCAACTTAAGCTGGCAAGACAAAGGCAAGAAATTTTAGCACTTCAAGTCAAAGAAGAAACTCGAAATGTTCAGACACTTTCATTGGAATTAATTGCCAAACAAAACTTTTCAGAGAGGGTAATAGAAGAACTGAGTGAAATTGAAGGCGTTTCAAAAACCGAGATGATTGCTATGGAACTATTTATTCAGAACGAGTTGGAGATTAAATCAACAAGAGCTGAGCTTGAGGGTGAAATGGGTTCTTTAAGCGGTGAATTTTATAACCTGTTAAAAATTAACCATCCCGATCTTTCTGATGCTGATGTCAAGTTGGCGGCTATGATTGCATTGAAAATGTCCAATAAAGAAATAGGCATCAGTAAAAACATGACTGCCGAAACGGTAAGAACTACAAAATACAGGCTGAAAAAGAAAATGAACCTTGCGAATGAGCAAGACTTATTTGATTTTCTCAATAAATACCTAGCATAGCTGCATACAGCATTTTTTATCTTAAGATCCTCATCCTTAGTCAATTTCTGGATGTTCACGCATTGTTCACGCTGTAATTTTTTGTTCACGTATACCAGTGATATGTTTGTTGTATGAAGATAAGATTTTTGTTTTATCAATTTAAATATGGCGAAATGAAAAGTTTAATAATACGATTTGCTCTAATAGTATCCTTAATTAATGTTGTTCATGCTCAATCACCAGGAGGAATCTCAGGAGGCTTAGATGTTTGGCATAAGGCTGATGCCGGTGCATATAAAGACGCAGGGGTTACACCTGCGGCAAATGGAGATGTTATTCGTCAATGGAATGATAATGCTCCAACTGGCTTTAATGTGGGGCAAGCTACAGCACAGTACCAACCTACTTTTGATGATGATGCGATAAACTACAATCCAGCTTTTAATTTTGATGGAACAGATGATTACCTCTTCAATACAGGCTTTAGTTTAAGTGGAAATACGACTAATTTTATTGTTGCTTCACCCGTACAGGACAACAGCAACGATTGTCTCTTAAATATTGCTTCAGGAACAGGCGGTCTTTGGGGCTACAATGCACTTTACTTAACAACTAGAGATGGAGGAGCTCGGTTACGATTTGTCTATAGAAATTCTCCGAGCCAGTCAGGAGGTAATAATCTCGATGCAGGATCTACATTGGTATATGGTCAACCAAGTTTAATGGATTTTCGAAGAACACAAGGAGGGCTTCAAGAATCTTGGATTAACACTGGAGACCATCAATCAGTATCGGCCTCTGTTAGTAATTATACAGGTACGAGTTATGCTTTTAATTATGGCTGTTTATATGTAGGGACCAGAGTTTTTGGAGGTAAGTATGGTGAGCACATTAAATATGCAACAGCGCTAAATGATGTTGATAAAAATTTGGTAGATACTTATCTGGCAGTTAAATACGGGGTTACCATGAGTGATGATTATAACGCTACTACAGGTCAGCCAATATATAGCCCTTCTAGTTATGGGAATAATATTATAGGAATAGGTAGAGATGATGTGGAAGCATTAATTCAGAAACAGTCTCATACGATAGATGATACAACGCGCATTTATTTAAATACTTTACATGCTACTAATATTGGCAATACTGGGAGCTTTGCATCTGATGTGTCATACATTGTAATGGGAGATAACCAAGGGGCAATACATAATACCGCTGCTTCAAATGCAGAAGTGCCAGTTGGATGTGGGTTATACTCACGATTAGAAAGGGAATGGAAAGTCACTAAAACAAACATTACAGAAGACTTTAGTTGGGACATTACTTTGTCATCAGGAGCAAATCCTGGGTCAATAAATGTGGCCGATTTAAGATTGTTGGTAGATGATGATGGTGATTTTTCTAATGGCGTTACGAATTGTTATTTTAATGGAGATGGAACAGGAGTAGTGCTTACATATAATAACCCAACAATTACCATTTCAGGAATATCAATGGGTCATATTGCGAATAATAGTACCTCTTATATTACGATTGGCTCAATCAATGGGGTTAGCCCGTTACCAGTAGAATTAATTCAATTTGATGTGGATTGTCAAAAACATACGACTGAAATAACGTGGACAACAACATCAGAGATTAACAACAATAACTTTATTATTGAAAGAAGTAAGGATGGGTTTAATTTTGAAGAAATAGGAACAGTTAAAGGCGGAGGGAATAGCTCAACACTATTAAATTATATTTGGGAAGATCATAGCCCTTTGAGTGGGACAGTTTACTATCGTTTAAAACAAGAAGATTTTAATGGTGAGGTTGAATACCATGGAGTAAGAACAACTACATGTAAGGAGCTAGGTAAAATTAATTTTTACCCTAACCCTTTTAAGAATAGTATAAATATTCAACTTTCTGATAATATTACTTATCCAATCACAATAGAAGTATTGGATTATTTAGGGAGAAAAGTCCATGAAGAGACTTTACAAACTAGTGAAGTAGAGATATCCCTGAATGATCAACTGCCTTCGGGAACTTACTTTGTAAAAGTGGTTAAT
>CAJQOH010000011.1 GCA_905479915.1 uncultured Flavobacteriales bacterium
AACGCAATTACACTAACAATAGTTGATTTATAAAATAAATAACTAAAGCGATCATCATTTCCTAATAAATACTCAACTCCTATTATTGAAGTAAGCATTATAAAGAACTGGAATATAAGTTTCAATGTTTTTTTAATCATAGTGTGTCAAGTATTTCAAAAATAGAAGTCGCAGCACCAGCACCTAATATAGCTCCAGTTCAACCAGTTTGACTAGAGCAAAGTGCGATATTAACGATAGCACCACCAATATCAGCAGCAGTAGCAACAGCTTGGTTGATACCTCTAAATTAGTTTACGGGTTTTATAAATAGAAAAGAGCGTTTGGCTTAGCACCATACACCTTATGTTTTTTATACAGTATTATAAGCTTTCTTATTTTCTTTCGATTCCATATTTATCCATTTTACAACCACAATTATGACAAGTGTATCCTCCCCATAAAGCTTCTTTCCAACTTTTGGGGATTCTAATTTTGGGTTGTTCAGTTTTACACCTTGGGCAATAAACAGTTTTTAAATTAATTCCAAAATACTTTTTTGTAATACTTGAAATAGGTGAATTTATCTTTATCATTTTTCAAATAAAGCCAATAGATTCAGTATTGACAAGTTCTTACCAAAAAATACCCTTATGCACTTACGTGTTAATACGCTATATAATCTCTTGTTATGAATTTTAACAAATAGAGTATCTAATTAAATAGAATTGAACAAAAAAAATGGACTAAATAAAAGTTATTTCAAACATTAGAAAAGAGACTATGATTTGAAAGGAAATTCAGGTTTAACGACAGGTGTTATTAACTGTTTTTTAAGAACAATAAAGAATTTTTGTTTTCTAATTTTATTGTTGAAAACGGTATAAATATTTTAACTATACTTCGGCAGGCTCACTATGACATTTTCAAAAGAAAATAAAGCCTTTACTTAATCATAACTCCTTGTTTATTTAAAACAGGAATAGTGATTAGGTTTTCTTCTTTAATGGTTTCTGCTAGGAAGATAAATTTCTTGTCACAGATCCTACCATCTTTAAAATAACTAACCCAGTACTCGTTGTTTAATGGAAATACATTTTCCATTATTGGTTCAATTATAGCAAATTCTTTAGAGGCGATACTGCCCATTGCATGTCGCAAAGTAGATGTTTTAGTCTCTTCACCTTTAAGGTTTGTTAAATAGCCTTTAGAAGTCACTAAAACTTCATCTATTGTATCTTTTTGAAAGTTGATGATGTAAACATTCCAAATGTCTTCTTGAATGTCGTTTTTGTCTTTTACAACAGCAACGGCCACATCTTTTACAACAGGAGGATTAAGGTCTTTTTTCATGATGAATTACTTGAAAGATTTTAATGCTTTTTGAACTGTTTTATCGTAATCATTAATAATTACGTAATAGCCAAAGTCGTTATACAGATTTCTGCTTATAGCTGCTTTCAGTCCTCTAGAAATTAATTCTTTTGAGGTGATTATTTCTGTTAAATTTCGTTCAACTTCATTTTCTTCAGCATACTTAATAATACTATTAAACAGATCGTTGTCAATCTTAAATCGATTTTTAAAACTAACAGCATCTTTATATTTAGCGTTTAACTGAAGACGGTTTTTGTCAACATAATTTAAAGCGAAGCTTTGAATTATTCCTCTGTATCTCAATTGATATAAGTAATTGGTTCCATTGGTTGTATCTAAAGGGATAAAGATATCTGGCATAATACCACCACCACCATAAACAACTTTTCCTTCAGGGGTATAGAATTTTAATGAATCAGGAAATTGAATACTGTCGGCAGAAAGTAATTCGCCATTTTCATAACGGTTGTAAGCTTCAGCATGATATTGTTCTATGTTTGTTCCATAATCCTTTTGAATACATCGTCCGGTAGGAGTATAGTATCTAGCAACAGTTAACCTTAAAGCCGAACCGTCTGGCCACATTACTTGTTCTTGCACTAATCCTTTACCAAAAGATCTTCTACCGATAATGATACCTCTATCATTGTCTTGAATTGCTCCAGCTAAAATTTCACTAGCTGATGCCGAATTTTCATTAATTAATATGGCAATTTGTGTTTCTTCTAAAATTCCTCCAGAGGTAGAAAAGTACTCTTCTTTGTTTCGAGTTCTACCATCAGTGTAAACGATCATTTTATTTTTTGTTAAAATTTCATCAACAATTTTGGTTGCCGCACCCAATACTCCACCACCATTACTTCTTAAATCAATAATAAGTTTTTTCATTCCTTTTTTATTGAGGTCTTGACTAGCCTGTATAAACTCGCTGTAAGTCGTTTTAGAAAAACGTGTAATGCGTAAATAACCTGTTTCGTTATTAATCATGTAAGGAGCATCAATACTAAACATTGGTATTTGATCTCTAGTAATGACAAAATGCTTTTTCTTCTTAGATCCGGCTCTTACAATGTCAACACTTACTTTTGTTCCTCTTGGGCCTTTTAGAAGCTTTATTACTTTATCATTAGTAATTCCTACACCAGCAACATCTGTAGTATCTACTTTTACAATTCTATCTCCTGCTTTAATTCCCAATTTATCAGATGGTCCATTTACAATCGGAGAAACAATTAAAATGGTATCGTTTTTTATTCTGAATTCTACACCAATACCATCAAAACTTCCCTCTAAAGGTTCATTCATTCCGTCAAATTCTTTTGCAGGAATGTAGTAGGAGTGAGGATCTAATGTAGTAAGCATTGATGTTATAGATCGTTCAGTAAGGTCTTTTTTATCAACCGAATCAACATAAGTCTCTTCAATGAAGTTTAGAATTTCATTAAGTTTGGTTGCTGTATTGAATCGTTGGTTTTGAGGGAAAATTAATGTTTTGTCGTTTACATCAGAAGGAGTTAAAAAAGCACCTAAAAATATACCAAAAACAATACATGCTGCAATAATTAAAGGAAGCAGAATAAATATAAAATTTTTGTTTTTACTCATCTAAATTTTCGATTTGAGTCAGTTCAATTTTTGAAGCTTTTAAAAAATCCAATCCAGAACTATCTTTGTATCCGTTTATGTAAACTACACGTTTTATACCTGCTTGCAATATTAATTTACTACATTCTTTACATGGAGAAAGCGTAATGTAAAGTGTTGCATCTTTTGCGTTTTGATTGCACTTGGCAATTTTAGTTAAGGCATTTGCTTCAGCATGTAAAACATACCAGTGTGTTTCACCTTTTTCATTCTCACAACAATTATCAAATCCTGTAGGAGTTCCATTGTATCCATCAGAAATAATCATGTTATCTCTTACGATTAAGGCACCAACTTGTTTTCTAGAACAATGAGAAAGTTTAGCCCATTCTCTTGCCATTTTTAAGTAGGCACTATCGTAACGGAGTTGTTTTTCTTTACTGTATTGCATTTCAAATTTGAAAAAATCAAAAGTAAGAAAAGCAGTTTAGTTAATTATGTGAAAAGAGAACTAAAAAGAATATGTTAAACCACCTAATACACCAAAACGTTGTGTTGGGTAATCATCCCATTTTTTATAAGGAGATGATGCAATGTTGTTAAATTGGATAAAAGCAGATAGTTTTTTAGTGTATCGATATTCAAAACTTAAATTGATATCAAATACACCGTCTAATTCTTTAGCTTCTTCCACTGTTGTAATTGTGTTTGCAGTAGCTACTGTATTAAATGTTTTAGAGTATTGTTTGCTAAAATGATAAACATCAGCACGCACCATAATCTTATCGCTTAAATCATAAATACCCGATAAGGTTAATTCAAAATTTGGTTTATGCCAAGCTTCAAGTTCATTTTTCATATTGTAACTGTAGTACTTACCACCAAAGAGAACTTTTAGTTTTTCTAATTTTTGGTAAGTTAACTCTCCTGTTATTGTTGATAGTTTAACAGTATCATAAGCTAAAGCAAATTTATTTTCAATTTGGTTGCTAAAGTCTTTTACATAAAAAGGCATTCCTTCAACTTTTTGTTGACTGAAACTAGTATTAAAGGTTATTTTAGAACTTAAGCTTCCTCTAATTCCACCGTAAACATCATATTTTTGATTACTATTTTGAGTAACTAAATTCTCTGTATTTATAAAAGGATTTTCGTTGTAAAAGTTGTTGAGGTTATTACTGATTAATCCACCTTTGATCCCAACGTAAGGAATGATAATGTGTTCTACAACGTTGTATTTAAATTCTGCTTTAGGGTAAAAATGAAACTTTGTATCAGGATAAGAGTTAAGATATAAACCAACTCCAACTTGGAATTCCCATTTATCTGTGCTTGTACTAATATGAGGATTGAGTCCTACCACCATGTTGTTGTCTTGATCTAATGAGTTAATCAGTTTGTTGTAATTCATATCTACACCTATTGCATAGAGTTCGTTTTTATGGTATTTACTTAGCTTTCCATCCAATTCAAAATGATTCTCAGAAACTTGAAACAAATCATTAATGTTGTGAAAGTTAACATCAACATTGTAGTCAAATTGAGCACTATCAGTAAAGTTTCTGGTTAAAGAAAAAGCAGCACTAAACTTATCAAGTTCCTGTCTTATTGCGTCAGCATTTTCTATTATTGGAGCATTTTCTTCAGAAAATCCATAGTAATGATTTACATTTCTGGTGTATCCTAATTTACCATAAGTTGTAAAGTATTTAGAGAAGTGTTTCCCAAAAGCATTGATTTTGTTATCACTAAACCCACTATAATCAATACTAGAAATTCCGCTTGAAGAAAAGTGCTTGGCAAATAAACCGTAAGAAAGTGTTTTGGATCTTTTAGCATTGTAATAGACTTCTGCAAGTGGTGTTGCATTGGTTCCAAATCCTACTTTAGCATAACCTTTATAGAGTTTTACTAAAGGTTCCCCTTTTATTTTAGCTGCTTTTATTGGGTCAAGATTAAAACTTACAGGAATTTGTTTGTTTAAAAAGCTGTATTTCAATTCTGGAATTAACTTGTTGGTATCTTGAATTGATGGATTGTCTTTAACCTTAAACGCATCTGTTAGGAAAGGCTTGAAAACAGTTTCAGTAAAAATTGTTGTAGAATCTACTGAAGCATTGATTTGAGCAAAACTAGTTGTTGATAGCAATAATAAAGATGCTATAAGTACGATTAATATGTTCTTAGAATTACTCATCTTCTGGTGTTTCTTCTAGTTCATCTTCGGTTTTTTCTACTTCGTTTTTTGATTCTGTTTCTGGTGTTACCTCTGGAGTATCTAGTTTTGGTAACTCTTCATCAATGATTTCTTCTTCTTCATTAAATAGTTTTTGAAATTCAGTATCATCAAATAACTCAACATCAATTTCTTCTTCAACTTCAACCACTTTTAAAGCAGCTTCTTGATCTTCTATATCTTTTAATTTTTGGCTTGCAGTATTAACCAATTCTGGAAATTTACTGTTATCAATTACATTGTTTAAGGCTATTTTTGCTTGGAATAAATCTTCTTTAGCAACGTAATTATCAGCTAATAGGATCAATGATTTCCCTATCCAATAATCATAGGATGGGAATTTTTTAATCAGGCTAAATACTTCAGTTTCGCAATTGTCATACTCGCTTCTTAGGTTCATAATATAAGCCACGCTATACTTTGCTTCAGCACCAAATTCATTACTAGAAGAAGCTGCAGTAGCGAACTCTGTTAATGCCAAGTTGTAATCGTCATTGCTCATGGCTATTTTACCATATAGTAGGTGTGCTTCTGTAATTAGATTGTCATCATCCATATCTTTATTGATAATGATTTCGCAATATTTTACAGTTTCATCAGAATTACCCAATTGGAAATTTAATCGCATTTGTTCTACTTGAGCTTTAAATATATTTGTAGGAATATCAGCTAAATACTCTAACTTGCTATAAGCACTTAAAGCCTCTTCTGTTTTACCCAGGTTGTTGTTCAATTCTCCCGCTCTTAATAATGCAGTTTCTGTAAACTTGTTTTTTGGTTGAGCAATTACATAGTTGAAATCAATTAAAGCTTCATTTTCAAATCCTGATTTATATTCACAATCGGCTTTATAGAAATGAGCATTTAAAGTGTATGTACCATTAGGGTATTTTTCTAAATAATCAGCTAGAGCAGCAACAGCTTTGGCGCAATCATCTTTCATGTAGCTGTTTTCTGCTACTTCATAATAATCAGCATCCATTACTTGAGCTGAAGAGTCAGCTCCACCAATGCTAGTTAAATAGCTTTCGTAAGCAGCAAGTTCTCCTTTATCAATGTGTATCTTTTTAATTTGCTTAATAGCTTCGTTTGCTTCATCTGTTTTAGGGTATTCAGCAACTACTTTTTTGAAAATAATGAGTGATTTATCATCTTCTTCGCGATTATAATAAATTAAACCTGTTTTAATTAAAGCTTGTTTTAAATAAGGACTATTAGGATGGTTTTGTAATAAAAGTTGAAAGTTAGCTAATGCTTTATCTGTTTCATTTAATATTTCTTGGGTTTTTCCTAGTTGGAATATTGCATCATCTCTTAGGTGAGATTTTTCATTTCTACTAATTAAAGTATTTAATAAGCTTTCTTTGTCTTTATGATTCCCTAAAACACCGTTAGTAACAGCACTTTGGTAAAGCGAGTAATCTACTTTATCAAGCCCTAACATTGCTGCTTTGTCATAATATTCTATTGCCGCTTTATATTGTTTGTTGATGAAAAAACAATCTCCAATTCTATTTAGTGCATCATTTTTAGATTTAGTATTCTCTTCCTTTATATTTTGTACATATTTTCTAAACCACTGATTTGCATTTTCATACTCTTTCAATTTAAAATAAGCATAACCAATTCCGTAATGTGCTTTATTTACAGCATTGTTTGCAATTGCTGCTGGTTCAAAAATGTAATTTTTGAATTCTCCAATAGCTTTCTGATATTGGTTTAAACGATAGTTTGCTTCAGCTCTCCAATAACTATTTTCGGCTTTGATTTCTTTATTGATAAGATATTTATCAGATTTGTTAAAGTGGGTAATGGCAGCAGGGTATTTTCTGTTGTTAAACAATTCAACACCTCTGTAATATGCTATTTTTTGATATGCTTCTTCTAATTTAAGGTCTAATACTTTAATGTTTTCTAGAGAAGTTAAAGCTGCTTTATAGTTTTTAGTTGTAAAGTAAACCGCTATTAAAAATTCGTAAGCATTGTTTAGTTTCGTTGAGTTAGGGTAGGTATTTATAAATTCTTCAAAAGCTACAATTGCATCATTGTAAGGATGCAATGATAATTCGTACGATATTTTAGCAAAACTAAATAGTGCATCTTCTTTTATTTGCGGATCATAATCAATATCTGAAGCTATTCTAAAAGAGCTTTGAGCATATCTTTTTTCTCCAGTTTTTAAGTAACATTCAGCCAAATGGTAATGAGCAGCTTGAGAGATGCTATCATTTTTAGCGATGGACTTTTTCAACCATTTTATTGCCAAATCACAACTATCTATTTTATAGTATGCATATCCTAATTGATAGTTGTCTGCTCTATTTGCAGCGTGAGTTTTTTCTTTATGGAATCTTTTTAAATATGGAATTGCTTCGGTAAATTTTCCTGTATTGTAATAAGCTTCCCCCAACAGTCTTGCAATTTCAGGAGCTCTTTTCGGAATGGCTTTTTCTAATAATGCAGGAGCGTATTCAATGATTTTGTCATATTTTTTCTGTAAAAAGTAAATCTGAGTAATGTAATAGGGTACGATAGGAGCAAACTTTTCATTATCACTTAAGGATAAAAAAGTTTGTAATGCAGATTCGTACTTTTTTTGTTGGTAAGCAATGTGTGCATAGTAATATCTAGATGGAGCAGTGTATTTAGTATCAGCATCTTTTATTTCATAAAGTGCCTTAGAAGCTTTGTCTAATTGATCTTCTTTAAAGTAACTGTATCCTGTTTTAAAATGGTACTCTGCTAATTCATCATCATCTAAATCATAGATGTCAATTTTAGCAAACCATATTAATGCCTCGTCATATTTTTTCTGTCTGAATTTATAAAGTCCTAAATGGTAATAGGCTAATTTTACTTTAGGGCTTTCTGGGTAAGCATATATGAATTCGATCAGTAAATTTTCTGCATCTAAATTGAAGAGTTTTAATCCACAAATTGCCTGATAGTATTGTGAATTAACTGCTACTTCAGATTTTCTGTCATCAATTTGTTTTAGTACTTGGTTGAATTGTTCTTGCGCTGCGCTAAACTTTTCCTTGTCGTAAAGTTCTAAAGCAGTATTGTATGAAGCATTTTGATGGGTGTAAATAGTTGTTTTTTGTCCGAAAGAAATTGTACTTACGGAGCAAATTAAAACAAGTATGAGAAGTATTTTTTTCAAGTTGAAAATATCTATTTTAACTATTTACAAGGGATAAAATTATAAATGATACAGTGTTGTAGATTTGTAAATGCCTTTAGTTTTCAACGTGACAATGTTTACATTATTTCATTTTAAAATATTGTCTAGAGCCAATTTGGTCGAATTATTAGATATATTTGTTAGGTAGAAATTAGATTTAAACACGATGATAATAGACATTAATTCAGCTAAAGTTTTTCAGAAAAAAAACTTGATTTTACAAGATGTAAATGTGCAATTAGCTAAAGGAGAATTTGTTTATTTAATCGGTAAAACTGGTGCAGGAAAGAGTAGCTTGTTAAAAACCATTTATGGTGATTTACCATTGCAAGAGGGAGAGGCAACGGTTTGTGATTTTGATTTAAAAACGATAAAACGTAGAAAAGTTCCTTTTTTAAGAAGAAAATTAGGGATCGTATTTCAAGATTTTCAATTGTTATCGGATAGAAGTGTAGAGGATAACTTAAAGTTTGTTTTAAAAGCAACAGGGTGGAAGGATAAAACAAAAATGACTGAAAGAATTACGGAGGTTTTAGAGAATGTTGGTTTAGGAGCAAAGGGGTATAAATTCCCTCATGAACTTTCTGGTGGTGAGCAACAAAGAGTCGTAATTGCTCGTGCTTTACTCAATGAACCAGATTTAATTTTAGCGGATGAACCTACTGGTAATTTAGACCCTGAAACATCAGAAGAGATTATGAAACTGTTGTTTGATATTAGTAAAAAAGGTAAAGCAATCTTAATGGCAACGCATGATTTTCATTTAATGGATAAGTTCAAATCACGAACTATTAAATGTGAAAATAGCACTGTTGTAGAGGTCTCAGGATCAGTTCAAAATACATATAAAGCACCTGCTCAAGAAAATTCAGGTGCGGCTCCTCAAGAAAGAGCAGAAGGAGAAAATTTATAATTGTTATTTAGGTGCTTTCTTTAATAGATAGAAGGCCAATATACTAAAGACAACATTAGGAATCCATACAGCTACTATTGCGGGTAATCCAGAGTTTAATGCAAATGTTGAGGAGATTTGCATGAATAGGATGTAGGCAAAACTAATAAATAGTCCAATCCCAATATGGAGTCCTATTCCACCTCTTACTTTTCTACTAGAAATGGAAACAGCAATCAGTGTTAAAACGAAAGTTGCAAAAGGGTAGGCACTTCGTTGTTGCTTTTCAAGTTCATAAACAACAATCAGTTGAGAGCCTTTAAATTTTTGTTCCTCAATGAAACTATTGAGTTCAAAAAAGTCCATTGTGGTAACATAGTTGTTTCTTCTCTTAAACTCTTCTGGTTTTAAATTTAGTTCAATGTCCTTTCTTTCACCTTTATTAATGGTTTCATTTAAACCATCAATATGCCTTTCTACATAGTTGGTTATACTCCATTTATTTATGGTGCTGTCCCATTTTACATTGTCTGATAATAATTTATACTCAAGCTCACCCTGTTCGTTGAATTTTTCGATAGAAAAGTTGTTACCTAAATTTAAGTCTACAACAAAGTTGGTCATATAGATATATGTTCCATCGTTTATTTTCATGTGGATGTCTTGAGAGTAGTTCCTTAATTTATTTCTGTAATAAACTTCTTCAAATGCGATACGTTTTTTGTTTGCATCAGGTATCATAAAATTGTTGAGGTAATAAGATAATCCAGCCAATAGAAAGGCACAAACGAGAAATGGTCTGAGTAACCTGTTAAAACTAACCCCTCCAGAAAGTATGGCAACAATCTCAGAATTACTAGCCATTTTTGAGGTGAAAAAGATAACCGAAATGAATATAAATAAGGGGCTAACCATATTTGCCAGATATGGAATGTAATTCAAGTAATAATCAAAGATTATAGCGTTTAAAGGAGCTTGTTTTTCTATGAATTCTTCTAGCCTTTCTGATAGATCAAATATGATAATGATACCAATTATCAGAATCAGTGTAAAGAAAAATGTGCTTAAAAATTTCTTAATAATGTATATGTCGATTTTTTTAAACAAGCTATAACCTTTCTCCTAATTGTTTAACCATTTTCTTTTTCCAATCATAAAAAGTACCTGCGATAATTTGTTCACGGGCTTCATTTACTAACCACATATAGAACGCTAAATTGTGTAAGGTGGCAATTTGTGCTCCTAGTCTTTCTTTCGAATGAATTAAATGCCTTAAATAAGCTTTAGAATAATAACTATCTACGTAGCTTGTTCCATCAGGATCTAAGGGAGAAAAATCATCTGCCCACTTTTTATTTTTAATGTTGATGGTTCCTTTCTGAGTAAATAGCATGCCATTTCTAGCATTACGAGTAGGCATTACACAATCGAACATGTCAATACCTAAAGCTATATTTTCTAATAAATTTAAAGGAGTTCCAACTCCCATTAAATAACGGGGTTTATCCTCTGGTAAAATATCAGTAACAACCTCACACATTTCATACATCTCATCATCAGGTTCTCCAACAGATAGTCCTCCAATAGCATTTCCTTCTCGTTCAAAAGAAGCTATTTTTTCTGCAGATTGTTTTCTTAAATCTTTGTAAGTACTACCTTGTATAATTGGAAATAGTGTTTGGTTGTAATCGTATAAAGGGTCAGTACTGTCAAATCTTTCACAACAACGTTTTAACCAACGATGTGTCATGTGCATAGAGTTTTTAGCATATCTATAATCACATGGATAAGGGGTGCATTCATCAAAAGCCATGATAATATCTGCACCTATTTGACGCTGAACGTCCATTACATTTTCTGGAGTAAATAAATGTTTTGATCCATCAATATGAGAGGAAAAAGTAGCTCCTTCTTCTTTAATCTTTCTTCTACCAGATAATGAATATACCTGGTAACCTCCACTGTCAGTCAGAATTGGTCCGTTCCAGTTCATGAATTTATGTAAACCACCGGCTTTCTGTATAACATCCATTCCAGGTCTTAAATACAAATGGTAAGTATTTCCTAAAATAATTTGAGCTTTTACATCATCTTTTAATTCAACTTGATGTACTCCTTTTACTGTTGCAGCAGTTCCTACAGCCATAAAAACTGGAGTTTGTATTTCTCCATGGTCTGTTTTTATTCTTCCAGCTCTTGCTTTAGATTGTGGGTCTTTTTTCTCTAATGTAAAATCCATTAATGATATTAACTATTTGTATTTAAAAACTTGGCCAAAGATAGTTATTTCGCCCAAAGTATCGGATTACTTTTGATAAATGGATGTTAAAGAACTGATAAAATTTATTGAGTTTAATAGTTGGTTAGATTATCTAATTGCTATTTATCTCGGAAGTTTTGTTATTCAGTTGTTTTATTATCTTTTTGTTTTTTCAAGGTTGGCTTTTTTTAAACAGAAAGAAACGAATGAAGAATTAAAACCTGTTTCGGTAATAATATGTGCAAAAAACGAACGAGATAATTTATTGGAATTTTTGCCTTTTTATTTGGATCAAGATTATCCAAAATTCGAAATAATTGTTGTTAATGATAATTCTGTAGATGATACTGATGATGTTTTAAGAGCGTTTTCATTGCAACATAAATCATTAAAAATTGTAAACGTTCCTGATACAGATCGTTTTTATGGTAGTAAAAAGTTTGCTTTAACTTTAGGGATTAAAGCCGCTCAATATGACCAGGTGTTGCTTACCGATGCAGATTGTAAACCGGCCTCTAGACTTTGGATAAATTCAATGAGTAAGTACGTTAAAAAGAAAAGTATTGTTTTAGGTTTTGGTGCGTACGAAAGAAAAAAGGGGTTACTGAACAAGTTGATTCGTTTTGAAACATTTTATACGGCATTACAATATTTATCTTTTGCTCAGGCTAAAATTCCGTATATGGGAGTTGGACGAAATTTAGCCTATCAATCAGAAGTGTTTTTTAATAACAAAGGCTTTGCATCTCATCAGCATATCTTATCAGGAGATGATGATTTGTTTATTAATGAGGTTTCCAATAGCAGAAATACTCAAATTGTTGTTGATGAAAAAGCCCATACCATATCAAACGCTAAAACAACTTATAGTGATTGGTTTAGACAAAAGAAAAGACATTTTTTAGCAGGATCTCATTATAAATTTAAACATAAATTAATGTTGGGGTTATTGCAGTTTTCACAGTTGCTATTTATTGGCTTATTTATTACTTTAGTTGTACTGGTAAAACCTGTCTATCTGATAGTTGCCGTTTTTGGTTTCCGTTATTTAATTCAGATGCTTGTTTTTAAGTTGTCGGCAAATAAAATTGGAGGAAAGGATTTAATTATTTTATCTCCTTTATATGAAATCTTTTTTATGATTTTTAATCCTATATTAGTCATCTCAAACCAAATTGTAAAAAAAACTAAATGGAATTGAACTCAAATTTATCGCCTAAAGCTAAAATTGATTTTGAGCTAGTTTGTAGAGCTAGAGACAAAAAAGATGAAAAGGCTTATGCAGAATTAATGGGTAAATACAAGGATTCCATTTATTTTATGATGCTTAAGATGGTTAAAAATGGGGATGATGCTGATGATTTGACTCTTGAAGCATTTGGAAAAGCATTTAATCGTTTGCATCAATACACACCTAATTATGCTTTTAGTACGTGGTTGTTTAGAATTGCAACAAACAACTGTATTGACTTTATTCGAAAGAAAAAGATGGTAACCATGTCAATAGATAAAACTATTGATGATGGAGAAGGAGGAGGAATGAGTTTTGAAATAAAATCAGGAAACCTTAATCCTGAAGAGCGTTATGTTAGAAAGCAAAAAATAAGAATAATGCGAGAAATCGTAGATCAACTAAAACCTCGTTATAGAGAATTAGTGGTGTTGCGTTATTTTAGAGAGTTATCTTATGATGAAATTGCTGCAGAAACAGAATTGCCATTAGGAACTGTAAAGGCTCAACTTTTTAGAGCTAGAGAACACCTTTATAAGTTGATGCAAAACAAAAAAGGGAAGATATAATTAAGCAGGAAGTTTGAAGCTAGGAGAACAATGAAGCCATCAATAAAAACCATCACGAATTATTTCCCAAATTTATCTGAAGTACAGGTTGAACAATTCACTCAGTTAGAGCCGTTGTATAAAGATTGGAATAGCCAAATTAATGTGATTTCTCGTAAAGATATTGATGAACTTTATGTTAAGCATGTATTACATTCTTTAGGAATAGCTAAAGTGGTTGATTTTAAAGACAATTCTAAGATATTAGATGTGGGTACAGGAGGAGGTTTTCCTGGTGTGCCTTTAGCTATTTTGTTTCCTAATGTTCAGTTTACATTGGTAGATTCCATTGGTAAGAAAATTAAGGTGGTAAATGAAGTGGTTGAACGATTGGGGTTAGAAAATGTAAAAGCTTACCATAAAAGAGCAGAAGAGGTAGAGGGTCAATTTGATTTTGTAGTGACTCGTGCAGTAACAAATATCAAAAAATTTATTCCTTGGGTAAAAGGAAAATTACTTCCAGAAACTGAAAATGATATGAAATCAGGAATCCTTTTTTTAAAAGGAGGAGATTTAACAGAAGAGATTAAAGAGAGTAAAAAACAAGTACACCTTTATCCACTATCAGATTATTTTAAAGAAGATTTCTTTGAAACTAAAATGGTGGTATATACTAGAGTGAAAAAGTAAATTTTACGGCTTGTTTATCCCTGTATTACCTTGCCAAAGAGGATTTTTTTATTTTTTTCTGTTACTTTTTGTAAAAACAGCGTTATATATACGGAATACAACTTTGCTTAATGCTCTCTATATTTAAAAAGAAGAAAATACCCCCTCAATCAGAAAAGCAACTGATAGAACTATCTAAAGCAGATAGTAGGTATTTCGCACCCATTTATGAAAAGTATTATGAACAGATTTTTCGATTTGTTTATAAGCGTATGAATGGACTTGACGAAGCAAATGATATTACCTCACAAGTTTTTCTAAAGACTTTAATTAATTTAAAAAAATACAAGCATACTGGAGCCCCTTTTGTATCATGGGTTTATCGTATTGCATTAAATGAGGTTAATCAATATTATAGAGATAAAAAGAAGAAAAGAACAATTAATATTAAAGATATAGATGTAAAGAGCATTGCAGTTGATGTAGATGTATTCTATAATTTTGAATTGCAGGATAAAATGATTGCAACTTTAAATGAATTAGATGATTTAAAGGTGTTACTTTTAGAATTAAGATATTTTGAGAAACGTTCTTTTAAAGAAATTGCATCTATTTTAAATATTACAGAAAGCAATGCTAAAGTAAAGGTGTATAGATTATTAGAGGAATTGAAGAAAAAATTAACTTAGGATAAAATGTCTGAAGAAAATAAATATAAAATAAACGTTAATAGACAGGAGCCTAGTAATGAGGAACTTAAAAAGTTTAAAAACTTTAATAAGGTTATTTCTAAGCATAGAAGTATTACTAAGCGACCTGCATATAAACGAAAGAGGACTTATTTCTTATTGCTGATTATACTGTTATTAACTTACCTGATTTTCTTATCAGAAAAAGAAACCTTAAAAGAAGAAAAGGGCTTGCCCCAAACGGAACAAACCCCAAAAATTAAATAGGTAGTTTAATTTTTAAGTCACAATTATCTTTATAATACCTTTAATTTTTACTCTAGACCCACTAACATCTTGAACTACAATATCACTAATGTAAATTGCATCATTTCTTCTTAGCTTTCTTTTAAAGAATTCTATTGATTTTTCGTTTAACATTCTTCCTGAACACCTTTCATTCAGTTTGTAGTCCATTCCTCTAATTACTTCTACTTTAAATCCCATAACATTAAGTGGCAGTCCAGTAAAAACGAAATTTGGTCCATAGGTTACTTTTACAACTTTTCTATTTTTAATACTACTTAATCTTATTCTGCCCTGGCCATCAATATCAGCAAAAGAAGCATAGGGCGTTGGCAGTTTTTTTACTACAAAAGTCATACTGCCCATAGGTTGACTTTCTCCATTTGTAGTATTGGCACTAACACTAATTTTCACATTTCTTGGAGAATTTCTTTTCAGAACAGCTTTGTATTTGCCATTGGCTGTTTTTGTTAATTTATTATCTGACCCAGAAATAGTAGCTGAAATATTTTCTGATGCAACTCCAGGTACTGAGATTGAAATTGGATTATCAGGACCAATGTAAAGAACATTCATAGCATCAGGAGATACAACTAGACTTGGTTTAGCGGCCATAAAGCTTGAATGGAAAGGGTATTTCTTTTCAATTCCTGAAGGAGAGGTTACTTTAATTATTCCTTCGTATTCATGAAGACCTTCGGAGCTTGGAGAAATAGAATACTTTCCCATACCATCTTTTACATTAACGGTATCGTAAACTTCAATTAGGTTCCCCATACTGTCTAATTTTCCAATTAATATTTCTGGATTTTGTGTTTTACTGAAGGCAGCAACAAAAATATCTGCATCATAATTCTGTCCTAACATTACATAGTTTGAAGGGGTAATAACTTTAGGAGCAATAGTATCGAAGGTAAAGTCATTTTTACGAACAGATTGAAATAAGTTGTTTACGATTTCGAATTCTGCATTTTTTATATCGGTTTGCATTTTTGATAAAAGAGTTATCGTTGCAGCCAAAGGTGTGTTGTAAAAATTACCAATCTCCCAGCTTTCTGTTCCCGATGATGTTTGTACATCTATTGTTTTTAAGTCAAGATTGGTTGATTTTCTCTCTTTTTGATTTAAAAGACTTAAGAGCTCTTTTTCATACTGATTTATCTTTTGTTTTAGCTCTCTTGCTAATCCAGTGGATCCATCTTCAGTTTCCCCAATCATTAATCGGGTAGGAGCATCATAATTGTCTTTTCCATCAACATATTCCATATGAATAGTATCAGCTTCTTGTTGTGTTAATTTTTCCGTTTCCATTATTAATTTCACTTTTACTTCTTTTATGAAACCTGATAATTCTTGAGCCAATATTTTAGCTTTGTTTGCCTTTTCCCAATAAGGAGTTACCTTATCTGGATCAATAGTTTTTGCTTTATCGAATTCAGAATATAACTGTTGATTTTTTTCGTTATAGTTGTTAATAGTAGTTTCTAAACCATTATTAACCAATAAGAATGCATCTAAAATATCTTTTGATACATTGAGTGCTAATAGAGCTAGGAGTACTAAGTACATTAAGCCTATCATTTTTTGTCGTGGGGGTAATTTAGTTCCAGCCATGTTGTTTTAAGTTTTAATTAGACATAAAATTCTTTTCTCAACTCAATTATGAGTTGGGTAAAAAGTAACCTGCGCAGGAAACATATTTTGATAGAAAGATGAACCTTCTATATATACAATGCAAGAGTTATAAAAAGATACAATGTTGAATCAATAAAAATTATATAACCAGTGTTTTGGAGGAAAATAGTTAGTTAACTTGAGGGATTTTATCCCTTATCCTTTCTTATTTTCCTAAATTTACCGTTATCTTAAAAATGGGGTTACTTGCAAGTATAAATATCATTACAGACTATCCACTTTGGTTGAGTATATTCTGTGTTGTACTCGGAGCAGTTTATGCTTTTGTACTTTATCGTAAAGAAGAAAAGTTTACTGATGTTTCTTCTTGGATCGTTAAAATGATGGCTGCTTTTCGTTTTTTGTTGGTAACCATTTTGGCTTTTTTGTTACTATCACCTTTTATTAAAACCTTATTTAATAAAGTAGAAAAACCAGTAATTGTAATTGCTCAAGATAATTCATCTTCTATTTTATTGAATAAAGATTCTGCCTTTTATAAGACTCAATACCTAGAACGATTAAAAAAATTAGAAACAAGTTTAGAAGAGAAATACGAAGTAAAAACCTACACTTTTGGAGAAAATTTAGAAGAGGGTAATGGGTTTGATTTTTCAAAAAAAGTAACCGATTTATCCAATGCTTTTGATGAGATAGAGAATAAATATTACAATAGAAATGTAGGAGCTTTAATATTGGCTTCTGATGGTATTTTCAATCAAGGATCTAATCCCGTTTTTAATTCAGGAATAGAGTTTCCAATATATACCATTGCTTTGGGTGATACATCAATTCAAAAAGATATTGTTTTAAAAGAAGCTATTCACAATAAGATTACCTTTTTAGGCAATCAATTTCCAATTGAGATTGCTGCAGAAGCCTTAGAATGTTTAGGTAATAAAACTCAATTAACGATTACTCATGATGGGAAACAGCTCTTCAGCAAAGAATATAGTATTGAAGATGAACACTTTTCTATTAACGAAAATGTATTGTTTGAAGCCGAAAAAGTAGGTGTACAGCATTATCGTATTTCACTTTCTACTATAGAAGGAGAGGTTAGTACAATCAATAATACCAAGGATTTATACATAGAGGTATTGGATGGTAGACAAAACATTTTAATTCTTGCTAATGCTCCTCATCCAGATGTTAAAGCTTTAAAATTGAGTATCGAGAGTAATGAAAACTATAAAGTAACCAATCAGTTAATGAGCGATTTTGATGGAAATACTGAAGCGTATAGTTTAGTTATTGTTCACCAACTTCCAAATAACATTAATCCTGCATTAAGTAAACTACTGGAAAGTGATGTATCTGTTTTATTTGTTTTGGGTAATCAAAGTAATATGGCTAGATACAATTCATTAAATGTGGGATTAAACATTACTAAATCGAATAATCGATTTAATGAAATTTTGCCTGCTGTTGCATCGAATTTTCCATTATTTACGCTATCGGAAAATACCATTAAGAACATAAATGTAATGCCACCTGTTGTTGGACCTTTTGGGGTTTATCAAATTAAAACAAACGGTTATGTATTGTTAAATCAAAAAATTGGAAGTGTAGAAACCGATAGTCCGTTAATGGTCTTTTTTCAAGACAATGGAAAAAAATCTGCTGTATTGGCTGCAGAAGGAATTTGGAAATGGAGAATGCAAGATTTTCTTAAAAATAAAAACCATGATGCTTTTAACGAATTAATCAATAAAACGGTTCAATTTTTATCTGTTAAAGAAGATAAAAGCAAATTCAGAATTGTTACAGAAAACATTTATTTTGAGAATGAAATTATCCAGTTTAATGGAGAGTTGTATAACGATAGTTATGAGTTGGTAAATGGTCCAGAGATTGTAATTGAATTGTTTGAAGAGGGTGGAGATAAATATGATTTTGTGTTCAATAGAACAGCTACATCTTATATGCTAAATGCAGGAATTTTACCTGCTGGATTTTACAATTATAAAGCTAAAGTGAAATATGGTACAAAGGATTATGTAGAAACAGGAAAGTTTCAAGTTAAGCAATTGCTGTTAGAAGCAAACAATACAATTGCGAACCATCAACTATTACAAAACATTTCAGAAAAGTTTGGCGGGAAATTGTTCTTTCCAAAAGAAACAGAAGAATTGGCAAAATCAATAAATTCAAACGAAGACATCACCTCTATTATTTATGAAGAGAACGACTTAAAAGAATTGATTAGTCTTAAGTGGATCTTTTTCGTGTTGTTGACCTTATTGAGCTTAGAGTGGTTTTTACGAAAACGAAATGGAGCGTATTAAGAAGAAAGAAAATGGAACCAGGGATTATTTTTAATATTATCATAACAATCATAGTGGCCAATTTTTTATTGGAGCGTTGGATGGGTTGGTTAAATGATAAGAATTCATCAGAAACATTACCAGAAGAATTAAAAGGGATTTATGATGAAGAAAAGTATGCAAAACAGCGAGCATACGATAAGGTAAAAGGTAGGTTTTCTATTGTTTCATCTACATTTAGTTTTGCGTTGATTTTAGGGATGTTATTTTTTGAAGGGTTTGCTTTTGTTGATGAGTACGCTAAAACAATAACAGAGCATCCCATATTGTTACCGTTAGTCTTTTTTGCCATTTTAATGATGGCTTCAGATATTCTAACAACACCTTTTTCTCTTTATAGCACTTTTGTTATTGAAGAGCAATTTGGGTTCAATAGAACAACCATTAAAACATACATTTTAGATAAATTAAAAGGCGCTTTAGTTGGTGGGATTATTGGGGGAGGCTTAATGGCCCTGTTTATTTGGTTTTATAATTCAACTGGCGAATTTTTCTGGCTGTGGACTTGGGGAGCTATTGCTTTGTTTATGGTTTTGGCCACAATGTTTTATGCCTCAGTGATTGTTCCATTATTCAATAAGTTAACTCCTTTAGAAGATGGTGAATTAAAAACAGAGATTGTAGAATACTGTAAAAAAGTAGCCTTCAATTTAGATAACTTGTTTGTAATGGATGGATCGAAAAGATCATCTAAAGCCAATGCTTTTTTTAGTGGCTTAGGATCCAAAAAGAGAATTGTATTGTATGATACTTTGGTTAATGAATATTCTAAAGAAGAAATTACTGCAGTTTTAGCTCATGAAATAGGACATTATAAAAAGAAGCATACGTTAACATCAATGATTGTTGGAATAGTGCAAATGGGGGTAACTTTATTTGTATTGTCATTAGTGATTAACGAGCCAGAGTTTGTTATGGCATTAGGTGTACAAGAAAAAAGTTTTCACATTAGTTTATTGGTTTTTTCTTTGTTGTACTCACCACTCTCTATGGTTATTGGAGTTGTTATGAATATTATTTCACGTAAGAATGAATATGAAGCAGATAACTATGCTAAAACCACTTATAATGCAGCGCCATTAGTAAGCTCATTAAAGAAGCTTTCAGTAGATAGCTTGAGTAATTTAACCCCCCATCCCTATTATGTTTTCATGAATTATTCACACCCTACACTATTGCAACGAATAAAAGCGTTATAGATTTAAATTAAACATCGTTTTTTTTTAATAAAAAAAAGATTAATTTTAGCAGTATCAAAATTATTGTAAAATGAAAAAGTCATTCTTAAGCAAATTCTTAGCATTCTTTTTTTTATGTAGCTTGATAGTACCTGTTAGTGTTTCATTACAATCTTGTGGTGGTACTAAGTACAATAAGCCTAGAAATGGCGGAAAAAGAATTAATTCTTCTGGAAGTGTAGGACTTAAGAAGCATAGGAACCGTCACGTTTGGGGTAAATAAAAATCCTTTTTTCTTAACTTTTATTGAGTGTTGACGTAAACTAGTTTATGTCAAGAAGAATACTTTCTATATTACTTTTATTTATTTTTTTAGTTGGAGTGGGCTGTTCATATAGTGGCCCGAAATATAATAAACCCAGAAATGGTGGTAAGAGAATTGTTGCTAATGGAAATATGAGGAAGTAATTTGTTTACTTATAAATGCTCTCCACAAAATTTACAATGTTCAGCATCATCATCATGTCCTTCTAAAGAACAACTCGGACAAGCTTGAGTGTTTGATTTATTTGTTGTTTTAGCAATCTCTGCACCAACAATTCCTGTTGGAACAGCAATGATAGCATATCCAATAATCATAATGATAGAAGCTAAAGTTTGACCTAGAACGGTTTGTGGTGCAATATCTCCATATCCTACAGTGGTTAAGGTAACAATGGCCCAATAGATACTTCTAGGAATACTTGTAAACCCACTTTCGGGTGTTTCAATAAGGTACATTACTGTTCCTAAAATAAATGTTAAGCTTAATAATGCGAATAAAAAAACCACTATTTTAGGTCTACTTGCTTTGAGTGCTTTTATTAGAACATTAGCTTCTCCCATAAACTGAGCAAGTTTTAAAATCCTAAAGACTCTTAAAAGCCTTATACTTCTTATAATAGCAAGAGACTGAGAGCCAGTAATGAATATTCCTAAAAAGGTTGGGATGATGGATACAAAATCTATAATTCCATAAAAACTGAAAACGTATTTTAATGGTTTACCAATGGATATTAAACGAGCAATATATTCTAAGGTGAATAGTATTGTAAATATCCATTCAATAATTCTTAATTCTTCGCCATAGATTAATGAAATGCTATTAACGCTTTCTAGCATCACCGTAGCAACACTCAATAAAATTGCAATTAGTAAAATGATATCAAACCATTTTCCAGCTTTGGTGTCGGCTTCATATATTACTTCATGTAATTTATTTTGCCAAGGTGCTAGTTGTTTTTTAGTAGAATTACTCACAGTAATCAAATGTACAAAATATCAAGTAATAAAAAAGGCTTGAACGTATGTTCAAGCCTTTTAATAAAAAATATTTAAATGGTTATTTTACAATAAATTGTTCAACCACTTTTTCATTATCCAATGTAAATTCAATAAAGTAAACTCCAGAAGAGAAGTTACTTGTATTAAAAGTTTCTCTGTAAATTCCTGTAGGTAAATTTCCTAAAGAACGAGTTGTTAATTCTTTACCTGATACATCAACTAGTCTAATAGTAACAGTGTTGTTGTGTTTAGTATTGAACCTAATTTTTAACTCATCTGTAGCAGGGTTTGGGTATGCTATTAATTGTTCAACAGTTAAGTTCTCACTAATCCCTACAGGGAAAACAAAATCAATATTGTCTATCAATAATTGACTTCCTGGGTTTTCTCCTGAAAAGGCACCTAATAATAGAGTATCTGGAGTTGATGGAAGGCTAATGGCTTGGTTATACAATGTATAATTAGCCGCAGGTGTAAGTTGAGCTCCACTTTGTAAAATAACACTTCCTCCACTTTTAAATTCTATACTTATCCAAGATGTATCTGTTCCAGCAATAGTATTTTTATAATACACTTCAACCTCTATAGGGGTAGATGTATAAGGAACACCTTTTATGAATCCATTTTGGTCAAAATCTCCATTTGTAATAAGACCTTCTAGGGTATCTCCCTTTTGGTTTTGAATTGTAGTTAACTGTGCTGCAAAATTTCCAGCATATTTATCTGTAGTTTTTTCAACAGTTAAAGTAGTTTCTCCTAAAGCGTAAGGAGCAGTAGTAATCCAATTGTTTGGTTCTTCCCAATTAATTGCTGTCCAGTTTTCAAAACTATAGTTTTCTACATCCTGAAGACTACCTGTAGGAGATTTAAGTTGAATATCATCAAATTGTATCCATGAACCAGGAATTCCGTTAAATTGATTTATTGGATCTCCAGTAGCAGCTGCTAATAAAATAGAATCAGATGCTATTGAGTTCATCGGGTACGCAAATCTTTTCCAGGTGCTTTGAGTTCCTGTAAAGTACCAAATACCACCACCAGTTAACGTACCTAATAAGTAAGAACTACAAGAAAAAACAGCAGAATCTCCTGTTTGAAGATCTGATTTGTAGTAACCCACAATACTATCTAGTGCTCCTGATGGAGGTAAGTTTGTTGCTTGTCCAGGAGTTTGCTTGTCTATATCACCACTCATAAAAAATCCAAAAATAGTATCTCCATCTGAAGAAAGAAGTGTTTCTAGTTTAATAGAATACGTTCCTGTTACTGCATCTGTAGATTTATAAGTTGCTAAACCTCCAAAAAATGGGCTTTCATTAACCGTTGTTTGGTAATTGTCAAGTGTTTCAACTGAATCAGCTGTCCAATTTTCAAAACCCTCATATTGTGCATAAGAAGAAAATCCAACAAGAATAGTTGAAATAAAGAGTACTATTTTTTTCATAGTTTAAATTTTATAGTTAAGCTACAAAAATACGTTAATTATCGATAAAATAGTTTAGGGAACTAAATAATGTCTAATGAACCAATTCCTTCACGAAGAATTTCTGGCTCATTACCCGTACAGTCAATAATTGTTGAGGCTTCATTTTTCCCATACCCACCATCAATTACTAAATCTAGAATGTTTTCATATTTTTCATGGATGAGTTCTGGGTCTGTAATGTACTCTAAAATTTCATCATCATCATGTACTGAAGTAGAAATTAAAGGGTTACCTAATTCTTCTACTAAGGTTTGAGCAATGTTATTGTTCGGTACACGAATACCAATTGTTTTCTTTTTAGATTTAAATAGCTTTGGAACACTATTGTTAGCATTTAAAATGAACGTGTAAGGGCCAGGTAAAGCTCTTTTCATTATTTTATAAATACTGTTGCTAAATTGTACTGTGTAATCTGATATGTTGCTGAGGTCATGACAGATTAAAGAAAAGTTGGCTTTTTCGATCTTTATTCCTTTTATCTGAGCCATACGTTCAACTGCTTTACGATTATTTAAATCGCAAGCCATAGAATATACCGTATCTGTAGGGTAAATAATAACTCCTCCCTTTTTTAAAACATTTATTGCTTGTTCTATTTTTCTTTTGTCAGGATTGTCTGGGTGAATTGAGAGGAGCATGGGCTATTTTTTATTTAACATTTTTTTAGCCATTTCAGCTCCAATAAGAGATTCTAATAAGCTTCCTCCATTATTACTTTTTCCAGAACCACCTTCAATATAAATTTCAGGAAGTGCTAATTCTTTAATTTGTTCAGCAATACCTACGGTTGTTTTGTACTCCCATTCTGCTTTTTCTTGAGGGGTTAAACCTGCAGATACAAGTTTAGAATTTTCGTAAGCCTGAGCATCAGCATTCGTTTTTTTAGTTTTAGCTTTAAAGATAGCTACTTCGTAATTTTTCTTTTCTTCAACTAAATTAAATTCTGCAACTTTAGCTTTAGTTTCTGCCTCAATAGTTTGTTGAATTTGTTCTGTTTCTAATCGTGCTCTTTCAGCTGCTTTATTTGCTTCTCCGTTTGCTTTCTCTTTCTGAGCTCTATAAAATTGACGCTCTGCTTGTTGTTTTTCTAACTGAGTTTGAGCAACTTCTTCTTTTTGTAATTGAAGCCTTTTATCAAAAGTACTTTCCCAATCAATCTCATTAACTACAGCTTGTACTACAGTTAAACCATAAGAGTTTAATGAGTTTCCATTTACTCTAACAGGTTCACCATCTTTGTATTTAATAACAAATCTTTTTTGTCTACTTTGACCTGAGTTAGGTTTTAAAATAGTTCTAACAGTGTTACTATCACCAATAATTTCTGGAGCTTCTTCTTCTTCAATGTATTCTTCTAGAACATACATTCCGTTTTCTAGTTGATCTTGAAAATATCTATCAAAATCTGCTGCCTGGCCAGAAATGTAATCTTGTGCAGCCATTAATTTACAAGTGTTTTTAATAGCTTGGTCAATATTTGGGGTAATTCTAGAAAATACTAAGTTCTTTTCAGTTTTATTTCTATCTGCAACAGATAAAAATTGATCTTCATCAGTTGTATTAATACTAATAACAATAGAGGTGGCAATTTTACCTTTTACAGCATCATTAAATTCCCAATGTTTTGCTTTTTGAACATAAGCATATTCACTCTGAGAGCCGTAACCTCCATCTTTGTTTGTAATAACATATTTAATAGGAATTTCGAATTGAATAGGAATTAACCTTCCCCACATTTTAGTGTTAATTCCTTGATGGAAGACGGCTTTTTGTGTTCCCCAAGGATATTGTACGGCATAAGCTGTTCCAGGTTCAGCATAAAATACCATTCCTGTTAAAACACTGACAACTAATCCAATTAGTATGAATTGAACACTTCGTTTAGTTGTAAACCAATCTAAAATTTTGGTTAAAACAGTATGATCTAATTTCCCTGAAGCATTTAATTTTGCTTTAAAAAAAGGAGATAACAGAAGGGTTATAACTCCTAATATTACGATTACTATTCCGATGGATGTTAACATGAATTATTGAGTTTTTTAATTAAAATATTATTTAAGAGTTTACTTTTTTATGATCGGCTAAAAATTGAGCTAAACCACTATCAGTTAATGGGTGTTTTAATAGTCCTGTAATTGCACTTAAAGGGCCCGTCATAACATCTGCTCCAATATGTGCACATTGCATGATGTGCATAGTATGTCTAACCGATGCTGCTAAGATTTGAGTTTCGAACATATAGTTATCAAAAACTAAACGAATCTCGTCAATTAGTTGAGTTCCATCAGTTGAGATATCATCTAAACGGCCAATAAATGGAGATACATAAGTTGCTCCTGCTTTGGCTGCTAACAATGCTTGACCTGCAGAAAATATTAGGGTACAGTTTGTTTTAATTCCTTTATTAGAAAAGTATTTAATCGCTTTAATTCCATCTTTGATAGCAGGAACTTTAACAACAATTTGAGGGTGCAAAGCAGCTAGGTTTTCACCTTCTTTAATCATTCCTTCAAAATCTGTTGAGATAACTTCAGCACTAACATCTCCATCAACAATATCACAAATAGCCTTGTAGTGGGCCATTACATTGTCATAACCACTAATTCCTTCTTTTGCCATTAGTGATGGGTTAGTAGTAACACCATCTAAGACTCCTAAATCTTGAGCTTCTTTTATTTGCTCCAAATTTGCTGTATCTATAAAAAACTTCATTGAAAACTATTTAAGTTAGTTATCAAAAATAGACAGCCTTTAAGGATCTATCAAATAAAGATGTGAACAGGTGTTGATAAGGAGGTTTACTTATTTAAACCGCTCTAGCAATTCTTTTTTTCGAGTAGCAGAAACATCTACATAACTATCATCACTCATTCTCACTTGACCACCTTTACCTTTAATGTATTTGGTGATGTATTGTAGATTTACCAAATGAGACTTGTGCGTTCTTATAAAATCAAAATCCGTTAGCAAGTCATCAAAATGCTTTAAAGTTTTAGAGACTAAGAATGTTTTACCATTAGTTAAATAAAAGTTAGTGTAATTATCATTTGCTTCAGCTCGTATAATATCATTTACATTAACTACCTCAAAACCGTCCATTTGCGGTAGTACAATTTTTTTATGTTGAATAGCATTAGACTTAATATTTTCCATTAAAATTTTGGTGTGAAAATTTTCATCACCTTCTTTTTTGCTTTTAACAATTTTGTCTACAGCTGAAACTAATTCATCTATATCAATAGGTTTTAAAATGTAATAAGCAGCACTAAGGTTTAATGCTTTTATCGCGTAATCTCTATACGCTGTAACAAATATAATTTCAAATTCAATTTCATCTAACGATTCTAATAAATCAAAAGCATTGCCATAAGGCATTTCTATATCTAAAAATACAACATCAGGATTATGCTTTTTAATAGCAGTTAATCCTGTTTGTACAGAATCGGCCATGTCTAAAATTTCTACTTCCGAACAATACTTCGTTAAGTAGTTGTTTAGCGTAACTCTACTTGCTTCTTCATCCTCAACTATAACAGCTTTTAATTTACTCATGGTTAGTTTGTGTTAAATTATCTTGATGAATTTTTACCGTTACTTTGGTTCCAGATTCATTCGTTTTATCAGCATCTTCAATACTAACATCTAGCTTAGTTTTATAGATGTCATCAATAATTTTTAATCGAGAATCGATGTTCTTAATTCCTGTAGATTTTTGTGTCTTTTGATTATCTGTTTTAAGTTCTTGAGATTTTTTACGTCCAATACCATCATCTTCAATACTAACAATGATAGTGCTTTGATTTTGGTTGATATTAACTTTTAAAAAACCTTTTTCTTTTTTGTATCTCAATCCATGCTATACCGCATTTTCTATATAGGGTTGAATTAGCATTGGTGGTATTTCAATATCTTCTGCATTAATCTCAGGGTCCACTTCAAAAGAATAATCAAACTTATCTTTAAAACGATGGTGTTCGAGTTTTAGATACATTTCTAAGATATCTATTTCTTTTGTAAGAGAAATAAAATCTTCTTGAGAATTTTCCATTACATCACGCATTAATCGCGAGAAATCAGCTAAATATCTATTGGCAGCGCGTTCATCGTTTTTTGAGATAAAACTGTTTACAGAGTTTAATGCATTAAAAATAAAATGAGGATTCATTTGAGCTCTTAATGATTTTAAGACCAATAACTTATTGGCTTTGTTTTTAGCTTTATTACTTCTATAAACCAAAAATGCGGTAATCAAAAGAATTAATATCCCTAAAATTAGAGAGTAGGTGAGGATGCGTTGTTTGTTTATGAATTCTTCTTGAATTATTCTTTCTTTTTTTAGAAGCTCAATTGTTTTTTCATTTAACTGTTTATCCTTTTCCAAAAGAGAAAGTTTGTTTTGAGCATTTTCTAGCATTGCTCCTTTTTTATTTTGAGCAGTCAATTGTTTTTTTCGGATGTTGTATAAAGAGTCTTCGAGAATAAGATATTCTTTGTATTTTTTTAATGCTTCAGAACCTTTACCTGTTTTATCATACGCTTCTGATAATGCTTTAAAGGCTTTACTTTTATTTTCGATGTCTCCTGATTCTTCAGCAATAAGTAAACTACTTTCTAGGTATTGAATGGCTTCATCATTTTTATCCTGTTTAATTAAAAAATTAGCCAAGTCAATGTTGTTTTTAGATTCTTCGGCCTTATTATTTCTTTTCTGATTGTAATCTAAAGCTTCTTGATTGATTTCTATCCCTTCATCAATATTGTTTTCATTTTCATAGATGTTAGATATTCCAGAGTAGGCTTGGTTTACTGACTGGTCATCATTTATTTCTATAGCAGTGTTTTGTGAGTTTCTATAGTATTCAATTGCTTTAGGAGTATTGTTTTTTTCATTTTCTAATTCTCCTAATTTTAAATTCAAGATAACAATTCCACTTTTGTTATCTCTTTCTTTTTCAACTTTTAAAGCTTCTTTATAATAAGCTTCAGCTGCTTGGAGTTCTCCAGTTTTTAGGTGAACATCACCTAGGGCAGTTTTAACTTTAACAATCTCATCAGCAGATTTTACATTGTTTAAATACTGATTGTAATAGGTTTTACTAAAGTCATAATCACCAGAAAGTTCACTAGACTTTCCTGCAGGGTAATATAGGTTGGTTAATTTTTGAAGGTATGAAACGCTTGATTTTGTTTTAATGCTTTCTGATGCGTTTTGGAGATTGGTATAAATTGCTATTGCTTTTTTATAGTTTTTAAAAGATAGCCCATACTCATTTAGACTAAAATTAAATTCTCCAAGTAATTGATAAGCCTCAGCTTCTTCATTTAAATAACTTTCTTTAATGGCTATTAATAACCCATCATGTACCAAATCTAAAGCATCTTCCGGGTTAGACTTAAAAAGTGTTTTAGCTTTTTTAAGTTTTTTCTTTACCTCATTAACCATAGAGGGAGAAAGAGAAGAAGAACTGAGTTTAGAGTAACGCTGATTCTTTATTTTACGCTTATTCTCTTTGCTTTGTTCTTGCGAAAAACAAAAGTTAACACTAAGTATCAGTGTTATTAGTAGACAATAATATGTAATCTTTTTTATCAATCTAATTGGTGTTTTGATTTGATAAATGTACCATTTCTTTTACAACTAAAAAATCAAAAAACTTCTTGAAAGCTTGTTTTTAAAGGGGTTTTGTTGGCTGATTTCTATTTTACTAATAGAAAAGGTTAGTTAACTCATTAAAACGACTGGTTCCCTAATTCTGGGTTGAAAAGTGCTTATTCCTAAAGTAGTTTAGTCAAATATTAACAATGAAAATTTTAGAAAGAATGAAGAAATTATTGACCATCACATTTGTTTTTTTGATCCTACAAGACTTAAGTGCTTTAGAGATAAAAGATAGAATTATTACGGTAACAAATAGTGCTGAAGTTGTATTGAGTCCAGATGAGGTTGAAATAGAAATTACACTTCAAGAGGAAAGTGGGAACAGTTATATCGCAAAAGTAGAAGAAGCTTTTTGGGTAAAATTAGGAGAACATGGTGTTGACCGAAAGCAATTGTCAGTTGATAATGTTAATGTAGAATATTACTGGTATCACTGGTGGAAAATTAGAGAGTCTTCAAAAAAAACAAAGAAAATTGTGTTGAAACTTGATAGTAAGGTTAATCTTTTAAACCTGATGAAGGCATTGAATAAAGATTGGGTATTGGATGTAAGAATATTGAGTGTTTCAAATAAAAACCTTGCTAAAACATTAAAAGAGGTTCAAGTAACAGCAATAAAAGAAGCAAAAGCAAAAGCCCAAAGATTACTTACTGCGATAGATGAAGAGGTTGGGGAAGTGGTTTCTGTAATTGAAATTCCTTCACCTAAAACAAATAGTACCCATATGCAAATGGAAGCAGGAAAAGTCTCATCCTTTAGTTACAGCAAAGTGGGTAGAGGATATGTAGAAGAAATACCTGAAATCAGGTTAGTATATGCAGTTAAAACACAGTTTAGAATTAAAGATGAATTAACCATTTAAAACCAATTATTATGAAATCATTTCAAATTATCAGAAGATTTAAAAAACCTATTGCAATGTCATTTTTGTTTGCGTTTGGAATAGCATGCTCAGAACCTGTTCAGGCAGACCCACCACCATCACCACCTCCAGCAAAACACATTAAGTTAGGACTTCTACTGGATACAAGTGGGAGCATGAACGGATTAATCAATCAGGCGCAATCACAATTATGGAAGATTGTAAATGAATTGGCTATTGCAAAATGTGAAGGAGTAAAACCAGAATTAGAAATTGCTTTGTATGAATATGGCAATGATGGTTTGCCAGCATCTGAAGGTTATATTAGAATGGTAACACCTTTAACAGATGATTTAGATCAAATTTCGGCAGACTTATTTGCATTAACTACAAATGGAGGAGAAGAGTATTGCGGACACGTTATTCAAACAGCAACAAATCAATTGGATTGGGGAATAGGAGATGAGGATCTCAAATTGCTTTTTATTGCAGGGAATGAGCCTTTTAATCAAGGAAATGTTAATCCTGATGATGCTTGTAAAAAAGCTAGTAATAAAGGAATTACCATCAATACTATTTTTTGTGGAGATTTTAACGAAGGATTAAGAACTGGATGGAAAAATGGCGCTACAGGACATTATATGAGTATTTCACACAATAGTAAAACCGTTTATATAGAATCGCCTTATGATGATAAAATTGATGAGTTAAATACTGACCTTAATGATACTTATGTTCCTTATGGAAGTTTAGGAAATTCTAAAAAAGCAATGCAAGTTGCAGAAGATGCAAATTCAGAAAAGTATGGGAAACAAAATAAGGTTTCTAGAATTATGTCTAAAAACTCACATGTCTATAAAAACACTAAATGGGATTTGGTTGATGCCAACAAGGAGAAAAGCTTTGATATGAGTAAAGTAAAGAAAGAGCAACTACCAAAAGAAATGCAAGCAATGACTGTTGAACAAAGGAAAGTGCATGTTGCTAAGAAAACGGCTAAACGAGCTCAGATAAATAAAGAGATTAAGGAGTTGAGCGTTAAGCGTAAAAAATTCGTTGCTGATAAAAAGAAAGAAGCTGGAGAAAAAGAAGGAAACTCTCTTGATGTTGCAATGATAAATGCTATCCATTCACAAGCAAAAACAAAGAATTTCACTTTCGAAAAATAAAAAATTGAGTTTGAATACGATCTCAATTAAGCGATAACTAATAAAACCTAATAACATGAAAACACTTTTTTTAACACTAACAATGGCTGCTACTTTAACAATAGTAGCCCAACCAAAACAACCAATAGAATACCCAAAATCAGATGTAGATTACTCGGGGTTTACTGAGCTTACAATTGAAGCTGAAGAATATCGAAAAACGCATATGGCTTCTTTAGAAAATTTCATAAAATGGTCTAAAGAGAAAGATGTAATGGTTTTGGATACGCGATCAAAAAAGATGTATGATATGAAGCATGTTAAGGGAGCTGTTCATCTTAACTTTTCTGATTTTACTGCAGAAAAACTAGCAAAAGTAATCCCATCAAAAAACACTAAGATTCTTATTTATTGCAATAATAATTTGGATAAGGATGAAATGTATTTTGCTCGGAAAATGACTCCTTTAGCATTAAACATTCCAACATTTATTAATCTTTATGGCTATGGATATAAAAATGTTTATGAGTTGGATCGATTGGTGCCAACAATTAATTCTCCTTTAGAATTAGAAGGTAAAGCCATTAAGTGATTTAGAAAATATTGTTCTCGATACAAAATTCTTCTAGAATTTCACTAGAACTGACACTTTCTAAAACACTGCTTCTCGATACATTCTGATTTATCCTTCGATAAACTTAGAATGACATCAGAACACTCGAACTGATAATGATTTTTTATTTAAGATTCATAAAAACGATAACCATGACTAAACTCTGTTTGATATTACTAATGTTTACTGGTTTTTCTTGTACTAAAAAAATAGAACCAAAATTCGGAGTAAACGAACGTTTAAAAGAAAAAGCAATTTTAGCCAGAACCTATTGCGAAAAAAACAATATGGATATTGATCTATGCATCTTAGTAGATATGAAAATTCATTCAGGCAAAAAACGCTTTTTTTTGTGGGATTTTAAAGGGGATTCTATTTTAAAATCAGGGATGTGTAGTAATGGAAGTTGTAGTAATTTAGAAAAATACACAACAACTAAAGTGGAGTTTAGTAATGTTCCTAATAGTCATTGTTCTTCATTAGGTAAATACAAATTAGGAAAGAGAGGTTATAGCACCTTTGGAATAAATGTTAACTATAAGTTATACCAAATTAATTTCATAAAACGTTATATTTTGTGTATTTTTAAGGTATGGGAAAAGTATTTGAAATCACGATTAAAGAGAGTTTATCAGCGTTGAAATTGCAACGAAAAAGAGAAAAAAGTCAAAAGAAAAAGCTC
>CAJQOH010000012.1 GCA_905479915.1 uncultured Flavobacteriales bacterium
GGAGCTTTTTCTTTTGACTTTTTTCTCTTTTTCGTTGCAATTTCAACGCTGATAAACTCTCTTTAATCGTGATTTCAAATACTTTTCCCATACCTTAAAAATACACAAAATATAACGTTTTATGAAATTAATTTGGTATAATATTAGTGGTCCTATAAATGAATATTGTGTTGATACCAATGATTTTCAAGTAATTGGTCAATTTAACCACCCTAATGGTTTTGGATCTTTAAGCTATACAGCACCTCCGGCTTCATTCTCAACTATTCTAAATAGTAGTAGTGGTTTATTAATTCCTCAAGATGTTGGTACACATACACTTCAATACGTATACACTTCTAACATTAGTGGTTGTCAATCAGATACGTCTGAAACAATTCTAATACATGATTTACCTGTACTAAGTTTTAATCTTGCATCTAATTTCTGTACGAATGACAGTAGTGTGATGATTGTAGGTAATCAAGTTGGTGGTAGTTTTGATGGTAATGTAACTGCTATTTTCGAAGAGAATTATTTAAGTCAAGATACAATTGACTTTATTCCTACTAACACAACAGGTGGAATTGTACATACATTTACCTATTCTTATACAGATGCTAACTCTTGTTTTAATAGTGTTGATTCTACATTTAACTTACATGTTGCTCCAACTGTTGAAATTGATAGTGATACTTTAAGAGCTGGTTATTGTGAATTAACTGATCCATCATATCCTGTATCAGGATTAATTAATGGAGTAAATGTAAATGATGGTTATTTCTGGGGACCTGGAATAGTAGATGTCGATTCAACTGATGGTGTTGCTCAATTTATAACCAATAATGTTGCTGTAGGTACAGGCTACCCTGTTTACTATATGTATACAGATGCTAACAACTGTTTTGATGTAGATAGTGCATTTGTTGATGTTTATCAATTACCAGTAGTTTCAATATTCGGTATTACACCATCTCATCAGTATTGTAATAATCATGATATTGTGTTTAATCCACAACAATTTATTGGTACCCCTCAAATTACAGCAGGTTTATCATCGGGTGTTTTTGTACTTGATACAGTTACTACAAATGCCGATCAATCTATATTTGATCCTACGATTTATACAAGTAATATATTGCACACAATTCCTATTAGCTATACTCATACCGATGAAAAAGGATGTATAAACATTGCTGAAGATACTGTTTACGTTAATCCTGCTGCTCATCCTAACTTCTCTGTAAGTGGGTTGTGTATCGTTGATTCTATAACGTATACTGATCAAACAATAACTCCACCGCTTCCTGATAGTTTACAAGCTTGGACTTGGACTATTAAAGATAGTGTTTACTACTCAGCATGCTACTCATAAGTTCTTTGTTCACGGAGATCATTCTGCTAATTTAGAAATTACAACTGCAGCAGGGTGTACATCTGATACAACTGTGATCATTTCTTTTGGTGATAAACCAACTGCAGATTTCTATTGGGTAAACGAATGTTTTGATCCATCTCTACCTGTAGAATTCCATGATACTTCTGCTACGGTATCAATATTAGATACGCTAAATTATCAATGGAATTTTGATGATGGAGTTGGTACTGCATTTATTTCGGACACAAACTATCAATATCAAAACCCTGGAGATTATAATGTAGAATTAATTGTTTCTACGAATTATAATTGTATTGATACTGTTTACAAAATTGTATCTGTAAAACCATACATTACTTCATTCCCTTATTTTACTGATTTCCAAGCAGGACCAGAAAGTTGGACAGGAAAAACTATTATCGATTTTGATGCTAAAAATAGTTGGGCCCATGACACTTGGTCTCTAGACCCTATTGCTACTAACATCTCGTGGTCTACATCTCCTCATACAGACTCGAGCGATTATTTTAGTAATGAACGAAGCTATGTAAGTAGCCCTTGTTTCGACTTTAGCTCTTTCCAAAAACCAATGATCCGTTTTGATACTTGGAGAGATTTTGCTGATCTTGGAGATGGTGTTGTTCTTGAATCATCTATTGATAATGGACAAACATGGCAAGTTGTTGGATTTGAACAAAGTATTGATCCAGGTATTAACTGGTACAATGAAGTTGTAATTAACCTTGGTGATGGTCCTGGTGGAGATGTAACTGGAGGACAACCATTAGGTTGGTCTGATATTAAAGATCCAAACTGGGTTGAAGTAAGACGTGATTTAGATCATTTAATAGGAAATTCCAAAGTACTATTTAGAGTAGCCTTTTCCAGTGATGCTGGTGGACAAGATAAAGGATTTGCTTTTGATAATGTATGGATTGGAGAACGATCTAAATATGTATTAGTTGAGCACTTTACCAATACTTCATGTACACCATGTGTGGTAACAAGCAGTCAATTAAATCCTTTCAACAATCAATACAGTAAAGATTTAATTAACATTCAATACCATACCAATGCTATTGTAGGTGATAAACTTTATACAGATTATCCTGCTGGTCCAAGTACTAGAGAGTTATTCTATGGTGCTTCTCAACTTCCACAAACAATTACTGATGGTAACATATTAAATGAAACTACAACCACATGGGTGTCTGATTCTTTAATTACAAGAAGAAGAGCTTTAGCAAGTGCTATTTTTGATATTGACTTAGTAAAAACAGTAACCGGTAGTAATTACACTGTTGATGCAACAATTACTTCTGGAGCAAACTTCACTAATGATATTGATGTTTACATTGCTGTTGTAGAAAAACAAATATCTGCAACAAGCATAATAAATACTGGAGGTTCAGTATTAAATGGTGAAGTTGCCTTTGATAATGTTGTAAAAGATATGTTACCAGATGCTGGTGGTACCAGAATCTCTAACATATGGAGCCCTGGTGATTCTCAACTAATTTCGGAAGTTTGGGATTCTACATTAACAACTTCTTATTTAGGAAATGATGATGTTGAAATGGTAGTTTTCATTCAGGATGCAAACACTAAAGAAATTTACCAGACAGCAACCACAGATACATCATTCTTAAACATTACGATTGGAGTTGATGAGGCTGACGGTATAAACAACCTAGAAAAACAATTTAGTTTCAACCTATACCCGAATCCAACTTCTGGAGATTTATTTGTGATGTTTAACCAAAGTATTAATCAAGATGCAGAAGTTCAAATATTTAACGAGTTAGGAAGTTTAGTTGAACAACGTAAACTCTCTAATGGAATTGGTTCTTCTTTCTCTACAGAAACTTACGCTGAAGGAATTTACTTCATGAGTGTTACTTATCAAGGACAACGATTTACCAAACGATTTATGGTAATTAGATAAATTACAGAGAAAACAAAAAGGGCTATGAAATTCATAGCCCTTTTTTTATATCCATTTTTTTAATCAGCTAAACAAAGAGATTACCTAATTAACTATATGATTAGCTTTATTCTTTAATAGAAATATCTGGAATAGCTTTTAATACCTCCCATGTTATTCCATTAAAAATCATAAATACTTTATCTTCATTATTAAATATCATCTGACCTTTAGTTCCTATCGTTGTTTTAATTTGAAGTTTATTTAAACTCAAAATTTTAACTGTAAGCTTATTCTCAGGATCATTAGCTTCTGCATTTTTCTTCTTTTCTCTATTGGATATATTATTGATTTCTTTCAGTTTTGAAGTGGCATCGTCTGATTTTGATTCTTCTTCAACAAGCTCATCACTAGAACTAGAATTCTCATCATTACCTGATGAATTGTTTTTTTCTTTTTTCGCACTCTTTTCTTTACCACTCTTTTCTTTACTACCTTTTTCTTTCTTAACCTTTTTATTTTTTTCTTTTGAAACCTTCTTTTGGGCGAATAAATTAGACTCCTCACTACTAGATGATAAATCCAAACAACGTCCAAGTTTAACATCAAAGTACTGGCTATTATTTCCTAAAAAAACTGGAGACCGCATACAAACTTTTTTACTGCTTTCTGATTTTTCATACCCTACTTTTAAACTAATTTCTTTTGTTTTCATATCAGCACCACCAAACCATATTATTCTATTGTCAACAATTTCAAATGCATTGATCTGATCGCTACTAACAGAAGTTATCTTTTGTATTCCATAAAAACTAATGTCAAATGATGATACGTTATCATTTCCTGAAACCAAAATATCAAACTCACTTTCGGTTGGATATGAGTCCCCAAACTCTACTTTTAATTTACTTTTTGTATCAGATATGATACCGGGGGGAGCAGGCCCATTTGATTTTAAATAATCAAATAATATGGTATAATCTTTCACATCAACCTTTCCATTTCTATCAATATCAGTTAAAATATCAAACCCATTTTTTACAACATCTTGTTTCACTTTCCCCAAGCCTTCTTCACTCCAAGATGGCATAGCACAATCCCCTACTTCTGTTCTATAATTATTTCCTAAGGCATCAAGAAACAAATAATTTTTGATACAATACTCGTTATCAATACCATTATTCAATTTTAAATTGAGAATTATATCTTCATCAAAGTATCCCTTCTTAGGAGGAAGACCAACAATCTTATTTCCTATTAAGTAAATGTTTTTATCATTCTTTTGAATGGCTAAAATTTCAATATTTGAGATCTCAAATTGAAAAGCTTTTAATTTATCGGCACTAATCCTTACCTCCAAACTTCTTTTCTGAAAATGGTAAGTTCCAAATGATATATTCACCAATTCTTTGTTTTCTACAATATTAACGCGATGTAAATCTTTAGCATTCTCATATAAAAAATCATACAACAACACTAAATCTCTTACTGATTGATGTCCATCATCATCAAAATCGGCTAATAAATTAAAACCTTTTCCTTTAATAATATCATTTCTTAATTGTAAATAATCATTCGCATCAATAATCTCATCACCCGTAATATCTCCTGTTACTTGTGACTTACCTATTAAAGTAAAAACCAATAAAAAAAGTAATATAAAGTATCTCATCAAAAGCTAAAGTAATTAATCTACCAACACTAAAATAAAAAAGTACTTTTATACTATGTCTTTTAAAATCATATCCGACTTTAAACCCACTGGAGACCAACCCGAAGCAATAAAGCAACTTACTGCAGGAATTAACTCTGGAACAAAGGCTCAAACCTTATTAGGTGTTACCGGTTCTGGAAAAACGTTTACAATCGCTAACGTTATTGAAAAAATAAACAGACCAACTTTAATTCTAAGTCACAATAAAACTTTAGCCGCTCAATTGTATGGAGAATTTAAACAGTTTTTCCCTGAAAATGCCGTTGAATACTTTGTTTCTTATTATGACTACTACCAACCTGAAGCTTATTTACCAGTAACAGATACATTCATTGAGAAAGACATGTCTATCAATGACGAAATAGAAAAATTACGATTAAGTACTACAACCTCTCTCCTATCTGGAAGACAGGACGTCATTGTTATTGCATCAGTTTCTTGTATTTATGGAATTGGTAACCCTGAAGATTTTCAGGATAACATCATAAAAATTAAAACAGGAGAGCTCCTAAGTAGAAATAAGTTTCTTTTACTCTTAGTTCAAAGTTTATATTCAAGAACAGAAAGTGATTTTCAAAGAGGAAATTTTAGAGTAAAAGGCGACACTGTAGATATTTATCCGGGCTATGCAGAAATAGCATATAGAGTTTACTTTTTCGGTGATGAGATTGATGAAATTGAATCTTTTGATCCCATTAATGGTCAAACAATAGAAGAGTTTAATTACCTCAACATATACCCTGCAAGTATTTTTAACACAACCAAAGATAGAATGCATGATGCCATTTTTGAGATTCAAAGTGATTTGGTAAGACAAGTTGAATACTATAAAGAAATTGGCAAACATTTAGAAGCAAAACGTATTGAAGATAGAGTTACGTATGATTTAGAAATGATGCGTGAGCTTGGTTACTGTTCGGGAATCGAAAACTACTCACGATATTTTGACAGGCGACCTGAAGGATCTCGTCCTTTCTGTTTACTAGATTATTTCCCGAAAGATTTTTTAATGGTTATTGATGAAAGTCATGTTACCGTATCTCAAATTGGAGCGATGTATGGTGGTGATAGATCACGTAAACAAAATTTAGTTGAATATGGGTTTCGTTTACCTTCAGCCATGGATAATAGACCATTGAAGTTTGAAGAATTCTCTTCCATTCTCGGACAAACAATTTATCTAAGTGCAACACCTGCTGATTATGAATTAGAGCAATCTGAAGGAGTTGTTGTGGAACAAGTTATTCGACCTACTGGTCTATTAGATCCAATTATTGAAGTTAGACCAAGTTTAAATCAGATTGATGATTTAATGGAAGAAATTGTAATTAGAGCGGAAAAGGATGAGCGTGTTTTGGTAACTACCTTAACAAAACGAATGGCGGAAGAATTGGATAAATATTTTGACAATGCTGGAATACGTTGTAGGTACATTCACTCAGAAGTTGATACCTTAGATAGGGTTGAAATTTTAAGAGAATTACGTTTAGGAACTTTTGATGTGTTAATAGGAGTTAACCTTTTAAGAGAAGGATTAGATCTACCTGAAGTATCATTAGTAGCGATTTTAGATGCCGATAAGGAAGGTTTTTTACGTTCTGAACGTTCTCTTACCCAAACAGCAGGAAGAGCCGCTCGTAACGTTAATGGTATCGTGATCATGTATGCAGATAAGATTACCAAATCCATGCAAAAAACCATTGATGAAACAGATCGTAGAAGGGAAAAGCAAGCCAATTACAATGCTGAACATGGAATTACTCCACAAGGCCTAGTTAAATCTAAAAAACAAATTTTAGGGCAAACTAAAGTTATTGAAGAAGCCTACGATATTGAAGCAATTAGTGAAGCTCCAAGCATTGCTGCAGATCCAGTTGTTCAATACATGAAAAAAGATGAAATAGAAAAACTCCTTAAAGAAACTGAACGTAAAATGAAAAAAGCTGCTAAAGAACAAGACTTTATTGAAGCTGCTCGTTTACGTGATGAAATGATGGAGTTGAAGAAACTATTGTAGTTCTTCAATTAGTAGTAACTTTCTCTTTTATTTATCTTATTAATGGACTCTATAGACAATCTCATATCAGCACTTAAACATTCTCCTGAAAACATTCCCTTAAGAATATATTTGGCGAACCTCTTACTTAAAGAAAAAAGGTACAATGAGGCCGAAGAACACTTTCAAATAGTTGTTTCAGAAGATAAAAATAATTTTGAAGGAAAATTTGGTTTAGCTCAAACGTATTTTCATCTTTCAAAATACTCCCCATGTATAGTTATACTTGAAGAATTATTAGAAAAAGAAGACAATAATGAACAGTATTTACTATTAATATCAAAAGCTCACTTAAAAGAAAATGACATATACCTTTCAAGAGAGTATTACATGAAGCTAATTAAAATAAATCCTTCAATCCAGAGTCATGAACTTGATACAGTTTTAAGATCAAGTTCTAATAATAACCACCAAGAAGAAATTGATCAAGATGAACTTAAATTCATTGAAAAACCAAACATAAGCTTTGCAGATGTTGGTGGTATGGAAAATGTAAAAGAAGAAATTGATTTAAAAATTATCAAACCTCTTCTTCATTCTGATTTATATAAAGCATACGGCAAAAAAATTGGTGGAGGAATTTTACTTTATGGACCTCCAGGATGCGGAAAGACATATTTAGCTCGAGCAACTGCGGGGGAAATTAATGCTAATTTCATTAGCGTTGGTATAAACGATGTCCTTGATATGTGGAGTGGAAATAGTGAAAAGAATTTACATCAAATATTTGAAACTGCAAGAAAGAACACTCCATGTGTGCTGTTTTTTGATGAAATTGATGCTTTAGGCGCAAGCAGGTCAGATATGAAACAATCTTCAGGTCGTCATTTAATTAATCAATTTTTATCTGAATTAGACGGTATAGATTCTAATAATGATGGAGTTTTAATATTAGGAGCCACTAATACTCCTTGGCATTTAGATTCTGCATTCAGAAGACCTGGCAGATTTGATAGAATCATCTTTGTTTCACCTCCAGATGAAGAAAGTATAATGACTATATTCAAAATTAATTTAGAAAATAAGCCATGTGAAAATATTGATTATAAAGTAATTTCTAAAAAAACGTCAAAATTTTCAGGAGCAGATGTAAAAGCAGTTATAGATATTGCAATAGAAGGAAAATTAAAAGAGTCTTTTGAATCAGGCATTCCAAAACCAATAACGACAAAAGACATCTTAAAAGCTATTAAAAGGCATAAAGCTAGTACAACCGAATGGTTTGACTCTGCTCGAAACTATGCCTTATATTCAAACGAATCAGGTCTCTATGATGATATTCTCAACTATTTAAAAATTAAGAAATGATTAGAATTATACAACTAATCAATCAATCTCGATTTTCAGACGCTGAAAAAGAAATAAAAAAAGTACTTTCTGAAGAGCCTAACAATGCTTATAATATATACCTATTAGCAATTGTTAAATATGAATGTGGAATCCACCAAGAAGCTCTTCAGTTAATTAGTAATGCTATTAATATTGAATCAAATGAAGCTTCATTCTTTGAGCTTAAAGCAAGAATTTTACTTCAAGAAAACGAAATAAGTGAAGCGCAAAAACATGCTAGCAAAGCCCTTTATATTTCTCCTGATGAAACAAGTATATACGCCTTATTAGGAAGTATACACTTAATCAATAAAGAATATAAGCAAGCATTAACAAGAATTGAAGAGGGGTTATCTCTTGATTCTGAAAATACTGAATGTTTAAACATTAAAAGTCAAATTTTAATGAAGATTGGCCGCAAAGAAGAATCAATCGACAATGCTGAGAATGTATTGAAAAGTGATCCTGAAGACCCATATTCACTTGCTAACTATGGATGGGTTCTACTTGAAAAAGGAGAGAATAAAAAAGCCCTATCCATATTTAAAAATGCATTAAAAATAAACCCTCATTTAGAAGTTGCTAAAACTGGAATGATGGAGTCATTGAAAGCAAAGTTCATTGTATATCGCTGGTTATTAGCTTATAGTTTTTGGATGTCAAAGCAAAGTTCCAAAATTCAGTGGGGTGTTATTATTGGTTTCTATATAGGTACAAAATACCTTGGAAAACTTATGCAAGAAAATCCTGAATATCACTCATTCATTATCCCCTTATACATATTACTTATTGTGTTTGCTATTTCAACATGGATCATTAGCCCCCTAACAGAATTTGCATTATGTTCTAATTCATATGGGAAATACCTACTAACAAAAGAAGAAAGAACTAGAGCCTATTATATTGGCGGCAGTTTTACATTATTCGTATCTGGAATAATTCTATTTTTAACAACAGGAAATATTAACTTTTGTTCACTAATTGTATTTGGACTTAGTTATATGATTCCTTTATCTCAAATATTTAATGGTTTTGGGTGGAAAGGTAAGGTCCTAAATCTTCTACCTATTTACTTCTTACTTGTTGGAATTTTATCAATCGGAATTACTTTCACTAATGATATTCTAATAAATGGAATTTCTTCGGTTTATTTGTTCTCATTATTTGGATATCAGTTTCTTGCAAACTTTTTAACTGGAAAGTGATTTTCACTTCTTACTTGCATCAAACAAAATAGCTTTTTCATCAGCTGACAAACTATCATAACCTGATTTAGAAATTTTATCCAGGATAGCATCTACCCTCTTTTGATTATCAACTTTCTGACTGTTATAATCTTTATTAGACTTTGTTTTCCCTTGTTTTTTATAAACTACCTTCATCTTTTTTCGGGACTTAAACATTGACATTAGATAATCTAAAAATCGACTAAATCCTAAAGTAAAATCTTTTCCTTTTTTTAATTGCTGAATGAAAAAAAATCCAAAAATAGCACCTCCAATATGAGCTATATGACCTCCAGAATTAACACCCTGAATACGGACAATATCAAGAACGAAAAAAGCCATAGCGATATACTTTAACTTTACATTTCCAAAAAAAATAAATCTTACAACAAAATTTGGTACATAAACTGCTATTGAGATTAAAATTGCCATAACTGAGACTGATGCACCTATTGCTAATCCAGTAGAATTTTGGAATACAGGAAACATATTGTAAGCTAAAATATAAATTATAGCTCCAGAAAAACCTCCCAGTAAATAAACTGAAAGAAGTTTCTTTTGACTGAAAAACTGTAAAAATATTTTACTTCCAAAGTAAAGTATAAACATATTCATAAGCATATGAAAAAAATCCTGATGCAAAAACATATGAGTCAACAAAGTCCATGGTTTAAATACCAATTCAGAAATATCAGAAGGCAACGCCAACCAATTATAAAAAAAGTCTATTCCATTCTTAACATTAAACAGGTATAATAAACTACCGATAACATTAACCATTAAAAAAATAGCTACATTAATAAATATCAGTTTAATCAGTATAGAGCCGCTCTTGTATTGGTTTTTTATGTCTTCTATAAATGGATTCATATTTATTAAAAATTAACTTGATTTCCTCTCCATATTTTAACAAAAAGAAAGCCCATTAACGCACCCCCCAAATGAGCAAAGTGACCAATATTATCTCCAGGAAAATTTCCAATACCGAAAAATAATTCTGAAATAAGATACGCTCCAATTAAATATTTTGCTTTTACGGGAAATGGTAATAACAATAATCGTAGTTCCAGATTAGGAAATAGCATTCCAAATGCCAACATGACTCCAAATATTGCCCCTGAAGCCCCTATCATATTACCATTTAACAATAGCACAGCTTGTTTAAAAATTGAATTTTCCAGATAAACTCTAGGTCCTTTTCCACCAGTAATTAAATCATAACCATTACTTAAAGCAAAATTAATAGCGTCTGGAGTTAATTGATCAAATACAAGCATAACTCTTAAATGAGTAATTATTAATGATAAACACGAAGCCCCTATACCACAACCTAAATAAAACAATATAAACTTTTTACCTCCCCATATTCTTTCTAATGCAACACCACAGATAACCAACATGAGCATATTCATTACTAAATGCCAGATATCAGATGTACTATGCATAAACATAGACGTAATAAACTGATGTGGGTAAAAAATTTCGCTCTTATAATAATGTAATCCAAAAAAGTCTATTAAATCAAAATTCAGGCTTATCATTGTAAAAGTACCTATGTAAAATATCACATTAATAATCAACAAATTTTTAATTACTACAGGTATGTTTCTAAAATCAAACATTAGTAATCAAATTGCTGGTTTAAATCCTCTAAGTTTAATGTTATTGTTGTAGGTTTCCCATTAGGTAAGCTATATGGCATTTCACAAGAAAACAATTCATCCACTAAAACTTTCATTTCTTCATAAGAAAGCTTTTTACCCGATTTAATGCTAGCACTTCTTGCCATAGAAATTGCCAAGTTCTCATGTCTTTTCAGTTTCAATTCACTCTCGTTCATCTTAAACTGCTCTAACAATCCCTCTATAATTTTCTTTACATTCTGCTCTTTAAGCTCAACAGGAACACCAGAAACAACAAAACTACTTTTTCCCATTTTTTCAAAATCAAACCCTAATTGTTTAATCTCAACTTGTAGTTCATTAATTAATTCTGCATCAGCAGTCGTAAAATCTATAGTTTCTGGAAATAACAATTGCTGTGTTACTCCTTGTCCATTAGCAAAATTCTGAATGTATGTTTCAAATAGTATTCGAGTATGCGCTCTTTCTTGATCTATAATTAAACTCCCAGATTTTAACTGAGCCAAAATAAACTTAGTGTGCAATTGAATTAAAGTCTGTTTATCAGCCTTTTCATATACTGGTGTTTCTTCTGCATTCCAATCTGGAGAAATAACCTGCTGGTTTTCCTCATTTTCAATTTGATGCTCTAAAATATCGTTGGTATCCTTTTCAAAATCACTATAAAGAGAGTCCCAATTTTCTTTCGATTTTTTATCTTTATTCCAATCAGAGCTAGTTCTTGAACCAGGTGAAACTGTTTTTGTTTCAAAAGGATTGTAATCTTTATTGACTTTAATTGTTGGAGCTTTGATAGAATCTGTACTCCTCATTAAAGGCACATTAAACGTAGATTCTTGTTCAAAATCTAGTGTAGGAGCTATATTATGTTTTCCTAAAGCTTGCTTAACAGCAGTTCTAATTATCGCATAAATAGAACGCTCATCCTCAAACTTAATTTCTGTTTTGGTTGGATGAATGTTAATATCAATTTTTACAGGATCAATTTTTAATTTCAAGAAATAAGAAGGGTGCTGATCTTTACTTAATAATTGATCAAAAGCATTATTTACTGCATGATTTAAATAAGAATTCTTAATGAATCGATCATTTACAAAAAAGTACTGTTCTCCTCTAGTTTTCTTAGCAAATTCAGGTTTCCCAACAAAACCATCTATACTTACGATATCTGTATTTTCTTCAACCGGAACCAATTTTTGATTGGTTTTTTCTCCAAAAATTCCAATAATACGTTGTCTGAAACTTCCCTTGTTTAAGTTAAAAACTTCGTTGCCATTATTGTACATACTAAAAGAAATATCAGCATGAACCATTGCTACTCTCTGGAATTCTTCAATAATGTGTTTTATCTCTACAGGGTTTGATTTTAAAAAATTTCTACGTGCTGGAACGTTAAAAAACAAATTCTTTATAGAAAATGAAGTTCCTTTTGCACAGCTACATAATTCCTGTTCCTTTACTTGACTTCCTTCAATTATAATTTGAGTTCCTAAATCATTTCCCTCTACCCTTGTTTTTAATTCTACTTGAGCAATTGCAGCAATAGAAGCTAATGCCTCTCCTCTAAACCCCTTGGTATCCAAATTAAAAAGATCTTCTGCACTTTTAATTTTAGACGTAGCGTGTCTTTCAAAACTCAAACGAGCATCAGTTTCAGACATCCCAAAACCATTATCAACAACCTGAATTAACGCTTTCCCTGCGTCTTTTATAATCAAAGAAATAGTATCTGCTCCTGCATCAATAGCATTTTCTAACAATTCTTTAACTGCTGAAGCGGGGCGTTGAATAACCTCTCCTGCTGCAATTTGATTGGCAACAGCATCGGGTAATAATTTTATAATATCAGACATTAATTCATTTAAATTTCTACTATCAAAGTTACTAAGAAGAATAATCTAATCTCTAATATCCCAGTTAAATTATAATTGTTTTTTAAACTTTTTAACAGCTTTTAACACCTCATGAAATAAATGATACTATTTGTCTGTTAAACGGCACAATTGTAATGAACTATTAAATAATTTAGAAGCATGTTTAAGCGCTTTCTTTTCATACTGGCAATCTTATGTGCTAAGACTAGTTATAATCAAAAAATAGCAGGGGTGCATTTAGAATCTTCTAAAGAAAAAAACAATACTGATTATGTCAATTCTGTAAAACGAATCTCTACCAATTGGGTAGCCATCGTTCCTTTTTTATTTATGGAAAGTTCGTCCCCTAACATCTCATATAACAACGGTAAAAACTGGTGGGGAAGCACGCCAGTCGGAATAAAAACTACTGTTAAACATGCAAAAAAAAATAAGCTAAAAACATTTCTTAAACCGCACTTTTGGGTTGAGAATGTAGGTTGGGCTGGCGAATTAAGTTTTTCAAAAAAGGATTGGTCTACCTGGGAAAAAAATTACACTACACTCATTTTAGATTTTGCTAAATTGGCTCATTCTCTAGATATTGATATGCTTTGTATTGGAGTTGAATTAAAATCATCAATAAATGAAAGACCAGAATTTTGGAAGCAATTAATTCCAAAAATTAAAAAAATATATTCTGGAAAAATAACTTATGCTGCTAACTGGGATAACTATACTCAAATTCCTTTCTGGGATCAATTAGATTATATTGGTATAGACGCTTATTTTCCTCTTTCTCAACAACAATCACCTAGCAAAAAGATATTGTTACAGAAATGGTCTAACTACTCAAAAAAATTAGCTCGTTTTTCCATTAAAAATGATAAACCCATTCTTTTTACAGAAATGGGATACCGAAGTACCAATCAATGTGCAGGCAATCAATGGGAAATAGAAAACAGAAGTGATACAGCCCAAGTAAATTTTAGCGCTCAAGTAAATGCTTACAATGCTTTATTTGAAACCTTTTGGCTACAAAAATGGTTTGCCGGTGGATTTATTTGGGAATGGCATACTTCAGATAATACAGCTGGAGGAGAACACAATTCTAATTATACACCTCAACATAAACCCTCAGAAAAAATTATAAAACAATGGTACAATATTGCTCATTAATACTCCTCCTTTTTCTTTTCTCTTGTTCAAAAAAAGAATCTTGTACAAGCATGGAGGAAACTATAGAAGTCAGCAGCACTGCTGAATTTAAAGGAGTAAACTATGAATCTCCTTCTAGTCCGGTTGGACAAGAAACATTTCATTCTGTTGTAGATATTAATGCGAATGCGGTATCAATTATTCCATTCGGTTTTATCTCCAATGCTGGATCAACCGTTTCTTATAACTCTACTAACCAATGGTGGGGAGAAAAAGATGAAGGAGTCATTCTCCTAACAAAATACGCACAATCTCAAAACCTTAAAGTAATGATTAAACCTCAGGTTTGGATTTGGGGTGGTGATTATACTGGAGATTATGAACCAAATTCTGAAGCAGAATGGATTAATTTAGAAAATAGCTATTACAATTACATTCTTCATTATGCAGATATTGCTGATTCTTTAAATTGTGAATTATTTTGTATCGGTACAGAATGGAAAAAATTTCATCAAATGAGACCTACATTTTGGTCAGATTTAATAGACTCAACTAGGTCTCACTTTTCAGGAGAACTAACTTATGCCGGAAATTGGGATTCTTACAATACTTTCATTCATTGGAGCAAACTAGATTATATTGGTATTGATGCTTATTTTCCCGTTTCAAATTCAATTACACCTACAATAGAAGAATGTAAAGCGGGATGGGGAAATACACTTATCGCAATAAACAACCATAGAATTAAATTTAACAAACCCGTACTTTTTACCGAATACGGTTACCGAAGCATTGATAAATGTGGAAAAGAACCTTGGAGTACAAGTAATATAGGGAACGTTAATTTAGCCGCTCAAAACAATGCTTATCAGGCGCAATTTGAACTATTCTGGAATAAACCATGGTTTAAAGGAGGCTTTTTATGGAAATGGAAAGCAAATCATACAGCTGTAGGAGGTTCATCAAACAAACAGTTTACCCCGCAAAACAAACCTGTTGAAGAAACAATAAAAAATGCTTATCAATAAAATTCAATTCGTTTGAAAAGGAACTGTTGCCATTATGTTTACCCAATTATCCTCACTCACTCCCATTAAAGTGAATTTATAATTCATATTCATACCAAGAGCAGGCGCGGGTTGTACATCGCGTATATTTAAAACAACATTAGACAAATCATAAAATCTAAAGTTTTTATCATAGGTATATGTTCCTGAAATCAAATTATTAAATGAGTCAGAAATTACTTGAAAGTAGATGACGTTTTCTTTAATTGCTCCATCAGACCACTCGAAATAAGGGTGAATACTATCTTGTATAATATGAACATTTTGAGGAAGATTTTCTGTTGGTTTAGTATTCGTTTTCAAACGAATTGCAGTACATACATGCAGTTTTCCTGAAGTAATATAAGTTACTATACCCATTCGTTCACCTTTAAACGAAGTATTCTTGAAACGTGACAAATAGCCATTAAAAACTGGCTCCAAAGGAAGTGTTTTAAGTCTATAATTCTTGTAATTTGCTGAATCTTTAATCGCACTCGTTTCAAAATATTTAAAACTGTGTGCTCCGGCTACAGGGTAAAAAAATACAGATGTAGGATATGTCTCATCTCCCATGAAACCTTCTGGCATTCCTGCTGCACAAGCAATCAACTCATTTGATAGCATTAAATCTGAATTGTCTTGAATATAATCTGATAAAGAAATCTCTACTGGCTCTTTCCCGCAAGAACTCAATATAAGAAGTACTACTATTAAAAGAGTATACCTACTGTTTTTCATTAATTTAAAAACTTTATTCCTAAGTTAAACGACTCACCTAAACCAGCATTAGTCGCATTAACAAAATTAGTATAAAGAAACTCTAATTGTATTTTTTTAGACAATTGATATTTTAAACCACCTCCAACTGCAGTATAATTTGAGGAGATTACCCAGTCTGTTGTTTCAGCAGGGTTGGTATTGGATGTAAACCTTGGAACATACTGAGCCATTGCATAAATCGTTAGTTTTTTAGCCGGAAAATAACTTAAAAATATACTTGTTGGCATATCTAAAAACGATATCTGATCTGGATTAGATGCGAACCTAAACAATAGATCTACCTCAGTAAATAGTTGAAATTTCGTACCAAAACTCTTCGTATAAAAAAATTGATTCCACCATACATACCTATCCCACTCTGCCCAATATAAATTATTAGCCCCTGATGGATCAGAAAAACCTTCTGGATGTTCTATAGTTGGAAATAAAAAAGTACTCTGTAGAGAGAAATTATCGTTTCCTTTAAATGGAGCTATTTTTATTCGAAGACCTATACTGGTAACACCAAATCTAGACGAATCAGTATTACTGAAATTTAAAGGCTCAGTTAACGAACTGTATGTTGAATCAGAACTTCGAGCATTAGACTTTATATTAACATCTAATCCTAAATTAATTCTAGCATTTTTGCTTGTTCCTAAAGTAAACTGTAACAAGGTAGAATAAAATGTTTCTCTAAATCCGCTATAGTCTGTCCCCAACCAATTTGATTTATCTTGGGTATAAACACTATTAAAGAGGGTTACATCAATTTTCCCTTTCCTCAATAAAGTTCCTGGATTATAAGTCTGAGCATTCGTTATTTGATTCTCATCTATAGCATTATTACTTGTAGCTACCTGATCCGATTGCTTGTTTAAAGTCCAATTGTATTTAGAATAACTTAATTTATAATCTGTTGGAATTTTTGTTTTTCTATACTTATTTAAATAATCAATTTCAGTTTGGTTTTTAGAAGTAAAATCTTCTTTATACCATTTCATAATCTCTGAAACCTCCACTGTTTTATTGGTATTGTCAACTTGAATAAAACCGGTATTTACAGAAGCTAAAGCTTGCTTTTCCATCATTTCATCTAGCCTTTCAGGAAAATATGCTTCGTTAATTATTGGGGGGCACCCTATGGCACCACAAACTAAAACAAAATGGAATCGTGGATCATCATAAACTGCTCTCAATATTTTGTTTTCTATGTCGTTTAATGTCTTTTTTTCTCCAGCAATTTGATGCTTAACTCCATCAAAAAAACCTGTTACATCCATAGGGGAATTAATAGGATAGGCTGTTACAATAGAGTTAATAACCAGCAGATTATAAGCATTTATATAAAACGCTTTCTTTTCTTGATTTGAATATTTTGATACATCAGCGCTTGAAATATCATCAATTAAGTCTTTTAAATTATTTTCATTTTGAAGGCCTGGGTAATCTACCTTTCCTTCTACTACATACTTTTTTAATAAATCATTTGTTTGATTAAAAAATGGATCGTTAGACTGACCATAAGTATTTAAACCCGCAATTAGAACTAGACATCCTACTAAAAAACTTTTTACTCCCATAATCGTAATATTTTAGAACAAAAAAACACATGATTAATTTATTCAGATGTCTGCTTCTAGACAATACAAATAGTTTAATTCTATTTTATTTGTAATAGGATGACAATATTGTCCTCGTTTTGAATACCAATAAGCATGAGAATTTTTATACTTCTATATCTTTTCTTTTTCAGTCTGTTTCTATCTGCAGAAGATAAGGTATATGTCAAAAACTACTATAAAAACAAAGTACTCAAAGAGGAAGGTTGGGTAACTGAAAACAATATTAAAAATGGATATTGGATCCATTATGATACCAAAGGAAAAAAATCTTCTGAAGGAGATTATTTAAACAATAAGAAAAACGGTTATTGGAAATTATATAAAAACAACAAGCTTAAAGAAGAAGGAAAATATGTAAATGGTAAAAAAGCTGAATGGTGGAAAGAATACCATAACAATGGTACTTTAAAGTGTGTTGGAAAATACATGGAAGGAAAAATGGAAGAGCATTGGGCATGTTATCACACCAATAATAAATTAAAAAATAGAGGCTACTTTTCTAAAGGAAAAAAGTATGACTGGTGGGAAGAGTATGACATTACAGGAAAAAAGATTAAAGAAGGAAGTTATGCTTCAAGTAAAAAAGACGGTTATTGGAAGTTTTACAAAAAAAACACCTTAGTTATAGAGGGTATGTTTAGAGATGAAATTAAAGTTGGAACATGGAAAATATATGATTCCAACGGAAAAGTTTCACAAATAATTGAGTTCGAAGATTAGTTAATTACGTTAAAACGGATATTTATTTCTTTACCACCTTATAACTCTCATTAAACTCATTTGAATTAATAACTAAAGTATAAATTCCCTGGCTTAAGTGCGATAAATCTATTTTTTTATAGTTCGAGAAATGATCATTAAATACTTCTTTCCCACTTAAATCTATTATCCTTAAATCAAATTCTTCTTCCTTATTTAATAAAACAGAAATATGCTCAGAAAAAGGATTAGGCCAAATACTAACCTCATCGTTAACTACAGGTATGTTTTGACCAGTTGGAAGGGTTGCTGACAAATCATCAACATATAAATAATTACAATTAGCAACTGTGGTTCCATTACATTGCCCGTCAGAAGTTAAAATGACTATAATAGAATCAGGAGATACGTTCTGCTGAAAATAGGTTATTGGAACTTGAAAAGGTACAAAACTAACTGACAAGCCTGTATGTGCTAATTTAATTTTCCCATAACCTATGGTATCTTTTCCAGTTGGAGTTGTTTTTTTAAGAACAATTTCAATACTTGCTGAATCATTAGTAGATACAGAGGTAGTATTTTCATATAAATAATATCCATCAATAGATGTTGGTTTTTGCGTAAATGGTGTTCCAGCATCTTCCATAATGTTTAGCGGTCTATTTGTTGGCGTATTTCCAACACTTCCATTAACAGCTAAACCTGGTGCATAATAATACCAAACATGAACGGCCATCGAATAGTTACCCGATCTTACATAAGTTGAATCTCTTTCATTACCTTCAGACCAATACCAGTCTTCAGCAGTAAAAGGGTTTCCAACTTCAAATCCAGAATTTAAAATTCCTTGAGAAAAATAGGATCTTGAAATTAATAGGCAAAAAAGTAATGCAGTAATTTTAATAGTAGCTTTCATAAGTTCATCATTTAAGTCTACAATATTGGCAATCTAATTTGATTGATTAAAATCAAAAAAATGAATAAATAAGTTCAAAAATCGATGAATAACAAAAGATATTGATCAGAAATAGAACCTTAAACCTACTTCCTTAGAACTCCTAAAATTGATTACTTTCGCAAAGTAATTATCAAAAAGCATGGCTAAGAAATTCAATCCTAAAAGAAAAATCAAAAAAAACAGACACAGTACTTTTAAAGTTACTGAGAACACTGAGTTACTTGTTTTTTTATTAGCTGTTATAAAAGAAAAAAGTCGCAACAAGGTAAAATCCATGCTAACACATAAGCGCTTTAAGGTTGGTAAAGATATTATTACACAGCACAACCATCCTTTAAAACCTGGTGATGAAGTTACAGTTAACTGGGATGGTGCTTTTATGAAAGAAAAATACGAAGGTGTTAAAGTTATTTTTGAAGATGATGACATCATTGTAATTGATAAAAAAAGTGGTTTACTTTCTGTTGGTTCTGAAAAAGAAAAAAAGCAAACTGCCTATAGAATTGTTACCAATCACATTCAACAACTAAATCCTGTTGCAAGATTGTTTGTTATCCACAGATTAGATAGAGAAGCTTCTGGTTTAATGGTTTTTGCAAAAAATAAACAAGCTCAAGTTGACCTAAAAGGAAGTTGGGGCGATACCTTCTCTAAAAATTTATATTTAGCTGTTACTGAAGGTACTATCGAAGAAGATACCAAAACCATTAAATCTTACTTAAATGAAAGTAAAGCGCTAATTGTTTATTCAGGTAACAACCCTAAACTAGGTAAATTAGCGCTAACCAATTATGATGTAGTAAAAAAGAATGAGTTTTATACCCTTTTAGAGGCTACTCAAGAAACGGAAAGAAAAAACCAATTGCGTGTTCATCTAAAAAGTATAGGTCATCCTATTTTAGGAGATAAAAAATACGATTCAAAAGAAAACCCAATCAATAGAACTGCCATCCATTTAAGAAGGATCAACTTTATTCACCCTGCTACAGAAAAATTAATGGAATTTGAAACTAAGGTTCCCGAAGATTTCTTAAAAATATTCAGGCATAATTTTTATCGCTAAAATCAATTAGCTAGGATTTAAAGCATTTAAAATTTCTTTTTTTCTACTTCTTGCCACAGGTAAACTATCACCATTAAGCATATTTAAACTACCTCCTCGCCCATTTTTATACTCTTTAACATAAGAAGTATTTACTATGTGAGATTGATGAACTCTTACAAAGTCTTCTTTTGGAAGTAAATCTTCAAAATCTTTTAACGTTTTAGCAACAAATAAAGAAGTTTCGTCTTTAAAATATACATTAGAATAATTCCCGTCCGATTGGCATCGAATTATTTCAGTATCATAAGCATATCGGATTCCTTTTGAATGTTTTATTACTATTTTTTTAGACTCTAAAGGGTTATTCAAATTTTCTAGAAAAACAGATACATTCTCTTTTTTTGTTTCAATTTTAGCCACTGCCATTTGCAAGTCAGCAATATTTATAGGTTTTAACAAATAATCTAACGCACTGTATTTAATTGCCTTTAAAGCATATTTATCGAAACTTGTTACAAAGATGATATGAAAATTAATATGCTCCATTTCTCGCAACATATCAAACCCAGTTTTACTAGTCATTTGAACATCTAAAAACACTAAATCAGGATTGGTATCTTTAATTAAATCTTTGCCTTGATCTGCAGAACTCGCTAATCCTAAAACTTTAATATTGGTACAATACTTTTTAACTATACCATAGAGCGCCTCTCTAACATTCTTCTCATCATCAATAATAACAGCTGTAATTGGCTCCATAGACCTAAAATGTTATTGGTATAAATAATTCAACTCTTGTTCCTGAAGGCTTATCTCCATCATAAAGATCTGTATAAAGAATATTGTACTTTTTATTGTGTTCTTCCCATAGGATAGACAACCTTTTGTTGGTCACATTTAAGCTATGCAAGTTAACCCGTTTCTTTTCTGTTTGCTGTTGTTCAAATTGCTCATTATACTTTCGCCCTACTCCATTATCTTCAATAATACACTTTAGCGTTATTTCATCAAGCAGTTCGAACTTAATGATAACTTTACCTTTCTCTGTTTTCTTATTTATTCCATGCCATATAGAGTTTTCTAAAAACGGCTGTATCAACATTGGTGGAATTTTTGTATTCCCAACATTTAGATTCTCATCCATCTCCAATATAAAATCCCAAGGAACATCCATCCTCATTTTTTCTATAGCAACATATGTTTCTAATAAGGTTATAATTTCTTCTACAGAGACATAATCATAATAAGATTGATCAAAACTTAAACGCATTAACCTCCCAAAGTGAGACAGGTAATTAACTGCCTGCTCCATATCTTTATCTACAATAAACCCTTGAATTGAGGTTAAACAGTTAGAAACAAAATGAGGATTAATAACAGCCTGTAAAGCTCTCAATTCAATGCTATTCCTTTCTCTCTCAAGCTCTGTATTTGTTTTTATTAATTCTGCTTTTTGGGTATTGATTAATTCTAATGACTTTTCTAGTTCCTTCTTATTTTTCTCTGCCATTTTAACATAAGAATCAAGAAGGTACTCTTTTTCCTTTTCTTTTGAATAATCCATAATGGTAATAAAAAGGTGGTTATTATTGGTTTGGGAAAATTGAATTTTTAAAATCTTAGATCTCTTGTTTTCTTTTATTTCAAGCTCTACAGAATACTTTTTCCCTTTGGATAAAGCACGTTTTAATCGCTCAATTTTTAATGTAGGAATTCGTTTAGTAAGTTCAACAAAATTCTCTAGCCATTTTGTACATAAATCATTTTCATAGATAAGATTAAAACTATCAATCGTGTAAATTGCTACTCCAATATCACTATTGGAAACTAGCTGATTCAATAATTCTTTCTCTATATCTTTAGTCAAAATAATTTATTTAGGCTGTACTATCAATTCTCTTTTCGATTCAAATGCATTAGAAATAAAATCAATATGTTCATCACTCAATTCAAAATCTTCCATTGTTTCTACCAGACATTCTTTAGTTAAGTCAAACTGATGAGAGCTAATTCCTAATCTCATATGTGCTTGTCTCAATTCTTGATCTGTAAAAGAAGCTGGACCTCCCAATAACATAGAAAAGAACTTTGATTGATGGTCTATCAACCTTTCCATATTTACATTTTCAAACAACATTGAAACTCCATCACAATCTAAAACATTATCATAAAATGCTGTTATCAATTTTCTAACGGAAGTAAAACCTCCTATTTCATCATATACTGATTTATTCATCAATTTCTATTTTATAATATTCGGTTAAAGTTAAAAATATTTATTAGAGCTAGTATAGCACATTTAGTATTCTGGCCTTTTCTTGTGATATTTTGGTAAAATACATTTTATCACTTCACAATCACCCGAAAATACTATATAAAAGCCCACATGATAAACTGAGAACAAATAAGGAAACCCCCTAAAATATATCGCGTATTTTCATTAACGATTAAGTAATTAAACTTATTTCTTTAACACTTAACATCATGACTATCATTAGATTAAGTATTACAATAGCAATGATTTTTGGATTATCTAATCATTCTATATCACAAACAACATTATATGCAAGAGCGAACGGAAACTGGAATGATGCAACAGCTGTAACAGGAACTTGGTCAACAATTTCCTCGGGTGGTGCTGCTTGTGGATGTATTCCAACCGCTCTAGATTCAGTAGTAATAAGTGGATACAATGTAACAGCAGTAGCAATAGGAATGACTAAAGATTTAACAATAGAAACATCAAGTACATTAACTGTTAACAACAGTATTGGAATAGGAATTAACAATAGTGGTACAATTCATTTAAAAACTGGTGGAACAATAACCGGTAATGGTTCAGGATCTAATAGTTATTTGTATTTTTTTTCTGGAGCTCCCTCTTTAATTATAGAATCTGGTTTTTCATTTAACTTAGACGATATTATTATAGCAGCCTCAGATTCATTAACAATAAGTGGTGCCGGAGATTTAACCTTAACAGATGACTTTAGTTTTATTGGATCCAACGCTTATGTAACCAACAACTTAACAGGAAATTTCAACCTTACCGGTGCAGGTCTATCTAGCTTATGGTACAAATCTACTTCTAGTGGTTGTACATTTATTAATAATGGGCCTATGTATTGTGATCGTTACCTTTATGTGCAAGGTCCTAATTCAACCTTTATAAACAATAGCATAGTAAATCTTACCAATTCTGCTTATGGTATTGGTATGACTTCTGGAGATGCTACAGGAACAATCATTACAAACCAAGCTTCAGGAACAATTAATGTTGCTGGAAGTTTTGCAGTATCCAACAACCAAATGACTTTTAATAATTATGGAACATTAGATTTAGAAGGAGATTTAAATGCCTGGTCTGGCTCTTCTCCAAGTGAGTTTCATAATTTTAGTGGATCATCATTCTACTTTGGTGGAACAGGTAATTTTTATGGAGATTTCTATGCGAATTATAATAGCAATTTAGTTGAATTTGATAACGCAACCACATTACAAAATGAACTCATAACCCCACAAGATAATTATTGGTCTATCGCTTTTTCCGGGTTTCAAAAACAAATAAAAACTTCCTTAAGTGTAAAGGGTGATTGTACTATTGAAACAAATGTTTTTTTACTAAACACCAGAGATATTACCATGGACAATGGTGGAACAATGACAATTGAAAGTGGAGGATCTTTAACAAGAACAGGTGTATCTGGAACAATAAATTTTTCAAACGGATACACATACAATTTAATTGTAAATGATGTAACAACAGGTTATCAATGGGATTATATTAGAGTGAGTGATAATGTTACACTGAACATTAGCGGAGCAGGAACAATCTTATTGGATAATGACATAAGTTTTGATGGGAATAGTAGTACCGTTAACAATGATCTAACTGGTTCATTTACCATAAATAGAAATATATTTTTCACCGCAGCAACTTCTGACAACCATTTTGTTAATAATGAAACTATAGCTCTTTCTGATGATATCAATCTTCAAGGTAAAAATAATGCTTTAACAAATAATAAAGCATTAACCATTACAGATGATCTTCTTTTTCAAGATACGTCATGTTCTCTAATTAATAATATAAATGGAACAATAACCGTAGGAGATGATTTTAGGTTTACATCTTCTTGGTTTTCAAAACTAACCAACAGTGGGAATATAGATGTTACAGGAGAAATAGCCTATCAAGGACAGCAAGATACAATTGACAATTCCGGAACTATTAGTACTGATAGTCAATTAAGGGTTGTAGCGAGTACAAATGACGATAACGTAATTATTAATAATACTGGAGGAATTATTAATGTTGATATGGATTTTATATTAAGTGATGCTGATTTCTTATTTGACAATTCAGGTACATTTAATTTAATGGGGCGATTTGATGATATGGCTGGAACAGAAGCTTTTCATAACAAATCTGGAGGAATAGTTAACTATTATGGTGTCCATAATGTAAACTTGAATACTGAACTTTCATTGTATACGAATTACTCTTCAAATGAATTTAACTATGTAGGACTAGCAGATCAAGAAATAATTGTACCTCAAGATGCTTATTGGGATTTAACTTTAGGAGGTTTAGGAAATAAAGAACCTCAAGGCGATTTAGATATTAATGGGAATGTACTAATAAATGGCACAGCCGATTTTGACGTAAACACTAATAACAATAACCTAACTGTAGGAGGTAACTGGACCTCTACTTCAACTTTTGATGAAGGAACTGAACTGGTAACTTTTGATGGAACTGGTGATCAAACAATCAATACTTCAGGAGGAGAAACCTTTTATAACTGGATCATTAACAAAAGCTCTGGAAAAGTAATAATGGATTCTAATGTCGATTTAACCAATGTATTGGGTTTAACATCAGGAGCTTGTGATATGAACACAAATACCTTAACCATTAATCTACAAAATACAGCTGCAATTGTTCGTACCTCTGGATATTTAATTAGTGACCAAACTGACAACTCAAGTAAACTAGTTCGAAAAATTGGTACTACTATAGGATCTTTCTTATTTCCATTTGGAAAAAGTGATGGAGAATATATACCATTCACTTTAGAAACAACTGCAGGAGATATAGGTGATGTAACAATATCAACTTACTCTACAGGGTCTGATAATCTACCCTTACCAACTACTCCAGATCTAGTCTCAAATCTTAACAGCGTAATAGGAGCATTACCTGATAATAGAGAAAATACAATAGATCGATTTTGGCAAATAGATAAATCTGGTGTATCAGGAACTGCTAACCTTACTTTTAGTTATGCCCAGACTGAAGCAAGTGGAAACGTTTCTGCAAGTGAAAATCTATTAGAAGCTCAGCGTTATAATACCAGTACTAATGACTGGGAACCTGCAATATCAGGACAAGTAGCCAATGCTGCTAACAATACAGTACAAGTATCTGGAGTAAGTTCATTTTCACCTTGGTCATTAGCTCTTTCTAGTGCACCACTCCCTATTACTCTAGTAGAGTTTAATGCTGTACTTAACAATGAAAATGTAGACTTAACCTGGGTAACATCTTCTCAAATAAATAACGATTTTTTCACCTTAGAAAAATCAGAAGATGCAAAGGACTTTACTCCTTTTGCAACAGTTGATGGGGCTGGAAATAATAATACAATTATCAATTATCATGAACAGGATTATGAGGTTCAAAAGGGAATAACATATTACAGATTAAAACAAACCGATTTTAATGGTGAGTATACATATTCGAATGTAGTTCCTGTAAACAACCTAGGTAAAACCTTATCCTTTAATGTATTTCCAAATCCAGCAAATGGTGAAGAGTTCAAAATAAAAATGAATGATAGTGAAGATGAAGATATTTTGATCATCATTAGAGATATTCAAGGAAAAGAGTGTTATTCTAAAATGTTAAAAACAGATCCTAGTTCTAACGAATATACGATTATTCCTGAACAGCCTTTAAGTAAGGGAGTATACAATATTATTGGAACATCTAACAATAACTTATTTAACAGTAAACTAATAATTAAATAACATATTAATTTGAGAGAAATTATGACTAAAATTTATTTACTAATAATCGCATCAATGTTGATTACTAGTATGGGTATTTCCCAAAATAATATTGATAGAACTGCTAAACAACAAATGTTTAACCTTCAATATGAAGAAGCTGAAAAAACGTACTTAAGAGGTATTGCTATAGAACCAAATAATATTTCTTATAAAAATGAACTTGGTTTAGCATTAATGATGCAACACAAATATAAAGAGGCCGAAATAGTTTTTAATAAAACACTTTTATCAAACCCCAATAATGTAACAGCAATATGGTACAGTGCTCAAAGTAATTTTACTCAAGGAAATTGTGAAGTAGCAACAGAACTATTTTTAAAAGTTAAAAAGCTTACACAAAAAGCAAGTATACGACATAAAGTAGCTCATGATTTTATTGAGAAATGTAAATCAAAAAGCATGATTTAATGTCAAAACCAGTTATCTAATTGTAAAGTAAACCCTATGAAATCTACAATAATAAAATCCGCCATCTTATTTATATCTATTCCTCTGATTAATTCTATCCTATTTGGAATAGGAACGTTAATACATTCTCCTAATCATTCAATCATCTCTATAGAAGACTTTAATGCTTATCATCAAGCAACAATATTATTAATTACTGCAACATCTATTTCTATACTAGCAATCGAATTACTTCATGATTTTATCGTTAAAAATGATACAGCAACAACAGCTATTTATTTAGCTTCATTTGCAATTCTAGCATTTTTAACTCAAGAGCAATTTACTTTTAGACCCTTAGAACATGGTTTAACTTTTATATGCATTCTTTCAATTTTAGTTAGTAGACTTTATTTCAAAAACAAAGTCGTTATTAAAGGGGAATAAAGTTTAGCTTTATCCCCTTTAAATACTACAATACTTTTAAGTGAAAATTTATTCTTAAGAAAAAAATGAAAATAAAAATAGCCAGTCTACTTCTATTTTTTTCTGTCTTTTTAGCAGGATGTATTACTGTTTCAAATTTTGACCGAGGACATTTTATTCCCTCAAAAAATGAACCTGTAGAAATTGAATTTGAAACAATATCAGATCTTATCATTATTAAAGCCAAAATCAATGGTGTATCAGGTAATTTTTTATTTGATAATGGGTATTCTTTAAGCGGTGTGAACAAAGAATTTGCTCAAAAAGCCAACATCTCATTTAATAATGTATCCAACTTAACAGATGCTAACAATAAAAAAGAAAAAACGCAAGAATCTACTGCTGATTCTATTGTTATTAATAATCAAGTCTTTTTTAAAACAGGAGTGTATCAAGTAAATACGGATGCATTTTTACAATGCAATCATATTGATGGTATAATTGGAGCTTCTGTAATTAATAAGGCCAATTGGAAAATTGATTTTGATAAGAAGAAAATAAAAATATCGTCCACCCCATTTAAAGAAAAAGGAAGCAAATTAGCCATGTCCATCAGTAACAATAACAGCTCTTTCACTAAGCTCTCTATACGTGGTATTTCCTATAATTTTAAAATTGATTTAGGCAGTACAGGTAGTATAAAAATAAATCAAGGATTTATTAAAAATTCATTTGAAGGTTTACTGTCTGAAAAACGAATTGGAATTACGTCAATATCCGCCCATGGTCTTGGTAACATTGATACCGTTTATTATTTATCAGAAGGGTTAACTCTAAAACATTTAGATACTAGTTTACCAATTAAAGAAAAAGTTACCATTAAAGATAAACTGAAATATCAAGGTTACATCGGTATAAACTACTTAAACAACTATAATTTTATTATTAACTCTACAGAAAAAGAATACATATTACAAAATCCTAAAGAGCCTATTCCTACTAATAATAGTTCCTATGGTATGAATATTTATCCAATAGGCGATACATGGAATGTGATTCAAATTGATCCTTACGATTCATTTATTTCTAAAATAAAATTAATGGAAGAAATTGTAATGATAGATAACCTACCTATAACTCGTTTCAAAAATATTTGTGACTTCAATGAATTTATAGATCTAAAATCCGATAAAAAGGAAAGCTTAATGATTACCTTGAAAGATGGCCGATTATTAGAGATTCCTTTTAGAGAAAAAATAACTCGAAAAATGTGAAATGAAAAAAATACTTTATTCATTAATAATAATTCTGCTAATTGGCTGTAAGACAAAGCAAACTGATTTATCAGAAGAAATAGAATGGATACATTTTACTTGGGAAAAAGATAGTTTAGGCGGGAAATATTACGACAAATTAGGCATTAAAGTCCCCATTACAATTAACGATTCAATTACCAATTTTGCTCAATTCGATCTAGGTGCCAACACTAACATGCTCTATGAAGGCACGCTAAAAAATTATTTTAACATTCCTAAAGTGTTTGATAAAGATACTACCGATACTGAGGAATCCTATTATTGGATACGAAAACCTAACATTAAAATTGGAAAAGAGTTAGCTCAAGTAAAAAACTGGGTTGTAAGAACCAATTATGATGCTCAGGGTTTAATAGGAACAATTGGAGCTGAAGAACTAAAAAATCGTTCATTAATAATTGATTTCCCAAACAATAAAATGGCTATCTTAGATTCGGTTCAAAAAACTTATAAAAAACAATTTAAATTATTTGATTTTAATATTATAAATAATAAAGTAATTCTAACGGTTCTTATAAATGGTAAAAAACATAATGTAAACTTTGATACTGGCTCAAGTATTACTCCTCTTTTTGTTTCGGATCAAAAATTATATAATGAAATCACAGATATCAGTCTTGCTTCAGACACATTAAGAGAATTTAACTCTTGGGGGAAAACTTACGACAATATATATGGTGCTGCAATTAAAAAAAATCTTATTATTGGAGAAAAAGATTTTGGACACCAAATGGTTTATTATCTTGATTCTGAATACCACCGAAACTTATTTCAACAAGATAGTATTGTTGCCCTTCTTGGATCAATAGTGTTTTTTCAAGAAGAAATATTAATAGATTTTAAAAATCAAAAAATGGGGCTAAAATCAATTAAATAAAAGATTCTTATCAAGTTATTACTGAACCGAATAAGTATCAAATTCTTTTAAGTACTTTTAAATTCTATGAAAAGTACAGCCTATTTTTTTATCACTACAATAGCAATCGTAATTACGCTAATTTATGGTCAGAACCTACTCCAACCTTTTATTTTTGCATTACTTCTTTGGTTTATAGTACGTAAGATAAGGTATGGATTGAACAAAGTTAAATTCATTGAAAAATATTTTCCTTCTTGGTTAAAAAGTTTAATTCCATCAATTATTTTGATTTCAATTTTCACTTTTATTTCTAAGCTATTAATGGCTAACATTAATTCCTTAGCACAATCATATCCCACTTACGAACAAAATGTGGAAATGATGATTACTCAATTAAACGATATTTTGCAAATAAACTTAGTTGATTTATTTAAATCAAATGCTGGGGATTTAGACTTTGGAACTATCTTAAAAAAGATTTTTAAATCTCTTTCTGATCTCCTTAGTAATGCATTTATTATTCTAATTTATGCGCTATTTATCTTTCTTGAAGAAGCAAATTTTCACAATAAATTAAAAGCTGTATTCAAAGATAAAAATCAATTTAATGAGTTAAACAGTGTATTAAATGAAATTGAGAAATCAATAACCAGCTATATCGGATTAAAAACATTCGTCAGCTTTATTACTGGGCTAGCTAGTTATATCGCCCTTCTATTTATTGGAATTGATGCTCCTTTATTTTGGGCATTTTTAATCTTCTTACTCAACTACATTCCAACAATTGGTTCTTTAATAGGAACACTTTTTCCTGCTATATTTTGTCTCTTACAGTTTGGAGATTTTAACAGTGGTTTATGGGTTTTAGGAATTGTTGGAGGAATTCAAGTAATTGTTGGGAACTTATTGGAACCCAAATTAATGGGGAACACATTAAACATTAGTTCTTTCGTGGCAATTTTTGCGCTGTCTTTTTGGGGAGCTCTTTGGGGAATTACAGGAATGCTATTAAGTGTTCCTATTACTGTTATTATGGTAATCATATTCTCCCATTTTAAAAACACAAAAGCTATTGCCATTATGCTTTCTGAAAAAGGAAATATTTAAGCTCTTCAATGCTCTTTAGTTCTATTATTTTCATCATTCTATTCCTACCTATTATTCTTATAGGGCATACGTTCTTACCAAAGAAATTAAAGAACTTATTTCTACTACTTTTTAGTCTTATCTTTTATGCTTGGGGAGAAGGTATATTCGTTCTACTCATGATCACATCTATAATCATCAATTATGGGATAGGACTTGCTATAGAAAAATTAAGAGACAAAAATCTAGATCAACTAACTCTTATCATAGGTGTAATAATCAACATAAGCTTTATCGTTTACTTCAAATATGCTGATTTTATTTATTCATCATATTTCGATTTCTTAGGCAACAATACTCCATCAAATGATCTAAATATCCATTTACCTATTGGAATATCATTTTTCACTTTTCAAAGTATTTCCTATTTGATAGACGTTTACCGTAAAGACACTATTGCACAAACTAATCCAATTAAAATAGGATTATACATTTCTTTATTCCCTCAATTAATAGCAGGTCCAATAGTAAGGTATACAGATATTTCAAAAGAGCTTTCTAAACGTAAATTAGACCTTAACCTTTTTACCTCTGGAATAAATCGTTTTATAATTGGGTTAGCTAAAAAAGTTATCATAGCCAATACCCTGGCTAGTATTTGCGATAAAATATTTGCATTAAACCTAACTGATTTCTCAACACCAATTGCTTGGCTAGGCATTATTTGTTATACCTTACAAATCTATTTCGATTTTTCCGGTTATTCTGATATGGCTATTGGTTTAGGCCGGATGTTAGGATTTAAGTTCCTAGAAAACTTTAACTTTCCATATATAGCAAAGTCAATTCAAGATTTTTGGAGAAGATGGCACATATCTCTATCTTCTTGGTTTAAAGATTATCTGTATATACCACTTGGAGGAAATAGAAAAAATAATACAAGAACCTATTTCAATTTAATCGTTGTATTCTTTGTTACTGGCTTATGGCATGGTGCAGGATGGAATTTTATTTTTTGGGGACTTTTTCATGGATTTTTTCTAATTCTAGAACGTCTCTTTTTAGGAAAGATACTCAACAAAATATGGTCTCCATTCTCTCACATTTACACTTTACTTGTTGTGATGATAGCTTGGGTATTTTTTCGAATTGAAGATTTTGATATAGCTTTAGAATATGTTTTCAAATTATTTGGACAAGGCGGTCCGTTCATGTCTATTTACCACTATAGCCATTTCATAAATAATTATAATTTAATGATCCTTATAATTGCCATATTATCTTCATTAAAGTTATTGAAAGTATTTCATGAATATATCAACAGACTCTTTTTTAAAATAAGATTAAAGAATCTTTTAACTTTTTTCAAGGTACTAACACTCATGATTCTTCTATGCTGTTGCCTATCCGAATTAGCCACTGGCACACATAATCCATTTATTTATTTTAGATTCTAATGAAATTAAATTTTAAAAATAACTGGAATAAATATATGACGATTAGTCTTTTTATGTTTATTATTCTCGGGCCTACAATACAATCATTTACTCCATTTATGAGCTATGGAGATTTAGTACGAGACTTTGATGAAAAAAGGACTTTAGCAAAAAGTCCAAAACTTAGCTTTTCCAACATAGATTCTATTCCAAAACAATTTGATCGTTACATCAATGATAATTTTGAATTCAGAACTTGGCTAATTGCATGGAACAATTACATTAAAGTTAAAACATTTAAAATTTCCCCTAATAAAAGTATTGGACTAGGTGCTGATGATTGGATGTATTTTATTCCAAAAAATAGTAACAAAAATATTGTAGGTAAAGCGCTATTTTCTGATAAAGAACTGGAACAAATAAAAGAAAACATAGAAAATAAAAATGAAATAGCTAAACGTTATGGCAGCAAATTCTACCTTGTAATTGCACCAAATAAGAGCTCAATTTACCCAGAAAATTTACCCTATTACTTAAATATCAGCTCAAATTCACAATCGAATCAATTATTTAGTTTTTTAGCACAAAACAGCAATGTAAATTGCATTTTTCTAAAAGATGCTATTTTTGCTCAAAAATCAAATCAGTTACTATTTTACAAAACTGACAGCCATTGGAATCATAATGGTGCATTTATTGGATTTCAAAAAATTATGAAAGAACTGCGTAAAGACTTTAAATCTTTTAAATTATATACGCAAAAAGATTACGTAATCACTTCTGAAATATCTCCCTATGGTGGTGATTTAGCTAAAATGTTAGCTCTTGAAAGCGCCTATACTCGAATAAATTACAATTACAAACCAACATCTAAAATCCCTATAATAAACAATCAAAAAGATTCTTTTTATACTAATTGGGGCCAGTATAAAGACTTAATCTTCACCAAAACTTGTAGTGACAGTTCCTTACCTAAACTTGTTATGTTTCACGATTCTTTCACAGGGTATCAATGGAATTTTTTTGGAGCCAATTTCTCAAAATCTGTTTTTGTTTGGTCTCATGATTATAGTGAAGAAATTATCGCTCGTGAAAAGCCTGATGTAGTAATATTTTCTATTGTTGAAAGAAGTTTAAGTATACTAAAAAATAAATAATCACTTCCAAGAAACAACTGTTTTTGCAATCATATCATGTATAGTTTGCTTTTTTTCTGAAAAAGCAAAGAAGAACCCTATAAAAATTATACCTCCCCAAATACTACCGATAGTTCCGATAAACGATAATCCAACTAATCCTCCAACTAAAGACAGAATAGTACTTGCATACTTTAAAAAAGATCTTATCCATAATGTCTTAGCATCTGCAGGTTGACCACTTACAGCCGTATTCTCAATTTTCAATATCATTTTACCTACAGATTGTCCTTTAAGTCCTTCTAAAATAAAAAACAGTAGCGTAACTATTGAAGTTCCAGCTCCAATACGCATTACCTTGGTCATTATTCCTTCATAATCAAATCCCATATCTTCAAGTTCAACACCAGTAGCTTCTATTTCAGCCATTTCACTTCCAAAAAAAAGCTCTACCAAATACTCTCCTGCTAAAGAACTAATAAGTAATCCAAAAATTGATATTGTTAAAAAATCTAACATATAAGATCCAAAACGTCTTCCAAAACCAACGCGTTCGTCATACATATTCATGTTATTTTCATTTACCAATACTTCATCTAATTCTTCATTCATCTTTTTATGTTTTAGATTTCTTTTCTTAATACTTCTACAATACGTTTGGTTGCATTACCATCCCAATTTGGTGGAATTGAACCAATTTTATAAGTACCATTTTCTATTTCATTAATTTTTTTAGCCACAGCCTCAAAATTGTATTCAACCAACTCATTGGTTCCAATTGTAATTGTACTTGGTCTTTCTGTATTTTCTCTTAAGGTTAAACAAGGTACCTGTCTAAAAGTGGTTTCTTCTTGTATTCCTCCGCTATCAGTCAATACATATTTACAGGTGCTAATTAACTTTTGAAAAGCCAAGTAATTTAATGCTTCTGTTATAATCACTTTAGGATTTTCTTCTAATTGATCATATAAACCATGTTTAAGCAAACTATTTTTGGTTCTATGATGAATAGGTATAACCAAATGACTACTCTCTGATACTTTATCAATAATATTTAATAAAATTTCCAAACGATCTTTTGTATCAACATTACTAGGCCTATGCATTGTCATTAAAACAAACCCCCTCTCCTCTATTCCTAACTCTTCTAAAATTTTATGCTGTTGGATAACTTCATCAAACGCTACCAAAGTGTCAATCATAGTATTTCCTACAAAATGAATATTCTTCGCGTCCTTTCCTGCTTGGATTAAATTATCGTAACCACTTTGTTCGGTCACAAAAAAACCATCCGCCACTAAATCTGTAATTAATCGATTAATTTCTTCAGGCATTTCGTTATCATAACTTCTTAAACCACTTTCTAAATGAAATAATTTTGTTCCTGTTTTGTTTCCAACTATTGCTCCAGCTAAAGTGGAATTAACATCTCCAACTACTATTAAAGCATCCGGCTTATGTTGAATAACTGCCTTTTCTATTTCAATAATACACTGCCCTATCTGATTAGATGAGCTTCCAGGAGATACATTAAGATATTCTGGTTCTTTAAGATTAAGTTGCTTAAAAAATATGTCAGACATATTGGTATCGTAATGCTGTTGGGTATGCACTAAAATATACTCAAACTCATCTCCATAAGCTTCAAACTCTTTTTGAAACTGTGTAATTTTTATAAAGTTGGGACGTGTACCAACTACAACCATTAATTTTTTAGGCATTTAATCTATTTTGAGGTTAAAGTTACCTTTTAAAAAATGAAGTAAAAATTTCTTGAAAGTTTTTTTACTAGCTATTATTTTTGCAAAAAATAAAATTATTAAAAATGAAAAATAAAATTATTCTACTTATTACTATTTCTTTCTTTTCTATTTCAAATAATGTATCTGCTCAATTTGATGAACAACAATTGGGTGCATGGTACATGTATTTTTTCAATACTACCTTTAAAGAAAGTCCTTGGGGAATTCAAGGAGACATACAATACCGTAATTGGGATATGGGAGGCGATTTAGAACAACTCCTACTTAGAGGTGGAGTTACCTACAAACCTAAAAATGCGAACATAAAGTTTACACTTGGATATGGCAATATAACCAAAGGAACTTTCGGAAGTAGTGATGTTACAACGAGTGAAAGTAGAATTTACCAAGAAGCATTAATCCCACATAAATTGAGTAACCGTTTTAATTTGACTCACCGGTTTAGATACGAACAACGTTTCAATGATGGTCAAGATTTTAGAACAAGGTACCGTTACAACCTATTTGTAAATATTCCTTTAACTAAGAGTAGTCTGGAAGCAAAAGCGGTATATCTTGCTTTGTACAATGAAATTTTTCTTAACGGACAAAGAGATATTGGTAACGGAGCAAGGGTTGAAGTTTTTGATATAAACAGATTTTATTCTGCACTTGGATATATGATTAGTCCTAAAGCAAAAGTACAACTAGGGATGATGAGACAAATTACAAATGGTTGGAGTAAAAACCAATTACAAGTTAGTTTTCACCAGAAGTTTTGATTACTCCACTTCTTCAAAATCAACAAAATCGCCCATATCTTTGGTTTCCGATTCTGATTTTTTTCCTCTAGATTTTATTTTAACCTTACCTTCTTGCTCTTTGGCAAAACTTTGTTCTTGTTGTTGATTTTGATATTGCTGCTGTCCTTGATTTTGGAATTGACCCATTTTTTTATTTACCCATCGCTTTAATAACCAAGGGAAAACATAACGAGTTAACAATTTAAACCCGTAATAGAAAAGTGCAATAATTACTATAGTTCTTAATAAACCCATAATTGTTTTGTTTGCATTAACTTTTGCAAGTTCCTTACCAATTTCTTTTTCCGGTCATATTGGCATTTCGTCATTCTAAACACAGTTTTCAAGAAAATTTACTTTCGTAAGAAAGCAACGTGAAGAATCTAAAATAGTACTCTAACCCAATAAATTCTTCATGTCATTTTGTTTCAAACTAAATTTTGACAAAATATCGCTCAGAATGACATTTAGGTTATCTACTTAAGTACAAATTACGTTCAGCATAAATATCTCTAAAGAATTTATCCTGTAAACTATCTATAAAACGAATTGCTTCTCCAGTAGATTTCATTTCTGGTCCTAATTCTTTATCTACATTAGGAAACTTGTTAAAAGAGAATACTGGTATTTTAACAGCATATCCTTCTTTATGAGGCTTAAAGTCAAAGTCTTTAATCTTTTTATCACCCAACATTACTTTCGCAGCATACTTTACGTAAGGCTCTCTGTATGCTTTTGCGATAAAAGGTACCGTTCTAGATGCTCTTGGGTTTGCTTCAATTACATAAACAACATCATCTTTAATAGCAAACTGCATGTTAATTAAACCAACCGTTTTTAATTCTACAGCAACTTTCTTAGTAATGTCTTCTATTTGAGCCATTACAAGATCTCCTAAGTTATAAGGAGGTAAAACCGCATAAGAATCACCCGAGTGAATTCCTGCAGGTTCAATGTGTTGCATAACTCCAATAATATAAGTGTCCTCACCATCACAAATTGCATCTGCTTCCGCTTCTATTGCTCCACCTAAAAAATGATCCAATAAAATTTGGTTATTCGGCATTGACTTTAGAATATCAACTACGTGATGCTCTAATTCTTCCTCATTAATTACAATCTTCATTTTTTGTCCACCAAGAACATAAGAAGGACGAACTAACAATGGAAATCCTAAGTTTCTAGAAAGTTCTATTGCTTGTTCAGCACTTTCTACCACTCCATATTTTGGGAAAGGAATTTCTAACTTCTCTAAAGCAGCAGAAAAACGCCCTCTATCTTCAGCAATATCTAACGCTTCAAATGAAGTTCCCATTACTTTAATTCCGTATTTCTCTAACTTTTCAGCTAACTTCAAAGCAGTCTGTCCACCTAACTGAACAATAACTCCTTCTGGTTTTTCATGTTTTATGATATCATAAATATGCTCCCAGAAAACTGGCTCAAAATATAACTTATCAGCTGTATCAGAATCTGTTGAAACAGTTTCTGGATTACAGTTAATCATTATCGTTTCATAACCTGCCTCTTTAGCAGCTAATATTCCATGTACACAACTGTAATCAAACTCAATTCCCTGACCAATTCTGTTTGGTCCTGATCCTAAAACAACAATCGATTTTCTATCTGTTACAATAGATTCATCCTCCTCTTCAAAAGTTGAGTAATAAAAAGGTGTTTCTGCTGGGAATTCTGCCGCACAAGTATCAACTTGTTTATAAACTCTATTTATTCCAAGTTCAGTCCTTTTATTGTAAACTTCACTCTCTAAACATTTTAATAGATGAGCCACTTGTCTATCTGCTAAACCTTTCTGCTTTGCTTCAAGCATTAAGTCTTTTGGCAATGTATCAACAGTAAACTCTTCTATTCTTTTTTCAAGTTTTACAGAATTTTCAATTTGTCTTAAAAACCAATAATCGATTTTTGTTTTATCGTGTATCTTCTTAAAAGGTATACCTAATTTAATTGCATCGTAAACATGAAACAATCTATCCCAACTTGGATTTTCTAAACTGTGTAAGATTGCATCTTGATCAGTTAACTCTTTTCCATCTGCACCTAATCCGTTTCTATTAATTTCTAAACTCTGACAAGCTTTTTGTAATGCTTCTTGGAAACACCTTCCAATTCCCATTGTTTCTCCTACAGATTTCATTTGAAATCCTAACCTTCTATCAGATCCTTTAAACTTATCAAAGTTAAATCTTGGAACTTTTACAATTACGTAATCTAAAGTTGGTTCAAATAAAGCAGAAGTACTTCCTGTAATTGGATTTTTTAATTCATCTAACGTATATCCTATAGCTAATTTAGCCGATATTTTTGCAATTGGGTAACCAGTTGCTTTAGAAGCTAAAGCTGAAGATCTAGAAACTCTAGGGTTAATTTCAATTGCTATAATTTCTTCTTTTTCATCATTACTTACCGAGAATTGTACATTACAACCTCCTGAGAAGTTTCCAATTGAACGAATCATCTTAATCGATAAGTCTCTCATTTTTTGGAATGTTGTATCCGATAAAGTCATTGCTGGAGCAACTGTAATAGAATCTCCAGTATGAATACCCATTGGATCGAAATTTTCAATAGAACAGATAATAACAACATTATCATTTGCATCTCTTAAAATTTCTAGCTCATATTCTTTCCATCCTATAACTGCTTTATCCAACATCACCTCGTGAATAGGAGAAGCTTTTAATCCTCTGTGTAATGCATCCTCATATTCTGCTGGATCATAAATTACTGCACCACCAGTCCCTCCCATCGTAAACGATGGACGAATAACCAATGGAAATCCAATTTTTTGTGCAACTTCTTTTCCTTCTAAATAAGATTTAGCTGTTTCTGAAGGTGCCATTCCAACTCCTATCTCTTCCATCTTTTGACGGAACAACTCTCTATCTTCAGTAATTTCTATTGCCTTAATATCAACACCAATCATCTTCACATTATGATCATCCCAAATACCCATTTCTGAACATTCAATAGCAAGATTCAATGCTGTTTGACCTCCCATAGAAGGAAGTACTGCATCTATATCTGGATGATCTTCTAAAATTTTAACTATAGAAGCAGGTTCTAATGGTTGTAAATAAACATTATCTGCTGTTACATCATCCGTCATAATTGTTGCCGGATTAGAATTAATTAAAGTAACGATAACTCCTTCTTCTCTTAATGAACGAGAAGCTTGAGACCCCGAATAATCAAATTCACAAGCTTGACCAATAATGATTGGTCCACTCCCTATAATCAATACGTGTTTAATGCTATTATCTCTTGGCATAGAAATCTATTTTTATTGTCATTTAAATCGTCACGAAAGTACTCCAAAATCAACTAAAATTCTAAGGTAACTTTTCAACATTTATTAAAAATTTGTTCAAAAAAAAGGGAAGCAATAATTGCTTCCCTTATTTAAATAATACTTAAGATTATTTTTTATGTCTTGGTTCGTCAGAAACTGTTAGTTTCTTTCTTCCTTTAGCTCTTCTTGCAGAAATTACTTTTCTACCATTAACAGACTCCATTCTGCTTCTAAATCCGTGCTTATTTTTTCTTTTTCTATTTGATGGTTGAAATGTTCTTTTCATCGCTTTTAATTTTTATCCTTTAATTTCGGATTACAAAAGTAGGTTTTTTAAATTGATACACAAATTATAATTAAAAAAAATAAAAATATTTATTGAGCTAATCTTTTTAAGATATAGCAGTTAAAAAGTTGCCCTAAAACAAACCATTATTGCCTTAACAATTTATACTTTAGCTAAATGGATTTATCTGGCAAAGTTGTTTGGATCACTGGAGCCTCTTCTGGTATTGGTGAGGCCATTGCTTACAAATTGGCAAAAGAAAATTGTAAAATTATTCTTTCTGCAAGAAGAATTGAGGAACTAAATCGAGTAAAAGAGAACACCAAATTAGGTGATGAAGATATTTTAGTTCTACCTATAGACCTAGAAAAACACCAAAATGCATCTGACTGGACTCAAAAAGTAATCGACAAGTTTAAGCGCATTGATATCTTAATCAATAATGGAGGGATTAGTCAAGAAAGTTTTGCATTAAACACTACCGAATCTGTTGAACAAAAGATAATGAACATTAATTATTTTGGAAATGTTGCTTTATCAAAAGCTGTTGCTCCTATTATGCAACAACAACAAAGTGGGAAAATTGCAGTAATTACAAGTATTATTGGAAAATTTGGTTTACCAAGACTCAGTACTTATGCAGCGTCAAAACATGCATTATATGGTTTTTATGATTCATTTCGATTAGAACTTAAAAGTGACAACATTGCTGTGTTATTGGTTTCTCCCGGATTTATCAATACCAATGTTACTTTAAATGCCGTAACAGGAGATGGAAGCAGTTTTAACAAAAACAGTCCTGCACAAGAAAACGGAATGAAAACAACTGTTTTTGCCAATAAATTTGTTTCCGCGCTTAAATCAAATAGCAATCATAAATACATCGGGAACAAAGAATTATTGTCAATTCCTTTTAAGACATTCTTTCCAAATCTATTTTATAGCATAATGCTTAAAATGAGTAACAATAAGAAATAGATCGAATTGGAAAAGCATTTTCAAATACTTATCACTTCTATTCTTATTGTCTTTCTATTCTCTTGTAAATCCACAAAAGTGCTTGATGAACCAGTTATTCCTATTCCTGAAGTAATTGAAAAACCTAAAACAGAACCTTCTAACGAAACCATAGCCAATTTTTTATCTGAGTATTTAAACCTTAAATACAAAAACAGATCATTTCAAAAATACATGTACGTATCGGTAAAACATCAACGTTTATACCTTATAGAAAATGATTCTACAATCAGAAAATATTCAATTTCTACAGCAAAAAAAGGAATCGGAAGTAAAGCAAATAGCTTTAAAACACCACCAGGATTACATACCATTAAAAGAAAAATAGGATCTACAGTTCCTTTTGGAGGGATTATGGTTTCAAGAATGTACAACGGAAAAATTGCCAAAATATTAACAACAAAAACAAAGACCGATGGTGATTATGTAACATCTAGAATTATGTGGCTTCAAGGAGAAGAACCTGGAATTAATAAAGGAAGAAATATGGACTCTTACAACAGGTACATTTACATACACGGAACTGCCGAAGAAGGTTTTATCGGCCAACCGGCTTCGCATGGTTGTATTAGAATGTACAACAAAGATGTTATAGAGTTATTTGATTTAGTTGAAGAGGGAACACCCATTTTAATTTTGAAATACTAGCAATTAAAGTTGCCGCTCAATTTCTTTAAACAAACCAACTTTCATACGTTAAAACTCACAAACTTTATCTTATCTTTATTGCCTTAGAATTATCGAATGGATTTAATGGGTATTTTACTTTTAATTATAGGGCTTGTTGCTGGTTTTTTTATTGGGTTTCTTTTTAAAAAGACCAATAACCCTCCGCAATTAACAGTAGAAAATAATGAAGAAAATCTAAAAATTGAAGTTGCAACTTTGAGTACAAGATTAGAGTCTGCCATCGAAAATTATAAAGAACAAAAAGAAAGCATTGAAAGTTTATCTCATCAAAAAAATGAACTTCTAACAGAAAATGCTCAATTAAAAGAAGCCAATCAAAATTTAGAAGCAAAACTAAAAGAACATAAACTTGAAGTTGACCAGCTTCAGAAAAAATTCGCTCTAGAATTTGAAAACATAGCCAATAAACTACTCAAACAAAACACCACTGATTTTGCAGAGGCAAACCAAAAAAGATTAAGTGAGATACTAAACCCTCTCAAAGAAAATATTAAAACTTTTGAGCAAAAAGTTGAAGAGAAATATGTTAAAGAGGTTAAGGAGCGTTCTGCTTTAATGACAGAAGTGAAGACCTTATCTGAACTAAACCAGCAAATGCGTGAAGATGCTCAGAGCCTTACAAAAGCGTTAAAAGGAGATTCTAAAGCACAAGGGAATTGGGGTGAATTGATCCTAGAAAAAATTCTAGAAAGCTCAGGGCTAATTAAAGGTGAAGAATACAACACAGAAGATTATTATACTAACCAAGAAGGTGGTGGAAGTAGATTGGATGTCATCATCAAATTGCCTGATGAAAAACAAATTATTATTGATTCTAAAGTATCAATAACAGCCTATACAAATTACATCAATTCTGAAGATGAAGATGAGAAGGCATCTCAAATTAAAGCCCATCTAACCTCTGTAAAGAGTCATATTGATATACTATCCAAAAAAGATTATAGTCAAATACCCGGTTTAAACACTCCTGATTTTGTTTTGATGTTTATGCCTTCTGAACCTTCGTTTAGCTTTACCCTACAAAATGATAGTAACATCTATAATTATGCTTGGGATAAGAAAATTGTAATTGTTAGTCCAACAACATTACTGGCAACCTTAAAGACTGTTGCATCGGTATGGAAACAAGAAAGACAAACAAAGAATGCTCTAGAAATTGCCAGACAAAGTGGAGCTCTTTATGATAAATTTGTTGGTTTTATGACTGATTTAGAAAAAATCGATAAAGGATTAAAATCATCTCAAGAAGCTTACAATGGAGCCATTAACAAATTAAAGTCTGGCTCTGGAAATTTAATTGGACGAGCAGAAAAAATTAGAATTTTAGGAGCTAAAACATCTAAGCAAATTGACACAAAATATTTAGAAGAAGACAATCATCAAATTGAAGAGTAAACTAGTAATCATATTATCCCTAATTGCTATTGTATATGGATGTTCCTCATCCAAAAACACAACTACCAATAAAAATGTTGCAGGAATTTATATGCCTGGATTAAATCTAATTAATCCTTCCTATAAAATCTTTCACAAAAATGACACCCTAAGTGAGCTTTACTTTAGATTAAATTCAGAGAACATTCTATACACTAAAAAACGAAATGATACTGCTTTCAGTGCAAACATTCTTATCAAATATGAACTTACTGATAAAGCTACTGAAACCTTAACTGATAGTGCTTCAATATCTTTTACCGATCACGGAAATAATAATCAAAAGAAATTTTTAGATGGTCTAATTAAATTAAAAACTAGTCCAAAAAAAATGTATGATTTAGTAATAACTGTAAATGATTTAACACGAGACCACTATATCAAAAAGCGTTTAACAGTTAATCGATCTGACATCTACAACCATCAAAACTATCTCATCCTGGACTCAAACAAAAGTGTTGTTTTCAAAAATCATTTTAACACCAATGACAAAGTATACATCAAAAAAAATGAAGCCAATCCTGCAAATACTATTAACTTAAAATATTACAGCACAAAACTCCCAATCGCTAAACCTCCTTTCACTACTGATGCTGAACAAGAAACAAAAGCTTTTAGACCTCAGCTGACTTCTCAATTGAACTTTGATTCTACCAACACACTCACCTATATTATTAAAGATAAAGGATTGTACCATTTTCATGCATTAGAAAACAATAGTGCTGGACCAACATTATATAATTTTCAAGAACACTTTCCTAAAGTACAAAGTCCTGAAAATATGATTGGACCAATGCGATATATTTCTACAAAAAAAGAATATGCTCTATTAACAGAAAGTGAAAACAAAAAATTAGCTGTAGATAAACATTGGATTAATGTTGCCGAGAGTAACGAAAGAGCTAGAACATTAATTAGAGCGTATTATACTCGAGTAGAAAATGCCAATAATTATTTCACTTCCTACCTAGAGGGCTGGAAAACAGATAGAGGACTCATTTATATTATATATGGTACTCCCAATGTAGTCTATAAAAATAAAGATTACGAAAACTGGATTTATGGAGAAGAAAACAATATGATGTCTATCAGTTTTGTTTTTCACAAAGTAGAAAACCCTGTAAGTAATAATGACTTTAGCTTAAGTAGATCCCCAGTCTTTAAAAGTAGCTGGTTTAGAGCTGTTGATAGTTGGAGAAATGGAAGAGTCTATTAGCAATCACAAGCCTTTGGCTTTTGAGTAATATTCTCAAAACTTCTTAACGAAGCAACTCCTTCACCTTCACAATCAAAACAAGTTTCACAATTTTCAATAAAAACAGCTACTTCCCTGCCATCTTTTAATTTTGATTTGATATAATGTTCTGGGCAAGGTTTACGCTTTGTTGCACTTAAATCAAAATCTACCTCAGCATTTACCCAAAACGTACTATCCATAAAATTTTCAGGAATTCCTTCACAAGACAATTCGCACTTTAATTGCTCACTAATCGATATATCTGTTTTTTCTAAAAACTGTAACACTCTACCTTCTGGTAGCCATGATGATCTTTCATCACGTCCATTATACAATGTGGCCCAAACAGCAATACAGCCTAAACCAAATCCAAATCCGTAAAATTTTAATCTATAAAAAAGTCTTTTTTTGTCTATTGCCATTTTACATTGCCATTAATAACAAGTTAATATCTTTATAAGGCAAACCAAAAGTATCTGCTAAATATTTATTTGTTAGAACCCCTTTATAAATATATACTCCATTTTGAATTCCTTGATATGATTTTATCATTACTTCTAACCCTCCAAATTCTCCTGTATCTAAAATTGTAGGTGTAATTACATTACTTAATGCATAAGAAGCTGTTCTTGCTACTCTTGAAGCTATATTAGGTACACAATAATGAATAACACCATACTTAGAAAATATAGGTGCATCATGACTTGTTACTTCAGATGTTTCTATACACCCTCCTTTATCAATACTTACATCTACAATTACAGAAAAGTCTTTCATATTACTAACCATATCTTCAGTAACAATAATAGGAGCTCTTCCAATAGTAGAACTAATAGCTCCAATAACAACATCTGCAGATTTTAACGCTTTTGCTAAAACTTTAGGCTGTATTATTGATGTAGCAACTCTTTGCCCTAAAATAGTCTGCAATCTTCTTAATTTGTGCGTATTATTATCAAAAACTTTAACCGTAGCTCCTAATCCTAAAGCAGATTTTGCAGCAAATTCACCTACTGTTCCAGCTCCTAAAACAACAACTTCGGTAGGCGATACACCCGAAATACCTCCAAACATCTGACCTTGACCTTTTCGAACATTACTTAAATATTCTGCAGCAATTAAGATGGATGTATTACCAGCTATTTCACTCATCGCACTTACAATAGGTAAAATTCCTTCTGGATCTTTAATATAATCAAAAGCAATAGCCGTTATTTTTTTCGCCATTAATTTCTTGATGAAATTTTTAGGTTGAATAGGCAGTTGTAAGGCTGATATCAACAATTGCCCTTGCTGCATCCAATCAATCTCCTGAAGAGTTGGTGGTTCAACTTTTAAAATCATATTCGCTTTATACACCTCATCTGTAGAATAAACTACCGTTGCTCCAGCTTCAGAATAATCTTTATCACTAAAACTTGAACCATCTCCTGCTCCAGTTTCTATAATAACTTCATGACCATTATTAACCAATACCGCAACAGCGTCTGGTACAACTGGAACTCTTTTTTCTTGTATCGAATTTTCTTTAGGGATACCTATTTGAAGCGCACTTTTTTTGCGAGCTACTTCTAGCATTTCTTCTTGAGGCATAAATCCTTGCGCTAAGGATTTCAGTAAATCATCTGATGTAGACATATTATAGCGGTTTACTACAAAGTTAAAAAATAGTACTTATTGAGCAACAGAAATCAATCTAATATTATCTTCCCCCTCACTTATCGTTACTTTAAGGGCATCTTCAGGTAAAAGGTTAGGAATTTTCTGTGGCCATTCAATAAAACAAAAATTATCACTATAAAGATAATCTTCATAACCCATATCCAAAACCTCTTCCTCTTTTTCTATTCTATAAAAATCAAAATGATAAACAGGTTTATCATCTCTTGATGCATATTCATTCACAATAGAAAATGTTGGACTATTTGTTGGTTCGTCAACTCCCAATTCTTCACATAAAACCTTAATTAAAGTAGTTTTACCAGCTCCCATTTCGCCATAAAAGAGGATTACTTTTTTATCAGAAAAAGTTTCAAGTAAATCTTTCGCAATTAAGGGTAAATCTTTCTCAGAAATAGCTTTATACTGCATCTATCTTGGGCTTAGTTTAACAATAGGAATTAACATTTCCTCCATTGAGATTCCTCCATGCTGAAAAGTATCTTTATAATACTTTACATAATGATTATAGTTATTCGGATAAGCAAAAAACTTATCATCTTTCGCAAAAACAAACGACTGACTTACATTTACTTTAGGCAAGTGAATATCTCCTGGATTTTTAACTGCCAAAACATCTTTAGAATTATAATCTAAACTCTTTCCTTGTTTGTACCTCAAGTTAGAATTTACATCTTTATCACCCACAATTTTTGATGGTTCTTTAACTCTAATTGACCCATGATCTGTTGCAATAACAACCTTACCTCCTCTTGCAGCAATTTCTTTAAAAATGCTTAATAAGGTAGAATGTTCAAACCAAGATTTAACAACAGATCTATAAGCTGATTCATCGCTAGCCAATTCTTTAATAATTTGAAGATCTGTTCTTGCGTGTGATAGCATATCAACAAAGTTATATACGATCACATTTAAAGGGTTATTAAACATTCCTGGCACTTCTCTTAATACCTTACCCCCATAATTCTCATTTAATACTTTATTGTAGGAAAACTTAATATCTAGCCCATTTCTTTTTAATTGTTCAGAAATGTAAAACTTCTCACTTAGGTTTCTTCCCCCTTCATCATCATCATTTACCCATTTGTCTGGGTATCTTCTTTCAATATCAGAAGGCATCATTCCTGCAAAGATTGCATTTCTTGAATACTGAGTTGTTGTAGGTAGAATACTATAAAAAGCATCTTCATTTTCAATCCAATAATCCTGCACGAGAATCGATCTTAATGTTTTCCATTGATCATATCTTAAATTATCAATAACCATAAAAAAAACAGACTTATCATCACTTTTTATCTCTGGAACAACATGTTTACTAAAAAGATTATGAGACATTGTTGGAGCATCTTCAGGATGATTCAACCAATCCACATAATTACGCTCAACAAATTTCCCAAACTGTGCATTGGCTTCAGTTTTTTGCATTTGAAAAACCTCATCCATACCACTTTCCTTTGATCTATCTAGCTCTAATTCCCAGTAAACAAGTTTTTTATACAACTCAATCCATTCATCCTCATCCAAATGATCATTCAACATCATTCCAATCTCTCTAAACTCTTTCTGATAATTTGAAGTGGCTTTTTCACTAACCAATCTCGTAGTATCTAAATTCTTTTTTACTGAAAGTAAAATTTGTTTAGGATTTACTGGTTTAATCAAATAATCAGAGATTTTTGCACCAATTGCCTCTTCCATTATATACTCCTCTTCACTCTTGGTGATCATGATTACTGGTAAACTTGGAAACTTTTCTTTCATTATTTCCAATGTCTCAAGCCCCGACAAACCAGGCATATTTTCATCAAGGAAAACAATATCAACACGTTCTTCATCTAAGATATCTAACGCCTCATCTCCACTTTGTGTAGACAAGACTTTATACCCTTTTTCTTCTAAAAATAAAATGTGAGGCTTTAATAAGTCAATTTCATCATCTGCCCAAAGTATTGTAATCGCTTCCATAATATTTTCAATTATTTAGTATTTTTTGTCTTCTCTTAATCAAGTCAAAAATAGTACATTTGACCTTCAATTAAAGGACTTTTAACACTTTATGACTAAGCTGAATAAAAAGAAGATATTTAACGACCCAATTTACGGTTTTATTACACTAAATCGTGATATTATTTTCGATCTCATTGAACACCCTTATTTTCAGCGTTTAAGAAGAATAAAACAACTTGGATTAACGCATTTGGTTTACCCTGGAGCTTTACATACTAGATTTCATCATGCATTAGGAACAATGCATTTAATGCAAAAAGCTATTGAGGTAATTCGTTCTAAAGGAACTACAATTACAGAAGAAGAAGCAGAAGGTGTTTCCATAGCAATTTTATTACACGATATTGGTCATGGTCCATTTTCACATGCCTTGGAACATAGTATTGTTAGTGGAATTTCGCATGAAGAAATTTCTACACTTTTCATGGATGAACTCAATAAAAAGTTCAAGGGGAAATTAGATTTAGCACTCAAAATATTTAGAAATGAGTATAAAAAGAAATTTTTATACCAATTGGTTTCTAGTCAATTAGATATGGACAGAATAGACTATTTAAAAAGAGATAGTTTTTACACTGGAGTATCTGAAGGAGTTGTAAATACAGATAGAATAATCACGATGTTAACTGTTAAAAATGATGAGTTGGCAATTGAAGAAAAAGGAATTTATTCTGTTGAACAATTTATTATTGCAAGAAGATTAATGTACTGGCAGGTGTATCTGCATAAAACGGTTCTTGCAGCTGAAAATCTATCTGTTAAAATTTTAAAGAGAGCGAAAGAATTAGCATTAAACGGTGAAGATTTGTTTTGCACTCCAGCATTAAAAGAATTTTTATACAATAAACACGATTTAAGTTCTTTTCAAAATAATCCTAAACTATTAGAAATATTTGCAGAGCTTGATGATGTTGATATTATGTCATCTATTAAAGTATGGAAAAACCATTCTGACAAAACACTTTCCAGCCTTTGTAAAATGCTTATAAATAGAGATTTATACAAAATTAAACTTCAAAGAAAAAAGTTTGACAAAACTGAAATAGATCAAATCTCGGAAAAGGTTAAAACCAAATTTAAATTATCGGATAAAGAAACACCTTATTTTGTATTTCAAGACAACATAATTAACAATGCCTATAATCCGAAAATGGACAATATTAATATCTTACTAAAAAACGGTAAAACTCTTGATATTAAAGAAGCTGCTGACACCTTTAGTATTAGTGCACTATCCACTCCTGTAAAAAAATGGTTCTTATGTTTTCCTAAACATTAACCGGTTAAAAACTTCAACTTAAAAAGTTAGTTAAATCCTTTACAAACTATTATTTTTGGGTTCAATGGAATTTACAGCAGAACAAATAGCAGGACTATTAAACGGAGAGGTAGAAGGCAACCCTGATGCGATAGTAAATACACTATCTAAGATTGAAGAGGGAACCTCCCAATCCTTATCATTTTTAGCCAACTTAGCTTATGAAGAACATCTTTATACTACAGATTCTTCAATTGTAATTGTAAATAAAAGTTTAACCTTAGAAAAACCTATTAAATCTAGTTGTACCTTGGTAAGAGTTGATGATGCCTATCAATCTTTTAGTAAATTATTAGAGGTTTACAATCAATTTAAAAACAACAAACTAGGAATTGATAAACAAACGTCCATATCAGAAAGCGCAACATTAGGTGAAGACCTTTATATTGGAGCATTTTCTGCAATTAATGACAATGCTATTGTGGGTGATAATGTTAAGATATATCCTCAATGTTTTATTGGAGATAATGTTAAAATCGGAAACAACACTATCATTTATGCTGGTGTAAAAATCTATCATGATTGTGTAATTGGTTCAAATTGTATTTTACATGCAGGTGCTGTTATTGGTTCTGATGGATTTGGATTTGCTCCGAAAAAAGAAGGCGGTTTCGATAAAATCCCTCAAATCGGAAATGTTATCATAGAAGACGATGTTGAAATTGGTCCAAACAACTGTATTGATAGAGCTACTATGGGCTCTACAATTATAAAACAAGGGGTAAAAACAGACAATTTAGTTCACATTGCACACAATGTTGTTGTTGGAGAGAATACTGTTCTTGCTGGACAAACCGGTATCTCAGGATCATCCAAAATAGGTAAAAACTGTATGACTGGTGGTCAAGTAGGAATTACTGGACACATAACAGTTGGTGATAATGTAAAAATTGCAGGACAATCAGGAGTTTCTAAAAGCATTAAAGACAATCAAGCACTTCAAGGGTCTCCAGCATTTAGCTATAAAGATTACATGAGATCTTATGCGGCTTTTAAAAATTTGCCAAGCATAATCAATAGAATAAACGAATTAGAAAAGAAATAAAATATGTCTAAACAAAAAACCATCAAAGCACCATTTTCAGTAATTGGTATTGGTTTACATACAGGTCAAAAAGCAACATTAACAGTTAATCCTGCAGCCGAAAACCATGGATTCAAATTTCAACGAGTTGATGTTGAAGGTGAGCCTATTATTAATGCAGATGCAGATTTAGTAGTTGACACTTCAAGAAGTACTACATTAGAAAAAAATGGAGTTCGCGTTCATACAACTGAGCATATATTAGCGGCTTTATCAGGAATGGAAATTGACAATGCTCTAATTCAGCTAGACGGACCTGAAATCCCAATAATGGATGGAAGTGCATTCCCTTTTGTTGAAGCGATTAATCAAGTTGGAATCGTTGAACAAGAAGCTGACAAAAAATACTTTGTTGTTACAGAAAATCTTACATACGAAGATTCTGAAAGACAAACAGAAATGCTATTAGTTCCTCAAGATGAATTTCGTTTAACGGTAATGGTAGACTATAATTCTCCAACTCTAGGAACCCAACACGCTCATATGTATCATATTGGCGAATTTGAAAGTGAAATTTCAAAATGTAGAACTTTTGTTTTTCTAAGAGAATTAGAAATTCTTGCTAAAAATGGATTAATTAAAGGTGGTGATGTTGATAATGCAATAGTGTTAGTAGACAAGCCTTTACCTCAAGAAAAATTAGATGAAATAGCTGACTTACTTGGGAAACCACATATTAAAATAGAAGAAGCTGGTGTTTTAAACAACATTAAACTTCATCATCAAAATGAACCTGCAAGACACAAGTTATTAGATATCATTGGTGATTTAGCACTAGTAGGAAGACCTATTAAAGGTCATGTTTTAGCAGCAAGACCCGGGCATAAAGGGAATGTTGACTTTGCTAAAATCATTAAAAAAGAAATTAAAAAATCGTTAAAACAAGGCCCTAAAGTTGATTTAACTAAAGATCCTGTTTTCGATATTAATGATATTGAAAAATTACTTCCTCATCGATACCCTTTCTTACTAATTGATAAGGTAATGGAAGTATCTGAAACACACATTGTTGGTGTTAAAAACATTACTCAGAACGAACCTCAATTTACAGGTCACTTTCCAGGAAACCCTGTAATGCCCGGAGTATTACAAGTTGAAGCTATGGCTCAATGTGGTGGTATCATGGTTTTAAAAAACCTACCAGATCCAGAAAACTACATGACCTATTTCATGAAAATTGATAACGTTAAATTTAAAAGAAAAGTAATTCCGGGCGATACTATTGTTTTCCATTTAGAGATCCTTACCCCTATTAGAAGAGGTATTTGTCATATGGGAGGAAAAGGTTACGTAAATGGAAATGTTTGTGTGGAAGCAGAGCTTATGGCTCAAATAGTCAAAGAAAAAAACATTGAAAAAGTTACAGAAGCTGTTTAATAAATTTATCTTAGCCAAAATACATTGATACGATGGAAAAATTCCCAATGACAAATATTCACCCAGAAGCAAAAATTGGAAAAGATGTTGTAATTGAACCCTTTACTACAATTAATAAGGATGTAGTAATTGGTGACGGTACTTGGATTGGATCAAATGCAACTATTTTTGATGGTGCAAGAATTGGTAAAAATTGTAAAATTTTTCCAGGAGCTGTTATCTCAGGAATTCCTCAAGACTTAAAATTTGATGAAGAAATTACCACTACAGAAATTGGTGACAACTGTATAATTAGAGAGTTCTGTACGATTAGTAGAGGAACATCAGATAGGAACAAAACAGTTATAGGAAATAACTGTTTATTAATGGCTTACGTTCATGTAGGGCACGATTGTCTTATAGGAGACTACTGTATTTTAGCCAATTCAGTTCAAATTGGTGGTCACGTAGTTTTAGAAGATTATGTTATCATTGAAGCTGTAGCTGGAGTTCAACAATTTGTTCAGATTGGGCAACATTCATTTATAGGTGCAGGAGCAAATGTTAGAAAAAATGTTCCTCCATATATTAAAGCTGCTAGAGACCCACTAACTTTTGCTGGTGTTAATTCTGTTGGATTAAGACGAAGAGGTTTCTCAAATGAATCTGTTTCTCAAATAGAAGATATTTATAGAAATATTTATACCAGAGGTCTAAACGTTTCTAATGCTGTAAAAGTAATTGAACAAGAAGCTCCTAAGTCTAAAGAAAAAGAAAGTATTCTAAAGTTTATCGAAGAATCAACTAAAGGAATAATCAGAGGGCCTCTTAATTAATCATTAAAGCACCAAAACAAACCTTTTATAATTTATAAAAACAAAGCAAATGGTAGGTACATCAGATATAAAAAAAGGATTATGTATTAGATACAATAATGGGATTTATACGATTATTGACTTTCAACACGTAAAACCCGGAAAAGGTCCAGCTTTTATTAGAACTACATTAAAGAATGTAGAAACAGGTAAAGTAATTGATAATACATTTACTTCAGGTCATAAATTAGACAACGTAAGAGTTGAAAGAAGAACTTACCAATTTCTTTACAAAGAAGATACTACCTATCACTTTATGAATAACGAGAGTTATGAGCAAACTTTTATTGATGAAAAAATAATTAACGCTCCTCAATTCTTAAAAGAAGGAAACAATGCAGAAATTGTTTTTGATGCAGATAATGAATCTGCATTAATTTGCGAGCTACCCGCTTCAATAGTATTAGAAATTACTTATACTGAACCTGGAGAAAAAGGAAATACAGCAACTAATGCATTTAAACCTGCAACAGTTGAAACCGGAGCTGAAGTAAGAGTTCCTTTATTTATTAATGAAGGTGATCATATTAAAATAAGTACTGCTTCTGGAGATTACTCAGAAAGAGTAAAAGTCTAAGCAGCCTATTATATATTTAATCCGTCTTAGTTATAGATAAAATGGATTTTTTTACATAATTCATCTTTCTACAAAATGTTTATTCATAGAGAATAGATTATCTTTTATGAGTCAATCAAAAAACATAAAAAAAAGGTTAGAATTAGGGAAACTTAAGTTAGCTACGCTACTTGAGGTTACTAAGGCTATTAATAATAATTTAGCTAAGGAAGAACTACTCGAACTTTACAAAACAGTATTACTTGATGATTTAAAGATTGGAAAAATTCTACTTTACAGCTTTGATAAGGTTGAATGGTCCAAAGAACTCTGCATTGGAACAGATTGCAATGAAATCAATGTTAAAAATGATTTAGTTGACATCAAAGAAATAGAGCTTCTTTCAAATAATATAAACGATAAGTTAAAACCCTTTGATGTAATAGTTCCTGTCTTTCATAAATCGGAACCACTAGCATATCTCCTATTAGGTGATTTTGATGGAGAAAAAATTGAAGTTAGCCCAATCATTAAACACCTTAGCTTCATCCAAACATTAACGAACATTATTATTGTTGCAGTTGAAAACAAAAGACTTTACAAAGAGAATTTAGACCGAATTGTTATTCAAAAAGAAATGGAATTAGCATCAGAAATGCAAATGATGTTATTCCCTAAAAATCTTCCTAATAACGATGAAATAGAAGTCTCTGCGAGCTACAATCCTCATCATTTAGTTGGTGGAGATTATTATGACTTTATAGTATTAAATAGAGATGAAATTGCATTCTGCATTGCTGATGTTTCAGGAAAAGGTGTACCTGCAGCTTTATTAATGTCAAACTTTCAAGCTAGCTTAAGATCTTTGATTAAAAGAACATCATCTCTATCTGAGTTGGTAATCGAATTAAATAAAAATATTTTAGCTAACGCAAATAGAGAAAAATTTATTACTGCGTTTATTGGAAAATACAATATACAAACACGTAACCTTCAATATATAAATGCTGGTCACAACCCTCCTTTACTTCTTGTAGGGCATCAATTTAAATCACTATTTGACGGATGTACTGTGTTAGGTGTTTTTGAAAATTTACCTTCTGTAACTGAAAAGAACATGACAATTCCCAGAGATTCTATTTTAGCATGTTATACGGATGGAGTTGTAGAACAGCCCAACGCTAAAAATGAAGAGTTTGGAATGAAAAATCTAGAAACTTCGCTTCTCTTAAATAAAGAAGAATCTACCAAAGACATTATTCAATCTATAACACAGGAATTGAATAGTTATAAGAAAGAAATAGAGTACAAAGATGATATTGCACTAATGTGCCTTAAAATCAAGTAATTTCTTACTGTGATAGACATCTATTGCAACAATCAATGCAATAAATCCCCAAAATGGAACTGATGCTTTATCAGTATCCAAATAATTATTTAAGAATCCATGAGCCACATACGTGAATAAACTCAATAAACAAAACAGTACAGCTGTCTTTAATTCACCATTTGGCAATTTATGATATAGAATAGAGCCTTTATAAAAAACGGTAACAATTAAAGCTATAAAAGTTAACATCCCTAACAATCCAGACTCAGCTAAAGGGCCTATATATTCACTGTGGGCATTACCTAAACCTCCACCATTTGTACTAATAATAGTCTGCTCATTAGACATTTGAAACGGTGCATACTGAAACATATATGTTCCTGGGCCCCAACCAAAAACTGGTCTTTCTTGAAACATTCTCCATGCAGAACTCCATCTATTTATACGCTCTAAGTTTGACGCATCAGAAGATACATTAGATATGGATTCCACATGCTCAGACAATTTATCAGAAGAATCTTGATTGTTTCTTTCTAAATTCATCATCAAAGTACTCCAGCTAAAACCAATCACCATCAAGACTAAGATCCCTAATCCAAATAAAACTTTAAACTTTATTTTATACTTGTATATAAAATACAACACTAAAGCTCCGGCCAAACTAACCCATGCAGCTCTTGTATAAGAAAGTATCGTTCCTATAACAAAAATAGAAATTAAGAGTAACGCTATAAGTCTTACTCTTGATATATTCCTTTTATTAAAAAAGATAAATAACATTGGTAAATACATTGCTAAAACAGCACCATAAGAAGTATGATCTTTAAAAAAAGGATTCATTACAGAATGTGCTGGTTTCTGAGCAAAATCATACATCCATAAATGAATAACAGCATATATTATTATTCCTGTTAAAGAAGTAATGTAAGCCCATAAGAACTTCTTGTAATTATCTTTTTTAGCAAATAATTGTGTCATCACAAAGTAAAAACAAACTACAAACCAAACCCTAGCCAGTAAAAACTTTAAAGAAACAGCAGGCATTTCTGAAGTAATTGATGTTATTGCTATCCATACAATATTTACAAAAATAGCAAGTGTAATAGGGTGTTTAATAACTTTAGAATCAAACCTTTTTTCATGAATTAACCGAAAAAAGAAGAGAAGCATAACTCCAAACATTAATGGCTCTGTAGGAAGGTACATACCTATACCTCCTATTTCTAATTCTTCTAGATTTAAGGATAATGGAGTTGAAAATACTATAAACCACATCAGTTTATCCAGCTTAAAAAATGCCATAAAAACTAACACTAGTATAAAAGGAAGGATTGCTAAGTAATAAAATTCTTGAGTAATTAACCAACTATTCAATCCAATAAAAACAAAACCAGCAATGTAAATCCAGTTTGTTTTTAATATGTGAAATAATCCCTTAAAGTTACTCATAATAGCAGTAAACTCTTTTTTATAATCAATCTTCTTTAAAAGAAACCGACTTTATAGTTTCAATAAAAAGTAAGGCAACTAAAGTCAATAAAAAAGCAGAGCATGTAGATCCCAATACAATTAACCATCTTATTGGGTATGATTTTTTTTCTGCTGGAAAAGCATTATTTACAATAAACTTATGCTGTAAATCTTGTTCAGCATCAATTTTAGCCTCACGATATTTAGAACGAACCAATACTAATCTTTTTTGCTCTAATTCAATTTCTTCTCGAAGCTGAATAAATGCTCCTGAATATTTAGCCAAAGTATCTAATTTACTTTGTAATACTTCTGTAGCATGCTTCTTTCCACCTAAAATAGCAATCCCCAACTGTTCTGTTAATCTTTCTGTTTGAGCTCGAACATCAATAAGTCCTAATCGCTTCATTGACTGTAAAGAATCATCTAACATCTTGATATAATTAGATTGGTTCTCGTACTCATCTTTTACAATCCGAAAAGAAGCAACAGCAATTTCTCTTCTCATTCTATTCTTTACCGTATCCAATAATGCCGCAATATCATTTGCTATCATTGCTGCAGTATCAGCATTATGATCTAAAACATTTATCTCAACAGACATAAACTTAGTTCTTTTAAAAGTAACATTACTTTCATATTCTCTTTGAAGCATCGTATTTTGATATTCACCTTCAATATCATAATGCTGCATTAAATCATATTTTTGAATGATTTTACTTCTAATTTCATCAGAATTTAAAATCTGAAGCATTTGTTCAGCTTCCTCTTCCTCTCCTAATCTCAACACATCTTCTTTCCCTCCATTATTTTCAGACAATATTGCCTTAGATATAGAACTAGTTGTAGTAGGGAATAAAACTACTGTTGACTGAAATTTATTCTGCATTAGAAGTGAAACAACAACAGAACACAACATTGCTACTAAACTTATTATGATAAGTGGCTTTTTCCATTTATAGAAAAACACTATTAAATTTTCAGAATTTAAATTTGAATTGGTTTCTGAACTATTTTCCATTGTAATCGATCAATAAATTAGTATTAAATCTCTTTTTTTTAAGAGCGGTAAAAGTACCTATTTTTTATTAAAAGACTTATGCTTCTTTGTTCACAAGAATCTTAACTATTTTTTTAATGTTAATGATACCCATAACAACGGATAATATCCCAGATATTGTAATAAAGACAAGAAATTGTAAAGATAATCCCTCTATGTATAATTCAATAAATTTCATAAAGGATATTACTAATACTAGATAAACCAATATTGAAATAATAAATCTATAATTTACACGAAATGAAAACAACCTTTTTGCGGCAATTATTTGTAAAAAAACAATTAAAAACTGAGTAATTAAGCTAGCCATTGCAGAACCCAATGCATTGTATTTGGGTATCAAGATTAAATTCAAAATAAAGTTTAAAATCATACCTCCAATAGCTAAAGAGTTTAACAATTTCAAACTCCCATTGGCGGTTAACAAGGTTCCAAAAATGTATGTAGATGCTATGGCTACAAAACATGTCATTAACAATCCAAATACAGGTGCCGAAAACGATACATTAATAGTATAAAGTGCATCCATTATCTCTAACGAAAAAGAAAATGAGAAAATAGCAATCACAATAGCCGGAACAAAAATTAAACTAAAAGATAGTTTCACCAATTCATCCAACTTCACCTTGTTTTTAATCATATTCGCAAACATTGGCAACAATAAAGAAGCAAACATAACTCCCATCTGAGTTCCGGCATCCATTAAACGATAAGCTTGTGCATATATAGAAGCTTGTCTTTCTCCATCTTCCAACATTAAATCCAACATTACACTATCTAAACGATAATAAAAGGTCATTGTTAAAACCAATAAAGCATAAGGATACGTCTGTTTAAGTATTAGAATCGATAATGCCTTATTGAATTTAAACGTGAACTTTTTAACTTTTAACAATACAATTGTAAACACAGTAATGAGAACTATAGAATATGAAAGTGTTTGCGCATATACAAAGTCCATTAACTTAAACGCTGTATCAAAAATATTACTCCATAACAATACAGAACAAAACAGTATCATCAATCCCCTATCCATAACCGAAAGAAAACTATATGTTCTAAACATCTGAAGCCCTGACACATTGGATACTAAGTTTTGAATAAATGAAATCAAAAATTGATTGAATGATAAAAACAACATCATTTTAAAACGAGTAGAATCATACCCCACAAAATATCCCACTACAAACGTAGTAATGAAATATAGTATAGCTAAAAAGAGTTTTAAAACTACAATACCAGAAAAATACTTAGTAAGCAATTGTTGGTGTTGAGCTATATTCTTATTGTTAAAATTGGTTATCCCAAAATCCAATAAAATATTAAACAACATTGCAAAATTGAACAATGCAAAGTAAGTTCCATATTCTTCAGGAGAAACAGAATTTTGAACCGTTCTATCTATTCCAAATATCCAGAAGGGCTTAATTAAAAAATTAAGAAATAGCAGTAACGCTAAATTGGTTATAAATTTTTTTTGCACTCAGAATTGATTTGGAACAAAAATAACTTATCTAAGCCAATATTATTACATTCGCATTAAAATTAGATTTTTTGAAAATTGCTGTAGATACTCGATTGCTAATAAAAGACCAGATGGATGGTTTAGGTCTCTTTACAGAAAATTCTTTCAAACACATTGTTACAGCAAACCCTTCAGTAGCGTTTATTTTTATTTTTGATAGAAAACCACACCCTGATTTTATTTCAAGCAAAAATGTTACCGCTAAAGTTATTGGACCTCAAGCCAGGCACCCTTTTCTATATTTAATATGGTATGAATTTTCATTAAAACGATTATTAAAAAAAATTAAACCCGATATTTTTGTTGGATCAAATGGAATGATCCCTTTAAACACGAATACAAAAACATTAAGTGTTATTCATGATTTAAATTTTGAACATCACCCAGAACAATTGCCTCAAATACTTAGAAAGTATTACTGTAAATACTTTCCTCAGTTTGCCCAAAAAGCAGATAGAATTGCATCAGTATCAGAGTTTTCAAAACAAGATATTGTAAACACTTATAATATTGATTCTAACAAAATTGATGTTGTATACAATGGACCAAACGAACAATTTAAGCCAATTTTACATGAAGAAAAGATAGCTCTTCAAAATAAATACTCAGATAGCAACCCCTTCTTTTTATTTGTTGGAACCTTGCATCCTAGAAAAAATCTAACTAATCTTTTTAAGGCATTTGATGATTTCAAATCTCAAACAGAATCAAATTTTAAATTGGTTATTGTTGGAAGAAAAATGTGGTGGACCAGCGAAATTGAAAAGACATATCAAAACTTAGCCTATAAATCAGATGTTATTTTTACTGGAAGACTAGCCGAAGAGGAATTGTATAAGATTACTGCTGCTGCACATGCATTAACTTATGTACCGATATTTGAAGGCTTTGGAATCCCTTTAGTTGAAGCAATGAGCTGTGGAACACCAGTAATCACTTCTAATATTACATCAATGCCAGAAGTAGTTGAAGATGCTGGTTTGTTGGTAGATCCTTTTGCAATTGAAGATATTACAAAAGCGATGATCACTATTTATTCTGACGATAAATTAAGAACAAGTTTAATCGAAAAAAGCCTCCTCCAATCTAAAAAATTTAGCTGGAAAAGGACTGGCGATTTACTTTGGGCATCTATTTTAAACACTATTGATGCTTAAAAGTTATTTCAAAAAAGGATTAATTGAGGCTGGTTGTGATGAAGCCGGTAGAGGTTGCTTAGCAGGCCCTGTATATGCTGCTTCAGTTATTCTACCTTCAGACTACAAAAACAAAATACTGAATGATTCAAAGCAAATTTCTGAGAAGAAAAGAGAAATCTTGCGAAAAGAAATCGAAAAAGAAGCCATTGCATTTGGTGTTGGAATAGTTGATAATATAGAAATCGATAAAATAAACATCCTAAACGCTTCTTTTTTAGCGATGCATCGAGCAGTTGATCAATTAAAAACTTCTCCTGAGCTGTTATTAATTGATGGAAATAGATTTAACCCCTACCCTAATATATCTCATGAATGTATTATTAAGGGAGATGCAAAATTTTTATCCATTGCTGCAGCATCAATATTAGCAAAAACTTATCGTGATGATTTTATGTTTGCTGCTCATGAAAAACACCCTGAATATGCTTGGAATAAAAATAAAGGTTATCCAACAAAAGTACATCGAGAAGCTATTGCCAATATTGGGACCACAGATATTCATAGAATGTCTTTTCAACTTCTACCTAAACAATTAGAATTAGACTTATAAATTTTAATGTTTTTAGAGTTTTAAACATTCTTTCTTTTTGACTTAGTTCCGTATATTTACGATCCATTATAAAAGGATTTAAATGACTTACGAAAATAGTTTAACCTTTGCTCAAAAGTTAGACGAGCAAGATGAATTAAAAGCATACAGAAATAAATTTCATATACCCGTAATAGATGGAAAAGAAACCATCTACTTTACTGGAAATTCTTTGGGTTTACAGCCAAAATCAACAATAGATTATATTAATACTGAATTAAAAGATTGGGCACAATGGGGGGTTGAAGGTCATTTTCTTGCTAAAAATCCTTGGTTTGCTTATCATGAAATGTTTGCTGAACCTATTGCTAAAATTGTTGGAGCTAAATCAGAAGAAGTTGTTGTAATGAACAACCTAACCGTAAATTTAAATTTATTACTGGTCTCTTTTTACCGACCAACAGAAAACCGATACAAAATAATTTGTGAGGCCAAAGCTTTTCCGTCAGATCAGTATGCATTAGAAATGCAAGTTAAAAATGCTGGATTAAATCCTGAAGAAACTATAATTGAAATTGCTCCAAGAGAAGGAGAAAGAACAATACATAATGAAGATATTATTGCTGCTATTGAAGATGCAGGAGATTCTTTAGCTTGTGTTATGATTGGAGGAGTAAATTACTTTACTGGTCAAGTTTTCGATATGAAAGCAATTACTGATGCAGCACATAAAGTTGGTGCTAATTGTGGTTTCGATTTAGCACATGGCGCAGGAAATATTGAATTAAAATTACACGAATGGAATGTTGATTTTGCTTGTTGGTGTTCTTATAAATATTTGAATTCAGGCCCTGGTGGAGTTTCTGGAGTTTTCATTAATGAACGTCATTGTAACAATACTGACCTACCTCGTTTTGCTGGTTGGTGGGGACAAGAGAAAGAAACTCGTTTCTTAATGGAAAAAGGATTTAAACCTATGAAAACAGCTGAAGCCTGGCAAATGAGTAATGCTCCTGTATTATCCATGGCAGCACACAAAGCAGCAATCGATATTTTTGATGAAGTTGGAATGGATAAATTGCTCAAAAAGCAAAAAATGATTTCAGGTTATTTGGAATTTATTGTTGATGATGTAAATGAACTATTAACCTCATCAGACAAATCATTAGAAATAATAACTCCTAGAGATTGGAAAGAAAGAGGTTGTCAAGTTTCAGTAATTGCTCATGGTTATGGAAAAGACTTATTTGATACCTTAACAAAAGAAGGTGTTATTTCTGACTGGAGAGAACCAAATGCAATTAGAATGGCTCCAATACCTTTGTATAATTCATTTGAAGACATTTATCGTTTTGGTGAAATTTTAAAATCAGCAATTGATAATTGATAATTGATAATTGATAATTGAAGCGCTGAAAACAAATAAACACTTAACCTTATAACTTTTCAACTTTATGAACTTTTCAACTTTACAAACTTGTTAACTTTAATACTTTAATACTTTTAAACTTAATTAATGAAAACAGCAACAATAGTCGGAGCAGGTTTGGTAGGTTCACTTTGGGCAGTTTACCTATCTAAAGCAGGATATAAGGTAACTATTTTTGAAAGAAGATCAGATATTCGTAAAGCAGAAATATCTGCTGGTAAATCAATAAATCTAGCTCTTTCTGACAGAGGGTGGAAAGCCTTAAAAACAGTTAATCTAGAAAAAGAAATTGAGCCAATAGCTATTCCAATGCCTGGAAGAATAATGCACGACACAGAAAGCAACCTTTCGTATCAGCCCTACGGAACTGAAGGTCAGGCCATTTACTCTGTATCTCGTGGAGGTTTAAATGCTAAAATGATGGATATTGCAGAAACTCATGGTAATGCAACTATTCACTACAATGAAAAATGTATAGGAGCTGATTTAGAAAATGGTATCGTTTATTTAGAAAATTCTCAAACTAAAGAGAAATCTGAATATAAATCGGATGTTGTTTTTGCTTGTGATGGAGCATTTTCTGCTGTTCGATATAACTCCATGCAAAAATTAGATCGTTTTGAATACAGTCAGCATTTTATAAATGATGGATATAGAGAATTATTACTTCCTGCTAATAAAGATGGCTCGTACAAATTAGAAAAAAACGCACTTCATATATGGCCTAGAGGAAGGTTTATGCTAATTGCATTACCTAATGAAGATGGTTCATTTACTTGTACTTTATTCATGCCTTCCACCGGAGAAAATTCTTTTGAACAATTAACTTCAAAAGATGCTGTAGATCAATTCTTCAAAACTACATTTCCTGATTTTTACGAGTTGATGCCAAATGTTGGTAACGCTTGGGAAGATCACCCTCTTTCTTCTTTAGCAATTGTTAGATGTTATCCTTGGACTTCTGGAAAAGTTGCTTTAATGGGAGATGCAGCTCATGCAACAGTTCCTTTTTATGGACAAGGCATGAATTCAGGAATGGAAGATTGTACTGTTATGTGGGAATTGATGCAAAAACACAATGAAGATTGGACAAAAGTTTTTGCTGAATACCAAGAAATTAGAAAACCTGACGGTGATGGGGTTCAGGATTTATCATTACACAATTATTATGTAATGAGAGATTATGTTGGTGATCCAACGTTTTTATTGCAAAAGAAAATAGAAGCTCACTTTTCAGCCAAACACCCTGACAAATGGCTTCCTCTTTATAGCCAAGTAACTTTTAGTCATATTCGTTATTCTGTAGCCTGGGAAACAGGACAAAAACAAGATGCCATTATGAAAAATGTAATGGCACAATTTGATAACATAGAAAACGTTTGGGATAGTATAGAGGTTGAACAAGCGATTCTATCTAAAATTTAAATTTCCTAATTGACTATGCGATTCTTAAAATTTTCTACCATTGTATTAATTCTAATCCCTTTTATAGGGTTTACTCAAGCTTATAAACCCGGAAAAGGTAATGGCTTATACAGTACAGGAAAAAATAATGTAGATAAAGGTTGGTACTTTGGATTAGGCCTAACCTACATGGCAGGATATAATAACGTTACTTCAGAAGTTACTGATAGCCTTAACACTTCTATTCGAAACAAGTATATAGGAGATCCTTGTGGTAAAATTGGCGGATTTGCTGAAATTGGCAAATTCAAAATGAACGATAGAAAATTTATTAACTACATAGATTATGGCCTAGCATGGAAATGGTTTCGAGGTGGTGAAGACTATACCAATGAACTTTATGTAGATGACGTTTTAACCTCCACAACTACTTCGGAAGGATCTTATGGTGATCATTTAATTTCTGCACATTTTAATCTTGGGTATCGATTTGATGCTTCTGAAAATCTATTTTATGTTAATGGTTTAGGATTAAATGCTGATTACCACATATTAAAAGGAAGAACAGCAACGCCTCAAATACCAAATAATACTGATTATGTTAATGGCCCTGATGATTTTTTAGGAGAATTGCATTACTTCTTTGGTATAGGGTTTAAAACCAGTGGTCGATTGATTATTATGCCAATTGTAGAAACTCCAATTTTAGCTTTATTCCCTTTTAATCACATTAAATCAACTCACCCCTATTTCAATTCAAGAGCTCGTCCTTTTTTATTGAGAGTACGATTTATGTTCTTAAAGAAAGGATCTAAATCTTGTCCGGCAGTATTTAATCCTATGGGGATTGACCCTAATGGAAACGGACCAAAATAGAACTATTCTTTCTTAAAACTTAGCACAAGGAACGAAGAACCTTTTACTTCTTCTTTTTTTCTTTTTACTCGCTACTTCATAAATCAAAGAAATTTCGTGAGAACCTGCGGAATTAAATCCTAAGCGAGAGACAGTTGCATCATAGCTATAACCAATATTTAAATTGTAATCAATCACTTTATATCCTAAAATAATAGCTAAAGCATCATTATTGGCAACTCCCTTATATGATTTTAAACCAGGTATACCTCTATACCATACACCATAAGTAAAAGGTTCTCTAGTATAATAAAGGCCTAAATCAAATTGATCAAATTTTTGTTGAGCTTTATAATGAACAACTGCATTTAAAAATGAAGTATTTAATGATTTTCTGCCTCCTTCAGATAAATCAAATTTATATCCTCCATGAGCTGAAAACTTCATAAACAAAGGGCTTTCATCACGTGTTAATGATTGATTAGGTTCATTTATATGATTAAAAGAGACTCCTGCCCAAAATTTCTGTGAATAAATCAACAACCCAGCAGTTATATCCATGTAACTTACATTATCAAATTCAATATCATCAGTAGTAAATCCACTCCCGCCTCTTGCCAATTGATCATTAAAAACCAATTTAGAAAAATCCAAACTTCTAGTAATATAATTAAACTTTAAACCAGGTTGAATAAGTATTTTCTTGTCTATTTTAAAATGGTAGGAATAAAGCAATCCTATCTCAGTACTACCTAAACCTCCAGTTCCTGCTTTTTCTTTTGCAAAAAGTAACCCTAACCCACTATTAAATTCGGTTAAATTATAATCATAAGCAAAAGTATAGTTTACGAAATGTCCAGGAATTGCGGTCCATTGATTACGATAATTAGTTGCCAAACGATGCTCTATTGTTGCACCTGTAAATCCAGGGTTTAAATACAGTGGTGCTGCATTAAATTGAGTAAATTGCATATCCTGACTACTACAGACAAAAGATATTGAAAGTATACATAAGGTTAGTATAACTTTCACTTTACTTATCACTTCCGTCCTTCTTTTCTAACACAAACTCAAAGCGTTCTTCGCTATTAATATCAAATTCTAATTCTGATGTATAAGAATGATGACTTGCTGACTCTATGATTATATTGTATGATTTTTCTGGATCAACTAACATTATAAATTTTCCAGTATTGTCATTTGACTTATAAATCCCACTTACTTTTTTAGATTCGTTTTCTATTAAGGTAATTTTAGCAGAAAGTGCTTCTTTACTTTTTTTAGAATTTATCATCGCTTTTAAAACATATTGTTTCACATTTTCATCTTTCAACACAATTTTATAAATGTCTTGACCTCCGAAACCTTCTTCTCTTGAAGATGAATAATACCCAACCTTTCCGCTTGCTGATAGTACAAAGAAAATATCGTCACCAACAGTATTAATAGGGTACTTTAAATTTTCTGGTGTAGACCATTTACGTTTTTCATAAACTGTTTTAAAAACATCGTAACCTCCCATATTTTCATGACCTTTAGAACTGTAATAAAGGGTTTTTTTATCCGTATGAATAAAAGGCGCATCTTCATCAAAAGGGGTATTAACAACCGGACCTAAATTAATTGCTTTACTCCATTTACCATTAGGTAACCTTAGCACTTTATATATATCTTTACCTCCAAAACCTCCTGGTCTATCACTAGAAAAGTAAATGATTTTGTCATCTAGAGTTATGGAAGCACTCGTTTCTGTATATTCTGAATTAATATTGGATACCATTTTCACTGGAGCTTCCCAATCATCTAAGCCCATCCTACTCTCATACAAGTTACCTGTTCTTAAATCTTCTGAGGGTCTAAAAAGAAACAATATTTGTCCGTCTGCAGATAACCCTACACAAGCATCATTTGTTTCAGTATTAATTCCTCCACCTAAAAGCTTAGGCGCTTCCCATGTATTATTTACTTTATTGGTTATGTATATGTCCTCAAAAGGGACTCCATTTGGATCTAATTTACCACCTGTACTTCCAGGTCTTCTAGATGTAAACAACATCATTCTTTCATCTGCAGATATTAATGGTACATATTCTTGATGGTTTGTATTTATTGTAGGCCCTAAATTCTGAATAAGTACATCTCTTTTATCCAAAACTGCTTTCTCTGCATATTTTGTTTTTTCTATTAACCTATTTATCTCTTCATTCGTTACCTCTTTGTTTCCCGAAATCAGTTTATAAGCATTGTAATAGTTTACCGCTTTTTTAAATTTCATACTAATATGCGCAATAAGAGCTTTATACCTAAACAACTCTAAACTAACTGCACTACTTGATTTTAGAAAATTTGATTCCGCTGCTTTATAATTTCTTACATTATAATTACACACACCCATATTAAAATTCAGCTCCTTGTCTTCTGAATTTTGGGTATATATTTCTTTATAAATCTTTAAAGCACCATAATAATCGCCTATTTCGTATTTTTTATTTGCACTATTAAAAGACTTTTTAAAATCTTTAGATTGTTCTTGTGTGTATGCAGAATTCGCAAACACCAAAAAAGCCATAATTATTAAACTCCTCATCTTAATTATCTTAATAATGTTATATCTCCTGTTAAAGATTCTGATCTACCATCAATATATAAAACATTTATTTTATAAATATAAACGTCTTGCTTACTTAACTCATTTCTATAATAGCCATCCCAACCAATATTAACATCAGTACTCACAAACAGAAGCTCTCCCCATTTATTAAAAATACTCATTTCATACTCATCTGCTCCAATTATTATAGGATGGAACACATCGTTATCTGTATCTCCATGAGAAAATAAACCTCCATTTCCACCAGTTGTACTAGGCGTAAAAGCATTAGGAACAGATATATCACCCTTAGACAAAGCTTCTACAGCTGACGACAACGTAAATGTATCTATACAATTATTTGGTGTTGATGCAATTAGGGTAATATCGTAAACACCTACTTGTGTATAAAAGTGCTGAGGAAACTCATCAGTAGAAGTGTTTCCATCTCCAAAATCCCATAAATAAGTACTTGCAAAATTTGATAAGTTAAACAGTAAAATTGGTTCATTCGGAATAAAGACAGTCGATGGTGTAACTGTAAAAAACGCACTTGGATTTTGATAAACTTCAATAATTAGTTGTTGAGTTTGAATATCTTGTCCTCCAGAGCCAATAACAGTTAATGTTACCGTGTACACTCCTGGGTTATAATAAGTATATTTAGGTTCAAATTGTGTTGACACTCCACCGTCTCCAAAATCCCACAAATAAGTATCTCCATATTGAGAATTATTAGAGAACTGAACTTCTAATGGTCTACAACCTTGTGCCGGTCCTTGAAAACTTGCTATAGGAACTGGAGCAATTATAGTGATTGTTTCTATTGCAGTATCAGCACAATTTGCATTACTTACAATTAGCTCAATAGGATATACTCCCCAAGTTGAATAAACATGATTGGCAGGATTCTGCGCATTTGATAAAGTACCATCACCATAATCCCAAGCATATTGCCATGTACCTAACGAAGAGGTATTTGTTACAGCAACAGTAGTACTTGGAAAGGTTTGTGTAGTTGGGAAAGGTGTAAAAGAAGCTACAGGTGTTGCATATACCGTAATTACTTTTTGAACAGTATCAAAACATCCAAAAACAGATTCTATAATCAAAGTAGCTGTGTAATTTACATCCAAAGTAGTTAAATTGGTATACTGATGCGAAGGATGTTGAATATTCTCTAAAGGTGATCCATCACCAAAATCCCAAGTAAAACGAACTGCCCCAACTGAAACATCCGTAAAATCAACATCAAAGGGACTACAACCTGCAGTATCTGAATTAAATAAAGCTGTAACTGCCGGATAAACATCTACATTTTGTATTACAGTATCCATACATCCTTTTGTTGTTTCAGCAATAAGAGAAATAGGATATGTTTGCTGAACCCCAGATGTATTTTGATAGGTATGACCAAAATTGGAGACTAAAGTATCAAATGTAGTTCCATCTCCCATATCCCAATGATATATTGAACCTCCGGTAGAAGAGTTGGTTATATTTATAGGATGAGGATGGCATCCTGCTAAAGAATCTATTGAAAATTGAGCTGAGGGATTAGGAAAAACCAATACCTGACCATAGCTAGTATCAACACAGTTAAATGGTGATGTAGCAATTAATTGAATGGAATAAGTAACGTTATTTGTTGTTGAGTTAATATAGATATGACTTGGTGTTGGTCCAACTCCAAAACTCCCGTCTCCAAATGTCCATTGATACTGTACAGCTCCAATAACAGATGGAAATACCACATTAATTGGACTACAACCTGAATCAGGATTGGTACTAAACCCGAACTGTGGTTCTGGATATACCAAGACACTATCAATAACTGTATCCGTACAACCATTTATACTTGTTGCAATTAACGTAACAAAATTGTTATCTATAAACTGAGTTAAATTATTATAGGTATGTGAAGGGTTGATAGAATTGTCCAAAGGTGTTCCATCTCCAAAATCCCAAGTATAACTAACCGCTCCAGAAGAAGTGTTTGTAAAATTCACCATTAAAGGAGCACAGTCCAATACCGCATTATTGGTAAACGATGCTGATGGATTTGGATATACTGTAACTGCTTGATAGGTAGTATCAACACATCCAAACAAAGTTGATGAAATTAATCTAACAGTAAATGTAGTATCTACTCCAAAATTATTAATGTATGTATGCGTTGGATTTGTTGCTGTTGAAGTATTTCCATCACCAAAATCCCAAGCAAAATTTACAGCATTAGCGGATGATGTATTGGTAAAAATAACTCCTAAAGGAGAACAACCAGCGTTATTGTTCAAAGTAAATCCTGCTGTTGGAGCAGTTTCAACGGTAACCACAACAGTATCTGAAGCAGAACAAAAAGCAGTACTAACATCTAACACAACATTTACTGTACCACCTGTTAAATAAGTATGTGTAGGGTTTTGTTGAGTACTAGAATTACTATCTCCAAAATCCCAATTCCAATTGATAATAGGATCCCCAACTGAACTAGTAGATTGATCCACAAAAAAAGCAACTTCATTTTGACAAACACTTGTAGGTATAAAACTTGGAACTGGAGACTGAAAAACATCTATTTGCTGTGTTAAACTGTGAACACAACCATTGGCACTTGTTACATCCAATTGAACATTATAATTTCCTGGAGCATTATAAAATTGTGCTGGTGGATTTGGCAGATTACTAAAGTTTCCATTATCAAAATCCCACTGCCAAGTAACTACATCAACTGAAGAAAAATCTGTATAGGTTACAGTCATACTATCACAACCATTGTTGTTATCAAAGTTAAAATTTGCTACAGGACTTGGTAACACATGTACCGGAATGCTAGCCGTATCAGTACAACTTGCCGTTCCCCCTCCAATAAACACCGCTAATTGTATTGTATAATCTCCTGTAAAACTATAAGTATATGAAGTTCCTCCTGCTCCCATATTCTGCCATCCTGTTCCATCTCCAAAATTCCAAGAATACGTATTTGCTCCGCCTCCAGATAGATTATTAAAAGTAACTGTTTCTCCTTCACAAATTGTATCCTTACTAATAGTTAAAGCCGCTGTTGGTGGTGGAACAATTTGTATTGTTACAAATGCAGTATCCAAACCACAAAAACTACTATCTACTAACATTGCAGTATAAGTTCCTATTCCTGGATATTCCATATTTATGGGTAAAGTTGGAGGCCATGCCGTCCAATCTAAAATAGAATCATATCCTAAGCCCCAATAATCTCCTAAATTCCAGTACTCATATCGTTGAGCAATATTTCCTTGAGCCAAACAATTTCTATTTGTTGTATTTTGTAGAGTAACCATTGTATCAGGATAACACAATAATGTTGCCGAAGCTGTAATTGCTGCATCATCAATATCCCAAATCCTAATTGGATTGAAAGTAGCTACACTTGCGCCTCCTTGCAACGTATTACATACATTTTCTGCATCTAGAGTTACTTGCGTTACACAATTAACTGTACCTTGTAAATAAGTATGCGTAATGGTTTGTCCTGCATTAGTACTATTGAATACTTGGGGAGGCGAACCATCTCCAAAATCCCAAGTAAAAACAGTATTAATAGAAACATCTGTAGAAGAATTAATAAAATCTAAACTTCCTGGAGCACATGTACTTGTTAATCCACCAAACGGTATTTGAATTGAAGCATTAGAAGGTTCTTCCATAATAACCGTTCCTACTACCACACAAGGAACATCAGGAAGCGTAATTGTAACTGTATAGTTAGCTACTGTTGCGGTATAATTATGAGCTATAGCTGTAGGTGTTACCCACCCATTACCAACTGTGAAAGCTGAACCATCTCCCCAATCGATAGTATAATTGCCAATATTTAAATCAGCTATTAAATTAAGGTTATAATCCGTTCCAAAACAACTCACCCATTGCGGTGTGCCATTAAGTATACCTTGAGAATCAAAAAACTGAGGACATTGTGCAACAGCCTCTCTATTCCCAATAAATAATAGCAGGCTAAGAAGTAATAAATGACCATAACGTTTCAACATCTTTAACATTACGTAAAAATGCTAAAAAAAGGTACAAAAACTAATTAATTTCAAACAAACTTTAGTTACAGCTTATTATTATTTATCTACCTTTACTTTTATCATTTTTAACACTTAAATTTTATGAAAAAAATAGCTTTAATCCTTTTTTTAATTCCAACAATATTAATACATGCAAGTAATATTAGTTATGAAATTTCTACACCAGAACCTCATACACACTATTACAATGTAAAAATGACGGTAACCGATTATCAAAAAGATTATTTTGATATTCAAATGCCAGTTTGGTCTCCAGGATCTTATTTAGTTAGAGAATTTGCTAAAAGTGTAGAAGGTTTAGAATCAAAAACCAACAATAAAACAATTAAATCAGAAAAAATTAATAAAAACACATGGAGAATCCACTCCAATAAATCCAACAATGTAGTTATCAACTACAAAGTTTATGCTTTTGAATTAAGTGTTCGTACTAGTTTTGTAGATGCATCTCATGCTTATTTTAATGGAACAAGCATATTTATGTACATCAATGAATTAAAAAATACACCTCATGATTTAAAAATTATCCCTTTTAAGGATTGGAAAAAGATAAGCACATCACTACCAAAAGTAGAAGGTAAAGAATTTCAATATCAAGCTCCAAACTATGATATTTTAGTTGATTCTCCAGTAGAAATTGGAAATCAAGAAACATTTGATTTTACTGCTTCTGGAGTAATTCATCATGTAGCGATGTATGGAAAAGGGAATTACGATATTGAAAAACTAAAAGTTGATATGAGCAAAATAGTAAAAGCTTGTACTGATGTTTTTGGAGAAAACCCAAACAAAGAATACACATTTATCATTCACAATTTAACCAATGGTAGTGGAGGTTTAGAGCATTTAAGCTCGACTACTCTTCAAGTTAATCGTTGGACTTATGAAGGAAGCAGATACAAAGGCTTCTTAAGCTTAGTTGCTCATGAATACTTTCATTTATGGAATGTAAAAAGAGTAAGGCCTGTTGAGTTAGGACCTTTTGATTACAATAGTGAAAACTATACTAGTCTTTTATGGGTAATGGAAGGTTTTACTAGTTATTATGATGAATTGTTATTGTATAGAGCTGGAGTTTATAGTGAGAAAGAGATTATTAATAAATTTCAAGGAACAATTAGCCGTATTGAAAACCAACCAGGAAATAAAGTTCAACCAGTTGCTCATGCTAGTTTTGATGCTTGGATAAAAGCATATCGTCCAAATGAAAACAGTTACAATACTACTGTATCTTACTACCCTAAAGGGGCTATTGTAGCAAATATGTTAGATCTAATGATTATCAATAGTACTAAAGGTAAAAAGAACTTAGATCAAGTAATGCAATACTTGTACAGTGAGTTTTATAAAAAACAAGACAGAGGTTTTACAAGTAGTGAAATGAAAAGTGCTTTAGAGAAAGTTTCTGGTTTAAATATGGACGACTTCTTTAAAAAGTATATCAATGGAACGGAAACATTTGATTATTCTACCTTATTTGGTTATGCTGGTTTAAGTGTTGAAACCACTGTAAACAAAGACCCTAGTTTAGGGATTTCAGAATCAAACAACAAAATTAGGAGAGTGAATAGAGGTTCTTCTGCCTACGTTGGAGGATTAAATGTAAATGATGAAATCTTAGCGATTGACGGATACAGAGTAAATGGAAATATTAATGATTTTATTGATGCTAAAAAAGTAGGAGATAATGTTAAATTATTAATTAGTCGTGATAATATTATTCAAACAATGACTTTCCCACTTCTAGAAAAAGGAACAACAAGCTACTTCATTTTTAATGATACGGATAAAAGAAACAACATTCATCAAAAATGGCTATCACAAAAATGATCACTTCTTTAATAGTAGCTGTTGCTAAAAACAACGTAATTGGTAAGGACAATGATTTGATTTGGCATTTACCAAATGATATGAAGTTTTTCAGAAATACAACTTCAAATCATCATATAATTACTGGCAGAAAAAATTACATTTCTATTCCAGAAAAATATAGGCCATTAGCCAATAGAACTAATATTGTTTTAACAAGACAATCTAACTTTAGTGAAGAAGGTTGTGTTGTTTCTAATTCTATAGAAGATGCTATCGCTTATGCTAAATCTAATAATGAAACGGAACTTTTTATTATTGGTGGTGGTCAGATATATAAAGAAGCTTTAGAAAAAGATTTGATAGATAAAATGTATGTTACTCATGTAAATGAAACATTTGATGGGGATACTTTTTTTCCAGAAATTGACACGGAAAAATGGCAAAAAACCGCTGAAATAGGTAACCCTGCAGACGAAAAACATGCTCACTCCTATTCGTTTACTGTTTACGAAAAATAAAATACAACATTATGCTTACGATAAACCCAAAAGACATTGAAGTTCCTAAATTACATCACTACTTATTGGGTGCTGTTGGACCAAGACCAATTGCATTTGCAAGTACGATAAGTGCAGACGGAACTCCAAACTTAAGTCCCTTTAGCTTTTTTAATGTGTTTAGTGCAAATCCTCCTATTATGATATTTTCTCCTGCTAGAAGTGGTAGAACCGGGGCAACTAAAAACACATTAGATAATGTTAAGGAGACTAGAGAAGTTGTTATTAATGTAGTGAATCATGACATTGTACAACAAATGTCATTATCAAGTTCTCCTTACGATTCTTCAATAGATGAATTTGTAAAGTCTGGGTTAACTCCTGTTCCTTCGGATGAAATCAAACCCTTTAGAGTTAAGGAATCTCCAGTACAATTTGAATGTAAAGTTAATGAGGTTGTAGAATTGGGTCAAAATGGTGGTGCTGGAAATCTAGTTATTTGTGAAGTTGTAAAAATTCATATTAATGAAGCTGTTTTAGACGATAAAGGAATGATTGATCAGCATAAAATTGATTTGGTTAGCCGTATGGGTGGGAACTGGTATTGTAGAGCTGATAAAAATTCTATGTTCGAAATTCAAAAACCCATCACCAGTATAGGGGTTGGTGTAGATCAAATACCTTCAGAAATCAGAAACAGTACAATATTATCTGGTAATGATTTAGGGCTTTTAGGAAGTATTGAAGCAATTCCTACTTATGAAGGAATTAATGATAATCATCAAGAAGCTAAAGATTTATTAGCTCAAGGAAAAGTTGAAGATGCCTGGAAGGTTTTACTTAAATAATGAGCTTCACTGAAAGATATACGAAAGCATTTAAATACCTTTTACCAGCTCCGTTTACTATCGCAATTGGTTTAACCATTGTAACTTTTCTAATTGCTTTTTTTACTACTCGCCCAGAAAGCATAGGCGTTTCTGATTATTCTATTCAACTCATTAAATATTGGGAGGAAGGTATTTGGAGTTCTGGGTTATTAGTATTTGCCATGCAAATGATGTTAATGCTCGTTTTAGGACATGTTTTAGCTTTAACAAAACCTGTAAATTCTATTATCAATATTGCAGTACGATTGTGTAACAACACTTCTAAAGCAGCTGCACTAGTCACTTTATTAACTGTTATAGTAAGTCTATTTAATTGGGGGTTAGGATTAATATTCGGAGCAATATTTGCAAGAAAAGTAGCTGAACATGCTAGTGAATTAAAAATTAAATTAAACTACCCTCTTATAGGTGCTGCTGGTTATTCTGGTTTGATGGTATGGCATGGAGGTTTATCAGGATCATCACTGGCTAAAGTTGCAGAACCTGGTCATTTAAAAGAAATGATGATAGGAATCTTATCAGATAGTGAAATTGCATTACTTCCTGAAAAAATATCCTATTCGGAAACAGTCGGTTCTAACATGAACTTAGTAATTATGACTTTGCTTATTGTTATACTTCCTTTGGCAATGTATTGGATAGGAAAAAGAACTTCCTCCAGTTTAATTAATCTATCTAAAGATGATAATGAAGAAATAAAACACTCAACCGAAGGTGCCGAGAAATTAGATCATTCACTTATTTTTTCTTTACTATTTGGGAGTATAATCCTATTCTATATCGGTTACAAAGTGGTAGTAGATTACAATTATGACTTACTCTTATTCTTTAATCCAAACAACATTAATTTATTATTATTCTCATTGGCAATTGTTTTGCATAAAAACATTTACAACTTTTTAAAAGCAATAGATAAAGCTATTGGTGGTGCTTCAGGAATTCTAATACAATTCCCTCTTTATTTTGGGATAATGGGAATTATGAAAAGTTCTGGATTGGTAACAGATATTTCAGCATTTTTTGTTCAAATTTCTAATGAAACAACATACCCAATCTTTACTTTTTTAAGTGCAGGATTAGTGAACATCTTTGTTCCAAGTGGTGGTGGTCAATGGGCTGTTCAAGGTCCAATAATAGTACAAGCTGCTAATGATTTAGGTATTTCTTTACCTAAAAGTATTATGGCCTTAGCTTATGGTGATCAATTAACCAATATGTTACAACCATTTTGGGCTTTACCTCTTTTAGGAATTACAGGACTTAAGGCAAAAGAAATTCTACCCTATACGTTGTTCTTAATGTTGATTGGAGGTGGTATTTATTTAGCAGGATTACTCCTTTTTTAGAAGTCTATACCGTTGGCATATCATCCACTGCTTTAGAGTCTAGAGAATCTCTAATACCATTCCCAACTAAAACAAAGGCTAATACCATCAATATAATAGCTACACCTGGTAAAATTGCTAAATAAGCTTTTCCAGTAATAATGTATCCCTTATGCTCTGCAATAATTTTTCCCCAAGTAGCTTGGGGTGGTTGAGCTCCAATACCCAAGAAACTCAATCCTGCTTCAATAAGAATTGCTGCTGCAAAATTAATAGCAGAGATAACAATTACAGGACCTAATACATTTGGAATAATATGCTTAAAGATAATTCTAGCATTCGTAAACCCTAAAGCTCTACCTGCCTCTACAAATTCTTTTTCTCTTAAACTTAACATTTGTCCACGTACAACTCTAGCAACTTCTACCCACATAGTTAAGCCAACAGCAATAAATACTTGCCATGTTCCTTTACCTAAAGCCATAGTTATTGCAATTACGAGTAGTAATGTTGGTATTGACCAAACCACATTAATAAACCACATTACTAAATCATCTAACCATCCTCTAAAGTATCCTGCTAACGACCCAAGTGTAATTCCTATAATCAATGAGATAAAAACAGAAATAAACCCTACAAATAACGAAATCCATGTACCAGCCATTAAACGACTTAATAAATCCCTACCATACTTATCTGTGCCTAAAATGTATTTTTGAGAGACTATATTTTCTTCTTTTACTCTTGCTATTAAATCTGCAACTGCAACGTGTTGCTTTCCGCCATCAATTGTATAAAAGTCTAAAAAACCGTTTGATTCTGTAACATCATTATGATCTAAAGAATAAAGGATGTCTGCTATATTGTATTTTAATATTTGACCATTATTAACGTTGGCTCCTGTATATTTTTCTACAACAAGATTGTACCCTTCAAAACTATAGTCATAAATAGGAACTGTTACAAAATCATTCTCAACACCTTCACTGATGTAGTCCCACGCACTTAATTCTTTCTCTTTCTGATTCTTAGTAACCTTAAGTATTTCTACAGAAAATCCTGGTTTCTTAGTTGTAATTTCTAATATCTGATCATTAGATTTTGGCGTACCATCTGGTCGTATTAAAGGACCTAAAATTGCAACTAAAACAGCACAACCAATAATAAAAAGACCAAATAAAGAAAGTTTATTCTTCTTTAATCTATGCCAAGCAATTTGGGATAATGACTTTGATGCTATGTCTTTTTTTTCTTTATCCATTATAACTTCTTCCTTTCCATTCAAATTTCATTGTAATTGATGCTATCCAGACTATAACAATATAAACAGGATAAACTATCTGAACTGGAATAAAATATAACAACGCTTTGTTTCTATTATAGAAACTGGTCACCAAAAATAATAATATAAAATCAATAAGCCATTTAGATCCTAATAAGATTATAAGAGTTAATCTATACTTTTCGACCAATGGTATTCCAAAAGAGATAAAAATCAATGATAGATTTTGAATTAATACAATTAAACTGAAAAATAGCAATAGTTTACTTTTATAATACTTTGATTTTGAAGACCATCTTAAACGTTGATTTAAAAAATCAGATAACGTTTTCTCAGAAGCTGTTTCAACTATAAAATTATTTTTGAGTAAACCTTTAACTTTTTTGTTCGTTGATTTAAATTTTTCCAATAAAAAAACATCATCTCCCGATGGGGTATCATATCTATCAAAACCATCTACAGCATCATAAGCACTTTTAGAATAAGCCAAGTTTGCTGCATTGTTTAATATTGGTCGTTTATAGTGTAGGGTTCCAAATTCAACACCTTGAATAGCCAGCATATCTAGCACCTGAAAATAATACAAAAAGCCTTTACTCCTCTTAAAAATAATAGGTCCTAATAACATATCTGTATCATCATTAAAGCTTGAAGAGATATTTTTTAACCAATTTTCTGAAACGATACAATCTCCGTCTGTAGTAGCAATTATATCATAATTTGATTTTTCTATGCCATATTTTAACGCTTCTTTTTTTGATGTTTTTTCTGAAAGAGCATAACTGCTAACATTCAATTCTGAATCTTTAATAAATTCATCAATTAACCTTTCGGTATTATCAGTTGAATGGTCATTAATTATAATTATTTCAAAATTATCCTTATCATAATTTTGATTTTGGAGAGAACTCAAACATTCAACAATGTTCTTTTCCTCATTTCTTACTGGAATTACAACTGAAATTTGATGATCTATATTTCTCTCTGACTGTTTCTTACTTGTCTTATCAATCTTTACAAATCCAACAATTACATAAGTGATAGCGCACACATAAACTATAGCAAATAGTATTAATATGGTTATTAAATAAATCAATCTTCTTTTAAAATTTTCAATTCATTTAAATTAAACAATCCTAGTAATGCCGGTAATGCAACATTAATCATCCATAAAGTTATTGATGCCAACACAATTTGAATATCCATGTCAGACACTATTCCAAATACAAAAAGTGCTACAGACCCTCTTACTCCAATTTCTGAAATTAGTATTGTAGGAATGAATGAAGCTATCATAAAACAAACAGGAATTAAAAATAATTCATCTATTCCAAGTAATGAGATATTAAAAGCCTTTAAAACTAGATAATACTGTAGCACAAAAACTACATACCTTAAAGCGCTCATAAGTAAAATGTTACCAAGCTCTAAAATAGAAAATTCAGATAACGATTCAACTATTTTTTTTTCTCTTATAAATTTGATTTTATTGAAAACAAGATTGAGCTTATTTGTTCTAAAATAAACTAAAAAAAGTAACACTACTCCAATAGTTAAACCTATTATCCAACCAATAAAATTAATACTAGTAGCAAACATATCAGCGGTTAATATTAACCCCACAACACCAAAAAGCATTGTAATTAATAATTGACTAAAGCTAGAAACACCTGTTTTTAATACCAGCTGTTTAAATATTTTTTTATCTAACAACATCGCTCTTGCTGGAATTTCTCCAATTCTATTCGGAGTTAATAACCCAACTGTAATTCCTGTTATAGTTAACTTAAATGCTTTAACAATAGATACTACTTTATCATTTCGAATCGTATACTTCCATTTAACAGCTTCTATTCCCCAATTTAAAAACAATAAAATAAATGCAAGAAAAAGAAAGGTATAATTAAGTCCTTTTTCATCTAAATTATTCAGGTTTATTAAAAAACTACTTTCAACTCTAGTATAAATAAAGTATACTGCTATAATTCCAATGATAATTCTGAGGAGTAAATTGATATATTTGTATAACTTATTACTTTTCAAAAAATAGTTTTTACAATTAATACGTTTAAGTTTTCTTATCGTGACTAAAGATAAAATAATATTAGGAATTGACCCCGGAACTAACATAATGGGGTACGGGATTCTTCATATTAAAAATAATAAAATGAGTTTAATTGCTATGGGATCAATAGAATTAAACAAATTAGATAATTATGCGTTAAAACTGAAAAAGATTTTTGAACGAACTATGTACTTAATAAATGAGTACAAACCTGACGAATTTGCTATAGAGGCTCCTTTTCTTGGAAAAAATCCTCAATCTATGCTGAAGTTAGGAAGAGCTCAAGGAGTTTCTATGGCTGCTGCTTTGTCCAAAGATATTCCAGTTAGTGAATATGCTCCAAAAAAAATCAAACAATCTATAACAGGCAAAGGAACTGCCTCTAAAGAACAAGTTGCTGGAATGTTAAAAAACATTCTAAAGCTAAAGTCGTTACCTAAGCATTTGGATGCAACTGATGGTCTAGCAGTTGCTGTTTGTCATCATTTTCAACTTGGAAAACCTGCTTCAGAGAAATCATATTCAGGATGGGATGCTTTTGTTAAACAAAACCCTAAAAGAACAAAATCTTAGTTTTTAAGAATACGTTCTTGAATTTCTGCGAATTCACTTTGTTCTAATTTTAACTTAGGTCTGGAAAAATTAATATCTTCAACATTGTTAAGAGGAACCAAATGAATATGTGCATGAGGAACTTCTAACCCTATAACTGCAACACCAACTCTTTTGCATTCGATTGCTTTTTCAACTTTTCCTGAAATATTTTTTGCGAACTCCCACAATCGATTATAAGTATCTTGATCTAAGTCAAAAATATAATCCACCTGTTTCTTAGGAATAACCAGCGTATGGCCTTTAGCTAAAGGAAATACGTCTAAAAAAGCAATAAACTCTTCATTTTCTTCAATGATATAAGCTGGAATCTCACGATTTATAATCTTAGTAAAGATAGAATCCATTATCTAGAGATTTCAATTATTTCAAATTTCATTATTCCTGTAGGAACTTTTACCTCTGCAATATCACCAACTGAAGTTCCTAATAATCCTTCTCCAATAGGAGAGTTAACAGAAATTTTCTTTTGTTTTAAATCTGCTTCTTTTTCTGAAACTAAAGTGTATTCCATAGTAGCTCCATTTGCTACATTTTTAATTTTAACTTTAGACAGTATTAATGCTTTTGAAGTATCTAATTGAGATTCATCTACAATTCTAGCAGTAGACAACGCTGTTTCTAATTTAGATATCTTCAATTCTAACAACCCTTGAGCTTCTTTAGCAGCATCGTATTCAGCATTCTCAGATAAATCTCCTTTATCTCTAGCTTCAGCAATTTGTGCAGAAATCTTAGCTCTTTCTACATTTTTCATTTGATCCAACTCTGCATTGAGTTTTTTCAAACCTTCTTCTGTATAATAGTTAACTTGTGACATAACTTGTTGTGTATTTAAAATCGAAAAAGAGAACTCTGTTATAGAATTCTCTTCACTTTATAGGATATGTTTAATCCTTTTTTATAAGTCTATACTCAGTCCAATACTGTGTGTTCCTGAAAAGTTTTCAGTCATTTGATATGCATAATGTATACCTAAAGTAGTTCCTTTTTTACCTAGTGGTGCAACAAAAGAAGCTCCGAAAGTTGGTCCTGTATAAGCTGAAGTTATTTTTTCTGAACTAAACCATGTGTTTTGTTCTAAAACATAACCACCTCTTAATTGGAACATGCTTCTAAAAGAATATTCGAAACCAAGTCTATATTGATCTTTAGTAAATGAATTAGAAGTGAAATTTCCTGCTAAAGTAAGTTTATGATCTGCAGAAATTTTCTTGCTTGTTGAATCTATTGTTGGAGAAATATAAAAGTCATAAGATGCTCCAATATTCAATAATGAAGGCAATTGAAATGATGCTGCTCTATGATCTTGAGTAGACTGAATATCAAATCCAGCATTGTCATTTTCTTCATCAAAAGAAAGTCCTGCACCAGAAGCTTTCATTGTAGGGCCAACATTTTTTAAAGCAATACCAAATTTAATTTGATCATTATCTCCTGTTACGTAACGAATTCCAGCATCAAACGCATATCCTTTTGTAGAGACATTTGCTATTGACTCAGTAATTAATTTAAGGCTTAATCCACCAGATATACTGTTAGAGAAAGTCTTTGCATAACCAATATCTAAATTTGTAAATTTAGGTGCAAACGTACTTCCATCACCTTCTGGCAAATCTACAGTTGTTCTTGCAACATCTCCAAAATTCATAGTCATTAATGATATCCCTATAACTCCAGATTCTCCAACACGTTGAGCAAGTCCAAAAGAACTAATTCCTACATCACTTCCAGAAAGGTATCTTTTATGGTTCACTAATAGCTCTGTTTTTCTAGTATAAGCCATACCTGCAATATTCATTGACATTGCTTCTAGACCAATTATTGATGCTGTATTTGCACCTCCCCAACCAACACTTTTTGTCCATGGGTTAATTAACAGTTGAGATGCACCTGCTTCACCTGCTCTATCTTCATTACCTGCTATAACATTGATAGAATAACCAAATGCCATTAGTAATATTATTGATAATTTAAACTTTTTCATATTCATCTATATTGTAATTATTCAATAACTAATTTTATAAATTATTTAAATCTGTTGGTTTAAGAATACCATACCATTTCAATGTTCTTTCTCCAATGTCTGGAACATCAACATGTATTAAGTAAACTCCACTTGCAACAGGTACGTTTACATGATTTTTCAGATCCCAATCCAAACTCGTTTTACTATCATCTTTCTGGAACCTTCTCATTAATGTTCCTCCTACATTGTAAATAGATATAGTACAAATCTCTGGAAGGTTTGTCAATTTAATTCTATTGTCCAGCTTTCCTGTTTCATACTCCGAATAAGCATAATAAGGATTTGGAACCACATTGATTAATGCTAGAGCAGAATCCATTGCTGTAGTATTTCCTAACTCTACCTCTAAACCAGTCATATCAAATTGATAGAAAGGTAATCCAGCATTTACTGTAGATGCTGTTGCGAAACTTTCGTAAGGTTTATCTACTCTCAATTTAACTTTAGCATCAGTCTCGAATAATGAATGACCTGTCGCTAACAATGGTATTCCTGCCCACATACATGTTTGCATTGCAAGCATTTTATCAATATCTAAGCTTTGCATCTCTCCATATAAATAATCACATTCGTCATAAGTAGGGAAAGCTCCTCCACTTCTAAATACATACACATAATGCTTACCTCCCCAGATTGATTCAAAGTTAGCTCCTGCAAAACTAGTTGAAGTAGGGTTCCACATCATATCTCTTCCATTTTCACTTGCCAACCAGCTATCCTCAGCAAAAGCAACATTCAATCGTTCTCCTGTTTCAACGTTAATAGCATAACCTGGGAACCATCCTCTTCCAGTTCCAGTTCCATCATCTACTCCATTCTTATCTACACTATTTGCTTCTCTAAGCTCTAAATGTTTTGCACCACCTTCTGCCAAAGCAACATCATTTCTTGCCTCAAAAACCATACATCTACTCCATTTACTTCGATCACTTGTGAAAACAATATCTACTGAAGCTAAATCAGCTAATTCTCCTGTACCACCTTGTTTAACTGCAGCACCATTAAATATAGGTAATCCAACTGCATCTTGCATTGTTCTACCATTACTAGCCGTACCTGATCTATAATAAGAGACTAATCGGTATGGAGACCATGTTCCTTCTACGAATCCTTCAAAATCTTGTTTAGGATCTTCAAATGCACCGTCATCGTAATCGTTATAAGGACTCACTACTGTTCCAACATCATATACTGCTTCTCCTGAACGAATCCAATTCCAATCAGATTCTTGGTCTTGATCTTGAATTCCTGTTAACCAAGCTAATGATGAATCAGCAAACTCTATTTCAGAAGAAATTACACCACTTCCAGCTTCTTTATCAATTCCTGGGTTAATAACTTGCTTTATCGTAACAGAAATTCCTTCATCAACAAATAATTGCTCATTTTCTATAGCTATGGATTGATCAGAATCAATAGTCAAATCTCCGTTTGTTAATGGTTCTGGAATATGCAACTTCCATAATGCATCACTCAAATCACTAGGTGTTAAAGAATCTATAAATTGTACTTTATACACTCCTGCTTTAACCATTAATGGATCTATTACTTTAACTTGTATTGGACCTTTTCCTTTTTTATAAGTAGGATGATCCATAAAGTTATTTGAAACAATTACATTTTCTGATTCAGCTGTTAAATCTAATTCAAGACCACCATTACCTTGTCCTTCTAATCTAGTAATTTGAGGCTCATCTCCATAAGCAGAATTAGCAACTGTACCTCCATTCTCTGGAGTAGGATTATGAGGTATAGCAGAGAAAGAACGTATACCTTGCCCACCTCCTAACTTTCTACTTCCTATATAAGGTAATTTTTGACCGTCTAACTTTAATGGATCATTTCCATCATATTTTTTGTACTCATTGTAACCATAAGCAATAGCAATATAATAGTACGTTTTATGATTTACTAACCTTGTATCTTCTGTAGCAAACTTATCTTCTATAATTCTAAAAGAGTGTTTGATTCCTAAATCCTCCCCTTTTACCATTTCTTGAGGGATGTTTGCATTTAAGCTTTCATCAAAAGTATGATTTACCAATTGCTTAACATCATCTTTGATATCAACTTGAGCAACCAACCTTGAAACATCTGGATTATCTAACTCTGAAACCGTAATCAACCCATTTTTTACTTGATAAATTTGATATCCTTGAAATTTATAAAACTTTAATGTATCCTTTTCAGCATCAGTACCTTGATAAACACCATCTAAAGTATCTGGAATTGCAATAAAAGGATTCAATTGGTTATACGTTTCATTATAGTTGTTAGATACTTTTCTATTGCTTAAATAAAGAATTAATTCTCTATCCATTTCTTGGAAAGTTAAATCTGGAGCATCAGGTCCTTCAGCAACTTTAAAACAGTTATCAAACAATGCTTGTGCTTTATCATCAGCAACCTGAAGTGAAGCAATAGATGCAGTATTATCTCCAGAAACTGCTCTGGCGTAAACAACACCAACTGTTAAATCGTTAACTGCTCCTGGTTCTAATGTAAATGGTCCAGCAGATTGCAAGAACCTTCTATCACCTTGTGGGTTAGGACTCCCTCCAACTGCATTAAATTCCGACCAATTTGCAGGAGAAGCTGTAACACCTTTAGTACTCCAAAATAAAGGGTCTGAATCTCCAGGGAATAATAAATCTGCTAAGATAGTTCCTCCACTTGATGCTGAGTTTCCATTTCCTCCCCAAACCATTTGAGCTCCACCGTTTCTCCATCTACCTCTTAAATAATTGTAATGATCTAATGCAGTTGAAGGATCTCCATCTCCATTAAATTGTCCACTACCTATACTGTAGTAAACAAATTTACGCATTCCATATCTTTCGTTATCCACAATGCTATCTCCATATCCTATTCCTAAACCTGGATAAGGGATACCATTAGCAGATAATGCTAAAGCAGCATCATACACCAATGGATTGTCAACACCATCATTATCTGCATAAGGTCCTTCAAAAAAGTCTACCCCAATAGCTGGAGGTGTTGTTCCGTAACCTGTAGCACTACCAGTACCTTCATCATCAGCATCCCCATTGTAACAATAACCTAAACCTCTTTGAGCATCACAACCTACATAATCATCACTAGCTCCACCCAAATCAGCATCTACCCATTGTCCAAAATAAGTCTCTGTTAATGTAAATGTTGACCTATTAATCATTTCATAATTGTAAAAAGTCATGTCATTTATTTCATCATTGGTAGCAAAAGCAAATGCTTGACCTCTAATTTCCATACCAATAGAAGGACCTTGTGATTCTGAGTGTGTATTTCCTTTATCATTGAAAACAAACCAAATTGTAGTATCACCAAATAATCGTACATCTCTAGTTGTTCTACAATCAATATCTCCCAATAAATCATATTTTGGGTAATCACCAGCTGTAGGGTCATAAAAATCATCTCCATCTACATCATAAAATGGTGCTAAATGCCAATCCTGTCCTAAACTTTGATCTCCATGTGCTGGCCAATCTAAAATTTCTTGTGGAATCGCGTAACCAGGGTAATCTTCCTGTTGCGTGGTCGTCCCATTAATAGCATCATCTACACCTGCTTGATGCCAAGCAACAAATTGATCTACTTGTGCACGAGAAACACCATAAAATTTATCATAATCACCACAAGTTTTAGGAGTTACTTCAGCAGTAACCAAATCTAAAGGCCCAGGCCAAAAATCATCTCCATCACCTCTAAAAGTTACCGCAGCAATTTTTAATTGACCATTTACATCTTGTCCTCCCATCCATAATGCTCCAGCAAAAATTGCTGTCAACTTAGGATCTGTACTAATAGATCGTCTAGGAACTTCATATTCTGCAAGAGTTCCCGGTCTATCTTGCCACATACTTCCTCCTGTATTCTCCAATCGAGCTCTAACATTATTTAGTACAATCTCAGATACAGCAACAGCTGTAGCACATCCTGCAGCTTTAGACGCTGTAGATACACTAGTTTTATTACTATTTGTTACATTTCTACGAGAATAACCATTCGACATAGTTAATATCGCAACTAAAAATAATACAACTTTACTCTTCTTACTCATCGCGTTTCGCATAATCTTTTCTTAAATATTTTTATTAAAAGTTTAATTGTAATCCCAATCTTAATCTTCTAGGTAGTGCATAAAACCTACCATTATTTACTTTAGTAGAGTACAAATCTCTAAATGAATCTTCAGATATTTGTCCATTAATATATGATTGTTGGTAAGATGCAGCTAAGAATCCATCATCTTCAGCATTTCCTGTTGCGGCATAAACGGCAACTACATTCCTAGCATTCAATAAATTTAAAGCTTGAATATAAACATTTAAGCTTGCTTCCTTTTTATCATCATCTTCTCCTTTACCCCACTTAAGGTCAATAGTTCTATCTATTTTCATATCAAAAGTAGTTGTAAAAGGTAACCTTGATCCATTCAATTGACCTTCTATAGGAGATGCTAAGTTTGTACTAGAAAGAACACCACTACCATTCACACTAGAACGTTTTGTATAAGGAGTTCCCGAACCAGATCTCATAACTAAATTTATCCCTGTATTTTGTAAGATATCTTTGCCAAACATTACAGGACCATTATAGTTCTTTTTAGATCCATATCTATAATCCATAGTTAACTGAATTCTATGTCTTTGATCAGTATTTAAAGGAATTAACGTTCTTAAATTTCCATTCCCTGAAGAAACTAAACCTGCAGATGTAGTAGTACTAGAACCTGTACCATCAGCAAACTGTAAGGTATAACTTGCATTCATAGAAATGTTACCTCTTGTTCTTAAATCATAAGTTACTGTAAGTCCTTTAATCGTTCCAAAATCTCTGTTATCATAAGTGAAATAATTACCAGGATAAGCACCTACAACTTGTGTAGATTGAACTTGATCTCTTAACTCCCTATAGAAAGCAGCTGTTTTCAACGATGAATAATTATTTAATTTTTGTTGAAACCCAAGTTCATAATCAATGGTTTGTTCAGCTCTTAAGTTAGGGTTATTAATATAATTACCCCCTCTATTGTCAAACAACAAGTAACTAATTAAATCTAACCTGTTACTGCTCTCTGGTCTTTGAGTTAATACATCGTAATGAGCGAAAAACAACGCTTCATCAGAAATAGGGAAAGAGAATGCAATCCTTGGAGAGATATTTACTTGTGGTTCATAATCTTTAAAAGACTCACCACTTAAATCATCAACAGCAGTTTCATCTCCAGGGTTTAATAACCAAGGTTGGATTTTACCAGCTTGTTGCAATACTGAAGGATCTGATATTTCTTCTCCATCTGCATTGTAAAACACATCTCCATTTCTATATCCAACAACATTATTCACATCAGGATTATTCGCATCTGTAACGTATACAACATAATCATCACCAATATTAGATGGTAAATTTGGTATTGCATCTTCTGATTGAATCTCAGCAACCGTTTTAACAGGGTATAAAGAGTATGGATCCTTTAAGACTGACTGATTTGCATCATATCTGTCTATACGAATACCTACATTAAATATTAAATCATCGAAAGCAAATTTATCTTGTATAAATCCAGCCATATAGATAGGTTTAAATCCTGGTGCTTTTCTTGTCTTATTACCATTTTCATCAATATCGTTAAAGAAATCATCTAAACTTGGATTTCCAGATAATTTTTTACCTGTATGGTCATAACCTGCATAATTTACGACACCACCACCACCTGCGTCAATCAATAAATTGTCTGCTGTAAACATGTCAATTTCCCACACGTCAGGTCCATAAGAATCAAAATCAATCCAGTCAAGACCTTGTTCAGCAAGACCTAATGAAGCTCTTAATTTTTTATCAAATGTTTTATGATTGTCTCCATCGTAGAATTGATCAAATGTATAAGTATACAAAGGACCTCCTCCTGGGCCACAATTAGAACAAAACAAGGTAGAATCGTACATTCCAACTCGAGTATCTCTATTAAGAAGATGTGAGTTTGTTAATTCTCTTCCTACTCTCCATAAATCAGCTGGATTAGAAAGATTATAAAAACGATCTACTCTTTGCTCATATTCAAACCCTAATTTAATCGAATGGTTTCCAACTGTAGCACTTCCTTGAGCAGAAACTCTAAACTGAGATTGATTATTTTGACTATAATTATTACTTACTGCACCCATACCTGAATAAAGACCATATATAGAACCTCCTGATATCCCATTAATTAAAGCTCCTCCTGTAACTACACTGTTCATATTATCAGTACGATCAAAAGTACCATTTCCAAATACATCATAGTAATTAGAAGTATAATTTGCCAAAATTGGGTTAATTTCAGAACGCTCAAAATCATACGCCAAAGTATTAATACTTGACAAATTCCCATTAACATCATTACCAAGTGTACCATCTGCATTAATAGGTTTAAAAGCATCTACAGAATAAACTGTTTCTCTTGTAGTTGTAAACCTACCAATGTATCCATAGTTGTTAAAGTTATCTTTATGCTGTTCACTTTGTCTTATATTTTTAATGTTCGTATAATCAACTTGAAAAGTAATGAAAGCATCTTTTACCAGAGAAGGGTTCTCTTTATCCATTGAATTGGCAAATCGCTGTGTAAACCTACCAAAAATTCTATACTGGCGATCAATTGCTTGTTGATTGTTTTGAGAATTAAAAAGTGAAAACACTCTACTGTACTGATTACGGTTGTTATAGTCAAACGAACCACCAATAGACACATTAGTTGTTTTAGATGTTGTAATATCTACTTTACCAGATAAGTTAATCGACTTAGCAGCAACATTTAATCTAAACGGAGATTCTTCAAGATCTGATGACCTAACAAGAGCTGCAGCAGGAATTACACCACCTACATCCGATAAATTTTGAAGTAAAGGTGTTTCATTCAATTCTGCCATTTTTTCATTATTCACTCTAAAGTTAGTACCACTAACGGTAGGTCTAGGATCAACCTCATGCTTAGCCTCTCCAGACAAGAAGAAACCAACTATTGCATCTTTTTTATTTCCTGCAGAATCTTTTTTTGTTAACAATGGACCAGAAAGACTAAATGCAAATAAATTATGTCCGAACTTATCCAATCCAATAGCGTCATCACCTGTTTTAAATCCAGAAGTAACATATTCAATTCCTCCAAACAACTCTTTAGAAGCTCCTTTAGTTGTAATGTTTACAATCCCACCAGTAACATCGCCAAATTGAGCAGGCAAACCACCTGTTATAACAGCAACTTGTTCAATAGCAGACTTAGGTAAATTTGAATTTCCTCTTACTTTAATTCCATCTATATAAGTATCAGTTCCACTACTTCTAGAACCTCTAATACTTAAAGAACCTCCACCATCATCTTGAGAATAAACCCCACCAACTGTTCCGGCAATAGATGAAGCAGAACGACCAGCCATTCTTTGAATGTTTTCTGCAGTTACAATTCCACCAGAAGAAGTTTGATCGGCAGAAATTAAAGGTATCTCATATTCTATAACAACAAACTCTTCTAAGTTTTCAGCACCAGAAGATGCTTTAATGTCTGGAACAAATGTTATTTTTCCACCATTAACAACTACATCTGCAACTTTTATTGGTTGATACCCAACATAAGTAGCTTCAACATTATATTTACCAGGGGTTAATGCATTAAATGTGAATTTCCCATCAAAATCAGTCATGGTTCCAGCAATCTGAGAACCTCCTTTCATTAATACAACATTAGCAAATGGTAATGGTTCACCATTATCCTTATCAAGCATTTTTCCTTTGATTGTTCCACCTGATTGTGCAAACGCAAAAGAAACTGTAAATAACACAGATACTAAAACAGCTAGTTTTTTTAACATATTCAAAAATTTAATTTTTTTCGTGCAAATAAAGAGGCGTAAAGATATATAATATAAATCTTGGAAACCAAATTATTCTCAGTAAAAGTATCAATAGATTTTAAGTTTTACACGAAGAATTTTGTAAACGGTTAAATTTGAGCACCAAAGGAACTCAAAACACAAAATAAAAGGAAAGAAAATTTTAGATTTTTTAGGAATTAATTTCCACCACCAGAAGTAGGTTCTCCAACTTCACCATTACCATTGCCATTGCCCAGAGAGCCATCTCCAACACCAATAATAGGATCATTAGAAGATCCAACACCATCACCATCATTAAAGCCACCTCTTCTAGGACCAGGATTACCACCAGTACTTCCTACCCCATCATCGTCTTCATTATCATCGCCACCAATAATAGCTGAACCACCTTTACCAGTTACTGAACCAGTACCAGTTCCATCATCATCTTCATTATCATCGCCACCGATTATATCCGAATCTCCATTACCAGTAACCGAACCATTCCCATCACCGGAACCATCTCCATTAGTACCACCATTACCTCCACCCTTTCTTAATCTCATAACAGGTTGATCATCTTGTCCAGATGAAACTGTTGTATTATCAAAATGAGGAATAGGACCTTCTTCTTTACGACAAGAAACACTTACCAACATTAAAAATGCTAGTAAATAAATTAGGTTATATTTCTTATAAGATCGAATCATTATGTACAAATGTATGAATTTTAATTTAAATGGAACTTATATCCTATGTTAAATTATCGTAAATAACACCCTTTTATTGCATTACGTCTTAAAATTATTTTAATATACCTATTATATAACTTATCACTTGTTTATTTTTACAGCTCAATTATGAATACAACATTTCGTATAGTTCTAATGCCATTCTCCATAATTTATGGTACTATCCTATTCCTTAGAAATAAATGCTATGATTGGGGAATTTTTAAATCAACTCGATTTAACTTCCCTACAATTGTTGTAGGCAACCTAACTCTTGGAGGAACTGGAAAGACCCCCCATATAGAATACTTAGTACGCCTATTACAAGTAAAACATAAAACAGCAACACTAAGTAGAGGCTACAAAAGAACAAGTAAAGGATTTGTTATAGCAAATTTAAATTCTACTATCAATGAAATTGGTGACGAACCCCTGCAATACAAGTTGAAATTTAAAGACCTAGTTGTTGCTGTTGATGAAAAAAGAGTTAATGGTATAAAAAAAATAAAAGAAGCACATCCAGACACTCAAACTATATTATTAGATGATGCATACCAACACCGATCCTTAAAGGCTGGGTTGAATATTTTAATTACAGAAAAAGATAGACTATATAATAAGGACTACGTAATTCCTTCTGGAAGATTACGTGAATTCTCATCAGGAAGTGATAGAGCTGATATTATCATAGTCTCTAAAACAAATAAAAACCTATCATCATCTGACAAAAAAGAGATAATCAATCAATTAAATCCTCAAGACTACCAAACAGTTTATTTCTCTTTCATTAAATATGGTGAAATAACTCCATTTAAAGGTACAACCAATAAAGTAAGTAATGATTTCATCCAAAATGATGTTTTGTTATTAACCGGTATTGCAAAACCCCAACCTCTGGTTTCAAAAATTAAAGATGAATACAATTCCGTAAAACACCTTGCATTTTCTGATCATCACCATTTCAACTCATCAGATATTGCACGTATAAAAAAACAATATTATAACATTAAAGGAAACAATAAGATAATTATCACAACAGAAAAAGACATCATGAGGTTATCGTTACCTTCTATTATAGAACAACTTCAAGATATACCTATTTTCTATATACCTATTGAAGTTTGTTTTCACGATAATAAAAATCATGAATTTGACAATAAAATATTAAATTATGTTACGGCAAATTCAAGAGACTAAAAACTTTCTGAATAGCAAAACAACTACAAAACCTTTTGCAGGTATTGTTTTAGGCACTGGTTTAGGAAATTTATCTACAGAAATTAAAAACAAAACTGCAATACCCTATAGTGAAATTCCAAACTTCCCAATTTCTACGGTTGAAGGTCATAATGGAGAATTGATTTTTGGAACATTAAACAATGTTCCCGTTGTTGCGATGCAAGGTCGTTTCCATTATTACGAAGGTTATTCTCTTCAAGAGTGCACCTTCCCTATTAGAGTTTTAAAAGCACTTGGCATTAAAAACTTATTTCTAAGCAATGCTAGTGGTGGTGTAAATGATAACTTTAAAATTGGTGATATTATGCTAATCACAGATCATATCAATTTACTACCCGACAACCCTCTAATTGGAAAAAACATTACAGAATTAGGCCCTAGATTTCCTGATATGAGTGAACCTTATGACAAAACACTAAGGTCTCAAGTTATCAATATTGCTTCGGCTAACAATATTAAAATTCAACAAGGTGTTTATGCGGCTTTATCAGGTCCAACTTTTGAAACTCCTGCTGAATACAAATACATGAAAACTATTGGTGCAGACACAGTTGGTATGAGCACTGTTCCTGAAGTTATTGTTGCTCGACATATGAATTTACCATGCATGGCAATATCTATAATTACCGATTTAGGTATTGAAGGAAAAATTGTTGAAATTAGCCACCAAGAAGTTCAGGAGGTTGCTAAAACTGCTGAACCAAAAATGACTTTAATAATTAAAGAGTTATTGACTACTATTTATACTAAAAACTAAACCCTATTTAATAAAATGAAACAACTTTCTATATTAACGATAATTGTTATCCTACTCTCTTCTTGTGGTGAACAAGCTAACTTAGCTAACAGTTCTGTTTTAGGAAATTTAACCAACATTGAGGAAGGGACTCAAATTTATTTAGACTTCTTAACGCCTACTCAAGTCATTACAAAAGATACCTCTACAATTGATGGTAATGGTAATTATTATTTTAATTCAAAAATTGAGCAATTGGGCTATTACAGATTAAGAATTAATAATGAAAATTTTATCAACCTCGTATTTGATGTGAATGACAAACCTATAATAAATGGTGACGGAAGTAATTTAATGGATTCTTATACTATTGAAGGCTCTACTGAATCTAATAAATTAAAAACATTTCAAGATGCCTATAAAGCCAACAATTGGATACAAGATTCTCTTGGTGCTGTTTATGAAAACAATCGAAATGATCCAGAGCTGTTCAGAAACCTACAAATAGCTAAATTTTCATCCATCTCAAAAATGAAACAAGTATACGTAGATATAATTGATGAAAATCCTGGTTCCTTAGTAAGTTTAGCTGCTGTTCAACAACTTGATGCTAAAGTAGCAAGTGATCTATATAGAAAAGTAGATCATGCCCTAGGGAAAACCATACCTAACGATCCGTGGTTTATTGGTTTTCATGAAAAATTAGAAAGTATGGTCAGTTTATATGTTGGTGAACCTGCTCCAGATTTCACTTTAAATGACCCTGACGGAAATCCAATCTCTCTTTCATCTTTAAAAGGAAAAGTAGTATTGGTTGATTTCTGGGCTTCTTGGTGCAGACCTTGTAGAGCTGAAAACCCTAACGTTGTTAAACTTTATAATAAATATAAGAGTAAAGGTTTCGATGTACTTAGTGTTTCTTTAGATGGAATGCCTAGACAACAAAATGCGAAACAAGATTGGCTCACTGCTATTGAGAAGGATGGTTTAATTTGGAAAAACCACGTGAGTGATTTAAAAGGTTGGCAATCAAGTGTTGTAACTCAATTTAACATTGAAGGAATACCTTTTACAGTTCTTATAGATAAGGAAGGCCTAATTAGTGGAATAAACTTAAGAGGACCTGAATTAGAAAGTAAACTAGCTAATGTTTTTAAGTAAGTTTTGAAAAAGATTCTTTTAATATCGGGTATCTTAATACTAGCTTCAACTTGTTTTTCACAGACTGAGAGCGCTTACTTTCAGCAAAAAGTAGATTTCAGTATCAACGTAGAATTAGATGATGAGAATCATGAGTTAGTAGGTTTTGAAAAAATAAGTTACACCAATAACTCCACAAAAACACTTCAATCCATTTACTTTCATATTTGGCCCAACGCATATAGAAAATACAATTCGGCCCTAGGTAAACAACAACTTGAAGACCACAATACAACACTATATTATGCCAAGGATAATATCCTAGGATACATTGATAGCTTAGACTTTAAAGTTGGTAATGAAAAATTACAATGGGATTACACAAAAGATAATAAAGATATTTGCATCGTCTATTTGCTTGATCCATTAAGACCAGGGCAAACGGTAGAAATAACAACTCCTTTTGTTGTTAAAATTCCTAAAGGAATTATCTCAAGATTAGGACACCTGGGGCAATCTTATCAGATTACACAATGGTACCCAAAACCTGCTGTTTTTGATAACGATGGCTGGCACCCCATGCCTTACTTAGATCAAGGGGAGTTTTATTCTGAATATGGGACTTTTGATGTTTACATTACACTACCAAAGAACTATGTAGTTGGCGCTACTGGTGATTTAATAAACGGAGAAAAAGAAATCCAATGGCTAACAAATAAAGCCTTAAAAACTGAAAAGTTGATTACTGATGGCGCTTTAGATTATGCTTATGATTTAAAAGATGGAATGAATTTTCCTGCTTCAAATGATACCACAAAAACACTTCACTACCACCAAGAAAAAGTGCACGATTTTGCATGGTTTGCTGATAAAAGGTATCATGTCTTAAAAGGAGAAGTAGAATTACCCCATAGTAAAGAAAAGGTAACTACTTGGTCTATGTTCACAAACAATGAAGCTGATATTTGGAAAAATAGTATTGAATATTTAAATGATGCTACCTATTACTATTCTCTTTGGAATGGAGATTATCCTTACAAACATGTTACCGCTGTAGATGGCAGTATAAGTGCTGGTGGAGGAATGGAATATCCAAATGTTACTGTTATTGGAGAATCATATGACGCTTTTACACTAGAAACCACAATAATGCATGAAGTTGGTCACAATTGGTTTTATGGAATTTTTGGAACAAACGAACGTGATCATGGGTGGATGGATGAAGGCTTAAATTCAATGAATGAAAATAGGTATATCGAAAAAAAATACCCAAATAGAAAATTAATAGGCAGAGATTCTTTACCAAAAAGCAATCCTATAAATTGGTTTGATATTGGTCATTATAAGCACAAAGCATCGTATTACACTGGCTATTTGATCAATGCTAGAAAAAATAAAGATCAAGCCATTAGGGAAAAATCAGCCAATCATACTTCATTTAATTACGGTAGTATTATTTATGGTAAAACTGCCATTGTTTTTGATTATTTAATGGCTTATTTAGGTGAAGAAGTTTATGATAAATGCATGCATCGCTATTTTGATGAATGGAAATTTAAACATCCTCAACCAGAGGATTTACGTGGAATTTTTGAAGAAGAAACAGGTAAAGATTTGAGCTGGTTTTTTAATGACATTATTAATACAACTAGTAAGATTGATTATAAAATTGCAAGATCAAAGAAGGATACTACAAACCCAGATAATGTTTTATTAAAAATTAGAAATAAAGGAAAAATACATGGCCCCTTCTCTATTTCAGGAATTAAGGATGATAAAATTATAAGTACACAATGGTATGAGCCTATTGGCAAATCAAAGTTTGTCCCATTTAAAAGAGGAGATTTTGACAGCTATCGAATCGATGCTCAACTAGATATTCCTGAAGTTAAACGTAAAAACAACACCTTAAAAGCTCAAGGTCTTTTAAAAACAACTGAACCACTTCGTTTCCAATTCTTAGGAAGCTTAGAAAACCCAGATAAAACACAATTGTTCTTCACTCCTATTGCTGGATGGAACATGAATGATAAAGGAATGCTGGGAATGGCATTTTACAATTCAGTAATTCCTTCAAAAAAGTTTGAATATGTAATTGCACCACTTTATTCTTTTAATACAGGAAATGTTAATGGCTACCTTAATGCGTTCTATCATATTTTCCCTAAATCTCTATTTCAAGAGATTAGAATAGGAAGTAGCGCTTCTTCTTTTTCCTATTTAAGATTTAACACCAATCAGAATAGTACAGGAAGGGAAGTTCTAGAATATTACAAAATTGCTCCTTCAATAAAGTTCACCTTCAAAAAGAAAAGAGAGAGACAATATAACACTGCCTTTTTCTCTATAAAAAGTAATTCTATAGCTGAAGAAAAAGCAAATTATAGCAACCAAATTTATACTGTTGAATTAGAAAATTATTATGTCAATCAATTTACGCTAGGTGTAAAGAGCAAACATCCTATTAATCCTTTTGATGTAACTGCGCAATTACAACAAGCCAAAGAATTCATTAAATTAGATTTAACAGCAAATTATCATTTTGCTTATCGAAAAAAAGGAACTGGTTTAGATGTTCGATTTTTTGTTGGACGATTTTTAAATAATAATGATATTAACCAGAATAGGAATTTCAATTACCAATTGAGTGGGAACTCTGATTATTTATATGAACAAATCTTCTTAGCAAGAAACACAACTTACAACAATGGACGTGCACTTACACAACAGTTTGGTGTTACTGATGGTGGATTTAAAAATCTTGCCTCACCTCAATCAAAAGGTAGAGGTGTTTCGGGCAATAGTTGGCTTAATGCCATCAACATAAAAAGTAACATTCTTACTAGAACAGTTAGTGTTTATGCAGATTTTGGAATGGTTGGTTTTATTGATAGAGATCCTCAGGGGAATGAAGTTGACGGAGTTTCTGAGATAGCATACAATACGGGTTTAGCTTTAAACGTTATTCCAGATGTTTTTGAAATTTATTTTCCTATTAAGATGTCCAGCGAATTCAATCAATTAAATTACGGAGAAAAGATTAGATTTACACTAAATTTAAACACACTCAACCCTTTTAAAAAGGTAAGAGAATTTGAACTATAATGACTTCATCACTTCATAAAAACATCTATTTCGCATCTGATTTTCATTTAGGAGCTCCTAACCATGAAGAAAGTTTAAAGCGTGAGAAGCTAATTGTTAAATGGCTAGATGAAATAAAAAATGATGCTCAAGAAATCTATTTGGTTGGTGATATTTTTGACTTTTGGTTTGAATACAAAACTGTTATACCTAGAGGTTTTGTAAGATTACAAGGAAAAATTGCTGAATTAACCGATAACGGAATTCCTATTCATGTTTTTACCGGAAATCATGACATGTGGATCTTTGATTACCTCCCTAAAGAACTAGGTATAACACTACATAGAGAAAACATTACCAAGGAGTATAATGGCAAAAAGTTTTTAATTGGACATGGTGATGGTTTGGGTCCTGGAGACTACAAATACAAAATGTTAAAAGGTTTTTTTGCTAGTAAATTTTGCCAGTGGTTATTTGCCCGAGTGCACCCTAACTTAGGTATTGGTATTGCCAATGCTTGGAGCAGGAAAAGTAGAAAAACCAATATTACTTACGATGAAGTTTTTCATGGAGAGGATAAAGAACAATTGATCATTTATTGCAATGATTATATTAAAAAGGATCCTTCTATCGATTATTTTGTTTTCGGACACAGACACCTCCCTTTAGAAATAGAAATCGGTGAAAAATCCAAATACATTAATCTTGGCGAATGGATTAAGTACAATTCTTACGCTGTTTTTGATGGTGAAAAATTGGAGCTGAAAGAGTACAGATAATTTACAATAGTGATCTATTTTGGTAAAACATACCCTTTACCATTAAAACCTGACCATTAAATAAAAAAGTAAATACTTTACTACCTATTCTATAATTTTATAGTAGATTCGTAATCACCTTAAAAATTGATTTCGTATGCACAATTTAACAGTCTTAATCCTATCTATATTTATAACAACTGCATGTCTTGCACAAACCAGTTCAAATGTTACTTTGAGTTCGAAAGAAAAAAAAGAACGATTTAATCGACACCTTTTTATCGAAGATGGATACGCTTATTCATTATTTGAAGAAAGAACAGGTAAAACTACTCTTCAAAGAATAAATAAAGATCTCTCTACAACTGAAAAAATTATAATTACGTTACCGGGAGAATATAAGAAGGAAAGACGTTGGAATATTTTACCTCTAAAAAATAGTATTGCATTATTTTATTTGGCTATGGATAAAAAAACACGAAATGCTGCAATAAAGTGCATTCATTTTAACAAAGTCAATTTTACTATAAGTTCTAATATTTCTACAGTAAAAGAATTTTCGAACTGCGATTATGGATTAATTAATAACAACCATTCAATTAAACTATCAGATGATGCTTCAAAAGTTCTAATAACATACCTCTATAGAAGTACAAGGAAAGATGATATAGAATTTCATATAGATGTGAGGGATATTGAATTAAAACCAGTCTGGAATCTTGAAATCAAGGAAAAATCTCTTGAAGACTATGATCATCTATTCTATAACTCCAATTCTTACATTGCAAATAGCGGCAAAGTAATTCTTGAAAAACAAAAAAAGGTAGGCGAAGAAACACAAACAGCATTCCTGCTCTATTCAGCTGATTCAAAAGAAAATTACAGAGAAATCACTCCTGATCATGGAGAATATTCAATACATGCTAAATATGATGAATTATATTGGAAGGGCAACGAATTAATCATGGGAGGCACCTATATAAAAAAAGGAGAATACAGCAGAACATTTCTTGGTTATTTTGGAATGGGTATGAATATAGAAAATGAAAAAATATCATGGGCCTTTGGCGCTCCGTTTGAAACAGACTTCTTACTATCAGATTTGTGGACTTCAATTTCGAAGCAGAAAGAGAACAAAGAGGAAGGAAACATTGCAGTAGCTTTTTCACCTCAATATGAAGGTATTTATACTGATAAAGAATACGCCTTATTATTATTTTCCGAATATTCTTTAGGCCGAGCTGTGGGCAACCTGATTGTATATCGATACTCTAAAATAACAGGAAAACTAATAAATAAATTTAAGGTTAGGCATTTTCGTTCATATCCTGATGGAATATGGAGACTTGAATTTAAAACTGGTATGATTAAAAGTCACGTGTGTGTTCTATTTGAAGACGAGACAAATCTATACAATTATGAAACAAAAACACAAGAACAGATTCGTGAGAATAATAAAGAAGTTATGGCAATGATTAAAATTCCATTCAAAGGAACAGGAAAAGAACACACAAGAGACTTATTATGGTATAAAAAAGATGTAGGAGAAGGAAAAATGTACCCTACCAAACATGCAATCTATGATGATAACGGTTCTTTTTTTTACTTTGATGCTGGGTCATTACAACAAATGGGATACATAAAGTTTAAATAAATTCTATTTTCAAAATACATTTAACCAAACAAAATGATCAAAACCTCAACCTGAGCTGAGCTTTAACCTCTTGTTTATGGTTACCTTGTATTTCTTCTAATCCAGAGCTAATTACATTTATATTATCATAATAGGTTAATCCATAACGCAACCAAACATCAACACCCCTTACTATACTGTATTTTACAGTTAAATAAGTTCTTACTCCCCTGTTGTAATAAGCTGGAATAGAATAAGCATACAACACATCGTTTTCATAAGCATAGACCCTACTATTATAGGACTCGGTATCAAACAATCCATATCTAAAAGAAAAAGAAAAAGGGCTCTGTTTTGCCTTATAAACAACATCTTGAAATAGCAAGTAGCCTGTTTCAAACGGAGATTCTTCTTTTTCATAATTAACCAACTCTACCCTTCCTTTTAATTTAATTGATTCTGAAACTTTATAAGAATAGTTAAAACGATAATTGGTCTGTTTCTCATGAACCAGATAATTAATTCCTTCAGTTAAATCAATGGCTGTATTTTCTAATTTATCTCGTTCACGTATACGAATGTACATTTCCATTTTTTTAGATGCCTTATAGGTTAGCTGAGCCAAATATTGATGTCCTCTTGAAGGAGCATCAACTCCATATTTCAACCATGGAAAAGTAAATTGATCAAAGTAAGCATATAAAGTGATTTTTTTAATTGGCTTTACTACAACCCCCATATACAAACCTTCTTCATTCTGATTGGTAGATCCTTCACCTATTCCTACACTAGATATTGGTTGGAAATTTCGTTGATAATTTCTGTATAAAACCGCTACTGACAATTTAGGGTCTAACGCAATTAATGCTCCAGAAACAAAAGCATTACCAGCATTTAAACTTTTAGAGAACTCTCCAAATATGTTAACATTTTTGTAAATCCAATTGTAATCAACACCCAAATTGGTTTGTTTATTACTAGCATTGCTAAACTGACTGTAAGCTCTTAAATTGGGGCTAAAATCACCATCCAACTTACTTGTAACTCCTGTTAAGCCAATATTTAACCTTCTGGTTTTATAAGCCAAATGCCCTCCTATTTTTTGTTGAGTTACTACATCTTTACTTTCTAACTCATTAAAAGTTCTATGCAACCCTGATTGTTGAAGAGATGTTACCACCAATTGCTCATTATTTCCAGATAAACTATCCATATCATTAATCGTTGCATCTATCTTATTACTGGAATAAAAAGCTGTTATATTGAATTTCCCCAATTCAAAAGTTGCTCCTCCCCCTCTTAAAAATCGATTTTCATCTACAGAGTTATAAGGGGTTAAACCCTGAGCACTTCGTTTTATTAGCATGATGTCTGCAGATTTTCCAAAAGCTCTTCCAGACCAATAGGTTAACCCTTGCCCAAACTGCGCTTGATAATCACCGATAGCCAACTGTTTTATTCTACCCCTATTTCGAATGAATAAATGTGCAGAATAAAAATCAAAACCATTTTTTTGAGAACCTTTAAAAAATTCTTCTCCAGCGTCTTTTTCTGCAGTAAAACCAAGGCTTAAATGCCTCCCATATTTATATCTATACCTAGAATAAATTTTAGGTTCACTCCCTCTATATCTCGAATTTGGACTAGCTGCCAAAGCAGAATCTGCTATAGGAAGATAGCCTTCTTTTTGCTCCAATGTAGTTTGATAACGAAGAAAAAAAATATTTTCTCCATTCTTTAATAATTCTTTAAAAGACAGTTGAGCATCATCCACGTCTGAAGAAATTTTTATAAAAGGAATTAACAATTTAATCGCATCTAAATCAAATCCTTCAACAGTTTGTAGTTCTTCTAAAGCCATTAATTTACCATTCTTTTCTATGTGAACTAATAGATTATTTACTTGAATACTATTGAGCATACCTAACCCTTCTAGATCGTTTAAATCTGCTCTATTTATATTTAATGGGTGATCATAATAATGTGAAAGCTGATCAAATAGATTAGTATAGTCAACATTAGATTCTTCTGTATCTTCAACTAAGTATTCTATCCTGTTTTCAATAACCTTAGTCTTTTCTTCTTCTTTTGATTGAGAGATAGAAAGAATTGGAGCTAGTAGTAAAATGAAAACAAGATTTTTTGAAATAACTTTACAACCGTCATTACAAACAAAGTGAAGCAATCTTAGTGTCATAAAAATGAGATTGTTTCGTGTCTCGCAATAACGACCAAATTGAAAGCGGTTTATCTCAACTAAAAATCTCATTAAATACTCAACGTACTTTTCTTTTTAGACTTCTTCTTTTTGGAATAAATAATGGAAATACCTGGAGTTACCCCCAGTGTTTGATGAAATGACGAGGATATATCAACTTTAAAGTCTTTTAATTGCATTCCAAAACCAAATGCATATTTTGATGGATTAGTAGAAATACCTCCTCTTAAATAAAGAATTTCAGACACATGATATTCCAAGCCAGTATTAAAAACTGGATCAAAATCTATATCTTTTTCGGTGGATACAACTAACATTACTTTATCAGAAAAACGGTAATCCAATCCCAACTTCATAATAGTTGGAATACGTTCATTATTATAATCAGCCAAACTAGCTCTGTTAGGATTATACACATGAACTCCCAATGAAAGTTCATTATTTAATTTGGTAATTAACCCTAAAGCTCCAGTTACAGCAGTATTACTACCATATTCTTTTGTAAGTTTTGTATTCAAATAATTAATTTGAACTCCTAAAGAAAATTTATCTCCAAATCGCATCCCGTAGGATAATCCAGCTTTAGTTTCGTTATACAATTCAAACCCAAAAGAAGTAACACTTAATCCCAACGCACCTCTTTTTACTGGAAAAACAAAAGCCCCTGCTTTATAGCTTGTTTCCTTTAATAAAAACCGATTTTCATAATAAATTCCTCCCGAAAAGTCTTCTATAAAACCTAAACCTGCTTGGTTATTATTAGTCGACCATACATCTGAAAGTGTCACGTTATAACCTCCCATTCCTCCAGAACGAGCTCCAATTATATCATTCCCTATTTGTGCTTGAAGTGGCTGAGAAAAGATTACTATTTGACAAAAAATTATGAATTTACAATACCTATTCACCTTTAATCTTATTCCAAGTAGTATACATTGTTTCTTGTTTAGGTCTACCCGATTCTTCTTCCCTTAATGGCTCACATTCCTTTAACGTATCGTAACAATCTTTCGGTAATTGCTGATATAGCTGGGTTCCTTTTGTTTTCCAGGCTATCATATCATCACTTACTTCTTTTATAATTTTTGCTGGATTACCAACTAACAGGCTTCGTTTAGGCACTTCCATTTTTGCAGGAACAAAGCACAATGCACCAACAATGCATTCATCTCCCATTACTACATCATCCATTATCACACTGTTCATTCCTATTAGGCAATTTTTACCTATAGTACCTCCATGAATAATTGCTCCATGCCCAATATGAGCACCTTCTTTCAATGTAACTGTAGTTCCCGGAAACATGTGCACCGTACAGTTCTCTTGCACATTACAGCCATCCTCAATAACTATCTTACCCCAATCGCCACGGATTGCTGCTCCTGGTCCAATATAAACATTAGCACCAATGATTACATTTCCAGTAACTGCTGCTTGAGGATGAATAAATGCTGTTTGATGAATTATAGGCTTAAACCCATTGTACTCGTAAATTGCCATATATTTAATTTATTGGATAAAGATATCAAACATATCGTTTGGTCGTTCCAATATTCGCCAATTAAACCCTTTAAGAATAACATCTTTAGGGGATACGTCTTTTAAAGGACTCATAAGTCCTTCTGGCGCTTTAATAAATGTAATAGTACTAATTTCATTATCCTTTAGGAAGATGAGCATATCTTCTCCGCTCATCTTATTTACGCCTATATACTTACCATCTTCATCAATGGCATAGTAAATTGTTTCAGAATTATCTTTCACATCAATTTTTCGAATTTCCTGTTCTTGAAAATAAGCCACTAAACTATCTCCTTTAATTTGATTGAAATTGTCAGTTAAAGAATCTGCTCGAGATATAATAAATGATTTCTCATTTACAAACATTCTATCCACCTTATTATCAGTCATTAGGATGTAAATAAATGTTCCAGTGATTTGATTTTCTTTTGACCAAATAATAGGATCATAATAAAAATTAATGGTAGAATCAGAGAAATCGTAAACAATAGAATCTGCTTTTCCTTGCATATCACTTTTATAAAATTTAGCATGATTATAAGCCAACATTGTTCTTACTGTATCTCCTTTTATTTTAGCACTATCTATTTCATTTATTAATGAATCGTAAACCACAAATTGCGTAGAAACAATAAAAGTATCTGCATGCATAAACAATGTATCTCCATCTGTAATCTGCTGCATCAATGCTTCTTGAGTGATCATGGCGCTATCATTTTTTTCGAATAAATGCGCTACATCTCCCTGTAAAATTATATTTTCAATAGTATCAGTAATAATAGCGTTGCAAAGAATCTCTCCATAACCTTCATTTCTATCATAAAACAAGGTATCGCCTTCAATTCTTTTTTGTTCTGAAAAGATATAAGCGTTCTGATAGAATTTTGACTTATTAGTTATGGTATTGTACCAACCATCTTCAGTATAAATAAAGTTATTACTACTTGTAATAGTTGTTGGTCCTAAAAAATTAACTATTTCTGCTGAAGAATGATAGTTTAAAGTATCTGCTTCAATTTTATATTCCGGATTTATTAAAACTACATCTTCCTTAAAATAAAACGACTTTGCATTGGAGTAATAGTAGCCCTGTTCACTTGTAAGGGTATTGTTTTCTTTTTGATTAATCATTGTTCCTCCACCGAAATAATAGGCAACATTGTTCATTCTATCATAATCTAAGGAGTTGGTCGTTAGTGTTACATCGTTGTTTATCAAACGAATATTCCCTCTAAGAATTGCCACTTTAGTATTACCGTTGTATTTTAATGAATCTCCATACAAACGCAATGAATCTCCCTGAGTGATTCTAACGTTGTTATAGGCATCCATTGTATTCGTACTGGAGTAAATGTATGCGCTATCGCAAAACATTAAAGCATCGTCATGTTTTAATTGAACATCCCCTATTAATCGTTTTACTTTTTCTCCGTTTAACTCTTCATATTCAAGAGTCCTGGCATTTAGTATTTCAATTTTTGATGTTTCTTGAGCATAAGAGTTGAAAGTAAAAAGTAAAAAGTAAAAAGTAATAAACACTGTAAATAAACCTCTTAACCATCCATTAAGGGGGGATGCAAAAAGTCCTCTCTTCCGAGAGGACTTTAACTTTATAACTTTTAAACTTTCCAACTTTATAACGATTACGCCATTACATTTTCTCTCATTAGGGTCTGTTTTCTATCTGGCCCAACAGAAACAATTGTTATAGGAACGTTTAATTCTCCTTCTAAGTATTCAATGTAATCAATAAATTCTTTTGGTGCATCCGCCATATCAGATAAGCCAGTTAAATCAGTATTCCAACCTTTAATTTTTTTGTAAACTGGTTTAATATTTAATGCGTTAATATCATATGGAAAGTAGTCATACATTTCTCCATCAATATCATAATGCGTACAAACTTCAATTTCATCAAATGAATCTAACACATCTGCTTTCATCATTGACAATTGAGTTGCTCCATTAATCATTATAGCATATTTCAATGCTGGTAAATCAATCCAACCACATCTTCTGTCTCTACCAGTTGTAGCTCCAAACTCGTGACCTATTTGTCTTATGTTTTCTCCTACTTCATTGTCCAGTTCTGAAGGAAATGGTCCTGAACCAACTCTAGTACAATATGCTTTAAAGATTCCGATAACCTCTCCAACTCTATTTGGTGCAACTCCTAAACCTGTACAAGTACCAGCAGTAACTGTATTTGATGATGTTACAAAAGGATAAGTTCCAAAATCAACATCCAACATAGTACCCTGAGCTCCTTCAGCTAAAACAGTTTGTCCATTTGCCATTGCATTATTTATATAATGCTCGCTATCAATTAAGGTGAATTTTGACATAAACTCCATTGCTTCAAACCACTTCGTCTCTAATTCTGCCAATAACTCAGCGTAATCGTAGTCTCCTAGTATTGCTTTATGTTTTCCTTGTAGGGCATCGTATTTTTCTCTGAAATTGGTTGTTTTAGAATCTCCCATTCTTAAACCATTTCTTCCAGTCTTATCCATATACGTTGGTCCAATTCCTTTTAAAGTAGAACCAATTTTGTTCTTTCCTTTTTGCTCTTCAGAATATTTATCTAATATTTTGTGGGTAGGAACAATTAAATGAGCCTTTTTAGAGATTACTAATTTTGAAGCTACATCAATACCAACAGCTTCTAATTTATCAATTTCATCTTTGATAATAATCGGGTCAATTACAACACCATTGCCAATAACATTAATCGTTTCATCTCTAAAAATTCCTGAAGGAATCGTATGTAAAACATATTTTTTATCATCAAAAATCAGGGTATGTCCAGCATTAGGACCTCCTTGAAATCTTGCAATAATATCGTACTTTGGAGTAACAACATCTACAATTTTACCTTTTCCTTCGTCTCCCCATTGAAGACCTAATAATACATCTACTTTATTCATCTTAATTATATCAAAATTTTCTTTGCATCTTGAACTGTTTGTTCAATGTTAAAAATGCTGTTTAATTTAGTGATTACTAATAATTGATTTATTTTTTCTGGAATATCGGTTATAATAACCTCTCCTCCTTTATTTCTTGTTTGAGTAAAAATATTTATCAGAATACTTAAACCTGTACTGTTCATGTATTCCATATCAGCTAAACTGATTATTAACTTTTTAACCTCTTCATTTCTGTAATGCTCAAGATCATCCAACAAAGGTTGAATTTGAATTTTGGTCATCAAGTTTCCTTTTAAGGAAATTAGGAGGATAGAATCATCTGTTTTTACTTCATAAGAAAAACTCATAACTAACTGTTTTCGTTTTTAAGTCCATAAAAATTTAATGAATGATGCATGATTTTAACATCAAACATTTCTTCTAAAGTGGCTTTAATGTTTTGAATTCTAGGGTCACAAAATTCGATAACCTCACCATTACTCAAAATAATATGGTCATGCTGTTTAGATCCATAAGATCTTTCAAACTGAGCCATACTGTTACCAAATTGATGTTTCCTCACCAACTTTGCATCAATCAACAACTCTATGGTATTGTAAAGCGTTGCTCTACTAACTCGATACTTCTTATTTTTCATAGAAAGATATAAATCTTCTACAAAAAAATGATCATCATTAGAATAAATTTCTTGGAGTATAGCGTAGCGTTCCGGAGTTTTACGGTGTCCGTTTTCTTCTAAATAAGTGGTGAAAATATTTTTCACCTTTTCCTGAAGTTCCTCTCCTGTACTCATTAGGGTTGTTAAAAGGTAAAATTAGATATTAAAAAGAAATAGAAAACAAATGTTAATGCTTTGTTGAAAAGTTATTTAGGAGTAATAAATGAGGATTTAAGAAGTAAGAAATTAAGTATACTCTCACTGAAGAATAGCTTTAAATTAACTATCTATTTTTTCAATTTTTTGAACGCCTTTAACCTTATTTAAATTGGCTATCAAATTAGTTAAATGTGATGTATCTTGAACCATCACCATTACACGTCCTTCAAAAATTCCATCATGACTATCAAAACTAATAGATCTCATATCCACACTCAACTCATTAGAGATAACTTGAGTAATACCATTAACAATCCCCATATCATCAATTCCGATAATTTTTAAACCGGTTAAGAAGGCCACATCATTTTCATCTATCCAACTTGCTTTAATAATTCGATAAGCGTAATTAGACATCAATTGAACCGTATTTGGACAGGCTGTTTTATGAATTTTAATCCCCTCTGTAACGGTTATAAAACCATACACTTCATTTCCTGGTATCGGATTACAACAACTCGCTAATTTATAGTCCAACTTCTCCATGTTATCACCAATTACTAAAACTGGCTTCTTCATTGGTGCTGTTTGTGTTGGTTTTCTTTGCCCAAACAACGTTTTAACCCTTTTCGGAATAATTGTACGTTTAGGCTGTAAAACACCTTTTCTAACTTCTAATCCTTTTAATTTTCCTAAATCTATACTCTCAATAGCAACCTGATAATAAAGTTCTAATTCTGATTTTACTTTAAAATAAGATTGCAACTCTTTCAGGCTAATGTTCTCATGCGAAATTTTAAGTTTTTTAAACTCTTTCTCTAAAAGGACTTTCCCTTTTTTAGCAACTTCTCGCTTTTCGTCTTTTAAGGATGATTTTATTCTTGTTTTTGCTCGATGTGTTTGAACAAAATTTAACCAGTCTTCTTTAGGTTTTTGATTTTTAGAAGTTAGTACCTCAACTTGATCTCCACTGTTTAATTGATGACTTAATGGCACCAACTTATCATTAACTTTAATTCCCAAACAGTTTACCCCAACTTGCGTATGTACTGCAAAAGCAAAATCCAATCCGGTAGCACCAACAGGTAAACTTTTCATATCACCATTAGGAGTAAAAACATAAATTTCATCCGTAAACAGATTTAATTTAAAATCATCAATCAAGTCTAATGCATTTTCCTCATTACTCTCTAACAATTCTCGTACTTGATTAATCCATACATCAAATTGACTCGCTGCTCCGCCCTCTTTATATTTCCAATGAGCTGCAAATCCTTTTTCTGCAATCTCATCCATTCTTCGTGTTCTAATCTGAACCTCAACCCATTTACCTGTAGGACTCATTACAGTGGTGTGTAAAGATTCATAACCATTTGCTTTAGGTGCAGAAATCCAATCCCTTAATCGATCAATATTTGGTTGATAAAAATCTGTAACAACAGAATAAACCTGCCAACAGTCAGATTTCTCATTCATTTCCTCTTCAGAATCAATAATAATTCGAATTGCAAACAAGTCATAAACCTCTTCAAATGGAACGTTTTGTTTGACCATTTTTTTCCATATGGAATGAATCGATTTTGATCTTCCTTTGATCTCAAACTCCATCCCTCTTTCGTCCAATATTTTCTTTATTGGAGAAGAGAATTTTCTAATAAATCTTTTCCTAACCTCTTCGGTTTTTTTCAATTTACTTTGAACCTCTTCAAAACCTTCAGGTTCTTGACATTGCAAGGATAAATCTTCTAGTTCTGATTTGATTGAATGCAATCCTAAACGATGTGCCAAAGGAGCATACAAAAACAAGGTTTCTGAAGCTATTTTCAATTGCTTGTCTCTTCTCATAGAACCAATGGTTCTCATATTATGCAATCGATCAGCAAGCTTTATTAAAATAACCCTAACATCTTCCGAAAGGGTCAATAAGATCTTCTTAAAATTTTCGGCTTGAATGGATTTATTGTTATCAACTACTCCAGATATCTTAGTTAAACCGTCTATAATTAGAGCTTCTTTATTTCCAAAATCTCTAGAAATATCTTCTAATGTGATATCGGTATCCTCAACAGTATCATGCAACAGTGCACAGATTATTGAAGTTGCTCCTAAACCAATTTCTTCGGCACAAATTCTTGCTACAGCAATAGGGTGAAAAATGTATGGCTCACCAGATTTTCTTCTATCATTTTTATGAGCTTCAACAGCAACATCAAAAGCTTTACGCATTCGCTTTTTTGTTACAGCATCTTTTTTAGCATGTTTTGCTGCTCTAAGCATACTTGAGTATGCCTTTAAAATATCTTGTTTCTCTTGCTCTAAATCGATTTCTGCCATATAAAAATACTATACGCGTTCTATAATAGTTGCATAACCTTGTCCAACACCTATACACATGGTTACTAAAGCATATTTTTTATTTGTTTTCTGCAATTCAATAGCAGCAGTTTGCAAAATTCTTGAGCCTGTTACGCCTAATGGATGACCAATTGCAATTGCTCCACCATTTGGATTAATTCTTGGATCATTATCTGCCAATCCCATTTTACGAGTACAAGCCAAAGCTTGAGCTGCGAATGCTTCATTCAACTCTATGATATCCATATCATCCATAGTTAAACCAGCTCTTTTCAATGCCTTTTCAGAAGCATAAACAGGTCCTATTCCCATAACTCTTGGTTCTACTCCTGCAATAGCACTAGAAACTATTCTAGCAATTGGTTTCAGGCCATACTTATTTGCTCCTTCTTCAGATGCAATTAACATTGCAGCTGCGCCATCATTTAATCCTGAAGAGTTACCGGCAGTAACACTTCCTCCTTCTTTCTTAAAAGCGGCTCTTAACTTCCCTAAAACTTCTAAAGAACTGTTTGGTTTGATAAATTCATCTTTATCAAAAATTAAATCATCTTTTTTACGTTGAGGAATATGAACTGCTACAATTTCCTCTGCTAATCTTCCATTATTTTGTGCCGCAGTAGCTTTCATTTGACTCCAATACGCAAATTGATCTTGATCTTCTCTACTAATACCATACTGGGCAACTAAATTCTCAGCAGTCACACCCATTCCATCAGTTCCGTATAAATCATCCATTTTAGGATTGATAAATCTCCATCCAAAACTTGAATCATACATCTTAGAATCGGTACCAAAAGCTCTCGCTGATTTAGAAACTACATATGGTCCTCTCGACATGTTTTCTACACCTCCAGTAACATAGATCTCACCATCTCCTAACTTAATTGCTCTAGAAGCATTAATCGCAGATGCCATTCCTGAAGAACACAATCTGTTTATAGTCTCTCCTCCAACTTGCCAAGGTAAACCAGCCAATAAACCGCTCATACGAGCAACATTTCTATTGTCCTCACCAGCTTGATTTGCACAACCAAACAACACATCTTCAATTTCTTCCTGAATTACACTTGGGTTTCTTTTTAACAATTCTCGAATAGGAATTGCTCCTAAGTCATCTGTTCTTACTGCTGACAATGTTCCTCCAAAGTTTCCTATTGGAGTTCTAATAGCATCTATAATATAAGCTTCTTTCATTTATCTCTTTATTATCTTATTAATACCTTATGAAACAAACTAAACGTTTATCTCACAATTATGTTTATTCCCAATCTTTACTAGTTCTATAAACAGTGCCTTTAAATAAAGCCACTATCTCTTCTTTCTGATTGGCAATTGTTATTTCGTAAATCGCAATTTTATTTGAAATTGACTTTTCTACTGCTTTTGCTATAATCTCATCTCCAACAACACAAGACTTTGTATGTGAAATTGATGTTTCTACAGAAACACTTTTTCTACCGTGAGAATTAGAAGCAAATGCCAAAGCACTATCTGCTAAACTATACGTTATCCCTCCATGAGCAATTTTAAATCCATTGGTCATTTCTTCCCTAACAATCAATTTCAATTCGCAAGAACCTTCACTTACCTCAACAATTTCAATACCCAACCACTTACTAAAGGCATCACCTTCATACATCTGATTTACTATTTTATTTGCAAGAATACTTGGCTCCATACCTAAACATTTTAAGTATCCAAATTTAGTAAATATTAGTTCTTTATATTTTATCCTTGAAAAAAACATAAAATAAGATGTGCTGTTCATATAATGTAATAATAAATAACACGATGTACCCCTCTTGTCCCCCTTAAAATTATTGATACAACTCAATATTTAAGTTAAGTTTACAATCAAATTACAAATTTGAAAAAAACATGAAAAAACTACTAACCACAGCTATTTTATTATTCTTTACAATAAGCTTAACAATAGCACAAGACACAACTATTGTTCAAACTTTAGATTTTACTGATATCACCAAAAGAAGGGGATGGTATGTATTTCCTAAGGATACTAGTTATCAAAAAGTTTTAATGTATTACACTTTAAAGTGTGATGCCGCTACCACTCGAGATCAATATGCATGTGGAGAATGGGATTATACTACTTACACTAATTTATATCAACATGAAAATGTAGGAAGTTCTAGATATTTAATCAATGGATCTTATCCTGATACAATAAACTATCTTACAAACCCAACTTACACTTATTATGAACAACAACAGTATTTTATTGTTTATGATAACGTTATTTCTGAAGCAGACTACAATTTAGGAGCTGGTACAACCCCTGTAACGCATACTCTTGATGCTTCTTATGCGAACAATAAAGCACAGTACTTATGGACCGCAGCAGAACTTTCTACAGCTGGATTAACAGCTGGGAATATTGATAAATTAAAATTTGACATTACTGCTTTAGGGGGTAATTTAAATTATTTAGCGCTTAATATGAAGCATACTGCTCTAACTACATTAAGCACTTCATCATATGAAACAACTGGTCTAACAGAAGTATTTAAAATGAATTCCTCTTTTTCTTCTATTGGATTAGATTCTATTAATCTAACAACACCTTTTAACTGGGATGGTACTTCAAACATTGTTATCGATTTTAGTTTCAGTAATTCAGCAAATGGAACTGGGTACACACTTAATGGGGATGCTGCTGCATCTAATATGGGAGTTCATTCAACACAAGATGATGGTTACTTAAAGTTTGAATGGGGAGACTATGTAACTGTTCCTGCAGGTGCGTTTGCAAATATTAGTAATGAGGTTACTATTTCTTTCTGGCAATATGGAGATTCTCTTAAACAACCTCAAAACAGCTATATTTTTGAAGGAAAGGACGCCAATGGTTACAGAGTTCTGAATAGCCACTTACCATGGAGCAATAGTAATGTTTATTGGGATGCTGGAAATTCAGGAACCAATAGCAATGATAGAATAAATACAGTTGCTAACTTCAGTGATTTTGCAGGACAATGGAACCATTGGGTATTTACAAAAAATAGTACTACTGGTGATATGAAAATTTATTTGAATGGAACATTATTTCATAGTGGAACAGGAAATACAAGAACTATGGCTGGTATTAACGAATTTAAAATTGCTGGTAGAGCTGGATCTGGAAACTATGGAAGGTATGATGGTTCTATTAACAACTTTGAGATTTGGAATAAAGAATTAGATCAAACTACTATTCAAAATTGGATGAATAAAGATATTGATGCTACACACCCTTTTTATTCAAACTTACAAGCTTACTATAAGTTTGATGATATGACAGGAACATCTGCCACAGATGCAACTGGAAATGGTCATACAGGATCCTTAATAGGGTTACCTTCATGGAACTATTTAAAAGGAAATGAATTACACAGAAATCTAACGGAAACAATGGAAAGACCAAATATAGTGCTTACACAAGGCTCTTATCTAACACATATAGATTCTGTAACTGTAACAGATTCTGTTGCAAATTCTCAGGTTAGTATTATTCAATATTCTACTAGTATAGATACTAGTGTTACAGGATTAACATTAACCTCAATAGATACAACTTATGGTTGGGAGTCTGGTTGGGTTTACACCTTCAATGAATATGGAGATACAGTGAATTCTACTTTTGTTAACCATACGAATCAACTTTTAAATAACTACAAATCAACTACTTTTCAAATACAAAACTATGTAACCCCATATGGTATTGGATTAGATTTAGGTCCTGATGGATTTAGATGGGTTTATGATGTAACTGATTATCAACGATTATTACACGATACTGTTGAACTTTCTGCAGGAAATCAACAAGAGTTAATTGATTTAAAATTTGTGATGATTAAAGGTACGCCACCTAGAGATGTTCTTAAAATAGAACAAGTTTGGCTTGGGGATTATCAACATTCAAACATTGCTAATGATGTTTCAATGCCAGCAGTAGATATTGATTTAGATCCTGCAGCTTCTTCATTTAGAATAAAAACAAGAACAAGTGGGCATTGGTTCGGTGGATTTGAAAACTGTGCTGAATTTTGCCCTAAATTACATCATGTGGATGTAGATGGAACAATGCGTTTTCAATGGAACAATTGGAAATCAGACTGTGCTGAAAACCCTGTTATTGCTCAAGGAGGAACTTGGGTTTACGATAGAGCAGGATGGTGTCCAGGAACATTTACAGATACTTATAATCATGAGTTAACACCTTATGTAACTCCTGGAACAACATTCTCTTTAAACTATGGAATGGAAACTACAGCCGGAGGTATGGAAGGGAATTATAGAACTAGTGTTCAACTTGTATCATATGGAGCTAACAATTTTAACCTTGATGCAAGAATTGAAGATATCATTTCGCCTAATGACTGGGAATTCCACAATAGAGTAAACCCTATATGTGCAGACCCAAAAATCTTAATTCAAAATACTGGAACGACTACACTAACATCTTTAACAATTACATATAATGTTCTTGGAGGATCAACAGAGACATATAACTGGACAGGTAGTTTAGAATTTATGGAGAAAGAAGAGGTAATACTACCTATTACGAATCAAGCTTTTTGGGCTACTAGTGCGTCAACAAATGTATTTGAAGTTAGCGTTAGTTCTCCTAATGGTGGTACTGATGAAAACCCAGATAATGACCATGCTTCTTCTACTTTTGAAAAACCAGATGTTTACAATGGTAAGTTTGTATTTAGAATTCAAACCAATGCTGCGGGGCATGAAAATTCATACACAATAAAAGATGATCAAGGAAATATAATTCTTTCTAGAGGAACTATGGCTTCAAATACTACATACAATGATACACTTGATTTATCTAATGGTTGTTATGTGTTAGAGTTTTTAGATTCTGACGAAGATGGTTTGAGTTTCTTTGCTAACAATGATGGTAATGGAAATTTAAGGTTTCAATGGATAGCCCCAGCAACACCTTTCATCCATAATTTCAATACTAAATTTGGAAGCTTCATTAAGTATAATTTTGAAGTAACTAGAGAGGTAGGAGTTAAAACGTATGATAGGTATGAAAATGTAGAGGTTTATCCTAACCCTAGTAATGACATTTTCAATTTAAGTATTACTGGCTTTGGAAGTGAAACTGTTAATGTTGGTATTTACAATGCTATTGGAGAAGTTTTACACTCCGAATCAAATACATCTGTAGATGGGTTAATTAAAACGTCATTTGATTTAAGTGATTCACCAAATGGAATCTACTTTGTACGTGTATTCTCAAACAACTCGTATACTGTAAAACAAATTATCAAAAACTAACACAAGTATATATCACAAAAAAAGCCATCCTCAAACAAAGGATGGCTTTTTTTATTTTCTAAAATTCCTAATAGAAGGTTTTATTATCTCGAACTAATCTTCTTAGTAATACACTTGGTCTGTATCTATCATCACCATATTCTGCATGTAAAAACTCTAACCTTAGCAATACTTCTTCTAATCCAATTTCATCAGCCCACTCTAATAATCCACAAGGATAGTTAACACCTTTGGTCATTGCTAGATCAATATCTTCTTTTGTAGCAATATTTAAAAACAAAGCATCCGCAGCTTCATTAATTAACATTACTACAATTCTATTTACTATTTCAGCTCCCAATTCTTCATCTTTATTTGGTGCTGGTTTTTCTGCTCCCTCAGCATAATCAAAATAACCTCTACCCGATTTTCTTCCATACCAACCAGCCTCAGAATGTCTTTTCTGTGTAAAAGAAGGTCTATACCTTGGATCGTAATAAAAGGCAGCAAATACAGTCTCTGTTACCGTATAATTAATGTCATTACCTATGTAATCCATTAATGTAAAAGGTCCCATTCTAAAACCTCCCAATTCTGTCATTGCCCAATCAATAGTAGCAAAATCTGCAATACCTTCTTCGTATATTTTTAAAGCTTCCCCATAAAACGGACGAGCAACTCTATTTACAATAAACCCTGGGGTATCTTTTGTTAAAACCGTTACTTTTTTCCAATTATCAATTAATTGACGGGAAGCATTTTTAGTTGCTTCAGAAGTTTGTACAGCAGGAATAATCTCTACCAATGGCATCAAAGGAGCCGGATTAAAAAAGTGAATACCAATTACTCTTTCTGCTTTTTTACATGCAGAGGCAATTGAGGCAATTGACAATGATGAGGTATTACTTGCTAAAATACAGTCAGCAGAAACAATAGTTTCTAACTGAGCAAATACCTTTTGTTTAATATCGATATTCTCAACAATTGCCTCTATAATAATTCCACAATCCTTAAAATCTTGAACACTTGTAGAAAAAGTTATTCTTGCTAACACATCATCAGCAATCAACTTTCCTTTCTCTTCTAACCTATTTAATATTTTTACCAATTTAGTTTTAGAACTCCCTAAAACCTCTTCATTTAAATCTACTAAAACTACCTGGTGCTCTTGAGTTGCTGCAATCTGAGCAATCCCTGACCCCATTGATCCTGCACCTAAAACTCCTACTATTGTTTGTTTATTCATTTGATTTCTTCTTAAAATATTTTAATACTAATCCTCCATTAACCCCAAACCCTTGAGACACATTTCTTCCTACCAATACATAAGAAGCGCCAACATAAGCACCTAAATGTTTGAAAATTGGCTTATAAAACGTTCCTCCTATTTTATGGTAACTTACCCCCAATTGTCTAAATGTTGCTGGAGTTGGTGTTCCTCTATAATCAAGGCCTCCAATTCCATGCTGAAAATCATACCATACGTCAAAATAATATTTTGATTTTGCTAACCCAGTTTTTATAGTTAATGGAATTGAATTGGGTACAGGATCACCTTTATATGAATACCCTGTTTGTCCTGTAAAGAAAATACCATTTTTAGCAAAATGATGCACAACTAATCTTCCGTCTACCGTCTTTGCTTTTTGACCAATTGCATTTCCTCCTTCTGTTTGATAATCCCCTACATTTGAAGAAAAACCTCCGGCTAGACTAATTGTCCATCTTTTTTTATCGTAAACTTTATGCTTTAAAAAAATTGAATAATCTTGAAAATCACTCTCTACTCCGTTAACATCAACATAGGGTAATGATACATTAACATCAAGTTTATCTGTAATACCATAAGCTAAAAAAGTATTATAAATTGTAACCGTTCTTTGTAAAGCCACCTTATTGGTACCAGCAAAATAATTAGGGTTAGATTCATACCCTCCACCAAGTACAAGGTCGAGATTTCCTTTTCCTTTAAAAAAACCATCTACTCTTCCTTGTGCAATCCCCTCAAAAGAATAGATTCCTAACAAGCAAAACAATATGAATTTTATTTTCATCAAAACAATAAATTAACTACTTGATAATTACTCGCAGGCATTGCCTACTATTCTCCTTTAAATTCAGGTTTTCTTTTCTCTAAGAAAGCATTCACTCCCTCTTGGTAATCGTAAGTCTGACCTGCTTCAGTTTGTACTTCATTTTCTCTAATCAACTGCCTGGTTAAATCATTGTTATATGATTCATTCAACAAACGCTTCGTTAAACCTATACCCTTAGTTGGCATTTTAGCCAATTTTTGTGCAACTCCAAAAGCAACTTCTTGCAGTTCTTCATCAGCCACAGCTTTATAGATCATTCCCATTTGTACAGCTTCTTCAGCCATTACTTTATCTCCTAAAAACATTAGTGCTGCAGCTTTTTGCATACCAATTAAACGTGGCAGGTAATATGTACCTCCACTATCTGGTATTAAACCAATTTTACTAAATGCTTGAATAAAAGCAACAGAACTACCAGCAATAGTAATATCACAAGCCAATGCTAAATTTGCCCCTGCTCCTGCCGCAACACCATTTACTCCGCATACAATTGGCTTTTCAATCTTTCTTAAACGGTCAATTATCGGGTTATAATGTTCTTCAACAATTTTATCCAATTGAGTTTGTTCTGGATCAATTGCTTCAGCTAAATCCTGTCCAGCACAAAAAGCTTTTCCAGTACCTGTAAGATATATAGATCTAACTTCGTTGTTTGATTCACACTCATCTAATCGAGCTTGTAAATCAAATGCCATTTGTCTTACAAAACTGTTAAACTTATCAGGCCTATTAAGCGTAATAATTCCTACTCCGCTTTCTATTTTAAAATCTATCATTTTAGTACATGGTTTTTAGTGTATGATTTATGGGATAAGTTTTTCAAAACACTAAACACCATAAACTAAACACTATTTTACATTCTGTTAATTTTCCACTTAGAGATGGTGTTTTCTGACTCAACTACCACTTTATTTGCTGCTCCTTCCTCATACAATCTTGCTGCAAAAAGTGCTGCGATTTTTTCTCCTTCAGGGTCTGAATTTTGTAATTTTTCTGGAGTAAAATGCTTTGTCACAAAATGAGTATCGAATTCTCCACTAATAAAAGCTTCATGTTGCATTGCGTATTTACAAAAAGACATTGTAGTTTCTAAACCGCTAATTTGATAATCATCAATTGCTCTTATCATTCTTTGTCTTGCCTCTTCTCTATCTTTACCATGAGTAATCAATTTGGAAATCATCGGATCATAATAAATTGGAATATCCATTCCTTCTTCAAAACCATCATCCACTCTAACTCCCATACCTTCTGGTCTAACATAGGTATTTAACGTACCAATATCAGGCAAAAAGTTGTTCATAGGATCTTCAGCATAAACTCTTACTTCAAAAGAATGCCCATTAATTTGAACCTCATCTTGAGTAAAACTCAACTTTTCTCCTCTAGCAATATTTATTTGCTCTTTTACTAAATCAATTCCTGTTATCATTTCTGTAACAGGATGCTCAACTTGTAAACGAGTATTCATTTCTAAGAAATAGAAATCCTTATTGTTCTCTAATAAAAATTCTACAGTACCAGCACCAACATAATCACAAGAACGGGCAACATCTACTGCACATTTACCCATTGCTTCTCTAATTTCTGGAGTTAAAACAGCAGATGGAGCTTCTTCAATTACTTTTTGATGTCTCCTTTGAATAGAACATTCACGTTCAAATAAATAAACTATATTTCCATGGCTATCTGCAATAATTTGTATTTCAATATGACGTGGAGAACCTACATATTTTTCAATAAAAACGGCTCCATTACCAAATGATGAAACTGCTTCACTAACAGCTCTATCCATCTGCTCTTCAAATTCATCAGCATTATCAACAACTCTCATTCCTTTACCACCACCACCACCAGCAGCTTTAATTAAAATTGGAAAACCAATTCCTTTAGCAATTTCTTTTGCTGCTGCAATATCTTCAATAGCTTCATCTGTTCCTGGAACCATTGGAATATTATAACTCTTTACCGTATCTTTTGCCTTCAACTTATCTCCCATTAACTCCATAGCTTCTGGAGATGGCCCAATAAAAGTAATTCCTGCTTGAGTTATTTTTCGTGTAGCATCAGCATTCTCAGATAAAAATCCATATCCTGGATGTAATCCATCTACATCTAAATCTTTACACACTTGGATAATCTTATCTACTTGTAAATAAGATTCATTTGATGGAGGAGGTCCAACACAAACTGCTTCATCAGCATATTTCACAAAAGGTGCTTCTCGATCAGCTTCAGAAAAAATTGCTACTGTTTTTACTCCCATTTCTCTTGCTGTGCGCATAACACGTAAAGCAATCTCTCCTCTATTGGCAATAAGTATTTTATTCATACGATATCCTAAATAATTTGAAGGTTAAAATTAATAATTGTAGTACACTATTCACAGATATATTAAATAATAATACCAATGTAAATTAGTTTTCATACTTTTGGGCTTTAATGAAGTTTGCTTATCCAGAGTTCCTCTACGCATTATTCGCAATAGCGATCCCCATTATCATTCATTTATTTAACTTCAAAAAGTTTAAAAAAATTTACTTTTCTAATGTAGAATTTTTAAAAGAAGTTCAACAAGAAACTCAGGCTAAATCAAAAATTAAACACCTACTAATTTTACTTAGCAGAATATTCGCAATCATATTCTTAGTTTTTGCTTTTGCTCAACCCTTTATCCCAGTATCAAATAATGATGTTGCCAATCAAAACAATATTATTGGAATTTATATCGACAATTCATTCAGTATGGAGAGTACTGGAGAGAAAGGCTCTTTATTAAATGAAGCCAAAAGCAAAGCGATTGATTTAGTTAATTCGTATAGAGCTACAGATAAATTTGTTTTAATCACCAATAATTTCAACACCGGAGATCAACGCATATTAAGTAATGAAGAGACTATTGATAAAATTGAAAGAATTAACATTTCAACAAGTAGTAGAAAACTCTCTAAAATTTACTCAAGAAATAGAGATGCGATAAACTCTTCTGAGATGCAGAATAAATCTTTTTACATACTTTCTGATTTTCAAAAGTCTACAACAGATTTTCAAAATATTGAATCAGATTCACTTATCAACAACTACCTCATTCCTATAAAAGCTTCTGAAACTAGCAACATTTATATCGATAGCTGCTGGTTTAATTCTCCAACCCATTTAATTAATCAAAGTGAGGCTCTGAACGTTCGTATAAAAAACAATTCAGAAAACAACCTAGAAAACATTCCTGTTAAACTTTACATCAACAATCAGAACATTGTTCCCGCAAGTTTCTCTGTAAAAGCAAATGATGAAACCATTGTCACATTAAATTATAGAAATAAAACCAATGGAATTCAACAAGGTAGAATTGAATTAAAAGATCATCCCATTACAATGGATGATGCTTTTTACTTTTCTTATAACATTTCGGAGAAAATTAACATCTTAGGAATTGGAGAAAATGAACCTGCATTAAATTCAATTTACAACACAGATAGTGTCTTTAAGTATTCCAATTTTGATAGCAAACAATTGGATTATGCCTTAATAAAAAGTAGCAACTTGGTAATCATGCACAACATAGAAATTGTTAATTCTGGATTATCCAATGCCACTAAAGCATTTATAGACAATGGCGGAAGCTTACTAATTTTCCCTTCAAACAAAATTGATTTTGATAGCTATAGAGAGTTTTTAAGTTTACTAGGCACTAACTATTACACGTCCATTGACACCAATAAAAACAATGTACGAGAAATCAATTTGAATCACCCCATTTACAATAATGTATTTGAGGGAACTCCTACAGGAAATCTAAACTTACCTGTTGTATCTTCACACTATCAACTTTCTAAAGGAACAACTACTTATAAAAACAATGTTTTAACTTTAAAAAATGGAAATCCATTTTTAATTGAATACAAAATTGGAAAAGGAACCATTTACTTAAGTGCTGTTAGCTTAGACAAACAAAAAAGCAACTTCACCAACCATGCTTTATTTGTGCCAACACTTTACAACATAGCACTTTTAAGTCAAACCAACTACCCGCTATTTCATACAATAGGAACTAACTCAACTATTGATGTGAACAGGATTACGACTAAAGAAAATGTCTATCACATAAAAAACAATACCTTAGACATTATACCACGAGTGAGAAATACAAACAATAACACAACGGTTTTTATTAATTCTGAAATTAAAACTGCTAACAATTACTTTTTAGAAAGTTCGGTTTCAAAAATTGGACTAGCCTACAACTACAATCGATCTGAATCTTACTTGAGTTATCTTTCATCTGATGAAATTGATAAAGAAATTCAACTGAGTGGAATAAATGCTGAATACATAGACTTAACAAACAGCACAATTCAATCTGCCTTAACCGATTTAAATATTGGAAAAAAATATTGGAAATATTGTATTATTTTAGCTTTGCTTTTTTTGGCAGCTGAAATAGTTTTAATAAAAATATTCAAATGAACGCTTTAATTAAATCTGCAAAAATAATTGACAGCAATTCTAAATTAAATGGAAAAACTGTTGACATCCTTATAGAAAAAGGAATAATTATTAAAATTGGATCAAAACTTAAGAACCCTAAAAACATTCAGGAAATAAGTTTTCCAGACCTACATATTTCTGCGGGATGGTTCGATATGAGAGCTAACTTTTGTGATCCAGGACATGAATATAAAGAAGATTTAAATTCAGGGTTAAAAGCTGCTGCTAAAGGAGGTTTTACTGGTGTTATGGTAATGCCAGATACAACTCCTTCAACCAGCACAAAAAGCGGAATTGAATACATCATTAACAAAACAAAAGCAAACATTGTAGATGCATACCCTGCAGGAAGTTTATCTCACAACTGTGAAGGAAAAGAGATCGCAGAGATGTACGACATGCACACTGCAGGTGCAATTGCTTTTACAGACAACAAAAAAAGCGTTTCAAAATCAAGTCTATTAAACAAAGCTCTCCTTTACAGTCAATCTTTTAAGGGATTAATCATTAACTTCCCTAACGACAAAGAGCTCAACAATAACGGCCAAATAAATGAGGGTGTTGTCAGTACAGAATTAGGTTTAAAAGGAATTCCTGCTTTAGCGGAAGAGTTAATTGTTAGTAGGGATATTTTCTTAGCGGAATACTGTAACTCAAAAATTCACTTATCAAATATCACCACTAAAAAATCTGTTGAACTAATTAAAGCTGCTAAGAAAAAAGGAATCAATATTACTGCAGATGTTAATTCTTATCACCTACTACTTGACGAGACTGAACTACTTAATTTTGATAACCATTACAAGGTAAATCCTCCGCTAAGAACCAAAGGAGATATTAAAGCTTTAATCGCAGGGTTAAAAGACGGAACAATAGATGCAATTTGTTCAGACCATACTCCAGAAGACATAGAAAATAAACAATGTGAATTTGATCATGCTGCATTCGGAATGATCAACCTACAAACCTCCTTCTCTGCAGCCAATACAGCCATAAATGGGAAAATGGAATTGGTAGATTATATTGCAAAAATAACTTCTTCTCCAAGAGAGATTTTAGGATTAGAACAAATAGAAATTAAAGAAGGAACAAAAGCAAACCTTACACTTTTTAGTCCAAATGAGAAATGGAGTCTGAAAAAAGAAGAGATCATTTCTAAATCTAAAAACACCCCTTTTATCGATAAAGAACTAACAGGAAAGGTTTATGGAATAATCAATAACAACCAACTTGTTTAACTTACAAGTTCTCTGGCAGATATTTTAATTCAAGGTTATCATACTCTTTAGGATAAAACTTTTTAAGAAATCCTGTATAGTAGTTATATGTTTTATGTTGAAACAAAGTAGGTTCACTTTTGTAAACTGATTCATCTTCAAATACTCCTTGATCATTCATCTTATGGTATTCAGTCAAAGAGTCATTCTTTAAAATTTCAGGATCTTTTAAAATTTTAGGATATACAAATGGCATTAATTCTATTCTATTTCCCATTTCCGCATAATCTTCACCCTCAAGGTAATTTGGCATCTTTATCTCTCCTACCTTTTTAGATATTTCTTTTAAAGCTGATTCCGAAGTGTAATTAACTAATCCATCAATAGTACTTCCAAACATTTTACCCAAAGTTCCTATTGCTGCATCTTTAGCACTGTATGATTTATCAAAAATTAATTTAGATAAACTTTCTGTTGTTGGCATTTTTTTATGCTCGTTTTGCGACAATGGCATTCGAGGAATAAAATCTTTTACATTAACAATACTATAGCTTGTTCCTTTTTCAAAACTGCTAGTATAAGCTTCAACAAATACCTTATTCCCTACTTTAGGATGAGCAAAAGCATAAGTCTTAAATTTATTCTTTTCTGAAATAACATCTTTGGGTAAATTTTCTAAATAAGCTCTCAATAAAATAGCCAATGCTCCTCCTTGACTATGACCTGTGATGGTAATATCATAAATACCATCATAATTTAAACTCTTTATATTATTGATTACATCTTTAGCCAAAAATGCAATTCCCAATGCATATCCAGCGTGAACACCTGCATCTTCATTAGAAGTAAAATTATAATCAAAGGCTTCTTGCTCTATTTTAATTTGACCTTTTGCAGGAACCATGGCTGAATAAATATTCTCCATCCAGCTAATTTTCTTGGTAGTAGAACCTCTAAGGTTAATTACAGCTTTTGTTTTAGTTTGATAGATCTGATATTTATTATCCATACCAAAAACACCAGATGTAAACCTCTTTGTATAGCCTTTTGGAATAATACCTTTATCAGACTTATACAATTCTAAAAAAGTAAAGCTATTGCAAATAGCTACCATGTCTTTAGCCTCATTTGTATTTTCTTGAGAATAGAACTGTGCAGAACTATTCAATGAAAAAAATACGATAAAAACGAAAGTAATATATTTTATTGATTTACTCATATGCTATATTATAAACCAAAATTAGACCAAAATATTATTCTCCCAAAAAATTAACCTCCGTAAGAAGACAAAGTCATGGTCACATCATATCCTAAAAATGGTCCAGAAAAACTACCTCTAGATAAACTCAAACTTCTTTTATAGACCATACCAATCCCTCTGGCATACTTCTCTTCAAATAATTCTGGAGTAAGTAACTTCTCAGGACTATCGTACTGTAACACCGTTAAAACACTTCCTAAGGCTATTCCTCCTATTGTCTCTGATTGATTAATTGCAGTAAAGATATATTCTTGTTCAGAATTATTATTCATCGCATTTCCATTCCACGTTTTATCAAGCTTAACAGGAAATATTAATTTAACATATTTAATATTTTCTTCAGTTTTTTGAAAGTTAGTAGCTGTTATCTTACTACTCCAAACATCTAATAAATTCCAAGCTAAAGTATCATGATCCTTTCGGTAACGAATAATTTTAAATGCTTCTTCACCTTCTAAATCAGTAAATTTAGAATCTACAACTTCTTTAATTTGATATGAAGCCGTATCAATAGTTCCAGTAAAATCATTATGAGTAAGAGAATCTACATCATAAACAACGTATTTCCCTACCTCTAAACCTGCATAATCGTATGCAATTTCAGTTGCTGTAATTTCCTCATCTTTAGAACAAGAAAATAAAATTACGGTAATAACAGATATGAGGGAAAATACTTTTCTCATAGGTTAAAAATACGGAAAAATAGAAGAATCAATTATTCATTATCGATAAAACCACCACCAATCAAATCATTCCCATCATAGAATACGGCAGATTGACCTGGAGCTACACCTTGAACATCTTCGAAAAAATCAATTTTAATTCGACCATCTTCAGTCGTAGAAATAGAACTATTTGCTCCTTTATCTTTGTAACGGATTTTACTCAATGCTTCCATCTCATTTTTCAAATCTTTGTATTTAATAAAGTTAGGATCACGTACAAAAACTGTTTTTTTATTCAAGTCTTCTTTTGTTCCAAGCACTACTGTATTGGATTCTGGATTTATCTTAATTACATAACGCGGATCACCAAAGGCAACTTCTAAACCTCTACGTTGACCAATAGTATAAAAAGGGTAACCCTGATGTTTCCCTATCACACTCTCGTCCATATTCAAGAAATCTCCACCTTTAACTTTCTCTTCCAAACCTTTTACCCTACGTTTTAAAAACCCTCTATAGTCATTATCAGGAACGAAACAAATTTCAAAACTTTCACCTTTTTTAGAAAGTTCTTCATAACCTCTATCTAGTGCCATTTTTCGAATAGCAGGTTTAGAATATCCTCCTAAAGGAAACATTGTTCTAGCCAAACTTTCTTGACTCAATCCCCAAAGTACATAGGATTGATCTTTATTTTCATCCAACCCTTTAGAAATAACATAACGATCATTTTCTTGTCTTACCTGAGCATAATGACCTGTAGCTATAAACTCACAACCTAACTGATCAGCTCTTCTTAATAAAGCATCCCATTTAATATGAGTATTACATAAAACACAAGGGTTAGGAGTTCTTCCTGCAACATACTCATCAACAAAATTATCAATGATTGCATCTCCAAATTCTTCTCTTATATCTAAAATAATGTGGTGAAAACCCATTTCAACAGCAAGTTGTCTAGCATCGTTAATATCATCTAAACTACAACACCCTGTTGTTTTTCTGGTTCCACCAGATGAAGCATAATCCCAAGTTTTCATGGTTAAACCAATTACTTCATAACCTTCATCATGTAATAACATTGCTGCAACAGAACTATCAATTCCACCACTCATAGCCACTAAAACTTTTCCTTTACTACTCATTATTCAAATCTATCTTGGCATTCCGAAGCTTTCTGGATTTAGAAAATCTTCATTTATTGGTTCTTGGTCTTCTGGTTTGATGTACTTATCATCTTCATTTTTATAAACCTTCTTACCATTATTATACTCTTCTTTCTTTTTAACAGCCTTACCGTCATCCTCAAAATAAACCCAAATTCCATTTCTTAAACTATGATAATAATAGCCTGAAATTGATCTTACACCTAAAGAATTATAATAAACTGCTTTCCCCTCTAGAGCTCCTTTTTCATATGTTGCAGTCATTTTTTTCTTTCCATCTTCCCAATACTTATTCCAAGAACCTTGTTCAAAATCATCCTTATACTCTTTTTCTTCAGCAACTTTCCCACTCTGATAAAAGGTTTTGGAAATCCTATTTCTCAATCCTTTAACATAATAATCTGAAGCAATTTTATAGCCATCCAAATCATAATACACCCAAGTACTATCCTTTTTTTGATTCACAAATTTACCTACAGCTTTTGGTCCACCTTCTTTATGATAGGTTATCGAATAACTACCATTTTTTGTATGGGTCATTTTTGATTGTATTTTTCCAGTATTATAGTAATAGGTAAACTCCCCTATTGGTTGATCATTTTTAAAACTACCAACATAACGTAACGCACCATTTTCATGATACTTCTTCCACTCGCCCTGCTTACCTTTTGCATCTGTTTTATTCCCTTCTTGGGAAAAAACAGCTTGACTAAACAATACAATTATGACTACAAATACGTTTTTCATACTAGCTACAAAATTAGTGAATTACTGTTCGTTACGAACAATTATTATACCTTAAATGTTACTAAACGAAATAATCTAGACTTTTATTGAACCGTAAATCCAGAAATAACTAATCGACTGATTTATAAGACTCAAGGACTATAGGAAAATTCTGGTCTAAATTTATTGGAAAATTCACTTAATTTATTTTCTTTTGTGACCCTTAATAAATTTAAGCTAAAATACTATCTATGAAATTTACAAAATATTTAATGTTAACTGCTACAGTAAGTACTCTACTTTATTCATGTGGAGGAGATGCTAAGCATAAAGAACAAACAGAAGAAGTTGTTTCAACTGAAACTGATAATAAAGCTTGGTATACTGAAGAATATACTACAAAAGATGAAGATGGATTTAGATGGAAAACTGAACGTTTTTCTGACATTAAAATTGTTAAGTATCAAATAAATGGATTTGATAAATTAACGTTAAACCAAAAGCAATTGGTTTACTTTTTATCTCAGGCAGGGTATGCTGGTAGAGATATTATCTGGGATCAAAACTACCGTCATAACTTAACAATAAGAAGAGCTTTAGAAAACATTATAACTAATTATAGTGGTGATAAAGCTTCTGACGATTGGACTAAATTTATGGTTTATACCAAAAGAGTTTGGTTTGCAAATGGTATTCACCACCATTATTCAATGGATAAATTTGAGCCTGCTTTTTCTAAAGAATATTTCGCTTCTTTAATGGCCGATACTAAAACTGAATTAGCTGATGATATTATCGAAGTAATTTTTAACCCAGAAATTGACAACAAAAAAGTAAGTTTAGATGCTTCTAAAGATATGCTATTAGCTTCTGCATCAAATTTTTACGGGCCAGATGTAACTCAAAAAGAAGCTGAAGATTTTTACGCTGCTAAAATGGATAAATCAGATGCGACTCCTATTTCTTACGGTTTAAATTCTCAATTGGTTAAAACTGAAAATGGTTTAGAAGAAAGAGTATGGAAATCAGGTGGAATGTATGGTGAAGCAATTGATCAAATTACAATGTGGCTAGGAAAAGCTGTAGAGGTTGCTGAAAATACTGCTCAAGCAGATGCATTAAAATTATTAATTGAATATTACAACACAGGAGATTTAAAAACTTGGGATGCTTATAACATTGCTTGGGTAAAAGCTACTGAAGGAGATATTGATTACATCAACTCATTTATTGAAGTTTATAATGATCCTTTAGGATATAGAGGTTCTTATGAAACTGTAATTCAAATGAATGACTTTGAAGCTTCAGAAAGAATGGCTGTTGTTGCAAACAACGCTCAATGGTTTGAGGATAACTCAACTATTATGGATGAGCACAAAAAGAAAAAAGTTGTTGGTGTAACTTACAAAGTTGTTGAAGTTGCGGCTGAATCTGGAGATGCTTCTCCATCTACTCCAATTGGAGTGAATTTACCAAATGCAAACTGGATTAGAGCAACTCATGGTTCTAAATCTGTTAGTTTAGGAAGTGTAATTAATGGTTACAGCAAAGCAGGAAGTTCAGGAATGTTAGATGAATTCTGCTACACTGCTAAAGAAAAAGAAATGGAAGAAGAGCATGGTGGTATTGGTGACAAAATGCACACGTCTTTACATGAAGTTATTGGACATGCTTCAGGGCAAATTAACCCAGGTGTTGGAACTCCAAAAGAAACATTAAAAAACTATGCTTCTACTTTAGAAGAAGCTAGAGCTGATTTAGTTGGTCTTTATTATTTAATGGATCCTAAGTTAGTTGAAATGGGATTAGTTTCTTCATTAGATGTTGGTAAAACTGCTTATGATGGTTATATCAGAAATGGTCTACTTACTCAATTAATTCGTTTAAAGAAAGGAGCTATTATTGAAGAAGCTCATATGAGAAATAGACAATTAAATGCTGCTTGGGCAATGGAGAAAGGTGCTGCTGATAATGTTATTGAAAAAGTAACTAAAGATGGTAAAACGTTCTTCGTAGTTAATGATTATGATAAGTTAAGAACTATTTTTGGTGACTTATTAAGATTAATCCAAAAGATTAAATCTGAAGGTGATTATGAAGCTGGTAAAAATTTAGTAGAGAATTACGGTGTACAAGTTGATCAAGCTATCCATGCAGAAGTATTAGAAAGAGCAGAGAAATTAAACAATGCTCCTTACGGTGGATTTATTAACCCTAAATTAGTTCCTGAAATGAATGAAGCTGGAGAAATTACGAACATCCAAGTAACTTATCCAGATGACTTTGCAGAGCAAATGTTAGATTACGCTAAAAACTATTCTTTCTTACCTAACAAAAACTAGGCAATAAAGAACAGCAAGATAAACAAGGCCATCCTGAAAAGGATGGCTTTTTTTATACTACTAATTAAAAAGTGATGATTATAATTCTATCCGAAATTTTGTAATTCAACCTGAGCCTTTTCATAATCTTCAGGAATTCCGATATCGATAAAGTACCCTTCATCAATAAATCCTTCTAACTGTTTTTCAGAACAGTATTTTTCAAAATAAACTTGTTCCATAGAAAATTGTTCAGGTAAGTTTAAACTCTTAAAAACATCAGAATTCATAAGGTAAACACCACCATTTATCAATCCTTCTGTATAAAATTTCTTTTCTGAAAATTTAGTAATTCTTAATTTATCATTGATCTGAACAGCCCCGTAACGATCAAAGTTTATCAATGGTTTTAAAGCTAACGTAATTTCTGGACTACATGAATTATGTTGTTGATACATTAATTCAATATCAACATCAAAATAAGTATCTCCATTAAACACAAACACATTATCCGATGAAACATGTTCTAATGCTTTTTTAATTGCTCCTCCCGTTCCTAATGGAGTATCTTCAATAATGTATTGTATTTTACACCCCATATATGAAGGCCCGAAATAATCAATAATTACTTTATGCTGATAACCTACAGCCAAATAAAATTTAGAAATTCCTTTCACCAACAAGTCATCCAATAAAATCTGTAAAAAAGGAACACCATTAATTGGTGCCATTGGTTTAGGAACATCTTTCACCGTTGTTAATCTGGTTCCGAATCCTCCGGCTAATATAATGGCTTCATTAATCATTTTAACGTCCAAGTTACTAAACCTTCATTTGAAAACTGATAAGGCCTTACATCGCCTCCAAATTGTTCCAAACTCTCTATTACTTTATCCCTTGTATTATTCGAACAATAAAAGAAAAAGAATCCTCCTCCTCCAGCTCCAGAAATTTTACCGCCAGAAGCTCCAGCTTTTTTGGCTGCGTTATAAATTTCGTCCAATTGAGGGTTAGTAATCGCATCCGCCAATTGTTTCTTGTGATGCCATCCTGCATCTAAAATAGCAGCAATTTCATCTACCCAACCAGTCAATAAAACTTCCTTCATTAAACTGGCCTGCTCTTTTAAACAATTCATTGCTTCTACCGAAACAACTTTATTATTAACGATATTTTCTGTTTGATCTTTTATAATTTCTGCTGAGACTCTACTTGTTGATGTGTTATACAGCACTAAATTATTTTCTAATTCAACTATAGTTCTCTGTTTTAGTTCTATTGGATTTACAACTACTTTATTATTACTTGAAAATTCCATGAAATTTACACCTCCAAATGTTGCTGCATATTGATCTTGCTTTCCTCCGGCCATGTTTAAATCTTCTCGTTCAATTTTATAAGCCAACTGTGCAATTTCATGTTTTGATAAATCAAGATTCAACCACTCTTTAAAAGCACCTATAATGGCCACAACGATAGTTGAAGAAGTTCCCAGTCCTGATCCTGCTGGAGCATCAGAGCTTGTGATAAGTTCAAATGATAATGGCTTATTTACAAAGTCTTTAATTATTCTATTGTAAACACCTTTTTGTAAATCAAGTATTCCGTTTATCTCAATTTTTTCGATTGTATCGCATTCATAATTTTCATCCCTATCTTCTGCGCTAAATACAATTTTACCATCTGTCCTTTCACGAATAGTTGCGTATGCATATAAATTTATCGTTGCGTTTAAAACAGCACCGCCTTCTTCATCAGAATAGGGGCTAACATCTGTTCCCCCACCAGCCAACCCTAACCTTAATGGTGCTTTACTTTTATACATCTTTAGAAAGTGTATTAATTGTTTCAACCATTTTTTGCCAACTGTATTTCTTTTTCTCTTCCTTTACACCTTCAATAAACTCTTGTTCCCTTTTATTTTCATAAAAATCGATTATAGCATCGGCTACCGATTTTTCATTTGGTTCAACAACATATCCAACTTTATTGTGCGGAATAATTTCACCCAAACCACCAACATTAGTAACCAACATTGGTTTATCAAAATGATACGCTATTTGAGTTACACCACTTTGTGTAGCCATTCTATAGGGTTGAACAATAATATCTGCAGCACAAAAATAATTTACAACTTGATCATCTGAAATAAAAGATTTTGTTAAAATAACATTCTCCTCTAAACCATGCTTTGTTATAAGTTCATCATATTCACTGTCATCTTCATAAAATTCTCCAGCCACAATTAATTTTAAAGAACCCTTATTCAATTTCTTATCTGCAAAAGCTTTCAATAAAATATCTAACCCTTTATACTTTCTCACTATTCCAAAAAATAGCATGTAATTAAATTCATCATCAAAATTCAGTGCTTTTAAAGCTTCTTTTCTTGTTTTAACCTCTCCAAAATTATCATACAACGGATGTGGAGAATATGTTTTCGGTTTAACCGTATCAAATTTTTCAAGATCAGACAACACACTTCTAGACATGGTTATAAAGCCATCTATTCTTTTTAAAAAGAATTTGGTTAAAACAGAATCTCCAATTCGTGTTTCATGGGGTATAAGATTATGAACAATAGATATAATTTTAATGTTAGTACCTTTTTTAATGTATTTAGAAATGGTCCCAAAACATGGAGCCATAAAAGGCATCCAATATTTAAATATGACTAAATCAGGCTGTTCAGCTCTAATTTTTTTTCCAACTTTAATCCAATTAATAGGATTGATTGAATTTATTAATCTAAGTATACTAACTTTAGTAAGGCTTTTATCTTCAGAAAACTGTGTTTTTCCTGGAAATAAAAACCCAGGATATTGCATTTTAAAAGTAACAATGCTAGCATCATGACCACTAACCGATAAAGCCTCAGCCAAACGATTACTAAATAATGATATTCCACCTCTATAAGGATGAGCTGGACCTATGATAATAATTTTCATTTAATTGTCTTACTCAGTAGGTATAATAATATTGCTTCTTAAATTTCTTTTTCGATGTTGTATTGATTTCTTGTAGTAGAAGTTCTAGATATTAACTCTCCTAAAAATCCTGCTATAAAAAGTAATGATCCTATAACCATAGAGGTCAATGCTATATAAAAATAAGGATTATCAGTAACTAAGACAGTCTTTACACCCTGACTTAAATGGTAAATTTTAATTGCACCAATATAAGCTGCACTAATAAAACCCATTCCAAACATTATAGTTCCCAATGATCCAAATAAATGCATTGGACGTTTCCCAAATTTTGAAATAAAGGTTATCGATAATAGATCCAAGAAACCATTAATAAAACGTTCTAAACCAAATTTAGTAACCCCATATTTTCTTTCTTGATGTATTACTACCTTTTCCGTTATTTTAGAAAATCCTGCCCATTTAGCTAATACTGGAATATATCTATGCATTTCTCCATAAACCTCAACAGTTTTAACTACATTTTTACGATATGCTTTTAACCCACAATTAAAATCATGTAAATTATTGATTCCAGACATTTTACGTGTAGCCAAATTGAAAAGCTTAGTAGGTATTGTTTTGGTTAATGGATCATAACGCTTCTTTTTCCATCCAGAAACTAAATCCCAACCATCCTCAATAATCATACGATACATTTCAGGTAATTCATCAGGGCTATCTTGTAAATCGGCATCCATAGTAAATACAACCTTTCCTTCTGCCGCAGCAAAACCTACATTCAACCCAGCAGATTTACCATAATTCCTTCTAAACTTAATTCCTTTAATATTGGGGTTTTGAAGTTTTAAACCTTCTATAATCTCCCAAGAACTATCAGTACTACCATCATCTACATAAATTACTTCGTAAGTAAATTTATTCTCATGCATTACTTTACCAATCCAATCGGTAAGTTCTTTTAATGACTCCTCTTCATTTAAAAGAGGAATAACCACTGATATATCTAATTCTTGATTCATTTCCGTCAAAGATAATGAAGTTGTTGAATAAAAGAATATTTTTTTATGACCCTTTAACAAATAATTAAAAGATAATTCTACTTTTGCAGTGGGCAAGTCTTATACGACCAGCTCCTTCTGAACTTCCCCAGGCTGGGAACAGAGCAAGGATAAGAGGTTGTAGCGGTGCGATATAAGTAGCTTGCCCACTTTTTTCCTCTTTTATCATTTTTTCCAAAGTAGTAACTTTTCTTTATTTATTTCGTAATGAATTAGTTACATATGTATAGAGTCTTAAAATATATATTAATACTATCTTTTATTGCTTTTTTCACGACAAACTCAAAAGCACAATATTTATGTGATAATGAATATAGAGTTATCAATAAACAAAAAAGGCAAGTCAAAAAAAAATGTAGAGAAATAGCCAAAAATTGGGTCAATAAAAACAGAGATTCATTAAATATTCCGAAAAAAATAAAACTTACTAAATTAAAATTCAAACCAAAAAAACAAGAAATTCATAAAGAAATTCATTACAACAAATGGTATGAAATAGATTCTTTATTGTGTGTAAAAAAAAATCAAGAATATATCAACGAAGCAAAAAAAAGAATGGTATCGTCAAAACTCGTTGTCTATGATATTCATGCTGATTTTAACTTTATACCTTCCGAAAATGATCAAATTCAAAGCTCTTTGAATTTTGAATTTGATATTGAAGGTAATTTAATTCGAGCTATAATTAGAAAGAAAAAAATTAGTCCTTTTTCTGGAACACCCTATCACTAAATTATTCCTACTACTTTAATAATCCTATACAATTAAACATTTCGCTTATTCAGTGAAAATGTTTCAAATTCAAAGTTTGTACAATAGAAATTGTAGTTTTTAATTATTCATATCAATCAAATAGTCAAGGTTTTATCCACAATTAAACACGTAAACTTTTCTTTATTTCAAAGGGAATAGTATAGTTTATTAACAATCACAACACTAACAACCAGTGCAGGTTAAATCGTTACAAACCTATTTTTAACTAACTTTAGGGAAAATTCAAAAAAAAATGAAAACTTTATCTACCATAATTACACTAACTATTTGCCTTAACTTATCGGCACAATCCTTACAAGAATCATTAAATAAAGCATTAGAAAAAGAAGAAACTAAAGTAACCAACTTCCAAGCGAATATTGATTTAGAACTGAATGCTGTTCAACTAAAGTGGGAAAAATCATCTACTATCAATGCTTCATCTTTTATTATTGAAAAAAGTACCAATAAAGAAGATTGGAAAGAAGTTGCAATGGTTTATGGTGCTCCTCAAGTTAACCAACCTACAGAGTTTTTTCATTTAGATGATGAACCTTCAAACAACTTGTCATACTATAGATTAACATTAAAAAATGAAAATGGAAAAGAAACTGTTTCTAACATTGTTCCTGTAAATTACCTGAAAAAAGAAGGTGCAACAGCAGGAATGAACCTTCATCCTGATTTTTCTGAAGACTATAAAATTATAAACATTGCTTTTGAAGAGGTTTTTGAAAAAGAAATACTAGTAGTTATTAGAGATAAAAAAGGAAATGAATTTTACTCTAAAGTAGTTATCAATGTTGAAGATGAAATTTTAGTTGCAGTACCTATTGAGAGTACTATCCCAAAAGGTGATTACTTAATTACTGCTACTTCTGAAAATCAAATTTACAGTCAGAACGTTACTATTCTTTAAACATAGATCCAAAACAGCAAAGGTTTTTCTTTCACTTTAAGGATTTCATCCATCTCTTTCATAAAGTTATTAGATACAGCTGGACATCCCCAACTCTCTGATATTTCTATAGGGTATACTTCTTCATCTGGAATCCCCCAAGAATGAAACACTATATACCTCTCATAAGCGTTGTCGTTTGTCTTTTCTAAACCATGTAATACCATGTTAATTTCAAAAAACGCTATAAAAGTTGTTTAAAAAAAAGTTATTATGTGTAATACTTCCAACAACTTTTTTAGTCAGGTTGTCTCTAACAAAATCATGTAGCCAGATTTTTACATTTTCTAAATTT